>JAUNDG010000005.1:0-51154 GCA_030526195.1 Lachnospiraceae bacterium
TCAACGATAAGCACATCGAGGTTATCGTTCGTCAGATGCTGAAGAAGATCCGCATTGAGGAAGCCGGCGATTCCAACTATCTGCCGGGTACTCTTGAGGACTTCCTTGAGGTTGACGAGACCAACAAGCAGCTGGCTGCCGAGGGCAAAGAACTTGTGGAAGGTACCCGCATCGTTCTGGGTATCACAAAGGCTGCTCTGGCCACCAACTCCTTCATGTCTGCCGCTTCCTTCCAGGAAACCACCAAGGTCCTGACAGATGCCGCCATCAAGGGCAAGACCGACCCGCTGATCGGTCTGAAGGAAAATGTTATCATCGGCCAGCTGATCCCGGCCGGTACGGGTCTTAAGAGATACCGCAACATCACCCTTGACAGCGATGCGCGCATTGCCGAGCGCAAGAGAGAAGAAGCTCGTCTGGCTGCTGAACTGGAAGCAGAAAATGCTGCCGCTGAAGCTCAGGAGGCTCCGGCCGAAGAAGCTGCACCGGAAGTTGTTATCGATGCGATCGAAACAGAAATGCCGGTAGAGGAACTGTCTGAAGAGATCTAACAACCAAATAAGAGAACGATTCGACAGAATCGTATGAAGGCAGGGCTACCGCACATGGTGCGGTGGCCCTGTTTTTTGCTGCCGTAATGTATCATTTCTGCCGGACATGCTTTTGTCATCGGGATATGTTCATCCACCTCAACTGCTTTGGGTGCCCCAATTGTCCTATCTGTTAAAACAATTCCCGGATTCGCCGGGAAAACCATTTTTATAAGCTGAAAAGGGATATTTTAAGAACATTATCGGGGAGGAACTGTTTTGTCCGTTTTCAGCGGCTATAGCCAACGGCTATGATACGGCGAATTTATGAAACGCAAAATATCTGAAAAATAGACAAGTGACAGTTGAATTATAAAAAATATGTAAAATGTACCAAACTTTTCATGAAAATTATGACAGATTGTTGGAGGTTCATTTTGTTTGAATTTATAGCGATATTCCGAAAAAGGTGTTAATATATGCGTGGATGGTCGAAAAACAATTATAAGTTGAGCATCTGCTCAAGATATGATTGTCAGGGGAATGTATTGGAACCCATCTCAAAACCGCAGGGTTCGGTACAGGCCATCAGCAAAGGGAAAATACTTTAGTGGAAAGGGTAAAAGGTTACGCATATGGCAGAGAAAATTCTGGAAATGAAGGGCATCACCAAAACATTTCCCGGCGTCATTGCAAATGACAATGTCAATCTGGAACTGTATGCAGGTGAGATCCATGCTTTGCTTGGAGAAAATGGTGCCGGTAAGAGTACACTTATGAACGTACTGACCGGTATCTACAAACCCGACAGCGGTGAAATCTATCACAAAGGCCAGCCGGTGGAGATTGCCAGCCCGAAACAGGCTGTCAATATCGGTATCGGTATGGTGCATCAGCATTTCCGCCTGATCGCACCCTTATCAGTGGCCGAAAACGTTATGCTGACATCAGGCAAATGTCCGACACGCCTGAACACAAAGCAGATGAATGCAGAGGTCAAGGCTTGCTCTGAGGAATTCGGTCTGAAACTGGTTCCGGAGGCTAAGATCTGGCAGTTATCCGTCGGTGAACAGCAGCGTGTTGAAATCGTCAAGCTGCTTTATCGCGGCGCAGAAATTCTTATTCTGGATGAACCGTCAGCTGTTCTGACTCCCCAGGAATCAGTTGAAATGTTCAGAACGCTTCGCGTGATGGCTGATAGCGGTAAGGCCGTCGTCTTTATTTCCCATAAAATGAATGAAGTTATCGGCAATGCCGACCGTATCACCGTTCTGCGCGGTGGTAAGTCCATTTGCACGATGATGGCCAAGGACACCAACCGTGATGAGCTGACACTCCTCATGGTCGGTCACGAACTGGCCAATAAATCCAATCGTGAAAAATGCGCACCGGGCGAACTGATCCTTCGCGGTATGGAAATGAGTGCGCTGAATGACCGTGGTATCCCGGCTCTGAAGAATGCCAACATCGAACTCCACAAGGGTGAGATCGTGGGTATCGCCGGTGTTGCCGGCAACGGCCAGAGAATCCTGGCAGAGGTTCTCACCGGTTTAAGACCGATGACCTCCGGCCATATTGAATACAAGGGTGAAGATATTTCCAAGCTGTCCATTAAGGGCCGTAAGGAAAAAGGTATTGCCTTTGTGCCGGAAGATCGACTGGGCATGGGTCTTGTCCCGAACCTCGATCTGATGGATAACCTGATCCTGAAGGATTATTCCAACAGCCGCTACAGCAAGAACGGTATCCTGAAAAAAGCTGAGATCAAAGCAGCGGCTGAAGAAGTCGTGAAAGAATACGACATCAAGAATGCCGGCGTGGAACGTCCCGTCCGTCTGATGTCCGGTGGTAACCAGCAGAAACTGCTGGTAGCCCGTGAGGTTCACGGCAATGCCGAGCTTCTGGTTGTGGCTTACCCGGTTCGTGGTCTTGATATTGGTGCTATCGACGCCATTCATGAGATCATGTTCCGTGAAAAAGAAAAAGGCACATCTATCCTGATGATTTCCGAAGACCTCGACGAAGTATTCGAAATGTCCGATAAGATCGGTGTTCTCTTCGATGGTTATCTGAGTGAGCTGATCGATCCGGCAACAACGAACAGAACAGAAATCGGTAAGCTGATGGCCGGTATCGGCCTTGGCGAATCAGATGGTAAGGAGGTCGCAAATGGCTAAATCAAGAATTACGATGGTCAGACGTGATCGTGTGTCTGCCCCGAGACGTGTCGGAAATGTTATTCTCTTTACCATTCTGGCACTGGCATTCTGCGGTATCTTTATGGCAGCTCAGGGCTTCAGCCCGCTGGCTGTTTACGGTAAGATGTTTAAATCCGCTTTTGGTTCCTATAATGGCTGGTCCAAGAGTATCCTGACAGCCGTTCCGCTTATGATCTGCGGTCTGGGTGTTTCCATTTCCTTTAAAATGAATCTGAACAACATCGGTGCTGAAGGTCAGTACGCCATGGGTGCTATCTGCTCCACAGGCTTCATCCTTTTCGGACCCCAGCTGCCGGCTCCGCTTCAGATTCCGGTTATGATCATCCTGGCTATCCTCGGTGGTGCTATCTGGGCTCTCATCGCAGCTTTCCCGAAGGCTTACTGGGGCATCAATGAAACCATCGTTACCCTGATGCTCAACTACGTGGCTCTGCTTCTTCTGGACTATCTTTGCTACGGTCCGTGGAAGGATGCCGGCGGTCTGAACCTGCCGTACACAGCCAACATTCCGGACACAGCAAAGCTGCCGATGCTCTTTGGCGGCAGCATCAGCGCAGCCTTCATCCTGGCTGTTGTTGTGGCTGTGATCATGTTCCTCTTCTTTAAATACACCACAACGGGTTATCAGGTTTCCGTTATCAAGAACGGTCTTAATGCTGCCCGCTATGCCGGTATCAATGTTAAGAAGAACATCCTCATCGTTATGGGTATCTCCGGTGCTCTGGCCGGTTTAACAGGTGCTACACAGGTTTCCAGCGTTATCTATCGTCTGCAGCCGGCTCTTCCGAATGGCGCCGGTTACACAGCCATCGTTATCGCTTACCTGAGTAAGTTCAACCCCATCGTCGTCATTCTTGTTTCCATCTTCTTCGGTGGTCTGGAAAGAGGTGCTTACGCTGTACAGACATCAGGTGTTCCGTCACAGGTCGCAACTATGATCCGTGGTGCTATCCTGATCTTCGTTCTGGCAGGTGAATACTTCACAGAATACCGCATGAAGTCAATCAAAAAGGCATAAGAGGGAGGAGACGAAATGACAGTATTAGTTTCAATTTTAAGCTCGACTGTTGTTGTTGCAGTTTCCCTGCTGTATGCAACTATCGGCGAAATCTTTTCACAGCGTGCCGGTATCATGAACCTGGGTCTTGAAGGTATCATGCTGATGGGCTGCTGTACCGGTTATATGACAGACGTTGCCACACATAACCTGGGTCTTTCCCTCCTGGTGGCAGCTACCGTCGGTATCGTGATCGGTGTTGTTTACGCATTCCTGACAGTTACGCTGAAGGCTGATCAGACTGTTTGCGGTCTGGCCATGCTGACCTTCGGTACCGGTCTCTCCGGTTTCATCGGCAAGAACGTCACCAGCGTTGCTGCCAACCATGCATTCCAGAACATCGCCATCCCCGGCCTGTCCAAGATCCCGGTTATCGGCGAAGTCTTCTTCAATCAGAACATCATGGTTTATGCCATGTACATCATCGTTCCGCTGGCCATGTATTATATTTACAGAACACGCTATGGTCTGCTTCTCCGTTCACTCGGTGAAAACCCGGGCGCTCTGGATGCCACAGGCTACAACGTCTTCGCTATGAGATACGGCTATGTTATGTTTGGTTGTATGATGACCACCATCGCAGGTGCTTACCTGTCACTGGCTTATACAAACCTCTGGAACGAAAACATGGTCAACGGCAAGGGCTGGATCGCAGCCGCTCTGGTTATCTTCGGTTCCTGGAATCCGGTCACAGCCGTTTGGGGCGCTGTTCTCTTCGGTGGTGTTTCCGTTCTGGCCAACTACTTCCAGCTGCTGCTGCCGCAGGTGCCGTCACAGTTCATGACCATGCTGCCGTATATCCTGACAATCCTTGTCCTGATCATCACAACAGGCAACTTCAGAAAGAAACATGTGGATATGCCGGCTGCTCTGACCGTGCCCTACGACAGAGAAAATCGTTAATCGATCACAGCATATTTTTAAAGGCTGCCGATCCTTCACGGATTGGCAGTCTTTTATTATAGCGGCGAGCCGGATGAATCCTGATGCTTGCATCCGTAGGGGGGAAAAGCCCCTGCCGATGGGCTACAGAAGGTAGCTGAGGTTCACGAGCAAGTGGTGAAGCGCATATCGTGCTCTGCAGGTATTGCCGGTGTCCGTTTTACGCCATGCAGAATCGAGGCGTGGTGTATCCGGGCTCTGTGTCGAGAGACTGGTACATGAAAAGGTCGAAATAGAGTCGCTCGGGTTGGAAGCGGACAAAAACATACGGTTTTATTGTAAGAATAGCTGGTGAAATTGAATAGATATTTATATATACTGGTGCGTATAGGGTGGAAAACCCGAATAAGAAGAGAATCAAGATCATGCGCTAATAAAATGATGAAAAAATCCCGTTTTTTGCAAAAAGTTAATACTTTTTAATAGGTATTTCTTTGAGCATGTGTTATAATCCCTGTGATTAAGGATTATAAGGAAATGGAAAGGTTTTTTATCAGGATTGCTAGTAAAAGAGAGGTGCCGGAATTATGAAAGATAATCCCAATGAAGAGAAGATTCTGGATGCGGCTCTGACAGTCGTGGCCAGAGAAACCATTACCGGGACACGGACTCGTATGATCGCAGACGAGGCCGGGGTGTCTCCCTCCAGCATTCATTATTACTTTAAGAGTAAGGATGAATTGATGGACAAGCTTCAGAAACGGGTGCTCGACAAGTCCTTCGAGTTCCGTAATCAGAGAAAGAAGAGCATTGACCCGAACAACATCTATGAGGTGCTGGATCTCTTCTTCTTCCAGAAAATGGATTTCATCCAGATGGAGAAGGATCTGGATTATGTCAATTTCGATTTCTGGCTTCATTCCAGAGTTGATGACATGAAGAAAAAATCCATGGCGGAAGCCTATCAGGAATGGCGTGAAGAAATCCGTGAAATGGTCGTGGATCCGTTCTGCGGAGACTTGCCGGAGTCTGACAAAGAACAGCTGACCTTTGTGCTGGTGTCTCTGATGCAAGGGGCTGCCATCCAGTATCATCTGGCCGGATTTAATCTTCAGAGCTATTTCGCTTATTGTAAACGACTGATCAGAACGATGCTGACACAGCCGTTGACCGATGACTGACAATTGGCAAAATTGCGTTATTTGTGCATGTGTTCAAAGAGTAAATTTAATCAAAAACGGACGCTCGAATAAGTTTCGGCCGTATTTTGGTATTTTTACAAAAAAACATGCTCAAAAAATGGTTATTGCGAATATATTTTTTTTGGAATTCGAAAACGGTTGTGAAGATATAGGCGGTATGCTATTATCCTCTTGTAATTAAATATCGATTTTCTTTTGAGGAAAAAAGGGGGCGTTAACCACTATTTTGTTGGGTGCATTCTTTTTTCCTCATTTTTTAAGAAAAGAAATAGGATGGGAGATTATGGAAAAAAATTATGATGTAATTGGCAAGTCTGTGCCGCGTAGTGACGCTTACGCAAAAGTTACCGGCCAGGCGAAGTATGTAGCCGACCTGAGAGTTCCGGGGCTTACTTATGGCAAGATTCTTCATAGCCCTGTCGCTCACGCAATGTTCACCAAGATTGACACCACAGCCGCCAAGGCTCTGCCCGGCGTTCTGGATGTCATCACCTACGAGGATGTGCCGGAAATCGATTACACATCCTGCGGTCATCCGTTCCCGTATGACACACCGCAGGATATGAGAATCCTGAACCGTCATGCCCGTTATGTCGGCGATATGATCGCCGCTGTCGTCGCAGAAACACCGGAAATCGCAGCTGAAGCCTGCCGTCTTATCACTTTCGAGTATGATGAACTGCCGGCCTACTTTGATCCCCGTGAAGCCCTGAAAGAAGGCGCTTATGAAATCCACGAAGGTTCCAAGAACCTTTGCGGTGAAAACGAATACGAACTTGGTAATGTTGAAGAAGCCTTCAAGAATGCCAAGTATATCATCGAAGAAGATTTCGAGACACCGATCATTGCTCATGCCCAGATCGAAACACATGTTTCCATGGTTGAGCCGGACAGAGAACGTGGTCGTTGGCTTGTTCACTGCTCCAACCACTGCCCGTTCATCTTAAGAGAACGTCTGGGTCATGCTCTTGGCATGCCGCAGAGAGCCTTCCGTGTTGTGAAGAGCTATGTCGGCGGCGGCTTTGGCGGTAAGCAGGAACCGGTCTTCGAAATCCTCAATACCCTGATGGCTATCAGAACAAAACGCCCGGTTATCCTTGAGATCACTCGTGAAGAAAACCTGGCGATGACCCGTACAAGACATGCTGATCTGATCCACATCAAGTCCGGTCTTGATGAAAACTTCCGTTTTGTTGCCCGTGACGTTGAATTCATCTGCAACAACGGCGGTTATTCTTCACATGGTCATAATGTTGCTTACAACCAGGCTTCCCATGTGGCTTACCTGTATCCGGTAGAGAACCTGCACTTCCGTGCCCGTTCCGTTTATACCAATATCCAGGTTGCCGGTGCCATGAGAGCCTATGGTGCTCCGCAGTGGCATTTCGCTATGGAGTCTCACATTGATAACATCTGCCAGAAATTCGGCCTTGATCGCATCGAGTTCCGTCTGAAGAATCATGCCCGTATCGGTGGTCTCTTCAATGCCGCCGGTATCATGCTCAGATCTCAGAACCTGGATGACATGATCGAATACGGTCGTAAGGAAATCGGTTGGGATGACTTCCATCCGGATAACAGCGGTCCGATCAAGCGCGGTATCGGTATGTGTATCGGTAACTACGCTCAGAACGTTTACGGCCACTCCGTAGAAGTTGTCGGTGCTCGTTGCATCGTTCATGAAGACGGCTCCGCCACCATTTTCTCAGGCACAACCGAAATCGGTCAGGGTGCTGAAACCACAATGCAGATGATCGCTGCCGAAACTCTGGGTATCCCCTATGAATGGGTCAATATGCCGGATGGCTCCGATACCGATATCACCCCCTTCGATCCGGGTGCTTATGCTTCCCGTCAGACAAACGTTGGCGGTAATGCTGTGAAGAAAGCGGCTCTGGCCTGCAAGAACCAGATTCTGGATTATGCCGCTAAGGATCGTGAACTTGATCGCGATAAGATCGATATTAAGAGAGGTTTCCTTGTTAACAGCGAAACAGGTGAAGAAATCTGCCCGCTGAAGGACATCACCTGGAAGATGGTTTACAGCTTCCCGGAAGCCGAACTGATCGAGCATTTTGCTTATCATTATCCGATGGCCAACGGTCTGACCTATCTGACTGCTTTTGCCGAGGTAGAAGTTGATACCGAAACCGGTGCTGTTAACGTTCTGAAACTGAGACAGTATCTGGATTCCGGCCAGATCATCAACCCGCTGGCTGCCAAGGGTCAGCTCTACGGCGGTGCCATGATGAGCTACGGCTATGGTCTGACAGAACAGATTCTGATCAATCCCAAGACAGGTGCTGTGTACAATGACACCCTGCTGGATTACAAGATCCCGACCTTCGCGGATGTACCGGATCTGCACTGCGAATTCTTCAGTTCTTACGAACCGGATACAGCCTACGGCAACAAGTCTGTCGGTGAACCGGTTAACATCGGTGCTGCCTGCGCCATCAGAAATGCTGTATTCAATGCAACAGGTGTCCCGATCAATCAGAACCCGTTGACACCGGAACGTGTCTGGAACCATTTACATCCGGTAGAGGAGGATTAAGTTATGTATAATGTTGATGAACTCTATACGCCGGCAACGCTTGAAGAAGCCCTCGACATCATGGCTAAGGACCCGGAAGTCCAGCCGCTGGCCGGCGGTACCGATGTCGTCGTAAAAATGAGAGCCAAAAACCTGAAAAATGTTAAGCTTCTCAGCCTTGATCGCATTCAGGAACTGAAGGGCGTTCAGATGCTGGAAGACGGCACCATTGCTATCGGCGCTATGACAACCTTCACAAAGGTGGCCAATGACCCGATCATTATTGAGAAACTGCCGACACTGCGCACAGCTGCGCTGGCCATGGGTGGCCCGCAGATTCAGAACGTGGCCACCATCGGCGGCAATGTCTGTAACGGTGCTGTATCTGCTGATAGCGCTCCGTCACTGTTTGCTCTGGAGAGCAAGCTGGTGCTGCGCACAAAAGACAGCGAACGTACCATTGATATCGCTGATTTCTACCTGGGACCGGGTCGTGTTGACCGCAAACCGGGCGAACTGCTGGTTCGCATCCTGGTAGCACCGAAGGGTGATCACTTTGGCTGTATGTACAACAAATTTGCTGTCAGAAAAGCCATGGACCTTGCCATCTTTGGTGTGGCCGCTACCTGCAAGCTGGCTGAGGACGGCACTATTGCCAAGGCTACTATCGCCATGGGCGTTGCTGCTCCGGTACCGGTCAGATGTACAGAAGCCGAAGACTATGCTGTCGGCAAGATCCCGACAGAGGACGTTATGGCTGAAATCGGCAGACTGTCCCTGAATTCAACAAAACCGAGAGACTCATGGCGTGCATCCAAGCGCTATCGTGAGGCTCTGATTCGCACACTGTCCGGTCGTGCTGTCAGAGATGCTTTCGTACTGGCAGGAGGTAAATTATCATGATCGAAGTCAAATTCACATTAAACGGCAAAGAAACCGTTGTGGCTGTGGAACCGGGCGAAACTCTTCTGGAAATGATCAGAAAGCGCCTGAACCTGACAGGTACCAAGAGAGGTTGCGAAGTTGGTGAGTGCGGTGCCTGCACCGTTCTGATCGACGGCGTGCCCACTGACTCCTGTCTTTACATGGCCGGTCAGATCAATGGCCATGATGTTATGACCATCGAAGGTGTGGCCACTAACACAGACCTGGATGTTATTCAGCAGGCCTTTATCGACAATGGTTCTGTTCAGTGCGGTTTCTGCACACCGGGTCTGATCCTGTCTGCTTATGCGTTCCTGAAAACACATAAGCATCCGACGGATGATGAGATCAAGAGAGGCCTGGCCGGCAACTTCTGCCGCTGCGCCACTTATGTTCAGGTTATGGATGCCATCAAGGATGCCGCTGTCAGACTGTACGGCGAAGCCTGATCGAGGAGATGACAGGTGCCTGGGCATCTGCACATCGATAATCAACTGAATAGTGTATAACTTGAAAGCCGCTGTGCCCTCGGGCATGGCGGCTTCTTGTTATCCCGATGAGCCAAGTGAATCCCCATGCTTGCATGGAGGGATTCATTTGGCGAACGGTAATCACTGAGATGGAGCAAAGCGGAATCGAAGTATTACCGAAGGGATGTTGGCAGGAGGTGTTTTTCCTCCTGCCCCGATGAGCCAAGTGAATCCTCATGCTTGCATGAAAGGGTTCACTTGGCCGAAAAAACAGATTTTGGCAAATGGAAATGATGCTCAACGGACAGGTGTTCGTCTGAATAGCCGGGGAGAAAATGACTTGAATGGAGGCATGTCAGTGTGATTTTATTGTGCACATGACCGATAAATATTAAACAAATTAGATTCAATTAGAAAAATACTGGTTAAAATAAACCAAATAAACAATAAAAATAAACCAAAAGCAACAATAAGACAAAAATGATGGCCTAAATAGAATAATTGCTCAAAAAAGACTTGAAAAATAAAAAGACGGGTGATATTATCTGTTTGAACCGAAGCGAAGGGAAAAGCGTTTCGGAATACACAAACGGAAATGGGAGGAATTGTATGAAAAAGAAATTATTGGCTATGATCGTTGCCGTAGGTATGGCATCAACACTTCTTGCAGGTTGTGGTTCATCAGCTCCGGCTCCGGCAGAAGACAAGCCGGCCGAAGAAGCTCCGGCAGAGGAAACACCGAAGGATGAAGCCGAAGCTCCCGCAGACGCCGCCCCGTCAGGTGATGTTGATTACAGCTCACTGAAGATCGGCGCACTTCTGACCGCGACAAAAGATGACGGCGGCTGGTGTGAATGCCAGTTCCTTGGTCTTGACAATGCCAGAGCACAGCTTGGCATGAGCGAAGATCAGATCATGTACATTGAAAACTGCGCTGAAGAAACAGTGGCCTGCACAAGCGCTGTTGAAGAGCTGATCGGCGAAGGCTGCCAGATCATCATCGGCTGCTCCACAGGTTATGCACCGCTTCTGGCAGATCTTGTTAACCAGTATCCGGATATTCAGTTCGTTCAGTGCGGCGCTCCGGTTTCCGGCCTGACAACATATCACATCAGAGCCTATGATGCTATGTATGGTATCGGTTACCTTTGCGCACTGATGTCAGACACAGACAAACTTGGCTATGTAGCCGGTATGTCAGAAGCTTCTGTTCGTTTCTCAGCTAACGCTTTCGCCCTTGGTGCAAGAGCTGCTAACCCGAATGCAACTGTTGACCTTCTGTGGGCAAACAGCTGGTATGATCCGGCCGTTGAAGGTGAATGTGCTACATCACTGGCTGCTCAGGGTGTGAAATACATGGGCACCGGTTGCTCATCACCGGGTGTTGCTCAGGCTTGTGCTAAGAACGGCGTCTTCACAACAGGTTACAACCTGGATACAACAGATTACGCTCCGGAAGCCGTCCTCGTATCCTGCGTTTGGAACTGGGCTCCGATGTTCGAAGAAATCTTCTCCAAGTATCTGACCGAAGGCATCTTCGTTGAAAACTACTTCTGGGGCGCCGGCGAAGGCTGCGCTCAGCTGTCCTACAATGATGCACTCGTATCTGCCGACCTTCAGGCTCAGGTAGCCGAAGCTATGGCTCCGATCGAATCCGGTGAAGCTCACGTATTCGACGGCGAACTTCTTGACAACCAGGGTAACGTTCTTGTTCCGGCAGGGGAAACAATGAGCGACGAAATGATCCTTGATCAGCAGTTCCTGGTAGAAAATGTTAACGGTACATTCTAAATCAAGAAAGTAGCCAGCACATTTTCAAATACTCATTCAACTGAATGAAGAGAACAGTTTGGTACCTCATAATTCGCAGTTAGCTTACTAACAATCCTTTCCATTTTGTCGGTCGGCTCGCTGGGATCCGGACAATTCCGGCGAGCCGAAAGGCAAGAAAGAGGACTCGTTCTTAAGTTAATCGACCGCCGCCCGAAAGGGCGGCGGTTTTTTTGGGAGGTTTACGCTACCTGCAGTCGGAGGGGGAGAGAACAGCATTTGGCGGCTTTGTCGGCGATAAGTCAGGCAAATGCCCGACACACTGTCAGAACAATAACCGTTTGTTTCATATATTGATTGAATGATGATATGGTATTAAATATTTATTTTGTATTTTGATGGAATGACAAATATGTTATTATTGAAAAGTAATAAATTCAGCCTATAAATTGGGAAATTCAATAGATGTTTTGAACAATAGAGGAGGAGAAATGGCACGGTTTCATAAAGACACTGTGAGAGTGGATCATCATGAAAAAACCGGCGGTCGTGCAGCTTACATTGCGGATTATCGCGTTGAGGGCATGCTGTACGGTTATATGGTGCGCTCCCAGAAAGCTCATGCCCGTATCAAAGCCATTCATTATCCGGAAATGCCGGAAGGCTATACGTTTGTTGATGAACGGGATATGACAACACCCAATTACCTGCGTAATGAGGAGGATGGTCAGTTTATTTTTGCCTCCCATGAAGTCAACTATATCGGCGAGGGGATCGCTGTGATCTGTGGCCCGGACAAGGCCAAAGTTAAAGAACTGGTTGAGAAAACCGTTGTTGAGTATGAGGATCTGCCGGCTGTTTTAAGCATGGAGGCTTCCGATGAGGCTCTGATCGCCTATCATTACAACAAATTCGATGCAGATGAGGCCTTTGAAAAGGCCGCTTTTACATTTAAGGAAACCATTTACGGCGGTCGACAGGAGCATGTCTATCTGGAAACCTGCGGCATCATGGGGGAATGGGTCAATGACAAGGTGACTTTGACAGGCTCATTTCAGAATCCCTACTACATTGTGAATGAAGTCGCCGAGGTATTTAAACTTGATCCAAAACAAGTGCAGGCGAAGGCTGCCTATATTGGTGGTGCTTTCGGCGGTAAGGAAGATTATCCCTCCTTGCTGGCCTGTCAGGCAGCGGCGGCTGCTCGGAAGGCGGGGCGCCCTGTGCTCATGATCCTGAGTCGGAAAGAAGATGTGCTGGACACACCGAAGCGTCATCCCTTTGCCATTACCTATGAAGCCGCACTGGATGAGGCTAATACCATCACCGGCCTTCGGGTGCGTCTGGTGTATGACGGTGGGGCTTACGGGACTACATCACCCACCATTTTGCAAAGAAGCCTTATTACCTGTACCGGCGTTTATCGCATCCCGGCATTGGATGTGGATGGCCGGGCCATGAAGACCAATCATGTGCCCAGCGGGGCTTTCCGTGGTTTCGGTGCGCCTCAGACCCATCTGGCGATCGAGACATTTATGAATCATCTGGCTTATCGTGTGGGTGAGGAACCGCTTGCTTTTAAGAGACGTCATCTGGCTAAACAGGGCGATCTTACGTCAACACGGGGGATCTTCCACTATCCGGTCATTGTCAATGACATGATCGATAAGGCGATGGAACTGTCGGACTATCAGAATAAGAAAAAAGCCTATGCCAATCAGACCGGCCGTATGAGACGGGGTATCGGCATGGGGCTTTCTATTCATGGTTGCGGTTTCACCGGGTCGGCGGAACGCGATTTCCTGAAATCGGAAATGAAGGTGACGAAGTATGCCGACGACACGGTGGAAATCCTGGCTTGTAACACCGATATGGGACAGGGTGTCCGCACGGCATTTACGAAAATTGCCGGCGAGGTGCTGGATCTGCCCTATGAACAGATCATTTTCAAAAATCCGGATACCGACCGGGTGGTCAATTCCGGTCCGACGGTGGCTTCCCGTTCTGTTATTATTCCGGGCAAGCTTCTGGAATTGTGCTGCAAAGAATTAAAGGAAATCTGGAAGAGAGGGGAAGAGCAGACCGTGGTGCGCAAATATGAGCATCCCGAATTTATGATTCCCTGGGATCTGAGTCAGTTCTACGGAGATCCCTATCCCACCTATTCCTGGGGTGTCAATGTGATCGAGGTTGAACTGGATATATTGACCGGTGAATCCCATGTGATCGGCGGTGGCGGTGTTTACGATGTGGGCGTTGCTATTGACGAACGTATCCTGCGGGGTCAGATTGAAGGTGGTATGCTGCAGGGCGTCGGCTATGCCTCTATGGAAAACATGGAGATCAAGGATGGTCGGATCCAGCAGGCTTCCTACACAGACTATATGATTCCTACTGCTATGGATACGGCTATGTGGTTTGCTATGACCATGCCGAATCCCTATGACAGAGGGCCGCTGGGGGCCAAAGGTGCCGGGGAACTGACGATTCTCGGATCGGCGCCGGCTTTTGTGGAGGCGCTGGAACAGGCTGCCGGTACGGAATTCACGCGGATGCCGCTCACACCGGAGCGGGTACTGCCGGCAATTGAGGAGGCCAAGCATGATTAAACTGACGATAGACGGAAAAGAATACAGCTTTGATAAAGACCCGACAATACGTCTTCTCGATATCTTGAGAGAAGATCTCAATAAAACCGGCGTCAAGGAAGGGTGCGGCGAAGGTGAATGCGGTGCCTGCAGTGTGCTCATCAATGGCCGTCTGACAAACTCCTGCCTGGTGGCTGCCGGCAGCGTGATGGGAGAAGAGATTATCACCATTGAAGGGTTGCGGGAAACCGAGGCTTTTAAAGTGCTGGATCAGGCCTTTGCCGATGCGGGAGCTGTTCAGTGCGGTTTCTGTATCCCGGGGATGATCATGGCAGGCCATGCTCTGTTGTTACAGAATCCGCATCCCACGGAAGCTGAAGTGAGACGGGGTATTTCCGGTAATCTGTGTCGCTGCACCGGTTATAACACCATTGTGCGAGCCATTTTTCTGGCAGCGGAAAGGGGGGACGGCGTATGGTAGCTTATTATCCTGAAACGATTATGGAAGCTGTGTCCCTGCGAAAAGACCATCCCGGCGCCACAATCTATGCCGGGGGGACCGATCTCATGGTCACAAAGAAGATTGGTGAACATGTCATTTTCGTGACTCATGTGGAGGAAATGCGGACACTGACCCGGGATGAAAATGGCCTGACCATCGGGGCGGCTGTGCCTTATGTTGAAATTCTGGCATCGCATGAGGTGCCGGAGATCATCAAGGATGTGATCGTGGACATTGCCTCTCCCGCCATTCGCAGTCGCGGCACTGTGGCAGGCAATATCTGCAATGCCTCGCCGGCCGGTGATACGCTGCCTATGCTGCATGCCCTTGATGCTGTGGTGTGTCTGGCCTCTGCCGGGGATGACGGAGTTGTCTGCCGTCAAATGCCCATCGGTGAGTTTGTGTTGGGGGTTCGCCGCACGGCTCTTCAGGAAAATGAGGTGGTGACCGCCATTAAGATTCCGGCTGATGCGTTGACTGAAAACAACCTTTATGCGTATAAAAAAGTCGGCGCCCGACGGGCGGAAGCGATTTCCAAACTGTCATTTTTCGGTCGGGCAGCATTTGGCGGCGAACGGATCACAACATTCCGAACAGCCTTTGGTTCGGTGTTTATCATAACGGCGGTATCGCCGGAAGCCAGTCGTCTGGTGGAAGGTATGACAAAGGCGGAATTGGCTCAAAAACGAGAAGAAATATCGGAAATGTGCCTGAAAAATGTCAAACCTATCGATGATCAGCGCTCAAATGCCGCTTATCGCGCATTAGCAGCCCGTAATCTTTTGAAGGACTTTCTGGATAAGGTGACGGAGTAAACGATGGTTTATTGAACGAATGAACCGATTTTTGGGAGCAGTGCTCATAATCGCCTATAAGCGAGTAGATATATTTACTGTATTGAAAGTGGCAGGTTTAGCGAAAAAGCCGAATTTGAAATGAGGAGGAATAATCCCCTTGAAAAGGGGATTATTCCTCTTTAAAATGTATGAGGGTACATCATATTTATTCTATTATGTTGTGCCAAAGATTAGCGGAGAAAAAGAAAGGAACGCGTTATGGGAAAAATTTTAATCAAAAATGCTGACGCGGTCATTACCTGCGATCATCAGGACAGAATCCTGAAGGGTTGCGATATTCTGATCGACGACAACAAGATCGCAAAGATTGCACCGGGTATCGAATGTCCGGATGCGGAAGTGATTGACGGCAAGGGTAAATTCGTTTATCCGGGTCTGATCAACACACATCATCATTTACTTCAGGCTTTCACAAGAAATATCCCGCTTATTCAGGAATATGAACTTTTCGACTGGCTGCTTTACCTGTACAAGGTATGGGAAAGAGTCCGTCCGGATTATATGTATCTGAGCGCTATGGTCGACATGGCTGAATTTGTAAAATTCGGTGGTACAACACTGTTTGACCAGCACTTCGCTTTCCCGAGAAGCTCAGGCAGAGAAATCATCGACAGCGAATTCCGTGCTGCCGAAGAAATCGGTCTTCGTTTCCATGCCGGCCGCAGCTGCTTCACACGCGGCAAAGAAGACGGTGGTCTTCCGCCCATGGAACTGATCGAAACCACACAGGAAACTCTGGACGATTGCACACGTCTGATCGAGAAATATCACGATCCGAACCCGTTCTCTATGAGACAGGTTGTTGTGGCTCCGTGCTCACCGTTCTCAGTCACAACAGATGTTATGGTGGAATCCGCCAAGCTGGCTCGTGACAAGAATGTCCGCCTCCATACACATCTTTGCGAAACACGTGACGAAGAAAGATACTGCCTCGAAGTCTACGGCGACAGACCGCTTGACTGGGCTGAAAAGTGCGGCTGGATGGGCAGCGATGTCTGGTATGCTCACGGTATCCATTTCACAGATGATGAAGTTCGTCGTCTGGCTGAAACCAAGACCGGAGTTTCTCACAACCCGGTTTCCAACATGAAGCTGGCTTCAGGTATCTGTAAGGTACCGCTTATGCTGGAACTTGGTGTTCCGGTTGGTCTGGCTGTTGACGGCAACGGCTCCAACGATGACTCCAACCTTCTGGCTGACATCCGTGTCTGCTACCTGCTGCATCGTCTCAATGCCAGCAAGGAGATGTCCTTCGCTATCGACGGCGAACCGGGCCATGAACTGACCGACAAGGCCAGACTTCACGCTCCGTCAGGTTATGACTGCCTCAAACTGGCCACAGTCGGCAGCGCTGAACTGCTGGGTCGTACCGATATCGGTCGTCTGGAAGAAGGTATGGCAGCTGACCTCTTCATGCTGGATGTTAACCAGCTGGATTATGTCGGCGGTCTGCTTGATCCGGCTGCCTTCCTGGGCACCATCGGCTACAGCCGTCCGGTTTGGATGACAATGGTCAACGGCAAGATCGTCTGGAAAGACAACAAGCTGACAGGTATCGACGAAGAAAAGATGAGAGTCGAAGCTGCTGCTCGCGTGGCCAAGGTTTACGAAAATCTGCCGACAGAATAATCGGACAATATTTTGATTTTTCGCAGGCAGAGGCATCTGCCCCAGCCTGCTTTACAAGACTTACATGACACTGATAAATCAACCTAACGAGGGCGGACTCAGAGTCCTGTTGGCCTGCGATATGCTCAAGAATGAGTTGCAGTCGCTGCTGGAAAAAGGATTGTTTGAGGGGGAAGTGGTCTGGATGGAGAAAGGACTCCATGAATATCCGGATCAACTCCGCACAGCTCTGCAGGAGGAGATTGACAAGTGGGATGAAAAAGCGGATCAGATCCTGCTGGCCTACGGGCTTTGTGGTAATGGTCTTCTGGGGCTGACAAGCCATCATGCTTCACTTGTCATTCCGAATTTTGATGATTGCATCCGATGCCTGCTTTCAACGAAAGCGGGGATGGATATCCCGATGGACCCGTCGGCTCTGTATTACACGGCAGGCTGGCTTGACCTTGAGGATTCCATGTTATCGGAAAATACGCGCTATATGCAGACATACGGCCCTGTTAAGGGATTGAAGATTATCAAGAGTATGTTCAAGCATTATAAATATGTGCGTATGGTCGAAACCGGCCAATATGATGTGGATGATGCCATTCGACAGGTGACCCCCATGGCGGAGAAGATCGGCCTGGAATGCCGGCGCGAGCCGGGAAGCCTTCGTGTTTACAAAGAGTTTCTCAAGGGAAACGTGTCCGATGAATTCATCATCACAAAACCCGGTGAAACGATCGGAGAAGCACATTTTGCCAACAGAGCCAGATGTGATTTTGATCATAAGAATCTGATGTCGTAACAGCGACCGCTGTGCACGTGATAGTGCCTGCTGTCGGCAAGGCAGAAGATGAGATACCGGCCTGATATTTTGTACTCGAGCGGAGACTGGGGAAGGGGCATATCATTAAGCAGGAAAGATATGCTGCTGTAGACCGCTTATGATAAACCATTTACTAAAGGAGACCTTTTTTATGACAGGAAAGGAAAAATTATTTGCCACATTAAGACATGAAGAAGTCACACAGGCCCCGTGGGTTCCGTTCGCAGGTGTTCATGCCGGTTTCATCAAAGGCTACACAGCTACAGAAATCCTGACAGATGCTGATAAGCTGTATGAATGTCTGATGGAAGCCAACAAACTGTACATGCCGGATGGCCAGCCGATCGCTTTCGACCTTCAGCTGGAAGCTGAACAGCTTGGTTGCGGTCTGATGTGGGCCGATGATAACCCGCCCAGCGTCACCACACATCCGTGGGAAAATGAACCGGATTACTCCAAGGACATCACAAACACCGGCCGTATCAAACTGGTTATGGATGTGGCTGCCCGTATGAAAGAATCTGTTGGTGAAACAACAGCTCTTTATGGTCTGTTCTGCGGTCCGTTCACTCTGATGTCTCATTTAAGAGGTACAAACCTGTTCTTCGATATGAAGAAGAATCCGGACCTTGTTAAGGAAATGCAGAAATACATCGTTAAACAGTGCAAACTGATGATCGATTGGTATGATGAAGTTGGCATGGACGTTATCGTTCCGGTTGACCCGCTTATCTCCCAGATCTCTGCTAAGCATTTCCTGGCTTACATGACTGAACCGTACACAGAAATCTTCGATTACATTCGCAGCAAAGGTAAATTCTCAGCCTTCTTCGTTTGCGGTAATGCTGAACGTAACCTTGAAGTTATGTGCCAGACAAAACCGGATGCCATCTCCATCGACGAGAACATCCCGATGGCCAGAGCTAAAGCTATCACAGACCAGTACAATGTTGTTATCGGCGGCAACATCCCGCTGACAACCACAATGCTGTTCGGTAACCAGATGGACAACATGAAGTTTGTTGTTGATATGGTTGACAGCCTTGACATTCCGAACAAGAACCTGGTTATTGCTCCGGGCTGCGATATGCCGTATAACGTACCGGTAGAAAATGGTATCGCTGTTTCCAAGGCTGCTAAGGATCTTGATGGCACTCGTGAACTGGTTAAGAACTATGAAGCCGTTGACGATGATGTTGATGTCGAACTGCCGGATTACGACAATCTGGACAGACCGCTGCTTGAGGCCTGCACACTTGACTCCGCTCAGTGCGCTGCCTGCGGTTATATGTGGGCTATGGTTATGGACGCCAAGGAAAAATATGGCGACCGTATCGATGTTGTGGAATACAAATACAACGACAAGGTTAACATCGCCCGTGACAAGAAGTTGGGTCTGACAAATCTGCCGACTCTGGTAATCGATGGTGTGCCGAAATATGTCTCCATCATTCCGGACCACGAAGAATTCTTCGCTTACATTGATGAAGTTCTGAAGAAATACGAAAAATAATCATTAATTGATTCGAGAGAAAAAACATGAGCCTTCTTGAAATCGCATCGGCCGGTGTGACGGTCGAGATCAATTCAAATGAAAGCCTGTTGGATGCCATCCGTAAAGCGGATGGCATCCGTTTCGAATCACCCTGCAACGGCCGCGGCACCTGCGGCAAATGCAAGGTGATTTTACGTTCAGGTGACCTGATTCCTTTAACCGCCAGTGAGAAAAAGAAACTGACGGCTGAAGAAGAAGCCGGCGGTGTCCGTCTGGCTTGCTGTGCTTACGTGGCTGAAGGCTGCGACAAGGTTGTGATCGACTTCCCGGATAAGGAAGAGAAAGCCGTTGTCCTGGCTGATGCCGACTACCACAAAACCGTTAAGGATCCGCTTTTCTCCGTGAAGGGCGAGAAGGGCTACGGGATTGCCGTTGACATCGGCACCACCACTGTGGCCGCTGTACTTCTTGATCTGACAAACGGTGAGACAATTGCCCGAACATCCTCCGTGAATCCCCAGACGGTTATCGGCGGTGATGTTCTTTCCCGTATCGCTTACACCATTTCCGACAGCACCGGGACTGAAAAGTGCCAGAAGCTGATCGTGGAATGTTTAAATACCATGACGGATGAGATGCTGGCCAAGACCGGCGTTGATGTCCGTGACCTGAAGGGCTATGTCATTGCCGCGAACTGCACCATGCTTCACCTTCTGCTGAACGTGGATCCCAGTTCCCTGGCCAGAGCACCCTTCAAACCGGTTTTCACAGCCGGTCAGTTTAAAATGGCTTCCGATATCGGTCTCTGCCCGCAGAATCCGGAAGCTCAGCTCTACTGCCTGCCGTCCGTCTCCGCCTATATCGGCGCGGACATCACAGCCGGCATCTACATGAGCGAAATCTATAAGACAGATAAGAACATCATGTTCATCGATATCGGCACCAACGGCGAAATCGTGCTTTCACGTGCCGGCGCCCTGTATGCCTGCTCCTGCGCCGCAGGTCCGGCTTTGGAGGGTATGAACATTTCCTGTGGTATGCGTGCCGCCGAAGGGGCTATCGAGAGAGTTGCTTTCAAGGGCGATCATCTTGAAGTTGGCGTGATCGGTGATGCCGAACCTAAGGGGATCTGTGGCAGCGGTGTTCTGGAAACATTGTCTGCTCTGCTGCGCAGCGGTGCTGTTAACAGAGCCGGTAAGATTTCAAAGAAATCCCGCATTCCGGAAAGCTACTTCGAGATTGAAGAAGAGGGCAAACGGGAACGCGGATATTACATCTATCGCGGCAAAGAAGACATCAGTTTCTCACAGGGTGATATCCGTCAGATTCAGCTGGCCAAGGGTGCGATCCTGTCCGGCTTTGAATCGCTGATTCAGAGAAGCGGTCTGACCTTTGACGATCTTGATGAGGTTATCATTGCCGGTCAGTTTGGGTCTCATCTGAAGGCTGAAACATTGACAGATGTGGGCATCCTGCCGGTGGAAACACTGGATAAGGTGCGTTATATCGGCAATTCCTCACTGTCCGGTGCCATCAGTGTGTTCCTGGATAAGAGTCTGGCCGACCTCTATGAAGAATTGAGCAAAAACGTGGACTACGTTGAACTTGGTACCATGGAAGGCTATAATGAACTCTTCCTTGAATGCCTGACATTCCCGGATATTGCAGAAAAAGAGTAATGGCATAACGCCTGTAACAGGCATCATGTGATGGCGCCCCGGTGGCGTCATCATATTTAGCCAAATAGTGGACATTGTCCGATAATAAGGAGGGATACAAATGGCGGGTTTAACAGAAAAAGATATGGCGACCTTTGATGATATTCGGGATAATTGCCTGGCCATTTTTAAAGAAAGACCCACAACCGATCCGGTGGCAATTGCTTTTGAACTGATGAACCGTGAGGATGTGCCGATGCATTTCCCCTTCCATCATCTGATCGTACCGGCGGCTCTGTTAACGGCAGCAGCTGTGTCTCGCGGTGATGACTTTGAGAAACTGGAAAAACGGCTTGCTGTAGCGGTGGACCGTTCAAAGAATATTCTCGGCGGCTTCTGTGGTTTCTACGGAGCCTGCGGAGCCTCTGTGGGCACCGGCATTTTCATGAGTATCATGACCGATTCAAGCCCTATGTCCACCACAACCTGGAGCTGGTGTAATGAAGCCACAGCCAAAACCTTAGGCAAACTGGCGGAACTTGGTGGCCCTCGTTGCTGCAAACGCTCTGTTTTTGGCGTGTTGACTGAGATTGTGCCCTATGCTAATGAAAAACTTGGGACAACCATGACACTGCCTGAAAGTGTGACCTGTACCTTCTATGAACGTAACCGGGAATGCAAGAAGACGGCCTGCCCGTTCTATCCGAAGGAATCCTAAAGAGGAGTCAAAACTATGAGAGTACCCATCATTGTGCCGAATGAAGCGATGCCCAAGAAAGATCCGGAGCATCCCTGCCCCTGCCAGAATAAGGTGATGGAGCTGGAATATAAGACCTGCCTTATGATGTGGACCTGCGCGGAAGGGGATTACGTGACCGAGGGTCAGGTGATCTGCGAGGGTGAAGTGGAAAAGAAGGCATTGGAATTCCGCTCACCTGCATCCGGCCGTCTGGTGGATTGTCAGGTCGAGGATGACGATGAATTCAAGGCCGGCGATGTGCTGGGATATATCGAGACCGACATATAAACGACAGAAAGAGGTGAATGTCATAAGCACCGACAACCATAACAATATTGAGATGTACCTGGTGTCCGGGTTCCTCGGCTCCGGGAAGACCAGCTTCCTTCAGAATATGCTGACCCATTTACCCAACAGCCGCGTTGGCGTGATCGTCAATGAATTCGGCAGTATCGGTATTGATGGGACGGTCATTCAGAAGGGTGAACTGACGATTCAGGAGATCAACAACGGCTCCATTTTCTGTGCCTGCCTGAAGGGCGGATTCACTAGAACACTGGCGGCTTTTTTGTCACAGCCGGTGGATTATCTCTTTGTAGAGGCTTCCGGTCTGGCTGATCCGGACAACATGGAAACCTATTTTCTTCAGGTTGAAAAAATGATGCTGAAGAAGCCAGAAGTGACACGGCGCTACAATTATCGTGGCGGTATCTGCGTGGCGGATGCGGTGAATTTTGAGGATTATCTGGATATTTTCCCGGTGGTGGAAAGCCAGATCCAGAAGAGCCGGTTCATCCTGCTCAATAAGTGCGATCAGGTATCGGAGGAAGAGCAGAAGGCTTTGACTGATATGATTCTTGAGATCAATCCGGAGGCCTGTGTCTATCCTACCAGTTACGGGAAGGTCACGCTGGATGTGCTGGAGGAAAAACTGCTGAAGGAAGATCCCCATGCGGAATCTCTCAACACACCCTGGAATCGACCGGTGACTTATATCGTGGACATGCCGGTGCGTGACACCGCGGTGCCGGTGCATAAGTTCTGCCGGAAAATCGCCCCGCTGACTATCCGCATGAAGGGTTTTGCCCCGGTGGGGGATGGCCTGTGCCATGTGGAGGCGGTGTCCACAGAGATCGTGTTTGAGGATATGGCCAAAGACGAGGCGCCGCATGCGAAGCTGAAGCTGGTACTCATCGGCCGGGAGGATCGCCTGACACAGGAGGCCATCGAAGAGGCCTGGCGCACATTCTTTGACAGTGAAATAGTGATGGTCAAAGACTGGTAATCGTGATAAGATATAAGACGGGAGCAGCTCTTGCTCCTTCTTATTTGATTAATAAGTGGACCTATTCCAGTATGTGAGTCTGTCAGAGAACGGAGATGCATCACAGGCGGACAAGAACATCTGATTCATAAAACTGCGTGTGGAAAATAGAGGTGAGCCGATAACCTGCAGGTTTTGTTATCGGCTGACAGGTATTTTTAACTCGTCGTGTTGTGCATTTTCGACAGGAAAGTGCGGACATAATAAAGGAAGGGAGATTCCGTATGAGAAAACTGAAAATGAAACAGGCTGTTGTGGCCGGTATCCTGGGTGCCGCCATGGTCATGAGCATGGGCTGCGGCCAGACGGCTCCGGCTAAAGAAGAAGCACCGGCTCAGGAAGAAGCTGCTGAAGAAGCTCCGGCAGAAGAAGCCGCCGAAGAAGAGAATGCTGTAGAAGAAGCTCCGGCTGCTGATGTCGATATGGACCTGAAGGTTGGCCTTCTGGGCACATCCATCAAACCGGTTGGCGTTCTGGTGGCTGATGCTCTCGGCTATTTCGAAGAGGAAGGCGTTAACGTTGAATTCGAAAAGGTTTCCAGTATGAACGATGCTTTCATCGCCGTGTCTACCGGTGATCTGGATGCTTATTTCTTCTCCAGCACCGCTCCGGCTACCTTCATCAGCCAGGGAACTGATACATTGCGCATCATCGGCGGTACTGTCGGTGAAGGCTCCGAAATCATGGCGCCTATTGGTACAGACATCAAGCTTGACGGTCCGGAAAGCTTCAAGGGCCTGCGCATTGCCTGCCAGATGCCGGAAACAGGTCAGATGGTTCTGAAAAACTACCTGATCGAAAATGGTCTGACCATCGGTGCTGACGGCGAAGATGCTGACGTGACCTTTATTTATGTAGAAGACGGCAACACAGCCGTTAACGGTGTTGTGAAGGGTGAATATGACCTGTGTATCACCAACCAGAGCCTTGGTTATTATGCCGCCGATCTGGGTGTTGAAGTGATCAACGCTGTTCGTGACTTTGTTGAAGTTTATCCCTGCTGCCGTCAGACCGCTTACTCCGGCACGGTTGAGAATCAGCCGGAAGCCCTGACCGCATTTGAAGTGGCTGTCTTAAGAGGTTACGAATATTACCTGCTTTACGAAGAAGAAACTCTGGACATTCTGGAAGCTTATTCCGGTGAAGACAGAGAATTCCTGAGAGGCCAGATTTACGGCACAGACACCTACACACCGGTTATGCGTGTGTCTCCGGATCCGGACAAGAAGGCTTGCGTGGCTTTCTATGAAGCTATGGTTAACCTGGGTCTTGTAGAAGTGAACGCTGATATTGACTGGAATGATTATGTTGTGACAGACTTCTACGATGCCGCTCTGGCCATCATGGAAGAAAGAGAACCGGATACAGCTCTTTGGGTTGATATGCGCGCTTACTTTGATGCTCATAACTGATTAAATAAGAATCGACGTCAATGAACGTTAAAATGTGAAAGACGATCCCCCGTCCTTCTGTCGTCAGACAGGGGCGGGGGTTGTTGATATCAGCGATCGGTTTGCTTTCATTGTACAAAACACGCATTGAACCGCAGCAAGCATTCCCCGCTTCAAAGATGCAGAGTCTTAAAGGGGGGATGGCCAATCCATACATGAGGCATGAGAGATGGTCCGGCGCGTGGTATAATGGGAGAAAACCGGATCGACGGAGAAAACTATGGCAAAAATCGAATTAAAGGACGTGACATTTTCTTATGGAAATGAGTCATCACACGCCTTGTCGCATGTGAATCTGACCATCGAAAATGGTGAGTTCGTCTGTCTTGCCGGGCCTTCGGGCTGCGGTAAGACAACACTATTAAAGCTTATGGCCGGACTTCTGACACCGGCTTCAGGTGATATAGCGGTCAATGGTGTGCCGGTGGCGGGACCGTGTACCGAGGCCGCGGTGGTGTTTCAGGAATATACCCTGTTCCCATGGATGAGCGGCCGGAAAAATGTGGCCTTTGGTATCCGCCAGACCCACAAGCACCTGTCTAAGCAGGCAATCAATGAGAAGACGACGGCTATTCTGCGCCGTGTCGGCATGGAAGCTCAGGCGGATAAGCTGCCCGGGGCTATGTCGGGCGGTATGCGGCAGCGTGTGGCCATTGCCCGGGCGCTGGCCATGGACACAGACATCCTGCTGATGGATGAGCCCTTCGGGGCGTTGGACGCCGGTATTCGGGCGGAACTGCAGGACCTGCTGGAGGAACTGTGGAATGCTGATGGCCGGCAGCGGAAGACGGTCATTTTCGTCACCCATGATATGGAAGAAGCGGTGCGTCTGGCGGACCGGGTCATCTATATGGAACCGGGCCGCATTGCGGATGATATCCGGATCACCGTGGAACGGCCGCGGGCTCATGTGACCGGGGAAAGCCGGGCAAAACTGCGTAATATTCGCTGTGATCTTATCGATCGCATGTCGGGACGCAAGGTCGAATCAAGTGCTGATACGGCGACCGGTTGCGGTTGCGGAACAACTGCCCACGACATCGAGGATACGGTCGGCTGCGGTTGTCAATCAGAAACCCATGATGACCGGAATAGCGCCGGCTGCTGCTGTGGAGGAGGACGGGAATGAAGAAGACGATATTCAGAATGATCCTGGCCCATGTGCTCCTGGCGGTGCTGGTGGTCGTGGTGTGCCTGGCCCCTCAGGCAAAAACACCGGAAGGCCGGTATTCCTTCCTGACGGCTATCGCGGTGATCGAAGGGCTCTTTTTATTATCCATTTTCAAGCAGAAGCGCAAAGGTGAGATCGGCACAGGGGCATTTGACATCATCATGCTGGTGTGGGTTTTGTTGCTCATCTGGGAAGTGGTGGTCAACGTGCTGCGGATGGCCCATCCGGTCCTCGTGCCGGCTCCCGAAAATGTTTTTGACACCTTCCGGCTGCGTTGGAAGGATATGCTCATCAACATCGGCTACTCCATGCAGCTGCTCATTTTCGGCACCATGTTGGGGCTTGCATTGGCGGTCTTTTTGGGGTTATTCTGTGGGTGGAATAAACGACTGAAAGCCTTTGCAGCGCCCATTGCCCATGTGATGGCGCCGATCCCGGCTGTGGTCCTGTCCCCTTACCTGGTGGCCATTATGCCCACCTTCAGAAGCGCCTCCGCCCTGGTGGTGCTCATTGGTGTGTTCTGGCCGCAGTTTATCGCCACCATCAACCGTGTGTCCTCTGTGGAGCCGCAGATCCTGGACTCAGCCCGTATGTTGGGACTGTCCCAGAGCGCCATGCTCTTTAAGGTGCTGCTCCCGTACCTGTTACCGGGCACGCTGATGGGGCTGCGTGTGACGCTGACAACGTCCGTGCTTATGCTCAACTTCGCAGAGCTTATGGGGGCTTCCCACGGGATGGGGTATTTTATTATGAACAGTATCACCTATGCCAACTACACCCATGCAGTGGCCGGCATTCTGGTGATCGGTATCGTGGTCACCTTGCTTAACATGCTGGTGGGCATGATCCAGAAAAAATTTATCAAGTGGCATTAAGGAGACATTATGGACGAACAGAAACAGCTTCAGGAAGAAAATAAGGTGATGAACGGCGGCCGCCAGTGCGCCTGTGAAGGCGGGACCCTGGTCCGTTTTGTTCAGCCGCTGCTTCTCTCGCTCCTGGCAAAGGGCCCCTGCCACGGGTATGATCTGCTGCAGAAGATTTCCGCTACCCGGATGTGGGGAGAGAACCCGCCGGACAACTCCGGCGTTTATCGTGTCCTTCGTGAGATGGAGAAGAAGGGCCTGGTGACCTCGGAAATCGTGCATGAGCATAATGTGGGTCTGGGCCGCAAGGTGTATTCTCTGACAGAGGAGGGGGCCTCCTGCCGGGGCCGGTGGCTCACCACCCTGCAGAAATATCAGCAGGACCTGACGGAAGTCATCGATATGCTCAGCGAGTGAACTTAAGCAAGATCATTTTCTCGAAATCAAGACGGGTTTTTCGAAAATGGTTCATCGGATGCAGCACCATTTTTGCAGGAAATGATGGTGCTGTACCGAAAATGATGAGGCTGATGCCGGTTCATTTTCATAAGGAAATGGGGCATTGGCCGGATGATCATGAATAATATGAAACAGGAAAAGGAGTGCTTCTTATGAATATGACACAGTGGACGGAGGCGGTGATCGCCGACAAGAATCGTATCTTTGCCCCGATCATGTATTATCCCTGCACATCGCTGGTTGGTGTGAAGGCTGTTGATACGGTGAAAGCCGGCGGGGCTCAGGCTATGGCAGCGGTTATGAAAGCCGCAGCGGATCGTTTCCCGGAAATGGCCATCGTTTCTACCGCTCTTGACGTGACGGTGGATCCGGAGGCTTTTGGTGTGGCTGTTGATTATGATGAGGACCGGGCGCCTCATTGCGTCAGCTTTGTCATCAAGGATGAGGCGGATGCGGAGGCTATGACCATGCCCTCAGCCATGACAGAGCGTCAGGTGCTGCATTATGAGGCTGTTAAGGAAGCAAAGAAGCTGATGCCGGAAAAACCGGTGTTCGGCAACCTGCTGGGTCCCTTTACACTGGCCACCAGTGTGATGAAGCTGTCCGATGCCATGCTTGGTGTTATGAAGAAGGGGCCCATGATGCATGTGGTCATTGAAAAATGCACAGAGTTTGTCATCAACAGAGCGCTGGCTTACAAGGCAGCCGGGGCGGACGGCATTTTACTGGATGAGGCCTGTGGCGGTATCATTCCGCCGAAGAAATGTGCTGAATTCTCATCTGCTTATATTAAGAAGATAGTCGAGGCGGTCCAGGATGATCAGTTTGCTGTGATGATGCATAACTGCGGCAATATTGCCCGCATGCTGGACAGCATTTTCGACACAGGCTGCCGGATGTATTCCTTCGGTAATGCGGTGGACTTCAAGCTGGCGGCAGAGAAGCTGCCGGAAGGTGCTCTGCTCATCGGTAATCTGGATCCCATGCTTCTGACAGAAGAGGACGACAACAAGGTCTACGAGGAGACCAAAGCCCTCATCGAAGCCATGGCGGATTGCCCGGGATTTGTGCCGGCACCGGGCTGCGATGTGCCCACCAATGCCCGTCTGGAATCCGTTGATGCCATGATCCGGGCTATCAAAGAGGCGAATTCCTGAAATTATAGCAATATAGGTAAAATTTCCTCCGCATTTTTGTAAAATGCGGAGGTTTTTTCTTGACGGCACTTAAGGAAGGGCTATATAATAATCAAGCATGCGTAAAAGACGCTGTTCTTTTATTGCGTGTAAATATAAATCAACCAATACAGCCGAACTGCCGCATAGAAGCGGACGAAGCAAAGGAGGAAAACGTAAGGAATGCCTACATTTAATCAGTTAGTTAAACAGGGCAGACACAGCGCTGCAAAGAAATCCACTGCTCCGGCTCTGCAGAAGACATACAATTCTTTAAAGAAGAAATCTGTCGATGCATCAAGCCCGCAGAAGAGAGGCGTCTGCACTGCCGTTAAGACTGCTACACCGAAGAAGCCGAACTCAGCTCTTCGTAAGATCGCCAGAGTTCGTCTTTCAAACGGGATCGAAGTCACAAGCTACATCCCGGGCGAAGGTCACAATCTTCAGGAGCACAGCGTTGTTATGATCCGTGGTGGTCGTGTTAAGGACCTTCCGGGTACAAGATACCACATCATCCGTGGTACTCTGGATACAGCCGGTGTTGCCAATCGTCGTCAGGCCCGTTCTAAATACGGCGCTAAGAGACCGAAGAAATAATTTTTTCAAACATTAGAATTTCACTGTAAACTGAATCACAGGAATTTTGAAGTACGGTTTCCTATTCGTCCGTTCGGCTGTGGACAATAGCGATTACGTCCGTGCGAACACATGATTCCAATGTGAGTACCTGAGAATAAATCTTAATGATTTAGGAGGGAAGTAACGTGCCACGTAAAGGACATGCACAGAAGAGAGAAGTCCTCGCGGATCCGCTTTACAACGATAAGGTTGTCACAAAGCTGATCAACCAGATCATGCTTGATGGCAAGAAGGGCGTTGCCCAGAAGATCGTTTACGGCGCATTCGGCAGAGTCGAGGAAAAAGCCGGTAAGCCGGCTCTGGAAGTATTCCAGGAAGCTTTAAACAACATCATGCCGGTTGTCGAAGTTAAGGCAAGACGTGTCGGCGGTGCCACATATCAGGTTCCGATCGAAGTCCGTCCGGACAGACGTCAGGCTCTGGCTCTTCGCTGGTTAACAAATTTCTCACGTAACAGATCTGAAAAGACAATGGAAGAACGTCTTGCAGGCGAACTTCTTGACGCCATGAACAACACAGGCGCTGCTGTTAAGAGAAAAGAAGAAATGCACAGAATGGCTGATGCCAATAAGGCATTCGCTCACTACAGATTCTAATCGAAAGGAGTATCCATGGCAGGAAGAGAATATCCCCTGGAGAGAACGCGTAACATCGGTATTATGGCTCACATCGATGCCGGTAAGACAACACTGACGGAACGTATTCTGTACTACACAGGTGTGAATTACAAAATCGGCGATACCCATGAAGGTACTGCCACCATGGACTGGATGGCTCAGGAGCAGGAACGTGGTATCACTATCACATCAGCTGCGACTACATGTCATTGGACTCTGGAAGAGGAAGGAAAAACAAAACCGGGTGCTTTAGAGCATCGTATCAATATCATTGATACTCCGGGACATGTCGATTTCACAGTTGAGGTTGAACGTTCCCTTCGAGTTCTTGATGGCGCCGTTGGTGTATTCGATGCCAAGGGCGGCGTTGAACCCCAGTCTGAAAATGTTTGGCGTCAGGCCGACAAATACAACGTACCGCGTATGGCTTTCATCAACAAGATGGACGTCATCGGTGCTGACTTCTACAACTGCGTAGAAGAAATCAAAACAAGACTTGGTAAGAATCCGGTCTGTCTGCAGATTCCGATCGGTGCTGAAGATACCTTCAAGGGTCTGATCGATCTTATGGAAATGCAGGCTTACTACTACAACGGTAAGGACGGCAGCGATGTTGTCATCGAACCGATTCCGGAAGATATGGCCGATCTGGCCGAAGAATGGCACACCACTCTGGTCGAACAGATCTGCGATCTGGACGAAGAGCTGATGATGGCTTATCTGGAAGGTGAAGAACCGTCTGTAGAAGATATGAAGAAAGCCCTTCGTGCAGGCTGCTGCGATGGCCGTGCCATCCCGGTATGCTGCGGTACTGCTTACCGTAACAAGGGTGTTCAGAAGATGCTTGATGCTGTTATCGAATATATGCCGAGCCCGGTTGATATCCCGGACATCGAAGGTGTTGACGCTGACGGCAACCCGACAACAAGACCGTCATCTGACGAAGAGCCGTTCTCAGCTCTGGCTTTCAAGATCATGACTGACCCGTTCGTCGGTAAGCTGGCTTACTTCCGTGTGTACTCCGGTACACTGAATTCCGGTTCCTACGTTCTCAATGCCACAAAGGGCAAGAAGGAACGTGTGGCCCGTATCCTTCAGATGCATGCTAACAAGCGTATGGACCTTGATAAGGTTTACTCAGGCGACATCGCTGCTGCTATCGGTCTGAAGATCACAACAACAGGTGATACACTCTGCGCAGAACAGGCACCGGTTATTCTTGAATCTATGGAATTCCCGGAACCGGTTATCGAGCTGGCTATCGAGCCGAAGACAAAGGCCGGTCAGGATAAGCTGGGTGAAGCTCTTGCCAAACTGGCTGAAGAAGACCCGACATTCCGTCAGCATACTGATCATGAAACAGGTCAGACAATCATCGCCGGTATGGGTGAGCTCCATCTGGAAATCATCGTTGACCGTCTTCTGAGAGAGTTCCACGTTGAAGCTAACGTTGGTGCTCCGCAGGTTGCTTATCGCGAAACTCTGACAGTTCCGTCAGACATCGACAGCAAGTATGCTCGTCAGTCCGGTGGTAAAGGTCAGTACGGTCATTGTAAAGTCCGCTTCTCACCGATGGACTTCAATGGCGAAGAACTTTACGAGTTCAAGAACTCTGTTGTCGGCGGCTCTATTCCGAAGGAATACATCCCGGCTGTTGACGACGGTATTCAGGAAGCTATGCATGCCGGTATTCTTGGCGGCTATCCGGTTATCGGTGTTGTCGCTGAAGTTTACGAAGGTTCCTTCCACCCGGTCGACTCCTCAGAAATGGCCTTCCACATCGCCGGTTCTATGGCGTTCAAGGAAGCTATGGCTAAGGGTGAACCGGCTCTGCTCGAACCGATCATGAAGGTTGAGATCACAACACCGGCCGACTACATGGGCGATGTTATCGGTGATGTCAGCTCTCGTCGCGGTACTGTTCTTGGTATGGAAGATGTCGGTAACGGCAAACAGATCAAGGCATACGTTCCGCTGGCTGAAATGTTCGGTTACGCAACAGACCTGCGTTCCAGAACTCAGGGCCGTGGTAACTATTCAATGTTCTTCGAGAAATATGACAAAGTACCGAAGAATATGATGGATAAGATCCTTGGCAAGAAGGACTAAGCATCAGATAAAATGCTTGCAAACACGCGTTGTATGCATTAAAATCTAACATAGTGTTCACTTAATAACTAAATTTTCTCTACACCCGCAAAGGGTCAATTTTAGGAGGATTTAAAAAAATGGCAAAGCAGAAATTCGAAAGAAACAAACCGCATTGCAATATCGGTACCATCGGCCACGTTGACCATGGTAAAACAACTCTGACAGCTGCTATCACAGAAGTTCTGGCTAAGAGAATTCCGTCAGAAGTTAACCAGATTGTTGACTTCGCCAACATTGATAAGGCTCCGGAAGAAAGAGAACGTGGTATCACTATCAACACAGCTCACGTTGAATACGAAACAGCTGCCCGTCACTATGCTCACGTTGACTGCCCGGGCCACGCTGACTACGTTAAGAACATGATCACTGGTGCCGCTCAGATGGACGGTGCTATCCTGGTTTGCGCCGCTACTGATGGTGTTATGGCTCAGACAAAGGAACACATCCTTCTGGCTCGTCAGGTAGGTGTTCCGTCAATCGTTGTTTTCATGAACAAGTGCGACATGGTCGACGACGAAGAACTTCTTGAACTCGTTGACATGGAAATCCGTGAACTCCTGAACGAGTATGAATTCCCGGGCGATGACACACCGATCATCCAGGGTTCTGCTCTGAAGGCTCTGGAAGGCGACGAAGCTTGGGGCGACAAGATCATGGAACTGATGGATGCTGTTGATACTTGGATCCCGAGCCCGGTTCGTGATACAGATAAGCCGTTCCTGATGCCGGTTGAAGACGTCTTCACAATCTCTGGTCGTGGTACTGTTGCTACAGGCCGTGTTGAAAGAGGTACTCTGAAACTGAACGATCCGGTTGAAATCCTTGGTATCAGCGAAGAAAAGAAGACATCTGTTGCTACAGGTATCGAAATGTTCCACAAGCTGATGGATCAGGCTGAAGCCGGCGACAACGTTGGTGTTCTTCTTCGTGGTATTGAACGTACAGGTATCGAAAGAGGCCAGGTTATCGCTAAACCGGGTACAGTTACCTGCCACAAGAAATTCACAGCTCAGGTTTACGTTCTGACAAAGGATGAAGGTGGTCGTCATACACCGTTCTTCAACAACTATCGTCCGCAGTTCTACTTCAGAACAACAGACGTTACAGGTATCATCACTCTGCCGGAAGGCACAGAAATGTGTATGCCGGGCGACAACGTTGAAATGACAATCGAACTGATTCACCCGATCGCTATGGAACAGGGTCTTACATTCGCTATCCGCGAAGGTGGCCGTACTGTAGGTTCAGGTCGTGTTGCTTCCGTTATCGAATAATTTTAACGTTTAAGCATAACGCAAAACATAACGAAACCCCCGAGGGAAACCTCGGGGGTTTTTTGTTATCCCGATGAGCCAAGTGAATCCTCATGCTTGCATGAAAGGATTCATTTGGCGAACGGTAATCACCGAGATGCAGCAAAGCGGAATCGAGGTGTTACCGAAGGGATATAGGCAGGAGGTGCAATTCCTCCTGCCGCGATGAGCCAAGTGAATCCTCATGCTTGCATGAAAGGATTCATTTGGCGAACGGTAATCACCGAGATGCAGCAAAGCGGAATCGAGGTGTTACCGAAGGGATATAGGCAGGAGGTGCAATTCCTCCTGCCGCGATGAGCCAAGTGAATCCTCATGCTTGCATGAAAGGATTCATTTGGCGAACGGTAATCACCGAGATGCAGCAAAGCGGAATCGAGGTGTTACCGAAGGGATATAGGCAGGAGGTGCAATTCCTCCTGCCGCGATGAGCCAAGTGAATCCTCATGCTTGCATGAAAGGATTCATTACAAAAAATAGATTATATATAACAATGGTTTCGGATGATCATTCATCAATATCATGAACCGGAGTCATCGTATGGTTTTTAATTCATTCGCATTCCTGTGCTTTTTTCCAATAGTTGTTTTCATCTATTTCCTCATACCGGCAAAGTGCCGTTATATCTGGTTGCTGCTTGCCAGCTACTATTTTTACATGAGCTGGAATCCGAAGTATGCCCTCCTGATTGCGGCTTCCACCATTGTCACTTATCTTAGTGGCCTCCTGATCAGCCGATATCGGACGGCGGAAAAAGCATCACTATGCCGGCTTTGTGTGGCTGGGAGTCTTGTCATCAATCTGGGCATTCTGTTTCTCTTCAAGTATGCCGATTTTTTCTTCAATTCCCTCGGCGTCATTCTTGGTAAGGTCGGGATACAGTTTGCGGAAGGCCGGTTTGATCTGTTGCTGCCGGTCGGTATATCCTTTTATACCTTCCAGGCGTTGGGGTACACCATCGATGTGTACAGAGGTCAGACAGAAGCCGAACGGAATCCCCTTCGTTATGCTTTGTTTGTGTCTTTCTTCCCGCAGTTGGTGGCGGGACCCATTGAGCGGTCAAAGAACCTCCTGACACAGCTGCAAAATATCCATACCATCTCTGTGTGGCAACACGATAGAGTGCGGGATGGTCTGCTCCTGATGATGTGGGGGTTGTTTCAAAAGATAGTCATTGCCGACAGAGCGGCACTCATCGTTGACCCTGTGATCAATCACTATGATAAGTATGGCTTCCTGGAAATCAGCTTTGCGGTTATTCTGTTTGCTGTTCAGATTTATTGTGACTTTGCCGGTTATACCAATATAGCCAGAGGGGCGGCGAAGGTCATGGGCTTTGAGTTGTCTCAGAACTTTAAACAACCCTATCTGGCTCGTAACATTAAAGACTTCTGGAGACGCTGGCATATGTCTCTGACATCCTGGTTTACCGATTACCTGTATATCCCTTTAGGTGGAAATAGGAAAGGTACCATCCGAAAATATGCCAATATTGCTTTCGTTTTTGGTGTCAGCGGCCTTTGGCATGGCGCCGGCTGGCATTATGTCGTTTGGGGGTTATTGCATGCGGTTTATCAGATTGGCGGAGACCTTTTGGGGCGCGTGAAACAGCGTCTGGGTATCAGGGAAAGACAGGGATTTTCCGTGGCTCTCAGACAGAGGGTGGTGACATTTTTTCTGGTTGATTTTGCCTGGATCTTCTTTGTGGCGGCCGGCTTGTCTCAGGCTATCGGAATCATTCGACAAATGCTGACCGTGCCGGTTACCTGCGGGATTGCCTATATTGGTATGAGCCGGTCGAATTTTCTGGTGCTTGGTGGCAGTATCCTCCTGTTACTTGTGGTGGATATCATGCATGAGAACAAGATGAGCCTGTTCTCATGGTTCCGAAAACAGGAACTTTGGTTCAGGATTTTTTGTGGTGTTGGCCTTGTCGGGAGTGTCATACTCTTTGGCATCTATGGTTATGCCTATGATCCGACAACATTTATTTACTTCCAATTCTAGGTGTGGAAATGAAAAAGAATATCAAAAGAGTGGTGGCTATCCTTTTGGCGGTAGCTGTCTTGATCGGGGCCGGCAAGACCTTACGCTATGCCTTGCATGATGATGCCAATTCGTATTCCCGTTTGCTCTTTCATCAGTTTTATCAAATGGATGACAACATCGATACCATCTTTGTGGGCTCATCTCATGTCTACAGATCATTAAATCCGGTCATTGCCGATGACCTTCTGGAGGCCAATACCTTCAATCTGGGCACCTCCGGACAGATGATGGACGGGTCCTATGCTATGATCCGGGAGGCCTGTGCCCACCATGATGTAAAGACTGTATATCTGGAACTCTATTACGGGATAGCAGAAGAGCCTGACCCTCAGGATAGAACACAGAACACGGCCACATATAAAGTGGCGGATTATATGAAGCCTTCTCTTCGTAAACTGTCCTATCTGCTCAAGGCCAGTTCGCCGGACTATTATGACACGGCCTTCGTCGTAGCCCGCCGAAATTGGGAAAAGCTTTTTGAAGAAAGCTACTTACGCCATGTCTATAAGAGCAAACAGACAGATGAATATAAAAACTACACCAAAACCGATATGGACGAAGGCCATTACTATGTGGGAAAGGGCTTCTTTACCAATGATGGATGCGCGGAAGATACCTACCTCAATACATTAGCCTATGAGCCGATTCTGGCCCTCGATATGATGAATGAGGCTCATAATTGGTATCAATCCATTCAAGACATCGTGGACTATTGCCGGAAGCATAAGATAGAACTGGTTTTCTTCGTGGCTCCGGAGCCGGAAGGCACCCTTGTGGGCAAAGGCAACTATGCCGCCTACCATGACAGGCTGAAAGACATTTCAGAAGAAATGGATGTGCCCTTATATGACTTCAATCTCTGCAAGCCGGCCTATTTCGACACCAACGACAGGAGCCTCTTTCTGGACGAAGATCATTTAAATTCAAAAGGTGCAGACGCATTTACAACACTATTCGCTCAGTTCTTTACCGGCCGGATATCTGAAGAGGCCCTGTTCTTCAACACCTTTGAAGATAAAATGATGGCGGAAGAGCCGACGGTGTACGGCATCGCCGGTTTCAATGAAGAAGTCATGCCCGACCAAAAAGCGGCCTTCATCATAGCCAACAGAACCGAAGGCCTGGAGTACCGGGTAACAGCTACGCCAAGTGAGTCCAAAGAACCAAGACTCATTCAGGATTATTCACCAAATACAGCCATCTCAGTCCCCAAAGAAGAATCGGGTACCCTCACCGTAGAGTGGCGAAAGAGCGGCAGCAGCGAAGCGCAAGCATTTGAAGTGCCCTACTAAATGCGACTGATTTGCACCACCAGTGTGTGGCAAAGCATTGGCATCTGATAATACATCCAGCCCATCACTGGCAAGACCAAGATACTCCCGCCCAGCGGGCGCATGTTTGCGCAGGCACACTTCGCCAAAGGAGCCTGAAGACCCGTAGGGGCTGAAGGGGACGACGCGCGTGCCGAGCATCATGTGCCCGCAAGGCGGGACATGCATCCCATCCCAAAGGAGCCTGAAGACCGCAGGGCTGAAGGGGACGACGCGCGTGCCGAGCATCATGTGCCCGCAAGGCGGGACATGCATCCCATCCCAAAGGAGCCTGAAGACCGCAGGGCTGAAGGGGACGACGCGCGTGCCGAGCATCATGTGCCCGCAAGGCGGGATAGGCACACCCCTCAAAATGATATCGAAGAAATGAAATCCCCGATTATCACAGTGATAACCGGGGATTCTTGTCAGTGTTTGATTATTTTATTATTCGCTGGAGGTGTCAGCAGGCTTCGCCTCACCCTTCTTCAGGTGCTTCCGCCACGGCCCCTTTCGGTAGTACACAATACTCATCACCGTGCCGGTACACCAGCCGATCGGCCAGGCACACCAGATACCGGTGGCCCCCAGGACAGTGACAGAGAAAATCATCGCCATCACCACTCGGAGCAGAAGATCCGTAAATGTCGCAGCCATGAACTGCTTCATCAGCCCAGCACCACGAAGAATGCCGTCCGCGATCATTTTCACAGAACAGATAATATAGAACGGCGAAAGGATCCTCAGGAAAATGATCCCCGTGTTCATCGCCAGCGGTGTCGGCTGATCAATAAACAGGTTAAGGATAACGCGTCCGCCAAACACATAAAGCAGTGTAACAGGAACCGTCAGCATCCAGACCATCTTGACACCCGCCTTCATACCGGCCGGAATCCGCTCCAGCTTACCCGCTCCCATATTCTGGGCGGTGTAATTCGAAATCCCATTTCCGATGGTATTAAATGACGTGATCACCATATTGTTGAGCTTGACCGAAGCCGCATAGCCCGCCACAACCGGTGCACCGAAACCGTTGATCAGTGTCTGGATCACGATGTTGCCCAGGGAAATAAAGCTCTGCTGCAGTGTGCTGGGAATGGCGATGCTCATGATCTGCTTCAGAATACCACCGTCAAAAAGCGGGGCTTTGACAGTCGGCTCGATGAGGCGGAGACGTCGGAAAACCACCACCATAGCGGCGATACAGCTCAGACCCTGACAGATGAAAGTGGCCCAGGCCACACCGGCCACGCCCATATGGAAGCTCTTGATGAACCAGATATCCACCGCGATGTTGGCCAGGGAAGATACCGCCAGGAAATAAAACGGTGTTTTCGAATCGCCCAGGGCAGAGAAGATACCCGTGGCAATATTATAGAAGAACAGAAACGGCAGTCCCCAGACGTAAATGTCCAGGTACAGGCGGGAATCGGCGAAGAGCTCTGCCGGTGTGTTGATGACAGACAGCAGGGCATCCGAGCCCAGAAGCCCGACGGCCATGAGCACCACGCAGATCGCGCCGGTGAAAAGGCAGGCGGTGGTGATGGCGGTCTTCATGGATCGGAATTTGCCGGCTCCGAAAAACTTGGAAACGGTAACGGAACTGCCCATGTTGCAGCCAAAGGCGAAGGCCAGGAAGATCAGGGTGATCTCATAACTGTTGCCCACGGCAGCCAGGGCATTTTCGCCGATGAGCTTGCCCGCGATAAGGCTGTCCGCCAGATTATACATTTGCTGAAAAAGCACGCTGCCCAGAAGCGGCATGCAGAATTGCCAGAGAACCTTCGAGGGATTCCCCACGGTTAAGTCTTTCGTCATAGTTCATTCCTTTTATCATACATTTTTGCCCAATCATCATATCTCTTTTTGGATACTGTGTACAGAGGGTATCCCGCCAAAATGGTGGAAAACGATTACTCATTTTTGTGGAAAATGATGCTCCCGGTGGCCCTTAATGTGGATGCACAGCCACAGGAAAGTGCTACAATAGGGGGAAATGATCTTTCGAAAAAAGGAGTGATCGCTATGGCATTCACATTGAGCAAGGAAGCGGAAGAGAGCATCATCGCCTTCCGTCACGATATTCATCGTCACCCGGAACTGCCTCATAAGGAGGTGCGGACAACCGCTAAAATCAAGGAGTACCTGGCCGCCGTGCCGGGAGTGGAGATTCTGGAGCTGCCCCGGGGGAACACAGGGGCTGTGGCCCGGATCAAGGGCGCTTTGCCGGGCGGCGAAGTGGCGCTGCGGGCCGATATTGACGCCATCAGTCAGACCGAAAAAAATGATCTGCCCTGGAAGTCCGAGGAGCCGGGGGTGATGCATGCCTGCGGCCACGATTTCCACACAGCGGCCCTTTTGGGGGCGGTGCAGATCCTGTCAGAGCATCGGGACACCTTGAGGGGCACTGTCGACTTCATTTTCCAGAAGGCAGAGGAGACCACGGACGGCATGCCTCAGATGATCGAAGAGGGGCTTCTGGAGGTGATCCATCCCACAGCTGTTTTCGGGGAACACAACCGACCGGAGGTGGCAGCGGGGAAGATCATTTGTCATCGGGGGTCTCTGATGGCCGCCAAGACAAATCTTCTCATCACCCTGACAGGCAAGGGCGGTCACGGCTCTGTGCCGCACCTCACCATTGACCCGGTGGTGGCAGCGGCGACCCTGATTACCTCCCTGCAGACCATCGTGAGTCGGAACACAGACCCCATGGATAACGTGGTGGTCACCGTGGGCTATGTCCATGGCGGCACCCCGGATTATCTGGTGGTGGATACCGCTGAGGTGGGTGTGTCTATCCGGGCGATTCGGGACAAGACCATGGCCATGGCCCTGGAGCATCTGGAAATGCTGACCCGCCACACCGCGGAAGCATTCGGCTGCCATTACAATATCGATATTCAGGAGAAGCTGCCGGGTATCGACAATCCGGAGGAACTGCATGTCCTGGCCAAGGCGGCGGCCACTGAGGTGGTGGGTCTTGATAATGTGGTGGATGTGATCCCGGTCATGGCCAGCGAGGATTTTGCTGTGCTGTCCCACATCATCCCCGGTTATTTCTTCTGGATCGGTTCCGGTAAGCCGGAGGGAGACAACGCCCCCTGGCATTCACCCTATTATGAGGCTCAGGACAGCGCCATGAAGTATGCCGCTGAGGTTCTGGCCGGCTCCGCCATGAAGTACCTTGAGCGCGCGTGAGCGATAGAGGAAATCGACATTACCGGACCGGTGTTTTTGCGGCGCGCTCAACAGGCCGTCGGTCCTGCCTGTCCATTGAACTTGCGCTACTTAAATCCAAGCAGATTAAAACCCCTGCACATCGGGTGCCTGTCAGCATGCCCGGTCTGTGCAGGGGTTTCTGTTTTTTAAATCATTAATTCGGGTGAGGGGCACAAGATGGTGCGCCTCAGTTCTCAGCGTCCGATGCCACCAGCGGATGATCAGACGTCTTCAGCGGCTGTGTCATATCTCGAAGACCGGCAGCCGCTTTCCGTTCGGCGGCTTCCTTTTCGGCTTCTTCCGCGGCGGCTTTTTCGGCAGCGGCCTGTTCCTGCGCCTCTTTGGCGGCTTCTTCCGCTTCCTTTTCTGCTGCTATCTCTTCAAGCTCTTCCTGATGCACCTTATCCTCGCCGTAGAGCTCATCCTGGATGGTGGCCTGGGTGACCGTCATATCCGGTACCAGGATTTCATTCATGATGGTGTAGGTGTTGTCATAGGGCACCCGGGTGGAGAGGATGTCATAACTTAAGAAGGTGGGGAGTGACGTCAGCAGGGACAGAAGACGGCCCTCCGGAATGTTGTGAGTGATGAGGGGCAGCACCTTCTCTGCTGTGGCATTGAGTTCAGAAAGCTTCAAAGCCCGGCCCTGATCGGCCATAGCCATGATGACGGTCCGCTGGCGCTCGGTGCGCTGCCAGTCGGAGTTGCCCACATTTCGGCAGCGGGCATAGGCCAGGGCCTGATACCCATCCATGTGGATCGTGCCGGTGGTATTGAGGAGATGACCTTCAGAGGGTTCATCTCGCATGGAGCACTGGGCCACGATCATTTTGTTGAGAGCCACCCGCTCCTTTTCGTCGATCGTGATATCCACGCCGCCGATGGCATCCACCACATCGGTGAGAGAGGTGAAGTCAACGCAGACGTAATTATCGATGTCCACCTTGTAATTCTCCTCGATGACCTCCACCGTTTTGGTGGGCCCGCCGATGGCGCAGGAAGAATTCAGCTTGTTGGTGCCGTAGGGCGGGATGCTGGCGTAAAGATCCCGCATGAAGGACATCAGATGCACCTTCTGTGTCTTCTTATTGACAGAGCACAGGATCATGGCATCGGAATTGCCCTCCCAGCTGGTGTCCCGGCGATCCACACCGATGAGCAGCACGTTGTAGACATCGGCATCGTTGGGCAGTACCGGATTATCCTGGATGGCAGAGGCCTGGGATTCCAGATAGGCCGCTTCCTCTGCGGTCAGTGTCTCTTCATCCAGCGCCTCCTCAAGGGCCTTTTCCGTATCAGCTTTATCGCTTTTTTCAGAAGCGGCCTTCATGTCCTCATCCGACACATAATTGGTCAGATTGTAATAATGCTTGTATGCCCCGTAGGCTGTGATCCCGCCGATCAGAGCCAGGATTCCCACAATGATCAGGATCAGGATGAGGATCCGCTTCCACAGGGCCATTTTCGGAAATGGCAATCGGATTCTCATACTTTTGTTTTCCCTTCAAGAATGTTCCGGTAATCCTCCAGGTTCTTGCGGAGAAGCTCCGGTGTGTTAAGTTCATAGGGACATTTGGCGGCACATTTCCCGCAATGGAGACAATCGTCGATACGGGCCATTTCCTTCTGCCAGTACGCGGTGGTCCAGGCAGCGGAGGGAGCCCGGCGGATCATCTGGGACATGCGGGCGCACTGGAAAATCTGAATCCCCTGCGGACAGGGCATGCAGTAACCGCAGCTGCGGCAGAAATCGCCGCCAAGCTGGGCCTTGTCCGCCTCGATGAAGGCCTTGATCTCATCGGTCATAACCGGTGTATTGTCCATGTAGGAGAGCCATTCGTCCAGCTCGGCTTCCCGCTGGATTCCCCAGATGGGAACGAAATTGTCAAACTGTGTCGCAAAGGCCATGGCCGCATCGGAGCGGGTCAGAAGCCCCCCGGCCAGGCCCTTCATGCCGATGAAGCCCATATTGTGGGTCACGCACATGTCGATGAGGGCCAGCTCCTTCGGTGTTGACAGGTAGCTGATGGGATACTGCAGTGTCTCATAAAGCCCGGATTCGATGGCCTCGATGGCCACGTCGATCTTATGGGCGGTGATGGCGATGTGCCGGATCTTGCCCTCCTGCTTCAGCGCCTCCATGCACTCATACATGCCGGTGCCGTCATCGGGCTTGTAGCACACCGGGGCGCAGTGGAACTGCAGAATATCCACATAATCGGTTTTCAGCATGCGGAGAGAATTCTCGATGTGCTCCCGCATACCCGCCGGTGTGGTGGCGCCTGTTTTGGTGGCCAGGAAAATGTCCTGACGCACGTCAGCCAGCGCATACCCCATCTTTTCCTCACTGTCGGAATAGGCGTTGGCTGTGTCGAAGAAGCGCATGCCGCCGTCATAAGCTTTCCTTAATAAATGGGCCGCGGCTTCCTTATCAATGCGCTGGATCGGCAGCGCGCCGAAGCCGTTCTGCGGGACCGTGATCCCGGTGGACCCCAAAGTCACTGTTTTCATAGATACTCCCCTAAACCTTTCCGCCGGATGCAGCCTCATTTTCGAAAATGAGTCATCGCAACCGGTATTTCTTTTTCTAATGGCAGGCATCATCTGAGCCGCCATGGTTTCGGTCATGCGAAAATGCATTTTCTGAACCGATAGGGCTTCAGTCATGCCGACATGTCTTGTCCAAGCCATGCCGCTCGTGGCAGGTCCGCCTGCGTCTGACGATTGTTTAGAATGTGACGCGACCGGCACAGCCGCAGGGCAGCACCAGACCGGAATCCTTCACCGGCAGGCCCACCTCATCAGACACCACATGGGGATGGAAGTCCTTCAGCACATCCTCCAGCATGTAGGTCAGCACACCGCTCTGAAGACCGGTGGTGTAGGAGTTGAGCAGGAAGAAGAGCGGGGTGTCCGACAGAATCTGAACACAGTCCTTCAGGAAATTGTGGATTTCCGTCTCGATCTTCCAGATCTCACCCTTGGGACCGCGACCATAGGAGGGCGGGTCCATGATGATGGCGTCGTAATGATTGCCGCGACGAATCTCACGCTGCACAAACTTCTGGCAATCATCCACCAGCCAGCGGACCGGTTTGTCTGCCAGGCCTGAGGACACGGCATTGTCTTTAGCCCAGGTCACCATACCCTTAGAGGCATCCACATGGGTGACAGAGGCACCGGCAGCCAGTGCGGCCAGGGTGGCACCGCCTGTGTAGGCGAAGAGATTCAGCACCTTAACGGGGCGGCCGGCCTTTTTGATGAGGTCAGAGAACCAGTCCCAGTTGGCGGCCTGTTCCGGGAACACGCCGGTGTGCTTAAAGGCAAAGGGCTGCAGATTGAAGACTGCCGGCCCGTAGGTGATCTGCCAGGCTTCCGGCAGGTTGCGGATCTCCCATTCGCCGCCGCCCTTGGTGCTGCGGTGATAATGGCCGTTCCATTTTTTCCAGGCCGGATGTGTTTTTTCGGTTTTCCAGATGACCTGGGGATCGGGACGGATCAGGATCTGATCACCCCAACGTTCCAGGCGTTCGCCGGAAGAGGCATCCAGCACTTCATAGTCTTTCCAGTTTTCGGCAACCCACATAATACATACTCCTTCTGTTTGTTGTTTCCTTTTCACAAGTTTACAACCCGTCACTGACTTTGACAAGCAAGATTGACATGAAAGATGGGGTGCTATAAAATGTTGAATAATAATGGAGTTTTGTATAATAGGGAAGGAGTATACGATGATTGCATACAAAGACATGAGTCGCGAGCAGCTGCTTGAAGAAAAAGCTGCACTGGAAAAGGAATTTGAAGCTGTCAAGGCCAAAGGCATCAAGCTGGATATGTCCCGCGGTAAGCCCGGCAAGGATCAGCTGGATCTGTCAGACGGTCTGATGGATATGCTCAGCAGCGACAGCTCATTTGTTTCTGAAAATGGCATGGATTGCCGCAACTACGGTATTCTGACCGGTATCCCGGAAGTGAAGAAGCTGATGGCTGACTTTTCCGAGACAACACCGGACAACGTGATCGTTTACGGCAACTCTTCCTTAAACATTATGTTTGATACTATCGCCCACGCCATGATGTTCGGTGTTTGCGGCGGGACACCCTGGGTTAAACAGGATGCTGTGAAGTTCCTCTGCCCGGTACCGGGTTACGATCGTCATTTCAAAGTCACACAGCATTTCGGTATCGAGATGATCAACATCCCGATGACACCGAACGGCCCGGATATGGATCTGGTTGAGCAGTATGTCAACAATGATCCGGCCGTGAAGGGTATCTGGTGTGTGCCGAAGTATTCCAATCCCCAGGGTTACACCTATTCAGATGAGACCGTCAGACGCTTTGCCGCTCTGAAGCCGGCCGCTTCTGATTTCCGAATTTTCTGGGATAATGCCTACGCTATCCATCATCTGTATGAAGAAAGCGACCGTCAGGATCAGCTGCTGGAAATCCTTTCCGAATGCGAAAAGGCCGGCAATCCGGATATGGTCTACAAATTCGGTTCAACATCCAAGGTTACATACCCGGGGGCAGGTGTTGCCGTGCTGGCCTCCTCACCGGCCAACATCAAGGATATGCAGGCAACCATGACCATCCAGACCATCGGTCATGATAAGATCAACCAGCTGCGTCATGTGCGCTTCTTCGAAGGCGACATGGCCAACATGAACGCTCATATGATGCGTCACGCTGCCATCTTAAGACCGAAGTTCGAGGCTGTTGAAGCCGCTCTTGAAGCTTCTCTGGGTGGCCTTGAAATCGGCGAATGGACAAAGCCCAACGGCGGCTACTTCATTTCCTTTGAAGCTCTGCCGGGCTGTGCCAAGGCTATCGTGGCCAAGGCTGCCGAAGCCGGTGTCACCATGACAAATGCCGGTGCCACCTACCCGTACGGTAAGGACCCGCAGGATACCAACATCCGTATCGCCCCGTCCTTCCCGACACCGGAAGAACTGACACGTGCCGCTGAGATTTTCGTGCTCAGTGTCAAGCTTGTCAGCATTGACAAATATCTGGGTGCCTGATTGCACCTTCTGAAAAACTGAGGTCATCTTATATGGAAGAAATCAAACTCAATGAATTGAATGAACAGCCGGCAGCAGACATGCCGGAAGCTGTGCCCGCCGGGCCGGCCCCCTCGGATGAGGTGGATCGCCTGAGAGCGGCACTGGCGGAGGATCAGACGACGGAGATGCCTGTCATCCCGACGGATGAGACACCGGCCCCTTCCGACACGGTCAGCGCTGAGGATGCGGTGCCGGAAGTGGCAGCGGCATCTGATGTGGCACCGACAGCTGATGAAGCAGCGGTCGCACCGGAGGCTGTCATCGCCGATGACACGGCTTCGGAACCGGCAACCGAGACGGAAGCTGTCCCGACAGCCGATGAAGCACCGGCTGACGCGGAGGCTATGCCGACAGAGGATGAGACTTTGTCAGCCGCCACCCAGCTTCTGCCGGATCTTGGCGCGGCCATGCCCATATCCGATGAGCCTGCAGAGGCGGTTGTGACAGGGGATACCCGTCCGGTAGAACCGGTGGCTGACAGTGCCGGTCCGACACAGCCCATCGGCCCCATCGATGATGAGGATGAGACTCCCGATCTGGTGACTGAGGTCAGTGTTGAAGATCTCGAAAAGAAGATCACCGCCTCGACCGTTGTGACGGCTCCCCGCCATATGCCGGAGCCGGACGACGAGGATGATGATGACGATGACGAGGATGATGAGCCGGTGAAGCGCCGCAGTCCGATGAAGATCACCATCGTGCTGCTGCTCCTGATCGTAGCTGTCTTTGCCGGTGTCTATCTCTTCATGAGCTATTATTTCATGGAGCATTTCTACAGCGGCACCACCATTAACGGGGTGGATGTGTCCGGTATGACCGTGGATGAGGTGAAGGGCTCTGTCGTGTCACAGGTTAAGTCCTACACCTTGACCATCGCCGAAAGAGACGGGGTTGAAGAAGTGCTCACCGCCGACCAGCTGGCCTGGGATTATGTGGATGATCACCGGATCGATGAGATCATGGCCGATCAGAATGCCTGGGAGTGGTTCACCTCTCTGGCCAAGAACAAATCCTTCAAGATCAGTTTTGCCACCGCTTATGACCGGGAAAAGGCCAAGGAAGCCATCCGGTCACTGCAGTGCCTTGATGAAAGCAAAATGATCAAGCCTCAGGATGCCGTTCTGGAAAAGGACAACACCGGGGCCCGGATCATTCCCGAAGTGGAAGGCACCACCATTGATAAGGACATGGTCACCGACCTTGTCTTTGAGGCTCTGGACAATGCCGTTACACGTATCGACCTGACGGATCCGGACTGCTACGTGCATCCGACCATCAAAGCCGACGATGAAAACCTGGTGAAACGTATGAACGAATGGAACGCCATGGTGAACATCGAGCTGAGCTACACCTTCGGCGACAAGGTTGAGAAGGTCTCCAAGGAAGATATCGTGGCTCATCTGAAGGATGACGGCGAGAAGGTATCTGTTGACGCCGAATGGGTCAAGAGTATCGTCAAAGAATGGGCCAACAAGTATGACACCTTCGGTCGTGAGCGTCAGTTTACGACTCATTCCGGTGCTGTTGTCACCCTGCCGGGTGCCACCTATAACACCGGTGAGAAGGATCCGGATACCGGCCAGGAACTGGAGCATGCCTCCGATTACGGCTGGCTCCTCAATGTGGATGCCACTGCCGAGGACTTCATCAGTGCCGTTGAAAATGGTCAGTCCGGCAACCGCGAACCCATTTTCCGTTACAAGTGCCTGGGCTGGGACAACAACGGTCTCACCGGCAACTATGTAGAGGTTTCCATTGCCGAGCAGCATATGTGGGTGTATAAGGACGGCCAGGTGGTTGTCGACACCGATGTTGTTACCGGTAAGGATACCCCCACCAGACGGACTTATCCGGGTTGCTTTGCTGTTGATGCCAAGCAGTCACCGGCCACACTGGGCACCATCGCCACACAGGGTTACTCCTCCAAGGTCACCTACTGGCTGCCCTTCGACGGTGGCCGCGGTCTGCACGATGCGCCCTGGAGAGACGCCTTCGGTCCGGGTATCTACGAGGCTAACGGTTCCCACGGTTGTGTCAACACACCGCCGGAGGCTATGGCCAAGGTCTATGAATATGTCGAGATCGGTATGGCCGTCTGTGTCTACTGATAACGAAACGTCATAATAAAGCGGACCGCGTGCCCTGTGGGCATAGCGCGTCCGCTTTCCCTATAGGGGGAGAAAGCATTATGGGACAGAATAAAAAACGCAAAAAGAAAAAGAAAATGACGGTCGGGACCGTGGTCAGGCTGATCATCCTGATCGTTGCCCTGGTGGTATTTGTCATCTCGGCAGTGAAGCTTTACGGTATTTTCCATGATTATCAGAAGACAGACCGGGATTACGGCGAGCTGGCGGAAACCTACACCACGCCCTTGGCGCCGGAGGAACAGTCCCTGCCGGATATCCTGGAGCCCGTGATCATCAACGGGGAAGCCCAGGTGACAGAGGATGCACCGGTGCCGCTCCAGGTTGATTTTGATAAACTTAAGGCCCTCAATCCGGATATCATCGGCTGGATCTATATGGAGGCCCTGCCTTCTGTGTCCTATCCGGTGGTGCAGGGCACCGATAATGCCTATTATCTCAACCACACCTTCAAGCACGATGATCTCTTTTCCGGGTCCATTTTCATGGATTACCAGAACAGCGCGGATTTCTCCGATCCGGTGACCTTTATCTACGGTCACAACATGAGAAACGGCAGTATGTTCGGTATGCTCAGTGCCATGGAAAAGGCGGAAAATATGGAAAAGTCACCCTATTTCTGGCTGCTGACACCGGAGGGCAACTACCGGTATCACATTTTTGCTCTTATGAGCACCTTGGCGGACGGGGAAACCTACACCCTGTTTTCCGCTCCCGGTCAGAATGTAGTGGAATGGGCGCAGCATATGAAGCAGCAGTCTGAAAAAGCCGACGATGTGGATTTCAGCATGTATGATAAGCACGTGGTGCTGTCCACCTGCAACGGCAACGATGCCACACGTTTTGTGATCATCGGGAAATGTGTCTCCACCCAGCGGCCGCCGGAGAAGGCACTGATCGCTGATACCGGTATCACGCCGGAAACAGAAGCGGCACAATAATGTATCATAGAATCCGACAGACCGGCCGCCTGCTGCGGTCGGTTCTGTGCATCAACGGGTGATAGTTGTTGGAGAAAGGAGATAGTCATGAATCAGATCGAAGCGTTGCAGACTATCATAGATGAGCACAACAAGATCGTCTTTTTCGGCGGGGCCGGTGTGTCCACGGAAAGCGGGATCCCGGATTTTCGCAGCCAGGACGGGCTTTATAACATGACCTACAAATACCCGCCGGAAACCATTATCAGCCATAGTTTTTTCGAACGGGAGCCGGCGGAATTCTGGCGCTTCTATAAGGATAAAATGCTGATCACCGATGCGGCCCCCAATGCGGCGCATCTGAAACTGGCGGAAATGGAGCGGGCCGGCAAGCTCATGGCTGTGGTCACCCAGAACATCGATGGTCTTCATCAGAAGGCGGGAAGCCGCTGTGTCTACGAGCTTCACGGGTCGGTGCTCCGCAATTACTGCATGACCTGCCGCACGCCCTACAGCGCTGAGTTCATTAAAGACTCCAAAGATCCCGAGCCGATCTGTCCCGTCTGCGGCGGTAAGGTCCGGCCGGATGTGGTCCTCTATGAAGAGGGGCTGGATGACCATGTGATCCGGGGTGCCGTCAAAGCCATTTCCGAAGCGGATTGCCTCATTATCGGCGGCACGTCTCTGGTGGTGTATCCCGCTGCCGGGCTGGTGGATTATTTCAAAGGTGATACCCTGGTGCTCATCAACAAAAGTGCCACCTCCCGGGATGGGGCGGCGGATCTGGTGATCACGGAGCCCATCGGCGAGGTGCTGGGGCAGATCCGGGTGGCCGGTGTGTAGTGAACGGGTGACACATAGCCGCCGGCGCCAAATAGAGCCTGCCCGACGGCGTTGATACCGGTGAACCGGCGGATCAGGACTGACAGGCAAAACGGCAGGCATGTTCCGGTGAAAATATAAAATACGGAGAAAAAGCAGCGAAAAAGGGGCTCAGAGCACAATTTTGTCATTGAAATAGCCACTTCTTTGTGATAGACTATATCTCCGTGAGAGTTTAAACCTTGTCTCCCGTGAAGCGGGGGGCCATAGACCGAAAGGAGGAAAGACAGCATGAAAGAGTACGAATTAGCTTTAGTCGTGAACGCTAAGATCACAGACGAAGAACGTACAGCCGTTGTCAACAAAGCGAAAGGATATATCACTCGTTTTGGCGGCGAAATCGGCGAAATCGAAGAATGGGGCAAGCGTAAACTGGCTTATCCGATTCAGAAGATGGAAGAGGGTTACTATTTCTTCATTCCGTTCAACGCAGAAGCTGACTGCCCGAACGATTTAGAGAAAGAAATGCGTATCATGGAAAACGTTCTGCGTTATCTCATCGTTCGCGCTGACGGTGAAGATGAATTCCATGTCACAGCTGCAGCTGAAGAAGCTCCGGTAGAAGCAGAAGCTCCTGCTGAAGAAGCTCCGGCAGCAGAATAATAGCCGCGACGTAAACCTCGCTAACTGTTAATTTTGCAGAAAGAAAGAGGTAAAACATGAATCAAGTCGTATTAATGGGTCGTTTGACAAGAGATCCGGAAGTTCGTTATTCAGGCGCAGATGCCTCAACAGCCGTTGCACGTTACACGCTGGCTGTTGACCGCCGCTTCAAACGCGACGGTGATGCCACAGCTGATTTCATCGGCTGTGTGGCCTTTGGCCGTTCCGCTGAGTTCGCAGAAAAATATCTGCGTAAAGGCGTGAAGATCTGCATCTCAGGCCGTATCCAGACAGGTTCCTACACCAACAAGGATGGCAACCGCGTGTACACCACCGATGTTGTCGTTGAGAATCAGGAATTTGCTGAGAGCCGCGCTGCTTCTGAAAGCAGCCGCGCAGCCTATGAAGCGCCGCAGTATCAGCCGGCGGCAGCACCTGCCGGTCCGGACACATCGGGCAACGGTTTTATGAACATCCCCGATGGCATTGACGAAGAACTTCCGTTTGCCTGATCAAGAAAGGAGTAAAAGCCATGGCTTTTGGTAAATCAGCCGGTCGTGAAGGCGGTTTCAAGAAAAGAGGCGGTTTCCGCAGAAGAAAGAAAGTCTGCGTATTCTGCGGCAGCATCAACAACGGTATTAACTACAAGGATGCCAACAAGCTCAAAAAGTACATTTCTGAGCGCGGCAAGATCCTTCCGAGAAGAATCACAGGCAACTGCGCTAAGCATCAGCGCGCTCTGACAGTGGCTATCAAGAGAGCCCGTCACGTTGCTATTCTTCCGTACGTACAGGACTAATTCCCGACGGGACATTGTCTGTACAGGATTTCATTACGATGCTATAATAAAACCGTCATTGCATCTGCAATGGCGGTTTTTATTTTTTATCGGAGAATGTATATGGATAAGCAGATCGCGGCGAAGGGCCGGCTAAAAACCTATCTGATGATTCCGTTGGCTCTGACCGCTGTCTGGGCCGCTTTGATCGTTGTTCTTTATTTTGTTGACCGGAACGCCTGTCTGCTCACCGGCTTCTTCATGGCCATTTATCTGTGCCTGACGTTGTTTCTGTATTACTATCGTCAGAACCGGCTGCTGGATGAGCTGATCGCCTTTGCCACCCAGTACGGCCAGGTGCAGAAGGAGCTGCTGAATGATTTTATTCTGCCCTATGCTCTTCTGGACGAGGACGGCGTGCTTCTGTGGGCCAACAAGGAATTCAATGATATTATTGAAGATCAGAAGAAAAAACATCGCCCCATCTGGAATTACCTGCCGGAACTTCTCAAGGAGGATCTGCCGGGCCGGATTCAGGAAACCGAAAAAGAGATGCGTATCGGCAATCGGGACTACCGGGCCGCTATGAAGAAGGTCTTCATGCAGGATTTCCTGGAAAACAACAGTGTGGTGGAAACCGATCCCGACACATTCCTCATTGCGCTTTATCTCTTTGATGAGACAGAAATCAATGAAGCGACCCGGGAAAAGGAAGCCAACCGTCATGTCTGCGGTGTGCTCAGCCTTGATAATATGGAAGAGTGCCTCGACTCTGTCGAGGATGTGCGTCAGTCACTGCTTCTGGCTCTGGTAGAAAAGAAGATCACCAATTTCTTCACCAATGTGGGCGGTATGGTCCGCAAGGTGGATAAAGACCGGTTCATTTTCGTGATCAATAAAGTGGCCTTTGAGGAAATGAAGGCGACACGTTTCACCATTGTTGACTTTGTTAAGACCGTCAACATCGGCAACAGCATGTCCTTCACCATTTCCATGGGTCTCTCCATCAATAACGGGACTTACAACGACGATATGGAAGCGGCTCGCGTGGCGCATGAGCTGGCTCTTGGCCGCGGCGGCGATCAGGTCGTGGTCCGTGACGGGGAAAGCACCACTTACTACGGCGGCAAGTCTCTGTCCGT
>JAUNDG010000005.1:51164-138085 GCA_030526195.1 Lachnospiraceae bacterium
GTGAAGGCCCGTGTGAAGGCCCATGCCCTGCGAACCATCATGGAAAATCATGAAAAGATCCTGGTCATGGGACACAGCATCCCGGACATCGATGCCCTGGGGGCTGCCATCGGTCTGGTGTGTGCCGGCCGGTCCATAAAGAAGCAGGTGAAGGTGGTCGTGAACGATCCCCAGCCTGTGATCCGTCAGGTTATGCAGGAGTACACCGAGAACCTGGCCAACGGCACCAACATTTTTGTTAATTCAAAAGAAGCGCTGGAGATGGCGGATGCTACCACCTGTGTCATCGTGGTGGATACCAATCGCCCCAGCTACACCGAATGTCCCGAGCTTCTGGACAAGGCGGAGACCATTGTGGTCATTGACCATCACCGCCAGAACCGGGAGATCATCGAGGGGGCTGACCTTAACTATGTGGAGCCCTATGCCTCCTCAGCCTGCGAGATGGTGGCCGAGATCCTGCAGTATTTCGACGAAGCCATCAAGCTCAAGCCCATTGAAAGCAACGCGCTTTACAGCGGTATCATCATCGATACCGATAATTTCAAGACCCGGACCGGTGTGCGTACCTTTGAAGCCGCCGCATTTTTAAGAAGAAATGGCGCTGACCTCAACAAGGTCCGCAAGGTTTTCCGGGAAACCATGGACGATTATCGTCTCCAGGCGAAGATCATCGCCGGCGCCGAGATTTTCGAAAATGCCTATGTCATTTCCGAATGTCCGACGGACGGTTCCACCTCCCCCACGGTGGTCAGTTCCCAGGCAGCCAATCAGCTGCTGAACGTGGTGGGTGTGAAAGCGTCATTTGTGTTATCACTGTATCACGATCAGATCTATATCAGTGCCCGGGCCATCGACGAGGTCAACGTGCAGCTCATTATGGAGCGTCTGGGCGGCGGCGGTCACCTGAATGTGGCCGGTGCCCAGCTCAAGGACATGACCATCGAGGAAGCCAAGGCGCTGCTTAAGGAAACCATTAAGGAAATGAAGGAAGAAGGAGAAATCGCATGAAAGTTATTCTGATGCAGGACGTGAAGTCCCTTGGTAAAAAAGATGAGGTTGTGAATGTCAGCGACGGCTATGCCCGTAATATGCTGTTCCCGAAAAAACTGGCTGTGGAAGCTAATGCCAAAGCCATGAACGAACTGAAGGTCCGTAAGACCGTTGAAGCCAAGCATGCCGCTGAACTGCTGGCTGCCGCTGAAGCTCTGGCTGCCAAGCTGGAAGGCAAGAAAGTCACCACCGGTGTGAAGGTTGGGGCCGGCGGCCGTACCTTCGGTTCTGTTTCCGCCAAGGAAATTGCCGAAGCCATCGCTTCTCAGCTGGGTGTTGAAGTGGATAAGAAGAAAATGGCGCTGCCGAATCCCATCAAGGAGCTTGGCATCACACCGGTGACCATCCGTCTTCATCCCCAGGTGACCGCCACTGTTAATGTAGAAGTAAAGGAAGTCTGATCTTATGGAAGAAGCCGTCATCAGAAGAATACCGCCCCATAATCAGGAAGCGGAAAAATCTGTTATCGGTTCAATGTTGATGAGTCGGGAGGCTGTGATCGCGGCAACGGAAATCCTCACAAAGGATGATTTCTATGAGTCCCGGTACGGTCTGGTCTTTGATGCTTTCCGCGTGCTGAACGAAGAGGGCAAGGCCATCGACCCCATCAATCTCCAGGAGAAGCTCCGGGAGATGGACGCCCCGCAGGAACTGTGTGAGCCGGAATTTATCCGGACCATCCTGACCTCTGTGCCCACCTCCGCCAATATCCGGGACTATGCCACCATCGTCAAGGAGAAATCCACCCTGCGGCGGCTGTTGCATGTCTCGGAGGAGATCGCCAACCGGTGTTATGAGGATCACGAAGAACTGCAGGCCATTCTGGATGATACGGAAAAACAGGTCTTCAGTGTCCTTCAGCAGCGTTCCGCAGCGGACAGTGTGCCTATTATGGAGATCGCACTGAAGGTTCTCGATAATATCGAGATGGCCTCCCGCACCAGCGGTCATGTCACCGGCCTGCCCACCGGCTTTATCGAACTGGATCACAAAACATCCGGGTTTCAGAATTCCGATATGATCCTGGTGGCGGCCCGTCCGTCCATGGGGAAGACGGCCTTCGTTCTGAACATCGCTCAGCAGATGGCCTTCAAGCGCAACATTCCCGTGGCGATCTTTTCACTCGAAATGTCGCGTGAGCAGCTGATGAACCGTCTTGTGGCCATGGAGTCTCTGGTCGATGCCCAGCATCTGCGTAACGGCAATCTGTCAGACGACGAATGGTCCAAGGTCATCGAGGGTGTCACCACCATCGGGCATTCCCCCATGGTCATCGACGATACCCCCGGTATCACCCTGGCGGAAATGCGGTCTAAGGCCCGCAAGTACAAGCTGGATCACGATATCAAGATCATTTTTATCGACTACCTGCAGCTCATGACAACGGGCTCAGGCGGTAAGAGCCAGAATCGTCAGCAGGAAATCTCGGACATTTCCCGAGCCCTGAAGTCTCTGGCCCGTGAGCTCAATATCCCCATTGTGGCTCTGTCACAGCTTAATCGTTCCGTTGAACAGCGAGACGATCACCGGCCCATGATGTCCGACCTTCGAGAGTCGGGGGCCATCGAACAGGATGCCGACGTCATCATGTTCATTTACCGTGACGATTACTACCACAAGGATACAGAAGAAAAAAATGTGGCGGAGATCATCATCGCCAAACAAAGAAACGGCCCCATCGGGACCGTGAAGCTGGTCTGGATGCCCGAGTACACGAAGTTCGGCAGCATCGAGAAGAAGCGCGAGTGATTTTTATCTGAGAAAATGGCAGCCGGCCGTCTGAACGGTGAGGCGCAAAACCATCCGCCCTGAGGCGGACAGAAATAAATGGAAAGAAATGACCCGGACGTCTACCATCCATGGGCCGAGGAGAAGGTATGTATTCATTTGATGATATCAAGAAGGTTGATCCTGAAATCGCACAGGTCATCGCTGACGAGATCGCGCGCCAGCAGAGCCATCTGGAGCTGATCGCATCTGAAAACTGGACAAGCAAAGCTGTTATGGCGGCTGTGGGCAGCCCCCTGACCAATAAGTATGCCGAGGGTTATCCGGGCCATCGGTATTACGGCGGCTGCGGCTGCGTGGATGTGGCCGAAGATCTGGCCAGAGAACGGGCCAGGAAGCTGTTTGGCTGTACCTATGCCAATGTGCAGCCCCACTCCGGCGTGCAGGCCAACATGGCGGTCCAGTATGCCCTCCTTGAGCCGGGCGATACGATCCTGGGTATGAATCTGACGGATGGCGGTCATCTGTCTCATGGGTCACCCGCCAATATGTCCGGCAATTACTATAAGGTCGTGTCCTATGGCGTTGATGACAATGGTTTTCTCGACTACGATGCCTGTGAGCAGCTGGCTCTGGAGCATCAGCCGAAGCTCATCATCGCCGGTGCTTCTGCTTATTGCCGGACTATCGACTTTAAGCGGATGCGGGAGATTGCCGATAAGGTCAATGCATACCTGCTGGCTGACATTGCACATATTGCCGGTCTGGTGGCCACAGGTCTTCATCCGAGCCCCATTCCTTATGCTCATGTCACCACCACGACTACTCACAAGTCCTTAAGAGGTCCCCGCGGTGGTATGATCTTAAGTTCCGAAGAATTTGCCAAGGAGCATAAGCTGAACAAAGCCGTATTCCCGGGTATCCAGGGTGGTCCCCAGATGCACTCCATCGCCGCCAAGGCTGTGGCTCTTCAGGAGGCTCTTCAGCCCTCCTTCAAGACCTATGCTGAGAACATCGTGGCCAATGCCAAGGCTCTGGCAGATGGCCTCATGAAGAGAGGTGTGAAGATCGTGTCCAGCGGTACCGATAACCATCTGATGCTGATCGATCTCATCGGCACAGGCCTCACCGGCAAGGAAGTGGAAGCGCGTCTTGACAATGCCCATATCACCGTCAATAAGAACACGGTACCCAATGAACCCTTAAGTCCCTTCGTGACCTCCGGTATCCGTCTGGGCACACCGGCTGTGACCACCCGTGGTCTGAACACAGAGGATATGGATCAGGTGGCGGAAGCCATTGCCCTTATGATCGCCTCAGAGGACAACGTGGATAAGGCCCGAGCTATCGTGAAAGCCCTGACAGACAAGTATCCGCTGGAAGCGTAATACGCAGGCTTTCGGATAGATCAGGTAATTTATCGCCTGCGCTGTCCGTTTTACCGGGCAGCGAAGCGAAGTACGCGTGCCCGCTTCCGGTACGCACTAAAGACATAAAAGACATATGAAAAGAAAACGCAAACAGCAAATCATCATTGCCGTTCTGGCTGTCATCATCGTGGTCGTCATGGTCCTGTCCATGGTCATGCCGGCCCTGGCGGATGAGCCCTCGGACGGAAAAAAAGAGGTTTACAACTTTGCGGGCATCAATACCTCGGACCTTATTTTGCCGGGCATTTCCGCCGGCGGCGTCCCCATTTCCGGGATGACTTATGATGAGGCACAGGCTGCGGTGAAGGAACATGTGGAGGCCCGGCGTCAGACGGAGCTCACCATCACCGCCAACGGGGTATCCCACAGCATTAAGCTGGTGGATCTGGGGTATAACTGGGTCAACACCGATGCCCTGGACGATGTGGTTTACCTCGGCAAGAGCGGCAACATCATTGAACGGTATAAATTCTATAAGGACGTGGATTACGAGACCATCGATATCCCCCTGGAGTTTTCCGCTGTGGATGACGCCATCTGGTCCTTTACGGCTCAGCTGGCGGGGATGGCGGATATTGAGGTTATGGAGCCCACACTGGCGGTCAACGACGACGGCAGCTTCGAGGTCATCAACGGCGAGACCGGTTACTACGTGGACCAGGAAGCGGGGATGAATCTGATCCGCAACACGATCCTGGGGCAGTGGGAGGCACCGGCGCTGACACTGGAGATGCCCATCATTGTGGTGGAACCCAATGTGAGCAATGATCAGATGGCTCAGGTGCAGGATCGTCTCGGCAGCGGTCAGACCGACTTTGCCGGCAGTATCCCGAACCGTGTGCAGAACATCACCACTGGTGTGTCCAAGATCAACGGCACCTTGCTCATGCCGGGAGAACAGTTCTCCATGGAGCAGATCGTGACACCGTTTACGGAAGAAAATGGCTATGCCATGGCCACTTCCTACTCCGGCGGTACCTCTGTTGAGAGTCTCGGGGGCGGTATCTGCCAGGTATCCACAACCTTGTATCTGGCGCTGCTGCAGGCCGAGCTTCAGATCGACGAACGGCACAACCACTCCATGCTGGTCGGTTATATCGAACCCTCTATGGACGCCGCCATCGCTGAAGGTAACAAGGACCTTAAGTTTACGAATAACACAGATGCCCCGGTCTACATTAAAGGCTGGATCGACGGCACGGTGATTCATTTTGAAGTCTTCGGTCATGAGATGCGCTCGCCCGATCGGACGCTGACCTACACCAGCGAAGTAATAGAGAAGAAGGAAGCTGAGGTCAAGATAGAACTGGATGATAAGATCGAGCTTGGCCAGATCCATCACACGGACTACGGTCATGACGGGATGGATTCCCGGTTGTGGAAGACAGTTACCGAAAATGGTGAGACCACAACGGATGTGCTTAATTCAGATAATTATGAAATGTCGCCCATCATTTACGCCATCGGCACCAAAGGCGCCTCTCCGGAGGCGGTGTCGGCTATTCAGGCAGATGTGACGGCCGGAAAGGATATTCAGGATGTCATTTCTTCCGTGGCCAAGTATGCGACGCCCAAGCTTTATGTGGAGGGCAAGGCTGTTGACGACGGTAGTGCGGCAAACTGACAGGTAAGACGTGAAAAAAGGTAAGATTCCCGAAGCGGTTCTGGTCCGCTCGGTACTGAAACAGATTCATAAAAGACGCCCTGAGGTGGTGGTGTCCCCGGCTGTGGGTCAGGACTGCACCGCCATCGCGGCCGGCGGCGAAGATGTGCTGGTGATGTCCTCCGATCCCATTACAGGGACGGACAGCGGTATCGGTCGACTGAGTGTCATCGTGACCACCAATGACATTGCGGCTGCCGGGGCCGATCCGGTCGGCATTATGTTAACTATTCTTCTGCCGGAGGGCACGGAGGAAAGTACGTTAAAGACCATCATGCGTGAGGCAGAAGAGGCCTGCGAGGCCTTAAATGTCGAGATTATGGGTGGTCATACGGAAATCACGGATGCGGTGGTCCGCACCGTCATTTCTGTCACCGGTGTGGGCCGCACCACCCGGGATAAGCTCTTTACACTGGGCTCCGTCAAGGCCGGCGATCAGCTGGTGGTGACAAAGGCGGTGGGCATCGAGTCCACAGCCATCCTGGCAGATGTGAAGGGCGAAGAACTGCGTCGGGTCTTTCCGGCGGAGGTGGTGGCACGGGCCGCCGCAATGGCTGATGACCTTTCAGTTATTCCGGAATCCCGCATTGCGATGCAGTTCCCGGTGACCTCCATGCACGACATCACGGAGGGCGGTATCTTTGGGGCTCTCTGGGAAGTGGGGGCCGGGTCAGACCTGGGCCTTCAGGTGGATCTTAAGAAGATTCCAATCCGTCAGGAAACCATTGAAATCTGCGAGCATTTCGATATCAACCCCTACATGGCCATGTCCAGCGGGTCCATGCTGATCACCACACCGGAAGGTGATGCTCTGGTGGAAGCCCTTCAGGCGGCCGGTATCAACGCGGCGGTCATCGGCGAGATGACAGAAGGGAACGGCCGCATCATCACCAACGGTGAGGATGTGCGCTACCTGGATAAACCGCAGGTAGATGAACTCTACAAGGCTTTGTCATAAGACAAGCACAGGCAAGGCAGATGCTCAACACCGTATCAGATGAGCGGTCGTCAGGCGAATCATTTATCAATAGAAAAGAAGAATCCGAAACGCACACAGATGTCCCGGATTCTTCTTTTTTTTCATATATGGACAGGCTGGCAGGGCATGTGTTCTCTTTGTGTCAGGAAATGCTCATAATATGACACAATTGTCATGTTTCGGACAGTTGACAAACCGACCGCTGAACGGGCATAGTGGGGGTGAGAAGAAAAGGGGGATAGAAATATGACAACAATGACGACAGTCGCCGGTGAGCGACAGGATAAACTGGATAAGCTCTGTTACCTGTTTATCATTTTTGTGACAGGCTGTCTGGTGGGCTGGCTTTATGAAGAGATATTTTACTGGTTGACGGAGGGGCTGCTCCGAAATCGCGGCACACTGTATGGGCCATGGCTGCCGATTTACGGCGTGGGGGCACTGGGCATCTATGCCATGAAGCCCCTGAAGAAAAACCCGGTGCTTCTGTTTATTATGTGCACCCTGATCACGGGTGTGGTGGAATATGTCATCGGTTTTGGTATCATCAAGATTTTTGGCGTGAAACTGTGGGATTACACCGGACTTTTTCTGAACATCCACGGGATTATCTGCTTCCGCAGTGTGATCACCTTTGCGATTCTCGGTCTCTTTTTCCATTATATTCTGGAACCCATGGGGAGGAAGACCGTGGATCACATGGGGCCGATCATTGTCCGCCGGTTATGCTTCGCGATCGGCGCGCTCATGCTGGCGGATTGTCTCTTAAGTGCGCTTTTCAGAACACCGATTATGTATTAAAAAACAGGACATCGGAAACTTGTCTTCATCAAGTCTCCGATGTCCTGTTTTTTTCCATGATAGCACCTGGTATGTCGGTTGACACGGCCGGTGGAACCACTGCCTTACAGGATCTTCTCCAGCGGCAGTGTGAAGCGGAAGCGGGTGCCCACATCCACGGTGCTGTTGACCTGAATGGTCTCGCCGTGGGCCAGGATGATCTCCTGCACGATGGACAGCCCCAGGCCGGTGCCTTTTTTGTCCTTCCCTCGGGAAGCATCGGACTTGTAGAAACGGTCCCAGATCTTATCGATCTTGTCCTCCGGGATCCCGATGCCTTCGTCCCGGACGGTCACCTCGCAGCGCCCCTTCCGGATCTTGGTTTCCAGGTAAATGGTGGTGTTATTGTCACTGAACTTGACCGCATTGTCGATCAGGTTGTAAATGACCTGCTGGATCTTTTCCTTGTCGGCCTGCACCCTGAGACCATCCTCAAAGAGTGTCAGCGAAAATGATATTTTCTTCTGACGGCAGGAGCCTTCGAAGACGGCAGCGGTGTTCCGCAGCACCTCGTTGATATCGAAGGTGGAAATCTCCAGCACCGTTTCGTTGTTGCGTCGTCTGTCCAGGTTTTCCAGCGCCAGCGTATTCCGGGTCAGCTTCTCGAGACGCTCGGCCTCGGACTGAATGATGCCCAGATATTTGCCGTGCATTTCCGGCGGGATGGTCCCGTCGATCATCGCCTCCGTAAAGCCCTTGATGGAGGTCAGGGGTGAGCGGAAATCGTGGGATACGTTGGAAATGAAGGTGCGCTGGTACTCGCTGCTTTTGCGGATTTCATCCGACATGGTATTGAGTGTATGGGCCAGCTGCCCCAGCTCATCCTGGGATTCGATGGCAATGCGGTGATCCAGATGCCCGGCGGCGATTTCTGAAGCGCCGTGCCGGATCTGTCGGATCGGCCGGATGATCTGCACATACACAAGGCCAAAAAGCAGGGCGCACAACCCCAGCACAATGGTCAGGATGATGAGCAGGTCGCCGGTATAGGCCGCGGCCATGGTATCAAAGCGTGCCACGGGGGCTGACAGGGTGATGTACCCGACGGTCTTCATATTCCGGATGATGGGGGAAATGGCCGTCAGATGATCCTCTTTGAAATGACCGAAGAGGGTGCTGATCTCTGTGCGGCCGGGTCCGAAGGCGGCATAATTCCAGCTTTCGATGGCGCCGAGATTGCCGGTTGAACGGCAGTCTGTATCAATGAGCAGGTTCCCCTTGGTATCGAAAATGAGGATCGTCACTTTCTCAGCGGCGGCGATGGTCCTGAGCTCGTCGTTGAGGCTGTCGAGTCCCTGGGTTTTATTGAAGGACAGCGCCGCTTCGCCGGAGGCCAGCGTGGCACTTTCCCGGCACAGGGCCTCTGTTTCCTCCCGGATCATGCGCCGCTGAAAGAGCTGCGGTCCCAGCATGAGAGCCGTGAGGTATGAGATCAGCGCCACCACACTGAACATAAAAAAGAATCGAAAGAGCAGTGAGGATTTCATACGCGTGTTTTGACCTCGAATTTATAGCCGATGCCCCAGACGGTACCCACCGCCCAATCCGCTGTGTCCTTGATCTTTTCCCGGATGCGCTTGATGTGAACGTCCACGGTGCGGGTGTCCCCCACGTAATCGTAGCCCCAGATGTTATCCAGCAGCTGTTCCCGGGTAAACACCTGATTGGGATGAGAGGCCAGGAAATAAAGAAGCTCCAGTTCCTTCGGCGGCATTTCCACCGGCATCCCGGCATAGAGCACGGAATAGTTGGTCTGGTTCACCACCAAAGACGGGTATTCGGCAATCATGGCCCCATCCGGCTTCACTTCAACGGCCGGCGCCGGTGTATAGCGGCGCAGCACCGCCTTCACCCGGGCCACCAGCTCCTTCGGATCAAAGGGCTTCATGATGTAATCATCGGCCCCCATCTCAAGCCCCAGCACCTTGTCAAAGGTCTCGCCCTTGGCGGACAGCATGATGATGGGGGTGTTGGCCTTCTCCCGGATCTTGCGGCAGACCTGATACCCGTCGATACCCGGCAGCATCAGATCCAGCAGTACCAGATTGGGGGCGTAGCTGTCGTAAAGCTGCAGCGCCTCCTCACCGTCTTCGGCAATCTGTGTGTCGTATAGTTCTTTTGTCAGATACAGTGAGACGAGCTCGGCAATGTTGCTGTCATCGTCCACGATAAGAATTTTCTGTTTTCCGGCCATGACGACCTCCCCTCTGTCTGAGATTATCCCGACACTACATGTCAGGAGCCGGTAGAATCATTTTTGAAAATGGTGCTGTGAAAAGCGGACACTCGCTGCCGCTTAGTTGCGGAATTCCACAATGGTGACACCCGCATCCCCTTCGCCGTATTCGCCCAGGCGATAGGAACGGACAAATTTCTGACGCCGCAGATAATCGTGGATCCCCTTCCGCAGAGCCCCGGTGCCTTTGCCGTGCACCACCCGCACCTGATTGAGATGGGACATGTAGGCATCGTCCAGGTATTTATCCAGCTCCGCGATGGCATCATCCACCGTCCGGCCCAGGAGATTGATCTCCGGTGAAACGGACATGGACTTGGACACCCGGATGCTGCCGGCACCGGTATGGGCCGGGCCTTTTTTCGTGGTTTCTTCGGTCTGGATCAGTTCCAGATCGTCAAGCTTCACCTTGGTGCGCATGATGCCGATGGTGACAAACAAATTGCCCTTGTTGTCCGGCAGTGTGCTGATGGTGCCCTTGAGATTGAGGCTCAGCACCAGCACATCGTCTCCCAGCTTAAGATCGGAGGCTTTGAGCTTACCCTTCCTGGCCGGTTTTTCCGGTGTGAGCGCATTTTTCTTATCCAGCTGGTCGATCTTCTTTCGGAGATTGGCCCGCTTTTCTTCCATTTCACGGGCGGAATCGGTGCCGCCGTGCTTGTTGTAATAGCGGATGGTCTGATCGGCATAATCCTTGGCCTTCTGCAGGATCCGGCTGGCCTCCTCGGAGGACTGGGCAATGAGCTTCTCCCGGCGCAGCGCCAGGTTCTTTTTCTGCTCCTCCAGATCCTTCCGGAGCCGTTCGGCCTCCTGACGGGTCTTTTCGATGGTGAGCCGTTCATTTTCGATGGCCTTGCGCTGAGCCTCCAGATCGGAAATGACATCCTCGAAGGCTTCATCCTTTTCCGTCAGCTCTTCCTTAGCCCGGTCAATGATATGATCCGGCAGGCCCAGCTTCCGGGAAATGGCGAAGGCGTTGCTCTTCCCCGGCACGCCGATGAGCAGGCGGTAGGTGGGGGAGAGGGTCTCCACATCAAATTCGCAGGCCCCGTTTACCACGCCGTCTGTGCGCAGCGCGAACATCTTAAGCTCGCTGTAGTGGGTGGTGGCCATGGTGCGGATATGCTTCTTATGCAGGTACATCAAAATGGCGATGGCCAGAGCCGCCCCCTCGGTGGGATCGGTGCCGGCCCCCAGCTCGTCAAAGAGCACCAGGGACTGACGATCCGCCTTCTGCAGGAAGGACACCACATGGGTCATGTGGGCCGAGAAGGTGGACAGGGACTGTTCGATGGACTGCTCGTCGCCGATATCGGCGTAAATCTCGTTAAAAACAGACAACCGGCTTCTGTCCGCAGTGGGAATATGGAGCCCCGCCAGGCCCATGGCCAGCAAAAGCCCGGTGGTCTTCAGGGACACGGTCTTACCGCCGGTGTTGGGACCGGTGATGACCAGCATGGTGAAATCGCCCCCCAGACGGATATCGATGGGGACGACCTTCTTTTTATCGATGAGTGGATGACGGGCCTTTTTCAGCTCAATGTATCCGTTATTATTGAAAATGGGTCGTGTGGCGTTCATTTCCATCGCGAGTCCCGCCCGGGCGAAAATGAAATCCAGCGTGGTCATCATGTTGTAGTTGAGCATCAGCTGCCCGCTGTGCTCCGCGGCCTGTTCGGACAGAGCCTTCAGGATCGCCGCGATCTCCCGGCGCTCATCATTTTCAAGCTCACGGATCTCGTTATTGAGCTTGACCACGGCAGCGGGTTCGATGAAAAGCGTGCTGCCGGTGGCGGAGGTGTCGTGGACAATGCCGGGGACATGATTCTGGTTACCTGCCTTGACGGGGACGCAGTAGCGGCCGTCACGGGTGGTGATGAGGGCATCCTGCAGATAATCCCGGGCAGAGGAACCGATGAGACGGCTCAGCTCCGCACGGACACGGTCGCCGGTGAGGCGGATCTGACGCCGGATGCGGGCAAGACCCGGTGAGGCGCTGTCGGCGATCTCATCCTCGGAAATGATGGCGTGTTCGATGGCATCTGCCAGCGGTCGGAGACCGTCCAGAGAGTCAAAAAGGCCATCCAGAGAATCCGGGGCTTCCTCCTCCCGTTTGGTGCGGCTGTAGGCTTTCACCAAAGCCACGTTCTGCAGCAGCCGGCCGATGTGCAGCAGTTCGCCGGCCCCGAGGACAGACCCCACCTCCAGGCGCTTCACATAGCCCCGGATGTCATGGGTGCTGCCGAAGGAAATCCGGCCGTTTTTGAAAAGACGGTTCAGGGCATCCTGAGTTTCCGTCTGGCGTTGTTCGATTTCGTTGATGTCCGTCAGCGGCTCGATGGCGCGGCAAAGAGCCCGTCCCGGTGCGGAACCGGCATGGGCGGCGAGCTTGTCGCGGACGGCGTTAAATTCCAGTGTTTTTAAAGCTTTCTCATTCATACGCCCATTTTACTCTAAACAGGCCCTAAATTAAAGAAGAGAATGCGAGGCCTTCGGCCTTGTCGGGTGGAGAGGGGCGATGAGAGGCGATGAGCGTGGGATGGTGAGTGATTCTGCGGGGAATTGTCAGGCGGGGGGCAATCATGTATACTTTGTGTAAGTCTATGCGTTTGACAGTGAATCGCTCACAAGCCTTAGTGTTTGGCAAAGATAACCGGGATTGGTGTTTCCGGCATGGGGATGCGGTTCATGGGAAAGGAGCAAGGCGGACATTATGCCCCGCGGGGGACAGGTGTCCGTATCATTGAGTAGGAACATGATGATAGTGCAACTGGTTTTGATTCTGCTGATCTTTCTGGTGGTGCCCTATTTTGTGGGGGGCCTGGCCGAGCTGTGCCTGCCCGCCTGGAAGAATTCCGTGGCTTTCCGCCTCCTCAGCGGGTATATGATTGCCTTCGCGGTCTTTGAACTGCTGGCGCTGCCGGCCCTGTTTCTCAAATGGCCCATGCACAGTCTGACCATCAGTTACGGCGTGGTCATGGTGGTTCTGACGGCCGTGAGCCTCATTTTCTGTCGAAAATGTGTGGTGACAGCCCTGCGGGAGACGGCAGCCTCATTTTCGAAAATCAAAAAACAGGCGCTTTATATCCTGGCGGTGGGGCTTATTGTCCTGCAGGTGGTGTTTGTGACCACCCACACCCATATCGATGACGACGATGCCTTCTATGTGGGCTCGGCGGAGACGGCGGTGGTGACGGATACCGTCATGGAGGTGAATCCTTACACCGGGGAGCTTTATGACAGCGTGCCGGTGCGCTACGCCTTTTCGCCTTTTATGAACTGGAATGCGGCCCTGTCCCAGATGACCGGCATGAAGCCCGTGACACTGGCGCACACCGTGATGCCCATTTTCTTTATTATGCTCAGCTACCTGGTGTACGCCCTGTTCGGCCGGTGGCTCAGTGAGAAAAAGGCGATCAATGAAGGGCTTTTTATGCTCATCACCACGGTGGTGCTGGGCTTTTCCGGTTACTCGGTCTACACCCAGGGGACATTTATGTTAACCCGCATCAGTCAGGGGAAGGCGCTTCTGGCGGCCTGTCTGCTGCCCGCCGTGTTGTGGTACGCGCTGATGGTCATTGAGAAGGGCCTGGCGAAGCGGGATATGATCCTCTTTTTCGTGCTGATGACGGCCTGCTCTTTGGTGTCCCAGATGGGCATCATGCTGGGCGTTATTGTGTTTGGGGCGGTGATGATCCTGCTGGCCATCGAAAAGAAGAGCTTAAGGCCCATCATTTTCGCGATTCCCTGTTGTTTAGTCAACATAATTTGTTCGGCAGCCTATGTGCTGATGAGGTGACGACATGGCAAAAATCGGTTCAATGATCACAGCCATGCTGCAGCTGGCTGTTGATAAATGTGTGCAATACGAAGGGGCAGGCTACCATCTGATCCTTTACGCGGCAGCGCTGGTGCTGCTGTTTGTGATCTGGCGGCGGGAAAAAGCGCGGGCCGACGGCTACATTCTGGGCTATGCGCTGTTCATCCTGGCAATCTACATCTGCCCGGTGACGGCGAAGATCATCACGAAGCTGTGCATCGGCAAAAGTGTCTACTGGCGGATGTTCTGGCTGATGCCCGTGACACTGGTGCTGGCCTATATAGCTGCTTACCTGGTTTCGAAAATGAAGCGTCCTCTGGCCAGGGGGCTGCTGGCGGTCGCCCTGATGGCGGTGCTGGCATTGTCCGGCCGCTTCATGTTCCGAACGGATGTGTACACACCGGCTGAGAATAAGGTGAAGCTGTCTCAGATCGTGGTGGATGTGGCGGACCTGGTGACCGCAGATGCGGATGCTCATAAGGAGGTGCCGCTGAAGGGGCTCTTTGATGACGGCCTGCTGCCGTATATCCGTCAGTACAATGGCCGCATCAAGATGGCTTACGGCCGGGATGCCCTGGCCGGTTATGACGATTATGACAGTTTTGAGGCATTCCATGATGAAGACACCACGGCTGAGGAGATGCTCGCCATCTGCCGGGATGAAGGCTGCGGGTATCTTGTCCTGGAGGAAAACAACCGGTTCTGCCCGGAGCTTGATCGTTTTGTGCAGGACGGCAAAGAGGTCCGTTTTGCCGGGGCAGCCTGGCAGTACAAGGTTTATGCCCTCAACTGAATCAGACCTATAATTCACAATGGGACTGTTTTCGGGACATATTCTGTTCATATTCAGAATTTATAATAGATTTGTATTCGGTCTGTTTGACGAACAAATGAGCAAAGGGTACAAGCAGTATGACAGAAGAAAATAAAAGAGATGAACTGGAGGAACCGATTCCTTTCGAAGAGGAACCGTATGCCTTCATGCAGGAAAATATCCGGCCGAATCCGCCCCGGAGGCGTCAGATTTTAAAGACTCTCGGCGTGATCGTGGTGGGCGGTTTTGTCTTTGGTCTGGTTTCCGGCCTGATCTTTAATACCGTTAAAAACAATCCGGAGGCAGCGGAATCGGCGGTTTCCTTTGAGGAGGCCGATCCGGAGCAGCCCACACCTGAGGATCCCGGCACACCGGAGGAGATGCCGGAGACACCGACGCCGACCCCAACACCGCAACCCGAGCCGGAGCTTTCCCCGGAGGAAAAACGGGCAGAGGAAGCGGCGCTTCAGATTAAGAATTTCAGGACACTGCGTCAGGCCATGGCGGACATTGCCGCCGAACCGGCCCGGGCCATGGTGAATGTCAGCATCATCACCAGCACGGAGGACTGGTTTGAAAGTGTCAGCGAAAATACCCGCTCCGGCAGCGGTGTGATCGTGGGTGACACGGGTCAAAACCTTCTGATCCTCACCAACGAAGCCCTTATCAGCGACGAGGGCCATTTGGTGGTCACCATGGCCGACGGCACCATTCATGATGCTGCTGTGCGGAAGAGCGACGCTGCGTCCGGTCTTGTGGTGCTTACCGTGCCCCGGAGTGATCTGTCAGAAGAGACACTGGAGGCTGTGACCGTGGCCAAGCTTGGCAGCTCCCAGTATACGAAGGTGGGCGAACCGGTCATTGCCATCGGCAGCCCGGTGGGTTATACCGGCTCCATGGAATTCGGTGAAGTGACCGCCTTGTCACAGAACATCACCGTGTCCGACAGCCTTTATACACTTATGTCAACCAATATGTACGGCAAGGGCGGCAGCGGTGTGATCATCGACTTAAATGGTATGGTGGTGGGCCTTGTGGCTCCGCACCTGACACCGGAGGGCGATGAAACCCTGAAGGCTCTGGCCATTACCCCCGTCAAGGGCGTGATCGAGCGTCTGTCCAACAACATCCCCATCAACTATATGGGCATTCAGGGCAGCAACATCACAGAACAGATCGCGGAAGCCACCGGTATGCCGGTGGGCGTCTATGTCACCTCTGTCGAAAATGATTCGCCGGCCTTCGCTGCCGGTCTTCAGCCCGGAGATATCATCACGGGTCTTGATGATACGGTGATCACAGACATGGAAACTTATCATAACCGCCTGATGGCGCTGCCGTCTGAGAAAGCGGTGACCCTCATCGTGATGCGGATGGGCACGGATGGCTATGTGCCCGGCGAGTACACGGTGCAGGTGGCGGCCCGCTGATCGTCGGGCTGGAAAGCATGGTAGTGGTCAGAGAAAACGGGCATATGGCGGCGTCAATCCGGCCACAGCAGACGGTGACATGATCGACAGACAACCTCTGCGCTATCATCAAAGATACATGGGAAGGTGCGGCAGGTCTTACGACCGGCCGCCGGGAGAAAGGAACAGATAGCATGAAATACATCAACGAACTGCATGAGGGCCAGTATATTCAGGGCGTGTACCTGTGCAAGCAGAAAACCTCAGCGGTAACCAAGAACGGCAAAGATTACGACAATGTCATTTTGGGAGACAAGACCGGCACTCTTGATGCCAAGATCTGGGAGCCCAACTCAGCGGGTATCGGGGAATTTGAACCGCTGGATTACATTTATGTGTCCGGCACGGTTTCCATTTTCAACAATCAGCTGCAGGCCTCGTTAAAGCAGGTGCGGAAGGCCTCCGAAGGGGAATACATCCCGGCGGACTACGTGCCGGTGACGGAGAAAAACACCACCGTTATGTATCAGCAGCTGTGTGCCTACATCAACAGCATCAAGAATCCCTACCTGAAGGCGCTGCTGGAAAGCTTCTACATTAAGGATGAAGCCTTTATCAAATCCTTCAAGGAACACTCCGCCGCCAAGAGCATTCATCACGGTTTCGTGGGCGGTCTTCTGGAGCATACCCTGTCCGTGGCCAATCACTGCGAGTATTTCAGCAGATGCTATCCGCTGCTCAACCGGGATCTGCTCATCACCACAGCCCTGCTGCACGACATCGGCAAGACAGTGGAGCTGTCCCTTTTCCCCAGAAATGATTATACCGATGACGGTCAGCTGCTGGGCCATATCATGATTGGTTCGGAAATGGTGCATGATCACTGCCGGGCCATCGAAGGGTTCCCCGCTGTGCTGGAGAGCGAGATCAAGCACTGCATCCTGGCCCATCACGGTGAATATGAATACGGCTCACCGAAGAAGCCGGCCATCATGGAAGCGGTGGCACTGAATATGGCGGACAACATTGACGCCAAGCTGGAGACCCTGACAGAGGTGTTCAAAAACAACGGCACCCAGGAGCAGTGGATCGGCTACAATAAATTATTTGAAAGCAATCTGAGAAAAACGGATTGATGGGTGAACACGTGAAAAACGGCGATCTTATCAGAATGACGATCACAGATTTCAGTACGAACGGAGAGGGTATCGGCCATGCAGATGGCTGTACCCTTTTTGTGGCAGGTGCGCTCATCGGCGATGAGATTGAGGTGCGCATCACGCATATGAAGAAAACCTACGGCTACGGGCAGATCAAGACCCTGATCACCCCCTCGCCGTATCGGGTGAAGCCCCGCTGCCCCGTCAGCACAAAATGCGGCGGCTGCACCCTCCAGAATCTGGCTTACGATGCCCAGCTGGCCTTCAAAAAGAATCTGGTGGAAAATGACTTAAAGCGCCTGGGCGGCCTTGATCTGCCGGTCAATGATGTGATCGGTATGGAGGCCCCCTGGCATTACCGCAATAAATCCCAGTATCCCGTGGGGCGGGATCGCCGCGGCAACCCCATTGCCGGCTTTTATGCCGGGCGGAGCCACGAGATCGTCCCGATGAGAAGCTGCGCCATTTCCGCAGAAATCGATGAACTGATCGTGGGCAAGGTGCTGGCCTTTATGAAGGATTATGACATTCCGCCCTACGACGAGAAGACCGGTGAGGGTCTGGTGCGACACATCCTGGTGCGGAAGGGCTGTGTGACCGGTGAGGTCATGGCCTGTCTTATCGTGAACGGCCGCCGGCTGCCCCAGGCGGACAAGCTGGTGGAGGCTCTCAAAACAGTCCCCGGTCTGGTGAGTGTCTGCCTCAATGTGAATACCAGACGCAGCAATGTCATTTTAGGAAATGAGGTGCTGCCGCTTCTGGGGGATCCCTTCATCACCGACTATATCGGCGACCTGGCATTCCGCATTTCGCCCCTGTCCTTCTATCAGATCAATCCGGTGCAGACAAAGAAGCTGTACGATACGGTGAAAATGATGGCGGATCTGAAGGGCTACGAAACTGTGCTGGATCTTTATTGCGGCATCGGCACCATCGGCCTTTATCTGGCGGATCGGGCCGACAGCGTGCACGGCGTTGAGATCGTGCCCCAGGCCATCAAGGATGCCCGGGAAAATGCGGTGCGTAACGGCGTGACCAATGCCTCATTTTCGGTAGGGGCATCGGAGGATATTTTCAAGGACCTGCCCAAAGCGGATGTGGTCATCCTGGACCCGCCCCGCAAGGGCTGCGAGGAGTCGCTGCTTCATGAACTGGCGGCGCAGAAGCCTGAGCGCATCGTCTATGTCAGCTGCAATCCGGCCACACTGGCCCGAGATCTGAAAGTTCTGACGGCGTGCGGGTATCGGGTAGATGCTGTCCAGCCTGTGGATATGTTTCCACACACGACCCATATAGAAAATGTTGTTCGTCTTTCCCTTCTTTGATAGAAGATGGCAGATAGCCAAAATGCCCGGAAGATAAGAGAACTGCTATCATTGAAACATGAAGGAATCTCCGTGGAGTACATAGAAAAAGAAAATCTCTGTCTGTATCAAATTGAAGAAGAAAAAAGAAGTTTATCTTTTGAAGAAATAGGCCCCTTAGTAGGGGCCTGTTTGTCTACGTTGATTTATATAGAAAAAGACGGGCTTCTGTATGGCAGAATAGGCCCGGATGAGTTTAAACAGACTAAATGGCAAGGGGCGAAAGAGGTATTCATTAACAGGCATCCGAAAACTTTTTTGCCTGAACAGGTGTATTTGGCCAGAAAAGATCTGAGAGAAACAGGCTTTTTTTCTGTACCTGTTGTAGATGAATCAGGCAGACTGGTTGGTGAATGGAGAAGAGAGGATTCTCGTTATATACCGGATCATCTGTTAATCCAGCCGGGAAGTGAAGTCGCTAAAGCTTTTGCAAAAGCCTATCCGAGAATAGCTTTGGTTGAAACCGGTGATTGGCATTGTGCGTCTGAAAAACGTAAATCGCATTGGGATAAATTGGAAAATCTGCTTCAGGGAATCGTCAGCAAAGTCGATCGTATCAGGTTTGATGAGATTCCGTCTTCTGAAGAAAAGTATGACCTGTTTATATTCTATAATCATGATCAACTGCAGGCTTTTAAATGCCTGTGTTCAACGATAAAAAGGAACTTTTTTAAGTTTGGAAAGACAACTTGCCCGGAGGAACTGGGTGGCCTGGTTTGGGACCATTTAGAACAAAACCTTCGCGATACAATGCAGCAGGAAATCATACAAGGTCTTATGGACCGGGGAATCTATGTGGTGCTTTTCCGCGTCGCCTTGCAGGAGGGGCCATATTTAGATGAGATTTACGCACAGGAAAAAAAGAAGGCTGCATTGGGTCCTGCTCAAAAGGACAGGGAAAAACTGGAGTGGTATTTGAAAGAATATTTTGCTGACCTGTATAGTGAAGAGTATGTCAGGGCCGTTCTGGGGCAAGAATACACCCATGTGCGCACAGGGGATTTGGTTAAACTTAAGGATGAAACCGGTAAGTATTACAATGTGGTCGATGGGGAACGCGTTACCGTAGGTCAGCCGGAGCATTATCAGCACACGGCCTATTTTTTTGGAAGATGTTTTGCGGCCGGGTGGCATACCGATGATGCCAATACGCTGCCGTCTTTGTTTCAGGCCGAGTGTCATACCAGACATTCACAGTGGCGCGTTGTGAACTGTGGCACTCTTTCGAAGGATTACTATGTTTATTATCGCATCTGTCATACAAAGTTTCGAAAAGGGGATATGGTTATTTTATTCGATGCATCATGTCATCTTCACGGAAATCATGTGATCGATTTATTTCCCTGTTTTGAACGAGAGCATATCCCTGTTACCTGGATTTGGAATACCGCTATTCATGTGAATCATAAAGTGAATGCTATCTGGGCAAAGACATTACATGATTCGATTCCGGAAAAGGCCTGGGGGTCAGAAGAGGCAAAAGATTATCACGATCGTGCCATAGTGCCGCTTACCGATTTGCTGCATCAGTATGAGACCAGGCTGTACATGGCAAGATATTTTGAAAATTACCGGCCGAGAGGAAAAGTGGGGGCCGTTGTCATGAACTGCAACCCCTTTACAAATGGCCATCGCTATCTGGTGGAAAAAGCCTGCGCTTTGGTGGACGAGTTATTAGTTTTTGTCGTGGAAGAGGACAAGGCACTTTTTTCCTTTAATGAAAGATTTTCCATGGTGAAAAAAGGCTGCCACGATCTGGCAAACGTTAGAGTGATTCCCAGCGGAAAGCAGATTTTATCTTTGAATACCTTTCCGGCCTATTTTGTTAAAGAGGAAAGAGCGGACTTGGAAAATAGTGCAGAAAAGGATATTTCTTATTTTGCAAAAGTCATAGCGCCAAGGCTTTCTATATCCTGTCGGTTTGCCGGGGAAGAACCCAATGATCCTGTTACAATGGCCTATAATGATGCCATGAGAAGGATTTTGCCGGAAAATGGAATAGAATTTATCGAAATCCCACGATTACTTCAAGCGGGAAAAAATGAGGTGATCAGTGCATCGTTTGTAAGGGAAAAACTGGAAAATGGTCGTTATGATGACATCAGGAATCTGGTGCCCAAAACGACACTTGAGGTGTTGGGACTCTGAGGGGTAGAAAAAAGGGGCTGATTACCAGCCCCTTAATGGATCATTATCCGACAACCATATCCTTTGATGTGGTATTGCAGCCACTGCACACTTCAGCGAAAAGATTGTTGACTGTGCCGCAGTCCGGGCAAACCCAGGTTAAATCTCCGGCATCATTTTTATTAAAAGCGCCGCCAACAGCTTTTTCGAGATCGTTATCGTTAAGTGCGTTATTTAATTCATTCATATGATGACACCTCTTTCTAAAAAATATAAGACTATATGAATACTATATAATAGAGCCAACGGTTTCGTAAAGTTGATTTTTGAACTGCAGCGAGCATTCCCCCGCTTCAAAGACGCAGAGTCTTAAGCGGAGTCCGTTTTACGATTAAGAGAATAAGAGGAAACCATGAAACGTCTGGGAATTTTTATTTTTTACGATAAAGATGGCATAGTGGATGATTATGTTATCTATCTGTTAGATAAGATGAGGGAGTGCTGGGATGACCTTGTCATTATTTCCAATGGTTATTTAGAAGCAACTCAGTCAGATAGATTACGAGCGTTCACGGACTTGCTGATCATGAGGGAAAACTGGGGCTTAGATGCCGGGGCGATCAGAGATTTTTTCCTGAATCAGTCTGTCGTTAAGCTCTCAGATTATGATGAATTATTCTGGTTTAACGATACATGCTACGGACCATTTTTCTCAATGAAAAGCATCTTTGACGCTATGAGTGAAAGGGAAGACGTTCATTTCTGGGGCCTTATCGACCAGATTAATTCAGATGTGATGCGTGAAAATGAATTCAAATATGCAAAATGGATTCAGACGTTTTTTGTTGCCGTCAAATCGAAAATGTTCTTAGCGGATTGTTTCCTCGATTTCTGGAAAAATCTGGCATTTGAAGATGACTATCTGAGTGTTGTGACACACTATGAAATGCCCTTCACCGAATATTTTGAAAACCATGGCTTTCAATATGATGTCTTTTGTGACTACAAAAAATGGTTGTCACACAATAAACACGGGGTGAATTATTCGGTACATTTCCCCTATGAATTATTAACCGGCTTTCATTTTCCGTTACTGAAACGAAAGGCCTTTTCGCTTACCTTAAATAAGCTGTTGGTTCAGAATGACGGCAATGATATGGCCTTGTGTCTTGAGTATATCCGTGATCATACAGACTATCCCCTGGACTATATTTACAAAAACCTGAAACGTAAGTACAGTCAGACGGAATTAGAACACTGTCTGGGATTTAAATTTATCGTTGATGCCCGTGATAATGGTGAGAACGATAACTACAGGATTTTTGCGTACATAGATAGCGATTACGAGGCCTCCTGTGCGATTGCTCACTTTAAGCTTGCCGGCATTGATCCCGGCAGAGTGAGCTTTATGGTCACCGGCGATAAGATGATGGCATTAATACAGGAGGCATTGCCGTCTTATGAAGTTGTACGCGCAGAGAAAATGACGTTTCTGGATTTCTTTTCTTTTGTGAGCGCTCAGCTGAAAACGGAAGACTATGCCTGTCTGATTTACAATAAAAAAAGCGGAAGTGAGCTGCCGAATGTTGATGGTGTCAGATATCGGAATACCTATTGGAATCTGGTGCAAAATGCTCATTACATCAATAATGTCATGGATGTCTTTAAGCGCAATCCCTGGATCGGCAAACTTGGCGCGGCTAAACATACATTATCGGCTGAAAAAACAGGGAAAGTTGATAGTGAAGAAAGAGCAAAGATAAACAAGCTCTGTGATGACTTTGGGAAATATAAATACTGCGATGACTACAGATTTGAGAATTTTGACAGATGCGAGCTATCCATGTGGATAAAAGCAGACCTGCTTCAGGCTATTTCCGGAAAGCTGGTGACATTGCCAAAAGTTGACAGTCAGACTTTTGAATTGGCACTCTATTATATTATCCAGAATTATGACTGCTTTTCAGGGGTTGTCATTCATGATCTTTTAGCCAAAAGGGAACTGACGAATACTCAGTTTTTTCATCAGTTAAGTACGCCTTTAAGTGTTAAGATGCTTGAAGAGGAGAGGGTAAAAAAGAAGTTCGTTTGAATTTAGGGCGCAGGATTGAGGTGCAAATGATTGAAGACAAAGGATAAGGTTTTAGCATTATTACAAGACCGACAGGGGGACTTTATGTCCGGTCAGGACATGGCATCAGCTTTGTTTGTCACGCGGGCAGCTGTCTGGAAGGCCATAAAAGCGTTGCAGGAGGCCGGTTATGCCATCGATGCCGTGACCAATAAGGGCTATCGTCTTCGTCAGATGCCGGATATTATCGATGAGGCACAACTTCAGGCATCGCTCATGGAGGCGGGGCTTCCGTTAACGGTGTATCATTATCATGAGGTGACCTCCACAAATGACACCGCGCTTGAACTTGTGAAGCAACAGCATCGCCCGGTTCTGGTTCTGGCAGATGCCCAGTCAAAGGGGCGGGGCAGACGGGGGCGCGCCTTTTATTCTCCCGAAAACACAGGCCTTTATATGAGTCTGGCATTTGGCACGGAAAAGAGCGTCCGGGAGTTTCGCCATGTGACCGCTCTGGCGGCGCTGGCCACAGCACAGGCCGTTGATGATGTGGCCTTTGACGGTGCCGATACCACACAGATCAAATGGGTCAATGATATTTTCCTGAACGGGGCCAAGGTAGCCGGTATTCTGACCGAATGCCATGAGACCCTGGAGGATAACGAGACCTATATCGTGATCGGCATCGGTCTTAATGTTTATGCGCCGGAAAATGGCTTTCCGAAGGACTTAAAGACTATTGCCGGTGCCGTTTTTTCCGGAGGGAACCGAAAGGACGGTGACGTCAGAAGTCAGATCTGTCAGGCTATCCTCCGCTATCTCTATGATTTTATGGAACATGGGGCCGCCGATTGCCTTTCTGCCTACAGACGAAAATCCTTTGTCATCGGCAGTTATGTGAAGATCAATCTGTTTCAGGGCAGCTACAGGTATGCCTTTGTGGATGGGATCAATGACGATTATGAGCTGCTGGTGACCTATGATGATGGGCGTAAGGGCACACTGTGCACCGGCGAGGTGAGTGTGGTGAAATACTAAAAGGTTTACAATTGGACGAAAATAAGCAAAAATCCGTTGACATTCTGGTGTAGAATGTCAACGGAATTTTTTTTAAGGAGATAGTCATATCATGAAATCAAGACGTGTGGCCTATTGTGGTCTGTTTGTGGCACTGATCATTGTTGGAGCTTTTATCAAAGTACCGGTGCCGGTTGTGCCCTTCACCCTTCAGTTTCTCTTTACCATGCTGGCCGGGCTTTTGCTGGGCCCGCGCCTGGGCGCTTTGAGCGTGACGATTTATATGGTCCTGGGTCTCATCGGTTTTCCGGTTTTTGCGGAGGGCGGCGGTCCCGGGTATCTTCTGAAGCCGAGCTTTGGTTATATCATCGGCTTTATCATCGGCTGTTACCTGACCGGGTATATCGTGGAGCACCTGAAGACCAGAAGCTATGCTAAGATCGTGCTGGCGAATCTGGCCGGCTTAGGTGTGGTCTACCTGGTGGGGATGGTTTACTATTTTGTGATTTCAAATTGGGTGATCCATACGCCGATCGGCCTCTGGCCCTTATTCTTATATTGTTTTCTTCTGGCTGTGCCCGGGGATATCCTGCTGTGCTTCCTGGGGGGCGGCCTGGCTGTGCGATTGATCCCGGTGCTCAGAAAACTGGAGGCCTGACATGGGAAAAGCATTATTTGTGACAGGCACAGGGACCGACGTGGGGAAAACCTTCGTGACAGGTCTTATCGTGAAAAAACTGACGGAAGCGGGCCTGGCGGCCGGGTATTACAAAGCGGCCATGAGCGGTAATGTGAAAGATGATAATGGGCAACTTATCCCGGGGGATGCGGTCTGGGTAAAGGAGGCCGCGGGGCTGGCGCAGCCGACGGAGGCCATGTGTCCCTACGTTTATGAAATGGCGGTGTCGCCCCACCTGGCGGCACGACTGGAGCATAAGCCCATCAGCCCGGAGGTGATAGCGGATGCCTATCAGAAGGTGCTGGATCGCTATGATTATGTGACGGTCGAGGGCATCGGTGGGATCCTGTGTCCCATTGCCTTTGATGAGCATAAGCTCTGGCTTGAGGATGTCGTGAAAATGCTGGGTCTTTCCTCAGTGATCGTGGCCGATGCGGGCCTTGGCACCATCAACAGTGTGGGTCTGACCTGTGCGTATATGAAAATGAAGCATTTGCCGGTTAAAGGCATCATTTTCAATAACTGGACCGGTGGTGCGATGCAGGAGGATAACCTGAAAATGTGTGAAGCCCTGACCGGCGTTAAGGTCATCGCCAGGGTGGCCCCGGGGGATGACACGCTGGCGATCGACACAGAAACCTTGCTTAAGTTGTATGAATGAGTCGCGTGGTGTGGTGTTAAGCGGACACTCGCTTAAGACGCTGCGGCGTCTTTGGCGTGGGAGAATGCCCGTTGCAGTTCAAAGATACAGCGACTTTAGTGCGGGGCGCACATGAGCATTTTGTAACAGAGGAGAAAATGAATGATCTGGTATCCCTATGAACAAATGAAGACCATGAAAGAACCCTACAAAATAATTGATGCCGAGGGGGTTTATCTCTATACGGAGGACAAGAAGCTGATCGACAGCATTTCCTCCTGGTGGAGTGTGATCCATGGTTATAAAAACCCGGCCATCACACAGGCCATCAGGGATCAGGCCGATCACTTTTCCCACGTGATGCTGGGCGGTCTGACCCACGATCCGGTGGAAAAACTGTCCCGCAAGCTGGCGGAGTGGCTGCCCGGCGATCTGGATTATTGTTTTTTCTCAGATTCCGGCAGTGTGGCGGTGGAGGTGGCCCTGAAAATGGCACTCCAGTATTATGTCAACAAAGGCGACATGAAGCGCACGAAGCTTCTGAGTCTGACGCATGCCTATCACGGCGACACCTTCAAGACCATGGAGGCGGGGGATGATGAGGATTATCATTTCATCCTTGAGGCCTATGGTGAGAGTCAGCATGTTCGCCATATTCCGCCCACCATCGAGGCTTTGGAGGCGGCCTTCGCGCAGGATCATGAGGTATTGAATGCCTTCATCGTGGAGCCGCTCCTTCAGGGGGCCGGCGGCATGCGGATGTATGACATCAGTTTTCTGAAAAGGGCCCGGGAACTGTGCGACCGATATGGCGTTCTGCTCATATTTGATGAGGTGGCCACGGGCTTTGGCCGCACCGGTCACCGATTCGTGGCGGATGTTGTATTGCCGGATATCCTCGTCTTGGGGAAGGCCCTCACCGGCGGTCATATCGGCCATGCGGTCACAGTGGCCAATCATAAAGTTTATCAGGGCTTTTACAGCGATGATCCCGCCCATGCCCTCATGCACGGCCCCACCTTTATGGGCAATGCCCTGGCCTGTCGTGCGGCATTAGCCTCTATAGAATTATTTGAAAATGGGGATTATCTCTCAAAGATCAGGCACATTGAAGCGGTGACACGACGTGAACTGGAGGGCTTCACCTCGCCCCTGATCAAGGACATCCGCATCATGGGCGGCTGTGCCTGCATCGAAGTCTACGATGCCGACGTGCTGAAAGGCTTTCAGGCCTTCGCCTATGAAAGAGGGGTCTTCGCAAGACCATTTTTGACATATATGTACACAATGGTGCCCTATATCATCAGCGATGATGAGCTGATCACGATTTATGACACTATGAAAGCCTGGTTCAGGAGGTAAATAAAATGAGCGATATCAATATGCTTCAACTGGCAGAAGAGATTATCAACGGCAGACGCATCAGCCGGGAGGATGACCTGACGGTGTTTTTACGTTGTGATCTGGAGGAACTGGGGCAGGGCGCTGACATGATCCGCGAGCATTTTGTGGGGGATCGGGTGGACCTTTGCTCCATTATCAACGGCAGAAGCGGCCGCTGTCCGGAGGATTGCAAATACTGCGCTCAGTCGGCGCATAACCACACAGAATGTGCGGTTTATGATTTCCTGCCGAAGGAGAAGATTCTGGAGGCCTGCAAACAGCATGAAAAAGAGGGTGTGCATCGGTTTTCCATTGTCACCGCCGGCAAGGCTCTGACCGGCGAGGAATTTGATCAGGCCATCGATGCCTATGAAACCATGAGGGATGAGTGTGAGATCGATCTGTGTGCCTCAATGGGCTTTTTGTCCAGAGAGCAGCTGAAGCGGCTGCATGAGGCCGGTGTTACCCATTATCATCACAATATCGAAACCTCACGACGCCATTTCCCGGATATCTGCACGACCCATACCTACGACATGAAGATTGAAACTCTGAAAATGATCAAGGAAGAGGGGATGGGGATATGCTCCGGCGGCATCATCGGCATGGGCGAGACCTGGGAAGATCGGCTGGATATGGCCATCAGCCTGGCGGAAATCGGGGTCGACTCCATTCCGCTCAACGCGCTGATGCCGGTGAAGGGCACACCCTTTGAAAACTATGAGAGCCTCTCCGAGGCGGATATCTTAAGAACCATTGCCTTCTTCCGATACATCAATCCTGCCGCCAACATTCGCCTGGCAGCGGGCCGGGCTCTGATGGAAAATGATGGCGAGAAGGCCTTCCGCTTTGGGGCATCAGCCACCATCACCGGCAATATGCTCACAACGGCGGCCAAAGCCACCATCAGCTCCGATAAGGACATGTTTAAGAGGCTGGGGCGTGATGTGAGTGTTAAGCGTCCGTGATGAAACCTCCGCTTTACGAGCAAGGCGTAAAGTGTTCGCTTTACATGGAAATGCTCTGTTTACGCCGGGACAGGCTGTGTCTTATAATGGGGCAAACAAGATGTGTCCGTGCCTGCTGCACGAGAAAGGAGCCCCTATGAAGAAAGGATTGCTTATTATCGGTATCATTCTGATCATTGCCGGGTGTCTGGCCCTGCTCTTTGCGGGGCTTAGTCAGATGGCCTTTAACGGCCTTATGGATGGGTCCGGCGCCCTCTATGCCCGGCTTCACAGCCGCATGCTGATCCATCTCATCGGCGGTCTGGTGCTGGCTGTGGCCGGTATTGTGTGCCTCATTGTGAGAGCCCGCCGTTAACCGATCGACAGCTCAGGCGCTACCGAAGGTAGCCGCAGTTCACGAGCAAGTAGCGAAGCGGACAGCGTGCCCTCTGGGTATTGCGAGTGTCCGCTTTACCAGCAAGTAGCGAAGCGGACATCGTTGCTGGTATCGCTTCACCCCAATGAAATAATCATAAAAAACACCCCTGCCACTGAGGTTTGATTTCAGTGACAGGGGCTTATTATTTGTGACGGATAATTTTCCGCGGATGCGATGGCGCATCCACTGCGCAAACTGTATGTTGGTGTCTTTACAGAGCCGGGGAGTCAAATGAAGGCGCAGCGGCTTTAGAGGATAATCTGACAATAATGCGCATGCCTTCCTCGATCTGATCGGGCTTGGCAATACCGTTCCAAAGGCAGAGCTTCGGCACCGTGGTGCCGTACTTGAGGGCAATAGCTGCCAATGTATCACCACTCTTTATTGTGTATACGGTGCCGCTGTAGCCCAGGGCATTGGTATAATCAAGCGTCGGGTCAAAGCCGCCGGCGACATCGGCCAGGGCATCATCGGTCAGTTCCTGAAACTTATTATCGGCAAAATTCTGATCGCTCATGTTGTCCTCCGTGGATGAAACGTATGAAATGATAGCTTTAGAGTCTGTCGGATGCAGCAAAGCGGATACGCAGCAGACCGGTGGGGGCGCGATATCAGCTGTGCTGTTTGTTATTTATCAGTATACCGACCATGGGGCGTTTTGTCGATGGGGTGAGTTGTGAGAAAATAGTGCCGGAATTTCCGATTTGTCATGACTGTTGTGGTGTCAATTCTGTTATGGTGATGATAATAATCAGACGCAAGTGACTTGCCGACTGACCAAGGAGGACATCACGATGAGAAAACGCACACATGATACGCATCAAAGCGGCCGCCGCCGTTTTTCCCGGCTGTTGGCGGTTGTTCTGACCGGCACCCTTATGCTGGGTACCCTGAGCATCGGCACACTGGCTGATGAAAATGACGCTGTCGACCTGACCGAGGATATGATCAGCACCATGGCAGACGGCGCCCGGGTGGTGTATACCGGCGCTGACGGCCAGCTGATATCTGAAGACGATGACCTGAACGGCGTAAAGGAAGAAGCGGTGACCGTTGCCAATCCGCTGATCGTGGATGCTGACGGCGGGGTCGTCAAGATCGTGAGAGATGGCTTGACCCGTGTCTGGCCGGCCTATTATGAAGATACAAATGACGGGGCCTGCGAGTTTACCCGAACAGACAGGGCGCTGCCCACACCGGAGCGGGACGGTTACATTTTCAAAGGGTGGAATATGTACACCTTTGATGATATGACCACCGCGGATTATTATACCGGTTATACACGGCTTAACGATGAGATTTATCGTTGTCGCGGATTTAAGCGGGAAGGTATTAGATATAACCTGTATTACAGCATGACAAACCCGAAGAGAGTGGCCGAGCTTCTGACCCCGGAAGAGGCCAATGCTTTTGTGGGGAAAGACAGTAATGGTGCCTTTAAGAACAAAAAGGTGATCGCCCGGGCTATGTGGGAGAAGGATGAAAGCTCTATAAAGACCGTGCGGGTGGAAGGCGTAGCTGTGCCGGACGGTGTGAAGCATATTTATTCTTCACCGGGAAAGATGATCAGCGGCATGATCGCCAGAACTCATGGATGGCGGTTTAAAGAGGTCGATTATAAGGTTTATGAAGTGTCCTTTAATAAGTTTGTTGATGGGCAGGAAGTTCCGGTGACAAATGAAGAAGTCATTGAAGGCCGCGGCGCTTATCAGGCATTGGTGCCGTATCCGGAAGGTACCGATGAAATGGATGATTTTATGATGGGCTACATTCATGTCGGCGACCAGTATGAGGGGGTTCATGAATACACCGATCCCATCAAGGCCACAAACGGCCTGGTGATGAGCCTTGATACCTGCGCCCCGGTCATTCTGGTCAAGGGCGAATTCCGTCGTGCCACAGAGAACCGGATCCTGGCCGGCAGCGGCGGAGACGGTCGTTACGACACCAACACACTGATCGCGGCGGAGGCTTTCCCGTCAGGGGCGAGTAAGGCTGTATTTGTTACCGGTAAGAAATTCCCGGATGCCCTGTCTGCCAACGGCTTTGCCGGTTCATTAGGGCCGGAGGGTGTGCCGATCCTGATGTCACGACTGACAGGCCTGCCTGCGTCCACCAAGAAGCTGCTGACCGAAACCTGGGGTCGTTCCGTGAAGACAGCCTATGTTGTCGGCGCCGGTTTCACAGCTGATTTCGAAAATGATCTGAAGGCCTGCGGTATCACAGAGATTAAGCATATTGCCGGTCCGGACCGTTATGCCACAGCAGAGGAAGTGCTGAAGGCCGGCCTTAAGAGCGGTCAGTATGATTCAGAAGATACCCTGGTAGTGGCCACCGGTGTGGTGGCGGCGGATGCCCTGTCCATGTCCAGCTGGTGCTACAGTCTGGGCATGCCCATGCTGCTGGTGGGCTCCTCAGGTAAAATGAGAGAGTCAGGCCTTGAGCTGATCCGACAGAACCATTTCAAACGGATCATGATCGCCGGTGGCGAGAATCGTGTGGATGGCAAGCAGTTTGAGGCGTTAGGCTATAAAGAGTATTCAACCCTCATTCGCCTGGCCGGCAACGACCGCTATCAAACCTCCATGGCCATTGCCGAGCACTTCACCTGGTCTGAAACAATCTATAACAACAGCGAAGATGGCCTGTGCTTCGCACCGGGGGCTGATGCCAACTTCCCGGATGCTCTTTCCGGCGGTATGCTGGCCGGCAAGTACAAGAGACCGGTACTGCTGATCGGCAAGTCCGATACCGCTGATACCACCAGCCTCTACATCCACAATGGCTATTACCGGAGCATTTTCGCCTATTCACTGGGGGCCTGTGCCGATGAAGCCATCAGAACCCGGATCGACAAAGCGGTAGCTAAAGACATGTATGAAGGCAACTGGTACTGATGGATGGTTGATATAATAACTGGTTAACATAATGTTCGGGTTGGCCGGAATGCCCCTCAGTTGCCTGACAACGGTTCCTGAGAAAATGGGCCTGATATATGAACTGCAGAGAGCATTCCCCCGCATCAAAGATGTAGAGTCTTAAGCGGGGGTGATAGAAGAAGCCGGGATGCGTCCCGGCTTCTTCTGTGCTCCGGGACCGATTAGCAAAACGGGTACTGTGAAAGGCACAAGACAGACGCATTTTCCTATGCTATACTTTCAGTAATATTTGAAGAGCAAGGAGCGAAGCATACATCGTCCCCAGCGGGGATTGCGAGTATCCGCTTTGCATATATCGAGGTTATGCGTTTGAAAAAGGTACTGCGTGTGATGTTGGGCCTGGTGGGACTGATCATTGTCCTGGCCATCGGCCTGGTGGCCTATCTGACGATCCGGGAGTACAAACCGGAGGCGGTGGAGGAGCTGACAATTGAGGGGCAGGCCGACAGCTCGCCGGCTGCGGGAGAGTCATTTTCATTACTCACCTGGAATATCGGCTACGGTGCCCTTGGCGAGAGCGCCGATTACTTTATGGACGGCGGTCAGCAGGTGATGACGGCCACAAAAGAGGAGGTCGTTGAAAATGTGACAGCCATGGCCGAGGCCATCAATGCTTTGGATCCGGATGTCATCTTTCTTCAGGAAATGGATGTGCAGTCGGATCGGTCTCATGATGTTGATGAGCGGGCTATGATGACGGAGCTGCTCAATACAAAAGAAAATGCTTTTGCTTACAATTTCAATGTTGATTTTGTGCCTTACCCCCTGCCGCCCATCGGGCAGGTGCGGGGCGGGATTGCCACATTTTCGGATTATCGGATGACATCAGCGGAGCGTGTGGCGTTGCCCTGTCCCTTCGGATATCCGGTGCGGGTGGCGAATCTTAAACGCTGTCTGCTGGTGAGCCGGGTGCCCGTTGAGGGGAGCGACCGTGAACTGGTGCTCATCAATTTCCATCTGGAAGCCTATGATGACGGCGAAGGCAAGGCGGCTCAGACCGCCATGCTGCGGGATTATATCGATAACGAGATAGCGGCAGGGAATTACGTGATCGCCGGCGGGGACCTCAATCAGGTCTTTTCCAGTGTAAATGAAGATAAGTTCCCGATTGTGTCCCGGACGGCCTGGCAGCCCGGGGTTATTGCGGCCCATGAATTTGAAAATGCCCGGTTCTACACCGGTGAAGATGTGGCCAGCTGCCGTTCTTTGGAAGTGCCTCTGACTGAGGTGGCCCCGGAGGAGATGCAGTATTACATCATCGACGGCTTCATCGTCTCAGACAACCTGACGGTGGAGGCCTGCGAGACGGTGGACCTGGGCTTTCAGTATTCGGATCATAATCCGGTGACATTAACGGTAAGATTGACACCGTGATGAAATGTAGATTGGGCGGACAGGCGATCCGTCTGAATATAAGGGAGGTTTCAAATGGATGATATGAAGAAAACCATCATCGAAAATGGCGAGGCTGTGCTTGGCATCGAACTGGGCTCTACCCGTATCAAAGCGGTGCTCATCGGCCGCGGCGGTCAGGTGCTGGCCACCGGTGGTTTTGACTGGGAAAATCAGCTGAAGAACGGCATTTGGACCTATGACTTAAAACTGGTCAACGAGGGTCTTCAGGCGGCCTATGCCGATCTGGCCGCTCATGTGAAAGCTGACTATGGTGTGACCATCACAACCCTGAAGGCTATGGGCATCAGTGCCATGATGCACGGTTATCTGGCGCTTGATAAGCAGGATGGTCAGCTGGCGGAATTCCGGACCTGGCGTAATAACATCACGGAAGAGGCCGCGGATATTCTGACGGAGAAGCTCAATTACAACATTCCGCAGCGCTGGTCCATTGCCCATTTGTATCAGGCGGTGTTAAACGGTGAGGCTCACGTGAAGGATGTGGCCTATATCACCACGTTGTCAGGCTATGTGCATTATCTCCTGACAGGCTGCAAGGTGCTGGGGGTGGGGGATGCCTCCGGTATGTTCCCCATTGATATTGATAAGAAAGACTTTAACAGCGCCATGCTGGATGAGTTTGATGCCCTGATGGCGCCGAATGGCTTTGGCTGGAAGATCCGGGATATTATGCCCAAGGTGCTGGTGGCCGGTGAAGAGGCCGGTGTGCTCACTGAAGCCGGGGCAGCTCTGCTTGATAAGAGCGGAATGCTGAAAGCGGGGATTCCGCTGTGCCCGCCTGAAGGCGATGCCGGGACCGGTATGGTGGCCACGAACTGCGTAGCTAAACGCACCGGCAATGTATCGGCCGGGACATCAGCCTTTGCCATGCTGGTGCTGGAAAAAGAACTGTCAAAGGTTTATCGGCAGCTTGACATGGTTACCACACCGGACGGTGCTCTGGTGGCTATGGCGCATTCCCAGAACTGCACAACAGAGATCAACAACTGGATGGATATCTTTGAAGAGTGCCTGAAGCTTTTTGGTGTGAAAGCCTCTAAAGGAGAGATCTTTGAAAAAATGTTTACGGCTTCTTTAGCCGGTGACAAGGATGGCGGTGGCCTGCTGCCGTATTGCTTCCACTCCGGTGAGCATGGTGTCGGTCTCAATGAGGGAATGCCTCTCTTTATGCATCCGGCCGGTGCGGCCTTTAATCTGGCCAATTTTATCCGGTCACAGCTTTACACCTGCTTTGGGGCTATGAAGCTGGGGATGGATATTCTGATGAAAGAAGAGCACGTGGTGGTTGACAAGATCCTGGGTCACGGCGGTATTTTCAAAACAAAGGGTGTGGCTCAGACCTATCTGGCCGCCGCCATGGAGACCCCGGTGGTCATCATGGATAATGCAGGAGAGGGCGGTGCCTGGGGGATCGCGCTTCTGGCGGAATACCTCGACAGAGCCGATCAGCCGCTGGCTTATTTCCTTAATGAGGAAGTGTTTGCCAACACGGGCAGTGTGCAGGTGGATCCGGATGAGGATGCCATTGCCGGCTATGCCGCTTTCATGACACGTTACAAGGCCGGCCTTCCGGCGGAGAAAGCGGCCGTGGAAGCGATGAAGACACGCACATAATAAAACGATCAGGCGGGCAGGCGAAGCTATTCTCTGTCCGCCCGTTTTATTTTGGTGATACAAGCTGCCAGGGTCAGCGGGCCATCGGGATTACAAAACTATAGTTGTAGCGGTTTATCTGTATAACAAAAAACGGATTCCCTTGCAGGTGGGAATCCGTTTTTTTGTGATTAGCGTAAATGTCATGAATAATATGCAGGATGTGTCGAGAACGACCAAAACATTTACTAATGGAGTAAGTCCATTATAGGCGAGGGGGCACAAGATGTCAACAAGAGTAGTGGAGTTAATCCACTACGGATGGCATTTTGTGAGTCATGTCTGTTATCGCCAATCTGTTTTGTACGTTTTGACACATCAGGTGCTTTCGCGTTCCACTAACGTGGCATTCAGCACCAGGTGCTTGGGCTTGGGCTTATTGTCGGCCGGTGCTTCGATTTCATCGATGACCAGGGCAGCGGCTTTTTCACCCATTTCGTGGGCCGGCAATTCCAATGAGGTCATGGAGGTGGCCAGCATGCCCCCGATGGCATGACCGGTGAGACTCATGACTTTGACTTTGTCGGTGTCAAGGCCACGATCCTTCAGTGCCCGGAATACCCCCAGCCCCTGAATGTCCACGCAGGCGATGATGCCGTCGATGGCATAATTGTCATCCAGCAGCTGATTGGTGCATTCATAGCCATATTCAAAGCTGTTGACCGGCAGATCGCATTCGCTGATGTTTTCGCTCAGCTCCAGTTGACGGACCGCCTTGCGGTAGCCTTCATAGCGGCCTTTGTAAGGTGCCAGGTGCTGAGAGCCGGAGATAAGGCCGATCTCGCGGCAGCCTTTCTTATATAAGTATTTTACCGCTTCGTAGCCGCTGTATTCGTAATCGGCCACCACGCTGCTGATGTTGCGTTCCTGACGGCGCATCAGCTGGACCACGGAGATACCGCTGGCCTGGATGTCGCGGATGAGATGACCGTTCCGGCCGGTGGCCGCGATGATGATGCCGTCGATAAAACCATTTCTTAAACGATCAAGGCTGGCTTTCTCAAGCTTGGGGTCGTCCTCCGTGACGCAGACCAGGGTGGCATAGTTCCGTTCACGGGAATAGGCCTCGATGCCCTGCAGGATCTCAGAGAACATGGCCAGGTGCAGACGGGGGATGACCACACCGATGGTGTGGCGTTTGCCCTGACGCAGGGCTTTGGCCATAACATTCGGGTGATAGCCCAGCTGACTGGCAGCATCGTAGATCTTTTTCTTGGTGTCCGGGTGGACGTAAGATGTATTATTTAAAGCTCGTGAAACTGTGCTGACATCAACACAGGCCAGTTTTGCAACATCCTTTAATGTAGCCATGAGTTTGCCTCCTTGCGCATTGTCGAGATGACGAAAAAATGGTTTTTGAGCACTGACTTTAATGTGTGACAGTAGCGCCTGCGCCCTGAAAGGCTTCCGGACCGAGGCTGACGCGGTCGGAGCATGGGACGGCGCGCTCATGAAAATTCAATGTTTATCCCGATTTTTAGCCATTTTCTTCTAAAGTATGGGCGAATCGGTGAGTGAAAAATGGGGTTTTATTTCACTTTACATTCTTTATGCATTATACACAAAAAAGGATGGTTTGGAATACACAAAATTGCTTTTTGTGCAAAACATTGCATATGCCACACAAAAAATTGCAGAGAGTTTCTATTTTGTTGACCGTTGTGTGAGCAAAATGATATAAAAATATCACAACAAGCAAGTCAACAACTACTGAGGCAGGCGCGCGATGCTGAGGTAAACGAAACACTTTAATCACTCAACATTAAAGGAGATAGAAAAATGGCAAAAGTTAAGAACTTCAAAACAATCTTCCCGGCTGTTTCTGTACCGCTGAACGACGACTTCTCTATCAACGAAGAAGAGTTCCGTCTGTACCTTCGTTGGATCAAGACATTCTATGGTAAGGGCATGGATGGTCTTGTTTGCAACGGCCACACAGGTGAAATCACAGGCCTGACAAGAGCTGAAAGAAAGCGCGTTGTTGAGATCTGCGCTGAAGAATGCGGCGATGTTATGACAATCATCTCCGGTGTTAACTGCGAAAACACTCAGGAATCTATCGAAATGGCTGCTGAAGCTAAGGCTGCCGGCGCTGACGGTATCCTTCTGATGCCGCCGCACATGTGGCTGAGATTCGGTATGAACCCGAATGCTCCGTTCGAATATGTTAAGGATGTTGCCGAAGGCGCTGACATCGACATCATCATCCACCTGTATCCGGCTACATCTAAGGCTTTCTACCCGGTAGAAACTCTGATCAAGATGTGCAAAGAAATCGATCATGTTAAGTGCATCAAGATGGGTACTCGTGTTACTTCCATCTACGAACATGACGTACGTCTTCTTCGTGAAGAATGCCCGGATATCTCCCTCATCACATGCCACGACGAAACACTGTGCGTAAGCTGGTTCCCGGGTATGGACGGCGCCCTGATCGGTTTCGCTGGCTGCGTTCCGGAAATCATCTGCCCGGCTCGCGAAGTATTCGCTAACCCGGACAAGCACACTCTGAAAGAAGCTCAGGATTGGTCAAACCGTATTTACCACATTTCTCAGGCTATCTACGGTGGCGGTCAGCCGTCAGGTGAAGCTCATGCTCGTCTGAAAGAAGCCCTGTATCAGAGAGGCATCTTCTCTAACGCTCTTATGAGAAAGCCGGTTCTTCCGCTGAATCAGGAAGAAAAAGATTGGGTTGCCCTTGGTCTGGAAAGAAGCCAGATGGAAAAGGTCGACATGACTCAGTTCAAGAAATAATTTGGCAATTAGTATCTGATTGCTCTGATAGGGGCCTGTTTTCAGGCCCCTATCTCAATGTATACGTACCACATTCCCGGAGGGTATTATGGAAAACACAAATAACACCGTTATCGGCGAAGGCGTAAAACGTCTGCCCGCAAAGGATCTTCTGAAGCGCGTTGGCCCCGGCCTTATCGCTACAGGTATTGTTATCGGCCCCGGTGCCGTAACAACAGCTGCCATGCTCGGCGCTAACTATGGTTACTCACTGATCTGGCTGGTTCTTCCCATCATCTTCATGGGCATCACCTTCATGATGACAACCAACCGTCTGGCTATTTGTACAGGTCTTCCCACAATCCACGCTATCCGCAAATACTTTGGCCCGGTTGCTGCCGGCGTCGTTGGTATCGCTGTATTCCTGTCCTGTCTGTTCTTCACAATGGGTAACATTTCAGGTACAGGTATGGGTCTGAACCTGCTGTTCGGCATCGATTGGAAGATCGGCTCTGCCTTTATGATCGCCATCGTTGTCTTCTGCTACTTCGCTAAGAACGTTTACTCAAAAGTTGAAAAGATCATCACCGTTTGTATCATCGTTATGATCGTGGCCTTCTACATCACTCTGATCGGTGTTGGCGGCCCGGATCCGGTGGAACTGGGTAAAGGTCTTATCGGCTTCCAGGTTCCGGAAGGTTCTCTGGCTACAGCTCTGGCTTTCATTTCTACTAATGCTGCTGTTACAGCCGGTATCTATGCCACATACCTTGGCAAAGAAAAGAAATGGAAACCGGAAGATCTCTTCAACGGCGTTATGTTCACAGACGCCCTTGTACACGTTATCTCTGTTATCCTGATTTCAGGCGCTATCATCCTTGTTGGTGCTATCGTCCTTCATCCGCAGGGTCTTTCCATCAAGAGCCCGACTGAACTGGCTGAAATGCTTGTCCCGATCATGGGTAAAGCTTCTTCCATCATCATGGGTCTTGCTCTGGTAGGTGCCGGCTTCTCCTCACTGCTGGCTAACACACAGAGAGGTATGGTACTGCTTGGTGCCGGTCTGAACAAAGATACAGGCTTCGAAACAAAGTTTGTCCGTATCGGCTGCCTGATCAGCCTTATTTTTGCCATGATCATCTGCTACATGTACAACGGTTCTCCGACACAGCTGATCCTGCTGGCTAACCTGTCCACATCTATCGCGACACCGATCGGTGGTCTGTTCATCCTGCTGCTCCTTTGGAGAAAGGATGTCAACGCTGGTTACAAGAGCCCGACAGCTCTGAGAATCTGCATGACAATCAGCTACGTCTTCGTAACGATCATGACAGTTTCTGCTCTGCGCACATCTATTCCGAAGCTGATCGCTTCCTTCTTCGGCTAAAGAAAGGCGTCAACCATGACTTCACGGCTTCATCATGCCGCGTTAAACGTGGTGGAACTTGACTGGTACACAGACTTCTTCAAAACCGTCTTTGGTATGTCCGTACGGAAAACCGCCGGTTCTGCTCCGGCTCGCAAGATCTGGTTTGAGGAAGGTATCCAGTTAAATGAATGCGCCGGCAATGCCGACAATGCCGATGGTTCATCTGCGTATGACCATCTGGCCATTGCTGTTGAGGATAAAGATGTCCTGATTCGCGAGGCCCTTGCCCACGACTGTACCCGTGGCCAGGAAGGTCCGAACTGGATCTATCTCCCCAATGGCGTCAAAATTGAACTAATGTGATCTATATCACGCTGATTTTTTTCACCTCCCGAAAAAATAACAGCATTGTTGCAACTTTTTTTACCTTACCAAAGAGGCCGCCGCACCGTCAGGTGCGGCGGTCTTCTTCGTTGATGAGCCAAGTGAAGCCCCATGCTTGCATGGAGGGCTTCATTTGGCTCTTTGTGGCTCTTTGTTGTTTGCCGATTATGAAATGAGGTATGACACAGGCCCGTCAGCCGTGGTATGATAAGAAGTCAAGGAATATGAGATGAAAATCTGCGGCCGTCGCCGCAGCGGAAAGGAACAGATATCATGATTTACGTTCATAACGGTCGGCCCATCACAAAGGAACGCCGCCTCGACCGCGAGGTGCGTGTTTATGACAGGCTGGATGAGCTGGGCATATCTTATCAGAGAGCCGATCACGAACCGGCGGACACTATGGAAGCCTGCCGGGCCATCGATGAGGCTCTGGACATGAAAATGTGCAAGAATCTCTTCTTATGTAATCGCCAGAAAACAGAGTTTTACCTTCTGCTTATGCCGGGAGATAAGCCCTTTAAGACAAAGGAAATCCCGCCCCAGGTGGGCTGCGCCCGCTTATCCTTTGCGGGAGAGGAGGCGATGCTGGCCTATCTGGATATTGAACCCGGAGCGGTTTCGGTGCTGGGCCTCATGAATGACCATGACGGAAAGGTGCAGCTTCTCATTGATGAAGACATTTTAAAAGCCGAGTATGTGGGCTGTCATCCCTGTGTCAATACCTCCAGTCTCAAACTGAAGGTTAAGGATGTGACCGATGTCTTCCTGCCGGCGGTTAAGCATGAACCCATCATTGTGCATCTCACCGGCGAATAACAGGGCAGAAGAGAAGAGGGCAACATAATGGAACTGAATCTGAAAATAAAATCTTTGCGGGAAGCTCACGAGATGACCCAGGAACAGGTGGCGGAAGCCTTGTATGTGTCCCGTCGGACCGTGGCCAAGTGGGAAAAAGGCCGGAGCTATCCCAGTATCGATTCCCTGAAAAATCTGGCAAAATGCTTCGGTGTGCCGCTGGAGGAACTCATCGACAGCGAAGAGATCATCGCTCTGGCCAAGGCAGACATTAAGGAATCCCACCAGAAGTACATGGCGCTGGTCTGCAGTCTGCTTGACCTGGCGGTGCTCATGATGCTGTTTGTGCCGGTTTTCCATGATCTCTTGAACGGCGCGATCACATCCGCCCCGCTTTTCCGTCTTCACGGCGTGGCCATGGTGCGCCGGGTGTTATTCCGGGTGGTGGTGCTGGCCACGGCAGCCAATGGTGTGCTGGGTCTGGCGGTCAGCCATGCGGACCGGGCAGTCTGGCGTCGCTATCCTCTGGCCATCGGGACAACCCTGTCCATCGTCGGGGCCATCTTATTCATCGTTTCCTCACAGACCAATGCGGCACTTTTCTACATGGTGATCCTGATCATCAAGGGTGCCCTTCTTGTTAAGACAAAATAGTGGGGGACAGATCAGCCTATGAATGGAAAACCAATGACAGAGGGGGCGCCCTGGAAGCATATCCTGCGGTTTACACTGCCCATTTTCCTGGGAGCTCTGCTTCAACAGTTATATAACACGGCGGACAGCATCATTGTCGGCCGCTTTTCCGGAGAGGATGCCCTGTCAGCGGTGGGCACCACCGGCAGCTTTGTCTTTTTGTTTATGGCACTGGCCATCGGCTTCTCCTCCGGAAATGGCGTGGTGGTCGCCCAGCATTACGGCGCTAAGAATGAAAAAGAGGTCAGAGATAATGCCTCTACAGGGTTGTTATTCCTGTTGACGTTGGGGCTGGTGATGATGGCTCTGGGCCTCGTGATCGCCCGGCCGGCCTTTAAATCCTTTGTGGCGGTGCCGCCGGAGATCCTGGATCAGGCGGTGCTGTATTTCCGACTTTATGCCCTGGGCCTTGTGTTCCAGTTTGGCTATAACAGTGTGTCGTCTATTTTGAGAGCCGTGGGTGACAGCGCCTCAACCTTATATTTGCTGCTGTTATCCTCCGTGCTCAATGTGGGTCTTGATATCCTGTTTGTGGCCGGTTTCCACTGGGGTGTGGCCGGGGCGGCGATCGCCACGGATATTTCCCAGTTTGTGGCCTTTGCTGCAGCTGCTTATTATATGAAGAAAAAGTATCCCATGTTCCGCTTCAGCCGGTCCGATTACAAGTGGCGCAAAGGCTGCGTGGTCCGGACGGTGAAGATCGGCCTGCCCATTTCTTTGCAGATGGTGGTCATTTCCATGGGCCTTACCTTCATTCAGCGGGCCGCCAACGGTTTTGGCCAGACCATGACGGCGGCTTATTCCGTGGGGCAGCGCATTGAAATGTTCATTAATCAGCCGGCCATTGCCATGCAGACCACCCTGGCCACATACACAGGACAGAATCTTGGGGCCGGCAAGCACGACCGACTTCGCAAAGGCCTCTGGCAGGGCGTGCTGATGTCCCTGCTCTTTACATTGGTGTTCACGGTGATCCTGCTGCTCTTTAATCAGCAGATCGTGGAGGCATTTGCTTTAAGTCCGGAAGCCGCCGGCTACGGTGTGCGTTATCTGCGGGCGGTGGCACTTTGCAACATTTTGTTGTCTCTCTATGTGCCGCTCTTTGGTTTCTATCAGGGGCTCGACCACAGCGCCGTGCCCATGATCGTGGCCATGTGCGTTCTGTCACTTCGCGTGATCGTGGTCTACCTGTTAAAGGACACCGCTTTTATGGGCTGCAGCATTCTCTGGTGGAATGGTCTGGCGGGCTTCTCCATGGGTCTTCTGGTCTGCTGGGGTTATTATTTCTCAGGAAAATGGAAACGCGGCCGCTTCTTTTCTTCGGAAGCACAGCCGTCCTGAAACATAGCCGTCCGGATCCAAACCATATCTTTATGAAATGGGCAGCCGGAAATGCGGCAGGTTGTGGATGATTTAACAACAAATGACAGTTTTGGCCGTTTGTTGCTGTTTCATAAAATGCATTTGGGCATATCTTTAAAATATGCTACAATGCACATTAGACTTTTTGATTAATCATTTATGAGAGGGAAAATCATGAAAAAGAAAGGCATTATCTTCCTTCTGGCCTCCCTGGTGATCCTGGGTATCTTCGTTGCACTATCAATGAATACACCGGGCACAGTGGATCCGGAAAACTATCAGCCGGCTGTTTTCTCGACATTCGGCGCACTTCTCCCGCCCATCATCGCCATCGCGCTGGCGTTGATCACAAAGGAAGTGTACTCGTCACTCTTTGTCGGTATCGTCACAGGTGCGCTGCTGTATGCCAACGGCAACCTGGAGCTTATGCTGAACACCATGATGTTCAACGAAGACGGCGGTATGATCTACAAGCTGGCTGACAGCTGGAATGTGGGTATCCTCGTATTCCTTGTCATCCTGGGCATTATGGTCGCTCTGATGAACAAGGTCGGCGGTTCCGCTGCCTTTGGTAAATGGGCTTCCACTCACATTAAAACACGTGTGGGGGCACAGCTGGCCACAGTGGTCCTCGGTATCCTCATTTTCGTGGACGACTACTTCAACTGCCTGACTGTAGGTTCTGTTATGCGTCCGGTCACAGACCGTCATAACATTTCCCGCGCCAAGCTGGCATATCTCATTGATGCTACAGCCGCCCCGATCTGCATCATCGCACCGGTTTCCAGCTGGGCCGCTGCTGTTACATCCTCTGTTCCGGAAGGCAGCGATATCAACGGTTTCACCATGTTCCTGCAGACCATTCCGTATAACTTCTATGCGCTGTGTACCATCCTGATGATGGTCCTGATGATCATCTTCAAGACAGAATTCGGCCCCATGCGTCGTCATGAGCTGAACGCTCTGAAGGGTGACCTCTTCACCACAGAAGCCCGTCCCTACGGCGATGTCAGCGAAGAGATCGGCAGCCCCAACGGCAAGGTCATCGACCTGGTCTTCCCGGTGCTGGTGCTCATTGCCTGCTGCATTCTGGGTATGGTCTACACGGGCGGCTTCTTCTCAGGCGAAAGCTTTATCGATGCCTTTGCCGGTGCCGATGCTTCTGTTGGTCTGGTTATCGGCAGTGTGATCACTCTGATCATCACCTTTGTCTTCTACATGAGTCGCGGCGTTATGACATTCAAGGAATTTACCGAATGTATTCCGGAAGGCTTCAAGGCCATGGTCGCCCCGATCCTTATTCTGACAATGGCCTGGACACTGTCCGGTATGACCGGCCTTCTGGGCGCCAAGTTCTATGTCCATGACATTGTGGCCGCTTCCGCCGGTGCTCTGCAGATGTTCCTGCCGGCCGTCGTCTTTGTCGTGGCCTTCTTCCTGGCTTTTGCCACCGGTACAAGCTGGGGTACCTTTGCCATCCTCATCCCCATCGTGTGCAACGTTTTCGGTGCGGAGGCTTATCAGATGCTGGTCATCTCCATTGCCGCCTGCCTGTCAGGTGCTGTCTGCGGTGACCATTGCTCACCCATTTCCGATACCACCATCATGGCATCAGCCGGTGCTCATTCAGACCACGTGAACCATGTGTCCACACAGATTCCGTATGTCATTGTGGCGGCTGTTGTTTCCTTTATCGGTTACCTGGTATCCGGTATCATCGGCTACACAACCGGCAGCTCCATGGCCCTGATCGGTCTTGGTGTATCCTTAGTGCTGATGGTGATCGTGGTGCTGGCCATGCGGAGCAAAAACAAACTCGAGCAGTAATATAACAGATATTTCGGAGTAACAGATTATGTATCAAATCATGTCCGCCGATGAAGCGGCGGAACTTATCAAAGACGGAGACTGTATTTGTGTCAATGCCTTTGTCGGTATCGAAAATCCCGTGGAACTTCATGAGGCCATCTATCGGCGCTATCATGAGACCGGGTCCCCGAAAAATCTGACGATGGTATCCAGCGCCGGTTTCGGTGTCTGGGATGAAAACAGAAATGCGGAAGGCTATATCCGGGAAGGGGCTGTGGATCGTCTGATCTGCGGCCACTTCGGCGCCATGCTCAGCACAAAGAAACTGGTGCTTGAGGATCGGTTCGAAGCCTATAACCTGCCGTTGGGATGCATTTCCCATGCGATCCGTGCCCAGGCCAGCGGCGTCAAGGGCGCCCTGTCCAAGGTCGGTATGGATATCTTTGTGGATCCTCGGCGTGAAGGCCCCGGCATCAACAACATTTCCAAAGACGATTCCCTCGTCCGCAACGTGTCGGTGGAGGGTGAAGAGTACCTTTATTATCAGCTGCCCAAGCTGACCGTGGCCCTGATCAAGGGAACCGCAGCGGATATGCAGGGCAACATTTCCTTTGATGACATGTATATGTCCGGCGATGCCCTGTCCATCTGTCAGGCTGTCCGGGCTAATCACGGCAAGATCATCGTCCAGGTGGACCGTCTGGTGAAAACCCAGGCCCGTCCCCGTAATACCATTATCCCGGGCTGCTTTGTGGATGCCATCGTGGTGGTGGAAGCGGAGCACAAAAATGCCGCCTTTAAGTCCTTAAGCGGCAGCTTTGAGATTCCCTTTGAGGACTGGCCGGACTGGTATGAGATGCTGGAGCCCCTGACCTCCGTGAAACGGAAGGCGGAAACACCGGCCAAGATCATCGGTCGGCGGGCGGCCAAGGAATTAAAACCGGATGATATTGTCAATATCGGCATCGGCATTCCGGAAATGGTGTCCCGGTATGCCCGTAAGCTGGGGGTGCTCAGTCAGGTGACGCTGACGGTGGAATCCGGCGGTATCGGCGGTTTCCCGGCCACCGGTACGGTGTTCGGGGCCATGATCGGTGCCACATCCGTTTACGATATGGCCAACCAGTTTGACCTTTATGATAACGGCGGTCTGGATATCTGCTTCATGGGCGCCCTTGAGGTGGACTGCCATGGCAATGTCAATGCCCACAGAGGGCCCGGTGCTTTTGCCGGTATCGGCGGCTTTGCCAATATCACCGCCAAGACACCCACTGTGGTGTTCTGCCTGACCTTTGATGCGGTGGGACTGGAGGTGCAGAAGAAGCGTGATGTGATCACTATTGTGAATGAGGGCAAGGTGCCCAAGTTTGTCAATGAGATCCGCAGTATCAGCTTTTCAGCCAAGCGTGCCATTGAAAATGGCCAGCATGTTCTTTATGTGACGGAACGCTGTGTCTTTGAACTGACATCGGAGGGCCTGCGCCTGAAGGAAGTCTACCCGGGCATTGACCGTCAGAAGGATATTCTTGACAGATTGCCCTTCAAGGTAATAGAATAAATCAACAAATAAGATGCGGAACTGTCCACGGGCAGTTCCGTTTTCATGTGGAGGGATTATGGAAAAACTGGGACTTGTTATCGAAGGCGGTGGTATGAAATGTGCCTACAGTGCCGGTATACTGGATGCCTTCCTTGACGATAATATCACCTTTGATTATGTGATCGGGGTATCCGCCGGGGCGGCCAACGCAGCATCATTTCTGGCAAAGCAGCGGGGGCGGAATAAGCGGTTTTATACGGAATTCATTAATGATCCGGATTATATGGGCGTACGCCATTTCTTAAAGACGGGCGAGTTTTTCGGCCTTTCTTATATTTATCAGACACTGAGCAACACCGGCGGTCGGGCGGAGCTTGACTTTAAAACACTCAAGGAGAATCCGGCGGAATTTGTGGTGCCGGCCACGGATGCGGTGACCGGTAAGCCTCATTATTTTCAAAAGGCTGATATGGCACAGGACGACTATCGGGTGATCATGGCCTCCAGTGCATTGCCGGCCCTGAGCCGCCCTGTGAGCCTCAATGGCCATCTTTATTATGATGGCGGGGTGACGGATGCCATTCCTGTTGACAAGGCTCTGGCGGACGGCTGTGACCGTCTGGTGGTCCTGCGCACAAAGCCCCGTGATTTTGTGAAAATGCCGGAGGGTATGAAACCGGTTTATTCCTTAATGTGCCGTCGCTATCCGGAGACAGTTAAAGCTCTGAACAACCGTCATCTGATGTATCGTCGGTGTCAGGCCCGGCAGGATGAGCTGGAAAAAGAAGGTCGCGCGTTTGTTTTTGCGCCCTCAAATCCGCCGAAAATGGGCACGTATACGCGTGATAAGACTGTGGAAGAGCAGTTGTACAATTTAGGCGTTTTGGACTATAAAACCGAAAAAACTCATTTATTTGAGTGGTTATTCAAGAAAAAACAGCCGAAATTTTGTTAAAACTGACTGTCTGGTCAGTTAAATCCAAAAAGTATCGTAAATTGTTGTGCTTTTTTTACAAGAACATAAATGTAAAAGGGATACATTCGCCAAAGTTGTCTAAAGACACATAAACAAATTGCATCAAAAGGCGAGTTTTGGTAAAGTAATGACGGACAGAAAATGTCCCAAATCAATTCATCACATGTCACTTTTGATTTGCAGTGCTGTTGCAAAACAGCTTAAAAGGGAATCCGATGAAAAGTCGGAACAGCCCCCGCTACTGTAAGAAGGAGAGGCTCTTGGATGCCACTGTCGTAAGATGGGAAGGTGAGAGTCTTGTTGAATTCAAGTCAGGAGACCTGCTGCATATCTGATCATCATTTTTCGGGATGGAAAAATAAGATCCATAGGACATAAGCCTTTTATGTCCGAACAAGTACCGGCGCACTTTTTACCGTTATGTGCGGCGGGACTTACCTTGTTTTTTTCTAAAGGAAAACGGTTTAAGAGAAAGGTGGAAACATGGAAGAAATCTTAAAGAAAATTGGTGATCTGGTAGCCGAAGGCGAAGACGAAGACGCTGTAGAAGCTACTCAGGAAGCTCTGGATATGGGTATTGACCCGATGGTTATCCTGCAGCAGGGCGCCAGCAAGGGTATGGACCTTATCAACGAACAGTACAACAACGGCGAAGCTTTCCTTCCGGAACTGGTTCTGGCCGGTGACGCTATGACAGCTGTTATCGATCTGCTGTTTGCTAACATGGACTCTGATGCTGCTGCCGGCACAAAGCTTGGCACAATCGTTATCGGTCAGGCTAAGGGTGACGTTCACGATATCGGTAAGAACGTTTGCTCCGCTCTTCTGGCTTGCAACGGTTTCGAAGTTCACGATATGGGTACAGACGTTGCTCCGAAGGCTATGGTCGAAAAGGCTGCCGAAGTTGGTGCTAACATCGTTATCCAGTCTACACTGCTGACAACATCTCTTCCGTACATCGCTGATACACTTCAGTACATCACAGATACAGGCCATCGTGATGATATGTTCTTTGCTTGCGGCGGCGGCCCGGTTACTCCGGAATTCGCTACAAATATGCAGGCTGACGGTTGGTCAAGATCTTCCTTCGACTGCGTTGAAATGTGCAAGAAGCTTGTGACAGAATGCAAGCCGGGCAAGCAGCCGATCGTTATCGTTAACTCTGAAGGCTAATCCCTGACATAACATTATTTCACGTGAATGACTGTGTGCGGTCAATAACGGCCGCACGCAGAAATGAAAGATAAAAGGAGAACAGACCATGAATAATTACAAGGTTCAGATTCTTCTGAATAACCTTGACAAGGCTTACAGAGGCCCGATCGTCCCGATGAAAGAATGGGATACCAAGATTATTCCGAAGACAATCAAACACGTTCTGAAAGAGCACAACCTGCTGGGTACTCTGGATGAAGAAAATCCGATCAACACAGATCCGGAACTGGCTGATGAATACTTCAAAGCCGGTTGGGACCTGGCTATCGAACTTGGTCTTTACTGCGAAGATACTGAACGTGTCATCCACGTAACAGAAGAAGAACTGTATGAATCCATGAGAAACTATCAGGCTGTCAACATTCTGGGTGATGGCCAGGATACCGTTATCATGAAACCGAGAAGACCGGAAGATCCGTATCCGCCGCTTCTTGCTGCTTCTCTGGGTATCGTTTGCTCAGAAGAAAACTATATCCCGCTCGTTGAGGGTATCGTTAAATACAACAAGCTGGTCGACGTTCTTCACGGACCGACACTGGCTACAGTCTTCGGTCGCCCGATTCGTTCCGGTACACCGTATGAAACTCTGGCCGGTAACTACGAATCCGAACTGAAGAAAGAAGCTCTGTGGAGAGCCGGCAGACCGGATATGGCTAAGACAGGTGTTAACTCTGCCGTTACAGAATTCGGTCACTTTGGTGGTGCTGCTTCAGTTGCAGGCCGTGGCAACGTTACACAGTCTCTGTGCCCGGTTGAACTTAAGTGTACATTCTCCAACTTCCACAGAAATATCATGGGTCTGAACTATGGCCACAAGCTGAGAACAGGTGGTTTCTCCTACATCGGCGGTTATGCCGGTAGACCGGAAGGCGCTGCTGTTGCTTGTATCGCCAACGACCTTCTTCTGACAACAATCCTGCAGGCCGACTATGTCAGCTCCTATGTCTATGACATCCAGCTGTTCGGTAACTGCGGTCGCAAGGCTGTTTGGGCTAACTCTGTTTCTACACAGGCTGTTTCCCGTAACACAAACATCATGAGAAACAAGATCGTCAACGAAACAGGCGGTCCGTGCACAGAAATGTTCATGTACGAAGCTGCTGTCGGTCTTATGAACCACAGCGTTTCCGGTGCTTCCAAGACAACACAGCCGAGATCTGCCGGTGGTCGTTTCACAGACTACATCACTCCGATGGAATGCTGGTGGTGCGGCAACGTCTTCAAGAGCACAGCTGGTATGTCTCTGAAGCAGGCTAACGAAATCGCTAAGAAGATCCTTCCGAAGTACGAACATAAGCTTGGTAAGCTGACAAAAGAAGATCAGGGTCTCCCGGTCAACGAATGCTTCGACCTGGCAAACCATGTACCGAAGGAAAACTATCGCGAACTTTACACAAGAGTCCGCAACGAACTTATCGACCTGGGTATGCCGCTTAACAACGTATTCGGTGAATGGTATGACGAGTTCCTTAAGAAACGTAACGTTTACAGCTACGGTTTCTAAAGAAATAGCGTAAGCCTGAGGTTTACCTGAAAAATCACACATGTTTATAACAATGCCGACCCACCTCGGTGGGCCGGCATTGCTTAACACAACACTTGTTTTTTAGCGGGAATAGGTATTGTGTAGGAAGTACATTCCGATACCGCGGATATTCTTCCGACCTGTCGGCCATTTGCGGCGGTCGATGGGAGAGGAGTGGTTTTGCGACCATGGCAAGGCCATCACCTCAGTTACAAGACAATCAATCACCGGGGGCTGTTATTAGCGGCTTCTGTCCCAGACAGAAGAAACAGAGTCGGATATTGTCCTGTAATTTTGTTAAGCAGAAAGCAAAGGAAATGAGTGGGCATCACTTTACGAAACCCAATTTCCCCGTGCTTCACCAAAGCACGATTTTCTGAACCTTGCAAAGATACACTATGCACGGCTTGGTGGGAACATTGCGTAGCAATTTGATGCTCCTTCTTCATTAAGGAGGAGAAAAATGGGTAACAATAGCGGTAAGTATACATCTCCGTTCGATCTGGACGGTAGAATTCCTTTTGGTCAGGCTATCACATATGGTCTGCAGCACATCCTTTCTATGTTTGCCAGCAACCTGACAGCACCCCTTATCATTCTGGGTGTTCTGGATATTTCAGCAGGTTCAACACTTGGTCTTGCGATCCTTCGTAATGCCATGTTTATCGCTGGTTTCGTCACTCTGATTCAGCTTTTCCCGATCTGGAGAATCGGTGGCCGTCTGCCCCTGGTTATGGGTACAGAATGCGGTCTGATCGGTGTTTATTGCTCCATCGCTGTCGCCATGGGCGGCGGTGAAACCGGTTACGGCGCACTGCTTGGTGCCTGCCTCATCGGTGGTCTGGTCGAAGTTATTATCGGTATGATCTTCAACAAGATTCAGCGGTTCTTCCCGCCCATCGTTGTTGGTGTCGTACTGACAGGTGTTGGCGTTTCCCTTATGAGCGTTGGTGTTAATATGTTCGCCGGCGGTCAGGGTGTTGCAGACTTCGGTTCATGGGAGAACCTGCTCCTGGCTACTATCACACTGGTAGCTGTTCTTATCTTCAAACAGTGCTTCAAGGGCTTCATCTCCAACATCTCTATCCTTCTGGGTATCATCGTTGGTTATGTTTCTGCCATCATCATGGGTATGGTGGTTCCGAACACAATCATCGTTGATGGTGTTGAAATCACAAAATCATGGGTTATGGACTGGCAGGTCGTCGCAGATGCGGCTTGGTTCTCACTGCCGACTCTGATGCCGGTTAAGCTGTCCTTCCACCTTCAGGCTATCATCCCGATCGCCATCCTGTTCTGCGTACTGACAATGGAAACCATCGGTTCTGTTACAAGTACAGTTCGTCAGGGTGTCGGCCGTGAACCGAACGAACGGGAAATCCCGGGCGCTCTGTTCGGCGATGGTCTTGGTTCATCCCTTGCTGCATGCTTCGGTGTTCTTCCGAACACAGTTTTCACAACAAACGTTGCTATTGTCAATTCTACAAAGATCGTTAACCGTTATTCACTGGGTTGGGGTGCCGGCCTTCTGGTTCTGGCCAGCTTCTGTCCGAAGCTCCTGGCTCTGTTCTCAATCATCCCGAGTGCTGTTCTGGGTGGTGCCGTTACAATGATGTTCGGTATGATCCTCTTCAGCGGTATGGAACTGATTGCAGAAGACGGCTTCACTGGCCGTAACGGTCTGATCGTCGCTCTGTCATTCGGTGCTGCTTATGGTCTTGGTGATATCCCGGGTGCCCTTTCTGGTCTTCCGTCATGGTTCACCTCTACAATCGGCGCCGGCGGCGTTCTTCTTCTGACAGTTGTCTGCTTCGTACTGAACCTCATCCTGCCGAAGGATAAAGAAAAAGTACAGAAGGAGCCGGATGGTATCTATGAATGCCTTCTGACACCGGATTCAGATATAGAAGAAAAATAATAAGGCAAAGAGCGAAATGTTTCTGATACATAAGAAACACGTTTTGGAAGGATATATCCTGTCGGAACACACATAACAAACTATTCCCGTAAAGAAATGCCTGTCGCGAGAAATCGCGGCAGGCTTTTTTATGTTTTAAAAATGATAGGATAATGCTATACTTCAAATGATTGACTAATCAAAACCCGGAGGAAAAACAGCAATGGTTAAAACCGATTTGCGTTACCAAAGCTATATCAAAATTCTTGAAGAGGAACTGGTGCCGGCTTTAGGCTGCACAGAACCCATTTCGCTGGCCTATGCGTCGGCAAAGGCAAAGGACATTCTGGGGTGCCATCCGGAGCATGTGATCCTGGAAGTCAGTGGCAGTATCATCAAGAATGTCAAAAGTGTTATTGTTCCCAATACTCATCATCTGAAAGGGTTGGAAGCGGCCTGTGCCGCCGGTATTGTCGCAGGACAGTCAGAAAAGGAACTTGAAGTTATTGCAGACGTCAATGATGAAGAAAAGTGCCGGATCGATGATTATCTGAAACAGGTTAAGATCGATGTAAAGCATGTGGAAACCGGGCATGTTTTCGACATCACCGTGAAAGCTTATGCGGGAGCCCATGAATCATTGGTGCGCATCTGCGATTACCATACCAACATTGTCCGTCTGGAAAAGGATGGTGAGGTGCTGTTTGAAATTGATCCTGAAGTATCCAAACCTGTAAAAGAAGAGCGGGTTGACCGGAGCCTTCTGACTATGGTGGATATCTGGGATTTCGTCGAATCACTGGATACCAATGATGTGAAACCCATTCTGGATCGTCAGATTCGTTACAATATGACCATTGCCGAGGAAGGACTTCTCGGCGATTATGGCGCCAACATCGGCAGTGTTCTGCTGCAGACCAACGGCCAGCATGTGGCTAACAGAGCCAAGGCTTATGCCGCCGCCGGATCCGATGCGCGTATGAACGGCTGTGAATTGCCGGTTATCATCAATTCCGGCAGTGGTAATCAGGGGATTACCTGCTCGGTGCCGGTCATCGAATATGCCAAGGAACTTCATTGTGGGAAGGACAAACTCTATCGTGCCCTGACCTTGTCAAACCTGGTGGCTATTCATGAAAAAACAGGGATCGGGACATTATCCGCCTATTGCGGCGCTGTCAGCGCCGGTGCCGGAGCCGGTGCCGGGATTGCCTATCTCCAGAGCGGTGATTATGAGGCGGTGACCCATACGGTGGTCAACGCGTTGGCCATTGTGTCCGGTATCGTCTGCGACGGAGCTAAAGCCTCCTGTGCCGCCAAAATCGCATTTTCCGTGGATGCCGGTCTTATGGGCTATGCGATGTACAGAAGCGGACAGGAATTTAAGGGCGGTGACGGTATTGTCATGAAGGACATCGAAGCCACCATTAAAGGCATTGGTCGTCTGGGTAAGGACGGTATGCGTCAGACAAACGAAGAAATCATCAACCTGATGATCAACTCAGGTCGTACCGTGGACTGACCGCCGGATAACTTATATTGACAAAATGGAAAAGGAAACACATATTATGAGTAAAAAGATACTGGTGCTCAATGATGCCTTCAATGAGCAGCATCGGGACAAGATCCGGGAAACCGCAGCGCCCTACGGCTACGAGGTTCATTTTTTTGAAAATGAAGAAGCGGCGCTGGCCGAGGCTTCCGGGGCGGAGATTATCTACGGCTTCGGGATCGCGCTGGTGCGAGCCGCCAAAGATCTCAAATGGCTCCATATGTCCTGGGCCGGGGTGGATGGCTATCTGAAGGCCCGGGTGGTGCCGGATGACGTGCTCTTTTCAAACTCTGCCGGTACCTACGGCGTTACCATCGCCGAGCATGTTGTGATGACGGCTCTGATGCTGATGCGTGAGCAGATGTTCTATGGCCGTGCCATGGATCAGCGCGACTGGCAGGCGCCCAGACCTCAGAAGACCTTAAAGGATGCGCGCATCACGATGCTGGGGGCCGGAGATATCGGCACCACAACCGCCAGACGTCTCAAAGCCTTCGAACCGGCATCCATCACAGCGGTGAACAGAACCGGTCATCATGATGACCCGGTCTTTGATGCGGTCTATCCGCAGACAGAACTTGAACGGGTTCTGCCGGAAACCGATCTTCTGGTGATGTCACTGCCTTCGACAGCAGCGACACAGGGTATTCTCAACAAACACACCCTGTCCCTTTTGCCTTCCGAGGCATTGGTGATCAATGTGGGACGCGGCACAGCCGTGGTGGAAGAGGATTTGGTCGAGGCTCTTAAGGCAGGCACCATTGCGGGTGCGGCGCTTGATGTGTTCTCCGTTGAACCCGTGCCGGCGGACAGTCCGCTTTGGGATACCCCGCATCTTCTGATGACACCGCATATCGCCGGCAATCTGACGGCACCCTATACCACACAGAAAAATGTGGACATGTTCTGTGAAGACCTGGTCAACTACTGTGAAGGCCGAAAACTCAAATACGAGGTTGATCGACAGCTTGGTTATTGATGGGGGATTTGACTCATGAAAGATAAAAAGGTTGAGGAACGTATTCTCGATGCAACATTAAAGGTGGTTCGGAAAAATACCATCAGCGGGACCCGTATGCATCTTATTGCGACAGAGGCAGATCTGCCTCAGGCGAATCTGCATTATCATTACAAGACAAAGCAGAATCTGATGCTGGCCCTTCACCGGAAGGTGATCGACCGCTTCCTGCTCCTGCGGGAACGGATGAAGACAGAGAAGTCGATTCCGCTGACCGTTGAGCAGGAACTGGACATTTTCTTCGAACAGAAAAAGGTCAGTATCCTGGAGGATTCGGATTACGATATTGTGGAAATTGATTTCTGGCTGCAGGCCACGGTCAGTGAGGAATATCGGGAAATCATGAACAAGGCTTTCGAGCGCTGGGAATACGCGATCCGCTGCTTTATTGAAAAGGTCTGTCCCGATAAGTCAGAGAGCGACAAACTGCAGCTGACTCACCTCATTTTATCGATCCTGGAGGGGGCCACCATCCAGTACCATGTCAATCCGGAGCATTTCGATGTGGATGCTTACTTCGAGTTTGGCAAGAAGTCGGTGCTGAAACTGCTGGAAATGTAAAAAGCGGGGCGCAGGTGTAAGATCTGAAGCGCCGTCAACGGTTATCAGCCCAATAACTGAAGATTCGTATGATTCATAAAAGGCGGGAGAACTCCTGCCTTTTATTTGTCTATATGGAAAAATGCACATTATTTGACTGTCTGTACAGTCAATATAGACAATATACACAAATAAGGCCGTTTTTTTAAGAAAATGAGTTGCATGATGCCGAAGAACGTGTTATTTTTATATCAACTTAAAACCTGACTGTTCAGTCAGTTAAAACCACTTAAGGAAAGGGTGTAAATGATGGAAGAAATTTTAAAACAGATGGAAGAAGCTATTTATGATGGTGATGATGAGCTTCTCGATGAACTTATGGATAAAGCCCTTGAAATGGGCATCACTCCGGAAGACATGATTCAGGAAGCCGGTATTAAGGCTCTTGATCGTCTGGGCGATGATTTCAACAACCTTATGGTTTTCCTTCCGGAACTTATGCTGGGCGGCGAATGCATGAAGCAGCTGCTTGACAGAGTTACACCGCTTATGGGTGGCACAAGCGCTTACATCGGCAAAGTCGTTATCGGCTGCGCTAAGGGCGACCTTCACGACATTGGTAAATCACTTGTTGCTACACAGCTTTCCGTTAACGGCTTCGACGTTATCGACCTTGGCGTTGACGTAGCTCCGAACAAGTTTATTGATACAGCTGACAAAGAAAATGCTGATATCATCGTTGTTTCCTCACTGCTGACAACATCTCAGTATTACATGGAAGAACTGATCAAACGTCTCGGTGATGAAGGCAAGAGAGATAAATATCGCGTTGCTATCGGCGGTGGCCCGATCTCCGGTGAATATGCTAAGAAGATTGGTGCTGATGGCTATTCTCGTACATGCTATTCAGCTGTTAAGATGGCAAAACGTCTTATGGAAATCAAACCGACTGAAGAACTGATCATCGAAAACGACTAATCTAAGGCTTCAGGATTTGATTGAACATCAGATAATATATTAGAAATAAAACGCCAGGCGTTTTAGATAAAGAGGAGAATTCCACCATGACAAAAAAAGAAATCGACGAGATGCTGCGTGAGAAACATGGCAGAGTATTAGGCACACTGGACAGAGCCCGTACAAGCAAGAGAGTTCTTGAAAAAGAATGGGATACCAAGATTCTTCCGAAGACTCTGAAAGAAGTTGCTAAAGAATATCGTCTGCTGGGTACTTTCGATCCGGAAAATCCGGTTCCGAGCGATCCCGAACTGGCTGATGCTTTCTTCAAAGCCGGCTACGAAGCAGCTCTTCGTCTTGGCTTCTACTGCCCGGAAACAGAATCCATCATCAAACTTGATGCTGATGAACTGGCTAAGGACTTCAACAAAGCTCCGAAGGAATTCCCGGTAGGTCAGGAAGGCGTTGTTGTTAAATCACGTAGACCGTCCGACGGTGTTGCTCCGGTCTTCACAGCTCCTCTTTCCATTCAGATGAATGAAGAAGCTTATATCCCGGTAGCTCAGGGTATCGTCAGCTCCAAGCTGGTTGACTGCCAGGAAGGTCCGTCTCTGGACACTGTTATGGGCAGCCCGATGCTGGCCGATACACCGTACGAATCATTCGGCGGTATCTATGAATATCATCTGCGTAAAGAAGCTCAGCACAGAGCCGGCCGTGATGGCATGGGCAACACTCTGGTTTCCTCAGCTTCTACACACCTTGGTATGATGGCAGCCTTTAACCTGTATGAAATGCCGCAGATCACACTGTGTCTGAACCCGGCCTTCATGAAGGTTAACTATACAACATTCCATAAATGTATCGTTGCTAACGAACTGGGCGGCATGATTCGTTGCGAATCCCCGAACATGATCGGCGGTTATTCAGGTGGTGTTGAAACAACAGCTCTGGCCTCCATCGCTACTGATATCCTTCAGTACCCGATCGTTGGTGCACACCTTCCGGGTTCTCCGGACTACGATATCCGTTACGGCGGCAACTGCGGACGTCACGGCCTTTGGGCACAGTCCATGGCTACACAGGCCATCACACGTAACAGCGACATCATCCTGATGAAGACCATCAACCAGGTCTCCGGTCCGATGGAAGAGATGTTCTATCTTGAATCTATCTGCGGTATGGGTGCTGCTTCTGCTTCAGGTCAGGCCTTCACCATCAGCCCGCGTTCAGCCGGTGGTTCTCGTAAGAACCATCTGACACCGATCGATGCCTGGTACAACGCTGCTATCTTCAAAGGCGCTGCCGGCCTGAGCCTCGAAAAGATGAACGAAATCTGTAAGAAGGTTCTTCCGATGTTCGAAGACAAGCTCATGAACCCGCCGAAGGGCAAATCCTTCCAGGATCTGTACAATGTCGAAACTCTGGAACCGATTCCGGAATACAGAGATCAGTATCTTAAGATGCGTAAATTCGCCGAAGATCTGGGCATCCCGATGCCGGGCGATGGCATCCTGAGCTAATACCAGGTGACAAAGTTAAATCATCACAATTAAATTAAACTCATTAACCGGAGGGTGGCAGCACCCTCCGGCTTTTTTTGTCCGAAACGGCTGATATCTGTGTGCGACTGAATAGTTTGATATTCGTGTGTAAAAAAGCATCAAAATTCGGTCAGGATATTTATTTAATTTGCGGAACTTTTTAGAACACCTGTATTAATTATTGAAATATATTCGATTGGTGGTAGAATAATTCTTGAAGAATCATTAATGAAAGTCAATGATTTGAGCAAATTAAAAAGCTTACCGCAAAACCCTTTGCTTAAGCAGGAACAGAATAAAAGCTAACCGCTAATAGTTTTTATTGGCCCGGTGTCCGAAGGACACCGGGCAGTTCCTTTTTATGGGGCTTTTTTTGAGCTATTTTAGGCCTTTTCCTTGCCTTTACACAGGGGTATCATTATAATATTGTTGACATAAAATCGAAAAATGGGTTAACCAGAGGTAAATATATGATCAAAAAAATGGGAAAGCGCATCCTGGCGGTTGGGTTGGCCTCGCTTCTTATGTTGGCACCCCTGTCAGTCAGCGCAGCCCCTCAGGGAACGGGGGCTCAGACAGAAGCATCTGCGGACAGCGGATCGCGAACAGAAAATGACGGAACCGGCGATTCTTCAGTCAATGACAATAGTGATGAAAATGACGGCATTGACGATTCAAAAGAGGCGGGTGGTTCCGAGGCAAACCGTCCGAATGGCGGTGCCGATGGGGATTCCACCGGCGGTGAGTCTTCAGATGATCCGGTATCGGGTGATCAGGATTCAGACGGTGATCCATCAGATGATGAGTCAGAAGATGAGGACAATGGGTCCGATGAAAATGATGAAGAGTCTGATGGGACTGAAGACAAAGATGAGGACGAAGCCGGCACCGGTCTTGTGGATGAGGATGAAGCCCTCTTAGCCGCGCCGGTTCGCACCGGCATGACCATCACACCGGATTATGAGACACAGCTCACCGGACAGGCTCCGTCCACCGGTGTCTATCGCATTCAGGTGGCTTCCGAGCCCACCTTTGCCCTGTCCATCGACGGGGATTCACTGGAAACACGGGCCAATGCCAACATCGGCCATTTCAGCAGTACATCCGGCCAGTATTTCTACATCACCAATTGCGGCAACGGCCAGTATACCATTGAGAACATTCTGTCCGGCTGCGTGCTGGATGCCGAGTCAGCCGGCACGGCTAAGGGCACCAATATCCGCCAGTATAAATACAATGGTACGGTGGCTCAGAAATGGACTTTCAAAGCCAATGGCAACGGTTCTTATACCATCGGCGCTGCCTACTGCAACCGGGTATGGGACATTGACACCGGCCGCATTGCGGAGGGCAGTAATGTCCGGCTTTGGAGCAGCAACGGCACGAAAGCTCAGCAGTGGAGCCTGACAAAGGTCATGGACCCCCTGCCCACGGATGATTATCGTCTTAATTGCGGTGGCACAATTACGGTCAAAAATGACAGCCTGGATAAATGTGCCAACGTGGAAACAACAGCCGATACAGCGTTATCCCGGGGCAAGCAGTTCATGGTCCGCAGCACCAACGGCGGCATGTCCTATACGATCCGCAACCGGGCTTCGGCTATGGCCTTCGATATCGAAAATGGCGCCACAACCTCCGGCACCAACGTGCGTCAGTATAAAACCAACGGCACAGCGGCTCAGGATTGGCGGTTTGTGCCCATCGGTGGCGGCCGATACCGTGTCATTTCCATGAAGGCCCGTCTCTTCCTTTGTGTGAAGAATGGCAATGTGCTGGTTCTCGACAGTGAAGGGGCCAAAAATGCAGAGTCGATCTGGACCCTTCAGTCTGTGCCGGTCAACGTTCAGGTGCAGCCCGGCATGTACCGCATTCTGTCAGCGAAAAACAGCAATATCGGTCTTGATGTTGTCAGCGGCTGCTGGCTGAATAAGACCAACATTCAGGTTTATACGCGCACCACTACGGCCTCACAGTCCAATCAGCAGTTTGAACTGGTGTCCACCGGCGGCGACTGGTTCCGCATCGTGAACGTGGCCACCGGCAAATGTCTGGATAAGACCGGCGGTGCCGAATCCACAGACACCAACGTGCAGTCCTACAAGATCAACGGCACAGTGGCTCAGAACTGGCGTTTTGAGGATACCGGCGATCACGACGGCAGTTATTACATCGTCAATGGGCTGGGCAAATACCTGGATATTCAGGGCGGTGTGGCTCAGAATAACACCAATGTTCAGGTGCACAAGAGTAATAAAACAGCTGCTCAAAAATGGTATCTTGAACCGACTTCATTTTCCGGCAAGGGCTGGCGCACCACCAATAGCACGGAGCGTCGTTTCTACCGTGACGGCAAATACCTCACCGGCGGCTGGCAGCTGATCGGCGGCTATTATTATTATTTCGACAACAACGGGCTGATGGCTTACTCCACAGCCTCCAAGACTGTCAACATCGGCAATTATTATGTGGATCAGGAGGGGCGCCGCAGGAGCCGGTCCGCCGCAGACATCCTTTCAGGTGTTAAACCAGGCGGCAAGACCCTGACCAACCTGATGCAGAATGCTCTGATTCCCTGCGGCCGCGTCCTTTACATCTGGGGCGGCGGCTGGGGCGACAGCGATGCCAACAAGATCGGCTACCTGTCCAGCTGGGGCAATTTCTTCAACAGTCATGCCAACGGCAGCTACAACCGTAACGATTACAAGTATAAGTACGGCGCCGGTTTGGATTGCTCCGGTTATATTTCCTGGGTTGTGTATAATACCCAGTTCACCGCCAACAACCAGTTCAGCATTCTTAGCGGAAATGGTACATCCTATAACTCCACGAAGCTGGCGAACCGGATCGCTTCGCTGGGCTGGGCCACCTATTATGGCGGTGCCCCGGGCTCATACCGTCAGTTAAAGCCCGGCGATATTGTCAGTATGAACGGTCACGTCTGGATGTACGTGGGCAGCTGCTCCGACGGCTCCGGTGTTATCGTCCACTCTTCCCCCATGGGGCAGACCTACGGCGGCGGTGTTCAGCTGGCCGGGACGGTCAATGATGCCGGTCAGGCCAACAGCGAGGGCTATCGTCTGGCGAAGGCCTACAACGAGAAATACTTCTCCTATTGGCCGTATCCCACCAACACAGCCGGCAACAGCTATCGCACATCGGCAGTGGGGTATGCCCGCTGGAACAACGATCCGGACGGTTTGAAAAATATGACAGCGGCACAGGTGCTCAACAAGCTTCTGGGCCCGCTGTAAGGAGAACTCTATGAAAAAACTATTGTCAATGACGATGGCCTGTCTGCTCAGCCTTAGCCTGCTGACCGGCTGCGGCGGAGGGGAAAAGATTTCCGAAGCGCTGGTGATCAGCAATCCGGAACTGGCCAACGATCAGTCGGCCAACCTGGCCTGGCTGGGGGTTCAGAATTATGCGGCCCACAGCAGCACGGATGCCGGTCTCTTCATTAATGACGGGGACTTTCAGGGCACTGTGTCAAAAGCGGCCGGACGGGGGGCTCAGGCGATTGTCTGCCTGGGCGATGGCATCGATACAGATGTCTGGAAGGCTCAGCAGAAGCACAGCAAAACCGCCTTTGTTTATGTGGGCGGTGAACCTCGCCGGGAAGCGGGGGCTCAGGCGGATATTGCCGCCAACACCATTTGTGTGAATTTTGATGCCGCCCAGATCGGTTATCTGGCCGGTTATGCCGCTGTCCTGGAGGGCAACACGCATCTTGGCTTTATCTCAGCCGCGGACAGCTCCACGGCAAAGGCCTACGAAAGCGGTTTTATTGCCGGGGCCGATCAGGCAGCCCTCACCATGAACCTGCCTGCCGGTACGGTTGTGGTGGATGAGGTGACGGTATTGTCTGATGTGATGTCCCCCATCACCATGGAAAAAGCCTTAAAGCTTTACCGGGGTGGTGCCAGTGTCATCATGGCCTGCGGCGAAAATATCCTGCGTATGACCGTGAAGGCTGCGGAAACCGCCGGCAAGAAGGTCATTTCCGCCGGCAGTGACTGGACGAGCCGATCCGACAGTGTGCTCATGGGCTCAACCTTCAATCTGGAGGATGCGGTGCAGGATGCGCTTGAGCGGGTCAACAGTGAAGGCTTCGAAGGCGGCAGCACCATTTTCTCAGGAGCCGCTGCCGGCAGCATCGGTCTCAAGTGCCGGTATGATAAAATGGGGTCCTTCAACAGCACCTCCTATGATGCTCTGTATGCCTCCCTGGCAGCGGGCAGTGTCACCGCACCGGAAGACAACACCGAGGGCACAGAACATGTGACTGTCAACAAGACCCCGATGGCGTGATCGAGGCCATAAGAATAAGACGGATACAATAACATAAATGGTAAGAGAAACACCTGTCATTTTCGAAAGATGGCAGGTGCTTTTTTTGAACTACAGCAAGCATTCCCCCGCTTCAAAGACGCAGAGTCTTACGCGGGGGTTACGGGGGAAGCTTGCATCAGCAGGGGTAAAAGCCCCTGCTGATGGGCTACCGAAGGTAGCTGTGGTTCACGAGCAAGTAGCGAAGCGGACATCGTGCCCTGTGGGTATTGCGAGTGTCCGCTTTACGAGCAAGTAGCAAAGCGGACATCGTGCCCTGTGGGTATTGCGAGTGTCCGCTTTACCTGCAGCAAGCATTCCCCCGCTTTACTCGTTGTTTGCGGGAACAAGACAATTGTGACTGAAATGCACCCACGGCTCTCCGGTGGATGGGGGCGCACACATCATTGTCCGGCGGGGAATGGCAAGCAGAAGAAGAGAAGCAGGGTTAAATTGCATGTTGTTTGTTACAAAACAATGACGTTATAAAGGCGAAAATAATACATCTTGTTTAATATGATATAAACACCCCTAAATCGTGTTGTTGGCATTGAGAAAGCATGGTAAACTTGTAACAGTATTTTTACAAGTGTTTTACCAGTTGTTTCCGATTAACCACGAGGGCCAAGGCTCGCCGGGATCGGAGCAGCCAAGAGGATATGATATGAAAAAAAGAATACTGGCACTTTTCCTGACCACAACACTGGTGATGGCCTGTGCCGTACCGGTTTTGGCGGATCGCCAGAGCGATCTGGAGGCTCAGAGAGCCGCCAACAGCAGCGCACTGAACACAGCCAAGGCTGAGATCGCGCAGCGTGAGGAAGCCATTAACATTCTGGATCAGGAGATTGCCGACCTTGACGATCAGCTGGTCACCCTGATTTCCAACATCGAGATCCTGAAGGGCGATATTCAGCGCACAAGGGATGACATCGCCACTAAGACAACAGAACTGGCCGACGCCGAGGTCCGCAAGGATGATCAGTATGCGGCCATGACAAGCCGTATTCAGTATATTTACGAAAATGGTGACGGCAGCAGTTGGCTGTCTTATATTTTAAAAGCCGAAGACCTGGCCGACCTGCTCAACCGTGCCGATTATACCCAGCAGATGCACAAGTATGATCGCGACATGCTGGAGGATTTCAAGGCCACCATCGTTGAGATTCAGGACATCAAAGCCAACCTCGAAATGAACGAGGCACAGCTGGAAGAAGAAGAGAAGAATCTGGAACAGCAGCAGGTTGAGCTGAACGAGAAGCTGGACGAAAAGAGAGCGGATTCAGCCAATTATGCCTCTGAGATCAGTGCTCTGAATAAGAAAGCCGATCAGCTGACCGGTGAGATCCGGAAGGCTAACGAAGAGATCGCCCGGATCGAAGCCGAAAAGGCGGAAGCCGCCAGACGTGAAGCGGAAGAAGCCGCCCGCAAAGCCGCCGAGGAAGAGGCTCGCCGTCAGGCAGAAGCCGATCGCAATAAGCAGGCTCAGCAGGAAACACAGCAGCAGGAACAGGCCCAGCAGCCTTCAGCGCCGCAGCCGCAGCCGGAACAGCCCTCGACTCCCGCACCGCAGCCGGAACAGTCTGTGGGTGACAGTTCAGGTTCATCAGCCGGTCGTGCCGTGGTCAGCTTCGCGATGAACTTCATTGGCGGCCCCTACAAATGGGGTGGTGAGAGCCTGACAGAAGGGGCGGATTGCTCCGGTTTTGTGAAAGCCGTTTATGCCAACTTCGGCATCGGTCTTCCCCACAGCTCAGCAGCGCTGGCCGGTGTGGGTGTCCCCGTTTCCATGAACGACATTCAGCCCGGTGACATTGTGTGTTACTCCGGTCATGTGGGCATTTATGCCGGTAACAACACGCTGGTTCATGCCAGCAACGAGATTACCGGTATCACCACAACCTCTCCGATCACTTACAGAACGATTGTGGCGATCCGAAGAGTTGTCTAATCAGTATAAAATGAGTATAATAGGATGGTATGCTTGGCGCGTACCATCTTATTTTTTTCAATGAAAAATGCAGAATTGAGATGGTACCGCAGGGATAAAGACAGGAGGCGGTTTTCTTCCTGTCCTGATGAGTGAAACGGAGACGACCGTATGATCATTTTAATACATGATATGGAAAAAGCCGCATTTTCGGCCGCTTTCGGTGATTATACGGACGGCATGCGCATCATAGACAAAAGCCTCCGGGTAAGACCCTGCATCGGCTGCAGCAATTGCTGGATCCGGACACCGGGCGTGTGCCCGATCCGGGATGATCTCAGCTTCATCGCCGAGGATCTGGCCATGACCAATCGGCTGATCCTGGTGTCCCGTTGTCTTTATGGCAGTGTATCGCCCTTTGTCAAAAATGTGCTGGATCGCATGCGGGGGTATTCGACACCGCTGCTTGAAATCCATGATGACCAGAGCCGTTATAAGCTCCGTTATCCCGGTCACTTTGCTCTGGAAATGCATTTCTACGGGCCGGCCTCTGAGGAGGAGCAGAAGATCGCCCGGGAATTTGCGGAGCGGCTGGGCCACAGCATGGATGTCTCATCCCTGAAGCTATATTTTTCCGAAACACCTGAAATCGCGGCGGAGGTGCTGAATGAAAATCGCTTTGATTAATGCCAGTCCCCGTCTTCAGATGAAAAAGCATGAGCACACCGTCACAAGCCTTCTTCTGGAGGATGTGCGACGATTGATCCGCAAGGGCAGTCAGCATGAGTTTGTGGAGTTCCACATCAAGACGGCCTATCCCGGGGAGGACATGATCCGCTCGATCCTGTCCTGTGATGTGCTGGTGATCGGATTCCCGGTGTATCTGTCGGGCTTGCCTGCCCATATGCTGTCGGCAATGGTGGCCATCGAAGAGGCTTCAGTCTGGCAGGCAAAGGAAATCATGGTCTATGCCATCGGTCACAGTGCCCTGTATGAAGCAGCGGAGGTTTTCCCCTCCCTTCATATGCTGGAGGCCTGGTGTGAGCGCTGCAGCTTTAACTGGGGCGGTGGCATGGCCGTGGGAGCCGGTATCTCCCATGATCAAAAAAATAATGTCAGCGATCTGGCTCTTGGCCGGCGGCGGACTTATTTGCGACGGTTGACGGGCCTCACGGAAGCCATTTCCGACGGGGTGCCCATCTTAAATGCCGGCTGCACAACGGATGCATCACGCAACTCATTTTTACGACGTTATAATCGTATGGTGCGCAAGCGTGCCAGGGAAATGGGGGTTGTGCCGGCGGACATCAAGGAGGAATCCTGAGGAGCCTCCGGATTAAAATGATAATGTACAGGAATTGTTCTACTGGAAAGGAGCATTTTTAATATGAAAGGTATTTTATATGGAATCGGTGTGGGCCCGGGCGATCCGGAGCTGATGACCCTGAAGGCCTGCCGTATTATCAGAGAAAATCAGGTGATCGCTGTGCCGGGTGAAAACCCGAAGGACACAGTGGCCTATAAGATCGCCGTTCAGGCCGTGCCGGAACTGGCTGATAAGGAACTGCTGCCCATTTACATGCCCATGGTCATGGACAAGGCCGAACAGCAGCGTCAGCATGAAGCCGGCGCCGCCAAGATCGCCGAATATCTCGACAAGGGCATCAATGTGGTCTTCCTGACTCTGGGTGATGTGACCATCTATTCCACATTTACTTATCTTCAGTTCATTCTGGAGAAGCAGGACTACACCATTTCCCTGGTCAGCGGTATTCCGTCCTTCTGTGCTGCTGCGGCCCGTACCAATGTGCCGCTGTCCATCTGGCAGGAGCCGATCCATGTGATCCCGGCCCGCCAGTCTCTGGATATCACGCTGCCGGAGGATGGCACAGTGGTTCTGATGAAATCCGGCAGCAAGATGGCCAAGGTGAAGGACATGCTCCGCAGCCAGGGTCGTCAGGCGGTTATGGTCATGGATTGCGGCATGCCCACCGAACAGATCTTCAACAGTGTGGATGAAATCCCGGATGATGCCGGCTACTATTCACTGATCATCGCCACAACAAGGTAATCCGCCGTGATCGAACTGAAGCATTTAACCAAACAATTCGGTAATTTTACCGCTGTTGATGACATTTCCATGACCATCCCCACCGGTTCCTTCTTTGGTCTGCTGGGACCCAACGGCGCCGGGAAAACCACAACCATCGGCATGCTCTCGACGCTGCTGTTGCCCACAAAGGGTGAGATCCTGGTGGACGGGGAGGTCTTAAACCGCAACCGCACGGACATCAAGCGGAAATTCAGTGTCATCACGCAGGAATATTCCATGCGTCAGGATATGACCATGGATGAGATCATGATGTATCAGGGGCTTCTGTATTTCATGCCCCGTCGTGAGATTAAGAAAAAGAGTGAAGAATTGCTGGAATTCTGCGGTCTGACACCCTTCCGCAAGCGTATCGTCCGTCATTTATCCGGCGGTATGAAGCGGAAACTGATGGTGTGCCGGGCACTTCTGACAGATCCGGAGATTCTGCTCCTTGACGAGCCGACAGCCGGCATGGATGCTCTGTCCCGCCGTCAGATGTGGCAGCTTCTGCGGGAGCTCAATAATAAGGGCATGACCATTCTGCTCACCACCCATTATATGGAAGAAGCACAGATGCTGTGCGATCAGGTGGCGATGGTGAACCATGGTCATCTGAAGGAGATCAACACCCCCGCCGGCTTCATTGAGCAGCTGGGCGGCTATGCCATCGATGTGAAGGATGGGGAAGAGACGAAGAGCCGTTTCTTCCATGATAAACCCGCGGCCATCGCCTATGTGGAGACACTGGACAAACCATTTACAATGCGGGACACCACATTGGAGGATGTCTATGTGGAGTACTATGGAAAGGGCTTAGGGTAAGATATGGGAATTCTGACAGTTTTATGGGAAAAATGGGTCGAGTTCCGCCGGGATTTTTATAAGATCACGCTGGCAGCCATGATCGCCCCCCTGATGTACCTGCTGGTCTTCGGGCTGGGGATCCAGATGGTTTCCCACGGCGAACCCTACCTTAATTATCTGATTCCCGGTGTCGTGGGTCTGACCACCATGAACGGGTCCTTCAACGCTATCGCACAGAATCTCAATGTGCAGCGTCTTTATGAGAAGGCCTTCGATCAGGTGATGATCTCCCCCACGCCGCTGTGGCAGTTTATCGTGGGCCAGATCCTGGGCGGATCTCTCCGCGGTCTTTATGCCGGTGCCATCATTCTGATCCTGGTGGCCCCCATTAAGACGGGTCTTGTGTTCAACGGCTGGTCACTGCTGGTCATGCTGCTTAACGGCGCTGTATTTTCAGCCGTTGGCGTTGTGGTCTCCTTTGTGGCCCGCAATCACGCGGACGTGCCGCGTTTTTCAACGTACATCATCATGCCGATGGCCTATCTGTGTAACACTTTCTTTTCCACAGAGAATATGCCCCACGGCTTGAGAGAATTTCTGGGGTATCTGCCCCTGTCCCAGACCAGTGCCGTTCTCCGCGGCGTGGCCAGTCGGGCGGGCTTTAACCCCATGAGCTTTGTTGTTCTGCTGATCTATCTGGCTGTCTTTGTGATCGCCGGTCTGTGGTTTGTATACCGCAAACAGAATCTGTAGGAGGCCGGCCATGACAAACAATCTGAATAAGACAACCGGCCATCTGACCGGCATGACAAAGGGCGCCTTAGAAAATAGTGCCCGGACACAGCGTGGACGCCGACTGGTATCACGTTTCCTGGCACTCACAGCCGCTGTTCTCACACTGCTTATTATGACGGTGATGCCGGTCTGCGGGGCTTCCCTGGCCGATTATGAGGATGGGGAATATTCCGTGGCGGTGGAAATCACCGGCGGCAGCGGTAAGGCTTATGTTTCTTCACCGGCTCTTATGACACTGAAGGACGGCGAAGCCTTTGTGAAGCTCACCTGGAGCTCCGCCAATTACGATTACATGATCGTCAATGGCGAAAAATACTATAACGAAAGCGAGGAGAACATGAACTCCTCCTTCACGGTACCCATTCCGGGCTGGAATCGCTGGATCAATGTCCAGGCCGATACCACCGCCATGGGCGAGCCGGTGGAGATCACCTACCGGCTTTACTTCTACAGCGACTCCATCGGGTCCGTCGGCGAGCTGCCTCAGGTGGCGGCCAAGAAGGTCCTCATCACAGCCGCTGTGATCATCATCGGCGGCGGCATCTTAAATGCCGTGCTGAAAAACAAATTCCGCGTCTGATCGGCTTTCGCAGAACAAGTGCCTGCTTTCCCGAAGAGACGCGTGACAAACGCAACATCATTTAAGCCGCACAGGTTCCCTTTCGAAAATGGGTCTGTGCGGCATTTTCTTTTCAGGCAAGCCACGAAGAGCGCGGAAATGGAGCGGGAGAGCGCGGAACAGCCGGCTTGCGCAGCCTCATTTTCGAAAATGGCGTGAACACGAATTCTTCACAAATGGATTAGCACTCACCAGTTGACAGTGCTAACAACGGGTGTTACACTCAAACTGCACAAAGCCATGAGGGCCGCGGGACGCGATTATACGGGGCGTATCCAAAGAGACAGGCTGTCATGCTGAAGGAGGTGCTGTTTATGAATATCACACGTTTTACACAGAAATCATTAGAGGCTGTTCAGAACCTCGAGAAGGTGGCCTACGATTACGGCAATCAGGAGGTAACGGAGGAACATCTTCTTTATAATCTTATCAGCGATCCGGACTCACTGATTCTGAAGCTGATCGAAAAATGCGGTGTCAACGGGGAGGCTTTTAAGGCGGCTCTGAATCAGACACTGGAAAACAAGGTGAAGGTGCAGGGCGGCCAGCCCTATATCGGAGCGGATCTTAACAAATGTCTGGTGAAGGCAGAGGATGAGGCCCGGGCCATGGGAGATGAATATGTTTCCGTGGAACATCTTTTCCTGAGTATGATCCATTATCCCGGCGCGGATATGAAAAAACTTCTGAAGTCCTTTGAGATCACCCGGGACAAGTTCCTGAAGGCTTTAAGCGAGGTCAGAGGCAATCAGAAGGTGACGACGGATAATCCGGAGGGCACCTACGATTCCCTCAATAAATACGGGGAGGATCTGGTGGAGAAGGCCCGTCGGCAGAAGTTGGACCCGGTGATCGGCCGGGATGATGAAATCCGTCAGACGATCCTGATCCTGTCCCGGAAATCAAAGAATAATCCGGTGCTCATCGGTGAACCCGGTGTCGGTAAAACCGCCGCCGTGGAAGGACTGGCCCAGCGAATCGTCAGCGGGGATGTGCCGGATAATCTGAAAAACAAGAAGATCTTTGCGCTGGATATGGGGGCCCTGGTGGCCGGTGCCAAGTATCGGGGCGAGTTCGAAGAACGTCTGAAATCGGTCCTTAACGATGTGAAGGAATCCAACGGCGATATTATTCTCTTTATCGATGAACTTCATCTCATTGTGGGGGCCGGCAAGACAGAGGGCGCTATGGATGCCGGCAATATGCTCAAACCCATGCTGGCCAGAGGCGAACTCCATTGCATCGGGGCCACAACCCTGGATGAATACCGACAGTATATCGAAAAGGACAAGGCTCTGGAGCGCCGGTTCCAGCCGGTGACCGTGGATGAACCCACGGTGGAGGAAACCATTTCCATTCTGCGTGGCATCAAGGAACGTTACGAAGTTTATCACGGCGTGAAGATCACGGATGGGGCTCTCGTGGCAGCGGCCACGCTGTCACAGCGGTACATTTCCGACAGATTCCTGCCGGATAAGGCCATCGATCTGGTGGATGAAGCCTGTGCCATGATCAAGACCGATCTGGATTCCATGCCGGCGGAGCTGGATGAACAGCGGCGTCGGATCATGATGCTGGAGATCGAGGAAGCGGCGCTGCGGAAGGAAACGGATGCCCTGAGCCGTGAACGTTTCGAAAATATCGGGCGCGAGCTGGCCAATCTGAAGGAATCCTTCAACACAGCGGCGGCCCAGTGGGATAAGGAAAAGGCGGCTCTGGAGGGCCTGAGCAAGTATCGTGAACAGATCGATGAGATCAACTCCCAGATTGAGATCGCCAAGAGAAATTATGACCTGGATAAGGCAGCGGAGCTTCAGTACGGTGAGCTGCCCAAGGTGCAGAAGGCTCTGCTGGAGGCTGAAGAACTTTTAAAAAATGACGGGCTGCGGCTGGTCCATGAGGCTGTGGACGAGGATGAGATTTCCCGTGTTGTATCAAAATGGACCGGCATTCCGGTGGCGAAGCTGACGGAGGGCGAGAAGAGTAAGGTTCTGCATCTGGAGGATGAGCTGCACAAGCGGGTCATCGGTCAGGATGAGGCTGTGGCCAAGGTATCTGATGCCATTCTCCGGTCAAAGGCCGGTATTAAAGATCCGGGCAAACCCATCGGTTCCTTCCTGTTCCTGGGTCCCACCGGTGTGGGTAAAACAGAACTGGCCAAGACACTGGCGGCAGCACTTTTTGACGATGACAGCAACATGGTCCGCATCGATATGAGCGAGTACATGGAGAAATACTCCGTGTCCCGTCTTATCGGGGCACCTCCCGGCTATGTGGGTTATGATGAAGGCGGTCAGCTGACTGAGGCTGTCCGTCGGAAACCCTTCTCCGTTGTCCTTTTCGATGAGGTGGAGAAGGCTCACCCGGATGTCTTTAATGTTCTGCTGCAGGTACTGGATGACGGTCGGATCACCGACAGTCAGGGCCGTACCGTTGACTTTAAGAATACCATCATCATCATGACCTCCAACCTGGGGTCAGCCGCTTTGCTGGAGGGCATTCAGGAGGATGGCTCCATGGCAGAAGCTGCGCTTAAAGAGGTGGATGATGAGCTGAGACTTCATTTCCGGCCGGAATTCCTCAACCGACTGGATGAGACTATCATTTTCAAGCCGCTGGGTAAGGCCGATATCGGGGCCATCATCAAGCTGATGATCGCAGACATCAACAAGCGTATCGCCGATCAGCGTCTGAGAGTGGAACTTGACGAGGCAGCCATGGTAAAGGTGGCGGAGGAGGGGTATGACCCGTCCTTTGGCGCCAGACCCTTAAAGCGTTACCTCCAGAAGCATGTGGAAACACTGGCCGCCAGACTGATTCTGGGCGGGGATATCTCCGAAGGTGCCACCATCCGCATCACCGTGCGGGACGGCGAACTGGCTGCGGAAGCGGTGTATCCGGCGGCCGTCGAGTAAGCGACAGCACAAAGCATAATGCAAGACATAATGAACCCCCGAGGCTTTGCCTCGGGGGTGATTGTTTTGTGTTTTTAATGCAGCCCGGGAAGCACCGAAATGGTGTCGGGCAAAGTATCTGGGAAAGGTGCCGACTTGCGCTGGTTGTCAGATGGTCTCGCCGCGGCGATGTTTCTCGACGACAGCGTGGATACGGTCCACCGGATTGAGCAGGTGGGAGATGGCACTGTCATGATTCAGAGTATCGATGATCAGGGCGATGAACTTGCTCATGTCAACGCTGGTGTAGTAGGGCTTGGCCAGAAGCTCTTCCGGCTGATAGATGAGGTTGGTGGTGAAGAGGCGGTCGATGAGACCTTCTTCGTAGGCCTTGTCCATCTGTTCCCAGCCGTTGGTGAAGATGCCGAAGGTGGCACAGACAATGATGCGCTTGGCGCCCATGGCTTTCAGACGACGGGAGGTGCTCACAATCTTATCACCGGAGGAAATGAGGTCATCGATGATGATGCAGTCCTTGCCGGCGACCTTGCTGCCCAGGAATTCCACGGAAACCAACGGGTGGCGGCCGTTGTCATCCTTGACGGAGTAGTCGAGACGATCGTAGAACATACCCATGTCAACACCCAGCACATTAGCCAGATAAACGGCGCGGTTCATACCGCCCTCATCCGGGCTGATGGACATCAGATGATCGGCATCGACCTGAAGATCCGGGTATTCTCTCAGGATGCTCTTGATGAACTGGTAGGTCGGACGGATGTTCTGGAAACCGGCCATGGGGATAGCATTTTCCACACGGGGTTCATGGGCATCGAAGGTGACCAGTGTGTTGACACCCAGACGTTCCAGTTCCTGCAGCATCTGAGCACAGTCAAGAGAATCATGACCGTCGCTGAGCTGCTGACGACCTTCATAGAGATAGGGCATGATGACGTTCACGCGGCGGCCACGGTTACCGATGGCGGCGATGATACGCTTCAGGTCGGCATAATGGTCATCCGGAGATGCCACATTGACGTATTGATTCAGATTGTAGGTCAGAGAGTAGTTCATGACATCCACCATGATGTAAATGTCATCACCGCGAACGGTGTGGGCGATCACACCCTTGGCTTCGCCGGAGCCGAAGCGCGGGACATTGGTATCAATGATGTAATCGGTGCGGGCATAGCCGTTGTTGTTGGGCACTGCGCCGCGGACAACACGATCGGTTCTCCATTCGACAAGATAGTCATTGACTTTTTCACCGATAGCGCGTGAGCTGGCTAGGGGAAGGATGGTCAGACGACCTTCCGGGGCGGAACGCAGAACCGGTGCGACCTGTGTATCTGTTGTTGACGGTTTCATAAGGGCCTCCTAGAGTGAGTTTTTCATTCGGATATCTTCGCCGGAAATCTCGGCGATCTGACTGCTGCTGAACATGCGTGAGGTGATGCGCTCCGAGTAACGGCCGGCCAGTTCGTGAAGGGACAGGTTTGTCGAGATCACGGTTGAGAGGCGACGGCGCATACGCTCGTTGAGGACATTGAAGAGCTCGGACTCAGTCAGGTTGTTGGTGAGTTCCGTGCCCAGGTCATCAATGATCAGCAGGTCGCATGATTTGATCATGCCGGTGTAAGTGGCGGATTCAGGGGTTTTGCCCATCAGGCCGTCAGCCAGGATTTCAAAGAAATCATGGGCTGAAAAATAAAGGGCCGAATGGCCATCCCGGATAGCCGCCTCAGTGATGCAGTGGGTGAGAAAGGTCTTGCCCACACCGGCCCGCCCCATCAGGAGCAGGTTGTTGTTGTCTTCGCCGATCCGGCGGACAAGGGCCAGAGATTTCTCCAACGCATCGATGGCGCTGTCCCGGGAACTGAACCCGGACTCGTCCTTTATAGTATCAGAATAACGATCGATTTGAAAGTGTTCAAAGTTTTCTTCTTTAAGAATATCGTCAAGCGCATACTGGCGGTAGAGGAGAGAGACCGCGATATTTTTGAAGCAGCTGCATTTTTCTCCATCAATGAAGCCGGTATCCCGGCAGGCCGGGCAGATGTAACGGATAGCGGTATAATCCGCCGGATAACCCGCATCGGTGAGGATGCGGTCCCGTTTTTGCCGGAGGGCTTCAAGTGCGGCTTCATCAGCTGCTGTGGACTGGCCGGGCCGTCTTAATCGGTTCCGGGCAATCTCGGCGGCCATATGGATACAGGCCTCATCGGCCTCTTTGTAGGCCGGCAGCCGACGCTCGATCTCTTCACGTCTCAGACGGGCATCTTCTGCCTGTGAGGCGCGCAGCTCGTCATAATAGCGCATGATGGTGTCGTATTGTGTGTTGAGAAGCGGCATCAGTCTTTCCTCTTCAGAAGCTTCTTTTTCAATTCATCATAATCGTAGGACCGCTGATCAAACCGGTTGAAATCAGTGGTGCGGGTCGTCCGACGGACAGTGGTCGTTGTCTTTTCTCTGGCAGCGGCCTCTTTCTTTTTCTGGCGGAAGGCTTCGTCGGCGGCAGCCGCTTCCTCAAGTGTCCGGATGCCGTCCTCGTGCCAGCGGCTCAGAATGGAATCGGCATAGGAGAAGCGGGGACCACCGGTATTTTCCAGTGTCCGGGAAGCAGCCTTCTTGATCATGTCAAGAGAGAAGCCAAACTCATCCAGCCAACGGTCCATGTACTCAAGTTCATCATCCGTGGGGATGCGCCCGTTTGTGGAAATGCCGAAGGCTCTCAAGATGTCGAAGTGCATCTTTTCGTGAAGGGCTTCATACTGCTTGGCCTCTTCTCTGGTGGCAACATTGGCGCGGTACCAGTCTCTGGCTACCTTGTCGATAAACTTGAAATTATTCGGATTCTTCTGAATGCAGTATTCCAGCAGATATTCGATCAGGTCGACAGAGAAGCCATAATCATCATAGTACATGATGATGTGCTCCAGCTGAGTGCGTGTCAGCGGCTGTTTCAGATAGGTGCTGATGGAGAAGGTGAGCAGTGAGAAATCTTCCTCAGTGCTGAGTTCACGGATTCTCTCCGCAGAGACGGCGTGAGTGATCGGCTCATCAGACGGAAGGGCCGGAGACTTGGCGCATTCTTCCGGAGCATCATCCACAACACCTGCCGGAAGCTGGGCAACTGTTTTGTCAGTGGCCTTGGCCACCTTCTTTTTGCCGGCAGCCTTTTTGTTGGCTGTCTTGGTGGTGGTATCCGCCGGGGCGGCAGCAACAGACGCAGCCCCATTTTCGCAAATATCATCCGGTTCGGACAGAAGCAGACCGGCGATGGTGTTGTCATCATCCATTTCCAGCAGGACAAGACCCTGTTTTTCCCAGTAACGGATGGCCCGCATGACATCCTTTTCGGTGCAGTCGATGATGTCCGCCAGGGAGGCCAGGGAAAAACTGTCCTCGCCGTTCTGGCAGGCTTTCAGCAGCAATAAATAGACTTTGACATATTCTCCGTTGGCCCGGGGCATGTACATCTCGATGAAGCGATTGGAAACTGTTGTGCTTGATCGTGACAGGGCCGTTCTCAGCTTTAATGTACCCATAATATCTCCTACCTCAATTAACGTGGAGTAGTATAACATAACGATGGATTTGTGCATCCACGAAATAATCCACACGCTTTGTGGAAACGTGTGGATTAATGTGGGTAAGTGATATGTGGATAATGTGGATTGTGTGGATTGACTTCCGGGAAGAGGTCAGGAAAGCAGGTTTTCTCCCACTTCTACGATATCTCCGGCCCCCATGGTGATGAGGAGATCTCCATCCACACAGTGAGTTAAAATATAATTTTCAATGTCATCGAATGTGGGTAAGTAGACGGCATCGCACCCTTTTTCCTCAAGAGCGACCCGCAACGCATCCGATGTGATGCCGATGGTGTTCTTCTCGCGGGCGGCGTAAATGTCGGCCAGCAGCACGTGATCGGCGTCCTTGAGCGCCTCCGCAAAGTCCTTGAGCAGGGCATTGGTGCGGGTGTAGGTGTGGGGCTGGAAGGCCACGTAGAGTTCCCGGTGGGGATAGGTTGCGGCAGAGGCCAGGGTGGCCTTGATTTCTGTGGGATGATGGGCATAGTCATCGATGATGGTGACGCCCTTCATCACACCTTTCTTTTCAAAACGGCGTTTGGTGCCTGCGAAGGCAGCCAGACCTTTGGCGATCACATCAGTGGCGATGCCGGCACGTCTGGCACAGGCGATCACACCCAGGGCATTGCTGACATTGTGAAGACCCGGCACATGGAGACGCACCTCCATGAGGGGCTGACCATTTTCGAGACAGGTGAAGGTGCTGCCGCCGTCATCAGTGGCGGAGACAGAAGTCGCGGTGTAGTTGGCAGACTCATTTTCAAGAGCATAGGTGATGACTTCACAGTCAAGATCGGCGGTGACAGCCTCAAATTCTCTGGTATCACGATTGATGATCAGGGTACCGTCCTTGGGCAGAAGCGCCGCAAAGCGATGGAAGGAATCCGCGATGTCGTGGATGTTCTTAAAGAAGTCAAGGTGATCCTCGTCCACATTGAGGATGAGGGCCATCTTCGGGAAGAAGGACAGGAAGCTGTTGGTGTATTCGCAGGCTTCCGCAATGAAAGCATCGCCCTTACCCGTGCGGATATTGGAGCCGATGGTTGGCAGGATGCCACCCACGGTGATGGTGGGATCGGCCTCGTCAGCGAGGAAGACGGTAGCCACCATGGATGTGGTGGTGGTCTTACCGTGGGTACCGGCAACGGCGATGGGCAGCGGGTAGTTCTTCATCAGCTGGCCCAGCAGCTCGGCGCGGGTCAGCATGGGGATGCCCTTGGCGATGACGGCCTGATATTCGGGATTATCCGGGCGGATGGCGGCGGTGTAGACCACCACATCGATGCCGTCACAGATGTTTTCGGCACATTGCCCAATGGCGATCCTGGCACCCATGGCGGCCAGATGCTGTGTCAGCTCGGAGTCACGGGCGTCGGAGCCGGAGACGGAAAACCCGCGTTCCAGCAGGATTTCTGCCAGTCCGCTCATACTGATACCGCCGATGCCGATGAAATGGACGGCGACCGGCGTGTTAAAATCGATCTGATACATAGAAACCTCTTTTTTCTCTTTTAATTAGAAGATACTCATTTATACGTATTATACCTTCTGCAGGGGAAAAGATAAATCTTGTCATATCTAACAAATATGACTTTGAATCTGATTAAATGTTGTGACTTATTCACAGGAAATGGGTTTCATGATATAATGCTTAATAATAGCTTTTGGCTATAGAACTTGTAAAGAGAGGTGGTTCTATGATCAGGAAAGAAATGATTGCCATGCTTCTGGCCGGCGGTCAGGGCAGCCGTCTCGGTGTGCTCACAGACAACGTGGCCAAGCCCGCAGTCTCATTTGGCGGTAAGTACCGCATAATCGATTTCCCGCTGAGTAACTGCATTAATTCAGGTGTGGATACAGTGGGTGTGTTAACGCAGTATCGGCCTCTTCGGTTGAATAATCATATCGGAATCGGTATTCCGTGGGATCTTGACAGAAACGTGGGTGGCGTGACCATTCTGCCGCCCTACGAACAAATCGAAAACACACACTGGTATTCCGGTACGGCCAATGCCATTTACCAGAATCTGGAATTCATGGAATATTACAATCCGGAGTATGTGCTCATCCTGTCCGGTGACCATATTTACAAGATGGATTACCAGATCATGCTGGATTATCACAAGGCCAACAAGGCAGATGTCACCATCGCCGTTATGCCGGTGCCCATCGAAGAAGCTTCCCGCTTCGGTGTTATGGTCACAGATGAAACCGGCCGCATCAACGAATTCCAGGAGAAACCGCCGCAGCCCAAGAGCAATCTGGCATCCATGGGCATCTATATTTTCAGCTGGAAGGCTCTGAAGGAAGCTTTCTATGATCTGAGAGAGCAGGGCAATCTGGACTTCGGTATGCACGTGCTGCCCCACATGCTGGCCGGCGATAAGCGGATGTTTGCTTACGAATTCAACGGCTACTGGAAAGATGTCGGTACTCTGCAGTCCTATTGGGAATCCAATATGGAACTGGTGGATGTCATTCCGGAATTCAATCTCTATGAAGAGTACTGGAAGGTCTTCACAAAGGGTGAATACATTCCGCCGGATTATATCGCACCGGAAGCCTCTGTCTGCCAGGTGATCATCGGCGAAGGTGCTGAGATTTACGGCAAAGTTGAACATTCCGTCCTCGGCCCGGGTGTTGTGATCGAGAAGGGGGCCGTTGTCAAGGACTCCATCGTCATGCAGGATACGGTGGTCAAGGCCGGTGCCGTTCTGGACAAAGCTATTGTGGCTCAGAATGTTGTGATTGGTGAAAATGCAGTTGTGGGCTGCGGTGAATTTGCACCCAGCACATTCAATAAGAAGGTTTATAACGCTGATCTGGTGACGATCGGTGAAAACAGCGTCATTCCCGCAGGCGTTCGTATCGGCCGCAACACGGCTATTCTCGGTGAAACAACAGCTGATGAATATCCGGGCGGCGAGCTGCCCTCCGGCGGTGCCATCGTGAAATCAAAGAATTATCTGGATCTGATCCACGAAGGAGAGGAGAGTGAAGAGGTATGAGAGCAGTAGGAATCGTTTTGGCCGGCGGCAATTCCAGCCGCATGAAAGCTTTATCTGAAAAGAGAGCCATTGCCGCGATGCCCATTGCGGGTACCTATCGCAGCATTGACTTCACATTATCCAATATGAGCAATTCCCGCATTCAGAAGGTGGCGGTGCTGACACAGTTTAATGCCCGTTCCCTGAATGAACACTTAAGCTCATCCAAGTGGTGGGACTTCGGTCGTAAACAGGGTGGTCTTTTCCTGTTCCCGCCCACTGTCACCACCAACAATAATTTCTGGTACCGCGGCACAGCCGATGCGCTGTATCAGAACATCAACTGGCTCAGAAGATGCCATGAACCCTACGTGGTCATTGCCCCGGGCGACGGCATTTACAAACTGGATTATAACAAGGTGCTGGAATACCACATCGCCAAACGGGCTGATGTGACCGTTGTCTGCACTGAATGCCACAATGACGATGTGACCCGTTTTGGTGTTGTCCATCTCAATGAGGACTGCCGGATCCGTGAGTTCGAAGAGAAGCCCATGATCACCAAATCCAACGTGATCTCCACCGGCATCTATGTGATCCGTCGTCGTCTGCTCATCGAGCTTCTGGAAAAATGCGCTGCCGAAGATCGTTACGATTTCGTTCAGGACATCCTGATCCGTTATAAGGATCTGAAGCGCATCTATGCCTACAAGATCGATCAGTACTGGAGCAACATTGCCAGCGTTGAGTCCTATTACCGGACCAATATGGATTTCCTGAAGCCGGAGGTCAGACACCACTTCTTCAGCGATTATCCGGGTATCTACAGCAAGATCGACGACAATCCGCCGGCTAAGTACAATCCGGGTTCCCAGGTCAGCAATTCACTGATCGCGCCGGGTTGTATCATCAATGGTACGGTGGAAAACTCCGTCATTTTCAAGAAGGTTCACGTGGGCGTCAACTGCGTCATTAAGAACTCCATTATTCTCAATGACGTCTACATCGGCGACAATTCTCATATCGAAAATTGCATCGTTGAGAGCCGCGATACCATCCGTCCCAACTCCTATCACTGCGGTGAGGGTGAGGTAAAGCTGGTGATCGAAAAGAACGATCGTTACACCCTGTAAACATTAAAATATGACAAGTTCAAAGAAGGGCTGTTCCACAAGATATTGTGGAATAGCTCTTTTTTTACCACAATATTTACGGAGTTGTTACGAAATGTTAAAAAAGACTTCCAAACCGTCAATATTTTTGGTATAATTGCCATATTATGAAAGCACTATACACTTTTATATCAAGGACCAAGGTCGCAGCTGTGCTGTTAACGACCGCATTAGTGCTGTCAGGACCGCTGTCCGTTTTTGCCGATACTTCATCGGACATCAGTGCTGCCAACGCCGCCAGGGAGTCGGCGCAAAACAGTCTGAACTCGGCCAGCAGTAAGCTCTCCGAACTGGAGAACGAAAAGACCGCATTAATGTCCTACCTGGCGGAATTGAACGCTTCCGTGACGGACCTGTCAGAACAATTGACAGACCTGAACGGTCAGATCGAGGACAAACGTTTCGAGATCGACAGAGAAAAGGCTTCAATCGTCAGAGCACAGAACGCGGAGGCGGCTCAGTACGATGACATGAGCACCCGCATCCGTTATATGTACGAAAACAGCTCCACCCTGCTGGAATCCCTGCTGAAGGTGGGCAGCATTTCCGATTTTCTGAACCGGACAGAGGAGATCCGGCAGATTCAGAACTATGATCGGGAAGCACTCAAAAACTACACAGAGACACGCCAGAGCATCGAACAGAAAAAGGCGGATCTCGAAGAGGACATGGCTGAACTCGAAACACTTCTTACCGAGACAGAGGTGAAGAAGGGTGAGATGGAGGCCCTCATTGCAGAAACAGACCAGAAAATTGCCGCATATACGGCCAACATCAGCGCTGAGGAAATGGAGGTTTCAGAGCTTCAGGCTGAAATAGACAAACAGATGGGTATCATTGCCAATCTGGAAGCCAAGGCTGCCGAGGAGGAAGAGGCTCGTCGGAAGGCCGAGGAGGAAGCTGCCAAAGCAGAGCAGCTGGCAAAGGAGGCTGAACTCAACGCTCAGGCGCAGGAGAAAGCCGAAGCCAATAAGAAGGAAGAGGACACAACCGTCGATAAGGATGCCGGCAGTAAAGCGGAATCACCGACAACGTCCATGACTCTGCTTGGTAACTTCAGATTGACAGCGTATTGTGACTGTGCGAAATGCTGCGGCCCCTGGGCCGGTGGCCATACCGCCAGCGGCACCAAGCCGAAGGCCGGTCGGACAGTGGCGATGAATGATATTCCGTTTGGCACAAGGCTTTATATCAACGGGGTTATTTATACGGTAGAAGACAGAGGCACACCTTACGGCCACGTGGACATCTTTATGGATTCCCACAGCGCCTGCTATGTATTCGGTGATCAGAGAGCCGACGTCTTCATTGTTAATTAAAAATGAAAAAGGATCGATCCGCCGCTTTCGTGATATCACGGAGCGGCGGATTGTGTTTTGGGACACCGGTGTCAGGATTCGTCCGGTGGCGAGTCTTGCGCAGATGGCACGGACACGTTAAAATGAACATAGTTATATGTTCTGATTCGATATTGTGGAAAAGGAACTTTTAATGCCGGATAAGAGTCTGACAGATTCGGTCCGGACATGCCTTATGGCAAGGAGGGTTAATATGAAAATGAAGAAAATGATGGCACTGGTCCTGTCGGCCGCCCTGGCGCTGACAACCTTCTGTGTGCCGCTTATGGCAGATGAGGCAGAAGCTTCCGATGTTGTTGAGGTGACCGATGACACTATGGCCGGAGAGGATGATCTTAACGGCATCGTTACCTATGATGTTCGCCTGGCATCCGCAGCGGTCTGTACCGAGACAAAGCCGGCCGAACCGAAGCTGACGGTAACCTATATATCAGGGTCCTCCGGTATTTTCGTGACAAAAGAGGTGGATCCCTCCAATTATGAGGTCACATTCTCCAATAACAACGTCCCGGGTATGGCCACAGCCCATATTCAGGGGAAAAATGGTTACAGCGATTTAAACAGAGACTTTTTCTTTAAGGTGCGCGGTTTCTATTCCGTCTACGGCAACGATCGTTATGAGACCGCTGTTCGTCTGGCAAAAGACAGCCACGACGGCCTGGCCGTGAAAAAAATGATCATTGCTGACGGTAAGAAATTCCCGGATGCCCTGGCAGCCTCTGTTCTGGTGGATGAAGAAACCGTTATGGTTATGTCTTCCACGAAATCTCTGAACAGATTTGTGAAGGAAGCCATCCAGAATGTCTGGACACTGGATAAGATCATCGTGGTCGGCGGGGCCTTTGAGGCTCAGTTCTTCAGTGATCTGAATGCCCTTGGGTATGCAAAGGATGGCGGCAAGCTGCTGCAGCTGGCCGGCAATGATCGTTATGAGACGGCTCTGAAGGTGGCCGCTTACGCTCATGAATCAAAAAACTATAATTATGATATTTGCGCCGTAGCAACGGGCAAAGCACCCTATGATGCTATGTCATTCTCCACATCCGCAGCTTACGGTGGTATTCCGATCTATCTGGTGGGCGGCAGCGGCACAGCCAATGCGGCCACACAGGCAGCCATCAATCAGTATAAGTATGTTGTTATCCTCGGTGGTGATGCCGTGGTTAAGGACAGCGTCGTGAGCGGCCGTCTGAAACGATCCGCAGAGGAAGTGCTGACAGAAACAGGGCCTGAGAATTCTTATTGCCGTATCGGTGGTAATGACCGTTATCAGACATCTCAGCTTCTGCTGGAGGCCCTGGAGGACAGCTCCTGGACATCAGATGGGGCGATCATGGCTCATGGCGGTCAGTCTCATTGGCCGGATGCGCTGGTGGCCGGCAACTATGGCTTCGGCAATCTGGCACCGGTGCTGCTTGTCAATTCCGGTAATACAGGTGCGACGACATATCTGGCCAACAAGCTTTCCGGTACACTGTCTGTGAACCCGAATCCCTATACCAACTTCCTGTTACCGGGTTTTGCGGGGATCGGCACTGAAGCGAAAGTGATCAAGGATCAGATCACCATTCAGGATATGAACTGACTGGCAGAGATGATTGGCGATCATTTCTTAAGAAAATGATGCATGGCGGGTCTGTTGCTCTTGAGCGGCAGACCCGCATTTTTATCAGCATCCGACAGTTGCCTTATGATGACCCTGGTTTTCATGATGACAGTGTGAGATGGGGCAACCCTCAAAAATGAGGGAAAATGAGTCGTCGGAAAAGTTGGGCAAGAAAAATAAAAAAAATTAAAAAAAGGGGTTGACGAAACAGGGGGTCATCACTATAATAAATCTTGCTGTTGCGGAAGACAGCAAAACAAAATACAGATCGATGCGTGGCTCAGTTTGGTAGAGCGCTGCGTTCGGGACGCAGAGGCCGCTGGTTCGAATCCAGTCGCATCGACTTCAGGAGATCCACAGTAGTGGGTCTCCTTTTACGTTATCAAAAAAGGAAACCATGGACGGTGGGTCGGCCCGCCGTATATAATAGCCATGGTATTATGTGAGCCATGTGAGCCACAAGGTTAACGAGTCATAGGCAAGTCGGCCGCCTGCGGGCGGCCCTGTCGGATAGAAGCACTCGGACCGGAAAGGATAACAGCTTGTGAACCTTTTAAATTTTGAAAATATCAGTAAGACCTTTGAGGACCGTTGCCTGCTCAATAAGGTGGTCTTCGGTCTTGACGAACAGGATAAGATCGGCGTGATCGGCGTCAACGGTGAGGGGAAGTCCACCCTTCTTAATATAGCGGCGGGGGTGTTGGAGCCGGACGAGGGCGAGGTGATCGCCCGGCGGGGCATGCGCATTTCCTATCTGGCCCAGAATCCGGAGTTTGATAGTAGCCGCACCCTTCTTGAAAATGTCACAGCCCTCATCAGCGGTCGTGATGCCTACTGGGACACGGACGGCGAAGCCCGGGCCATGCTGCAGAAATTCGGCATCGAGGATCCGGATGTGGATCCGGCCATTCTCTCCGGCGGTCAGAAAAAACGGGCAGCCCTGGCAGCGGCCCTGCTCACACCGGCGGATCTGCTCATCCTGGACGAGCCCACCAACCATCTGGACAGCGGTATGATCGAATACCTCCAGAGCTTCCTGGAAGGGTATAAGGGGGCGCTGCTTCTGGTTACCCACGATCGCTATTTCCTTGATCAGGTCACGGAGAAGATCCTGGAGATCGACAAGGGTAAGGTCTACACCTATGAAACGAATTACGAAGGGTATCTGGAACTGAAGGCGCAGCGCCTCTCCGATGCGCTGGCCACAGAACGGAAGATGGCGGCTCTTTATAAGAAGGATCTGGCCTGGATCATGCGCGGGGCGCGGGCCCGTTCCACCAAGCAGAAGGCTCACATTCAGCGCTTTGAGGCGCTGCGGGACCGGGAAAAGATCGTGGAAGAGCGCAATATGGAAATGAGCTCCATTTCCTCCCGACTGGGCGGCAAGACCATCGAATGTGACGGCCTGGGCAAGCGCTATGGGGATAAAGTGCTCTTTGAGGACTTCACATATCATTTTCTTAAAAATGACCGCATCGGCATCATCGGACCCAACGGCTGCGGCAAGAGTACCCTGCTGAAGCTCATCATCGGTCAGGAAATGCCGGATACCGGGTCCATCGAGATCGGGCAGACGGTGAAGATCGGCTATTTTGGTCAGGAAAATGACAGTCTGGCCACGGAAGGCACCGTCATTTCCGTGGTGAAGGAGCACGGCGAATTTGTGCGCACCCAGGACGGCCTTATTTCCGCGGCCCGGATGTGCGAGCGGTTTCTGTTTGACGGCAATCGGCAGTATACACCCATCGCCAAGCTCTCCGGCGGTGAGAAGCGGCGGCTCTATCTGTTGCAGATCCTCATGGAAGCACCCAACGTGCTGATCCTTGACGAGCCCACCAACGATCTGGACATCCAGACCCTGCGGGTGCTGGAGGATTACCTGGACACCTTCGCGGGCATTGTCATCACCGTGTCACACGATCGCTATTTCCTGGACCGTGTGGTGAACCGGATCTTCTCATTTGAGCCGGGCGGCATCATCCGGCAGAGTGAAGGCGGGTATCTGGAATACCGGGAGCGCCATTTTGCATCCCTGGATGTGAACACGGTGGGGGCGCCGGCGCCGCGCCGCGAGAAGACAGAAGCGGAGAAGAAGGCGGGCTGGAAGGACGGCCCTAAGGAAAAGAAACGTCTGTCCTACAAGGAACAGCGGGAATATGACACCATTGAGGCAGAGATCGAGGCGCTGGAGGAAAAGAGTGCCGAGCTGGAGGAAGCCATCAATGGGGCAGGATCCGACTATGAGACCCTGCAGAAACTTTACACGGAAAAGGAAGAGACGGATCAGAAACTGGAGGAACGGATGGAGCGCTATCTGGAACTGCAGGATCTGGTGGATTCATTTTCTTCCTGACAGCGGAAGCCTGAAAAATAAGGGATAAACAGGAGTCACACATGGCCTTTAACACAGCGGCATTTATTATTTTCATCACAGTGGTGCTGGTGCTGTATTACCTGCTGCCGGCGCGCGCAAGGACAGTTTTCGTCCTGCTGGCCAGCTATGCCTTTTTTGCCCGGGCTCAGTGGCGGGTGCTGCCGTTTCTGGTGCTGTTTTCCCTGATGGTTTACCTTTTCGGGCGGCTTCTGGGACGCTGGCCGCGGAAATGGCTGTTGCTGCCGGCGGTGCTGTGCGCGGCGGCGCCACTCATTTTCTTAAAATACACAAAGCCGGGGATGAGCCTGGTGCTGCCCCTGGGGCTGTCCTACTTTACCTTCAAATCCATCGGCTATCTGGCGGATGTGATGAAGGGGAAGGCCCCGGCGGAGAAAAATCCGCTGACGGTGATGACCTTCGTGGCCTTTTTTCCGGAAATGCTGATCGGCCCCATCGACCGGGCTGACAACCTGATGGTGCAGCTGAAAATGCCCCGGCCGGCCTTTGACTGGCAGCTGATCGAAAAGGGGACACTGCTGTTCCTCGGCGGGTGCGTGCGGAAAATGATCATCGCGGATCGTCTGGGGATTTGGGTAGATGCGGTGTATGCGGATCCCCTGACCTATGCGGGACCCTTTACGGTGCTGGCGGCGGTGGCCTATGCCCTGCAGATTTACTTTGATTTTTCAGGCTGCACCCACATGGCGCTGGGTGTGGGTCGTATGATGGGCTTTGATCTGCCGGAGAACTTCCGACAGCCCTATCTGGCGGTGTCGGTGGCGGATTTCTGGCGCCGGTGGCATATGTCCCTGACCTCATGGCTGAAGACCTACATTTATATTCCCCTGGGCGGCAGTCGCCGGGGCCGGGTGCGGCGCGACCTTAACATCCTGATCGTGTTTCTCGTCAGCGGCATCTGGCACGGGGCCGGCCTTACCTTTGTGGTGTGGGGTCTGTTAAACGGCGTGTTCCAGCTGGTGGGGCGGAGTCTAAACGGTCTGCGGCAGAAGCTTTACGGTTGTCTCAGACTGAAAACCGACGGCGTGCTGGTGCGGAACTGGCAGCGGCTCTGGACCTTTATCTGGATGACCATTGCCTGGGTTTTCTTCCGGGCAAGCAGTGTGACCCATGCCGGACAGATTTTCAGCAGCATGCGGCACGGCTGGCGGCAGAGAGACTTTCTGACCCGGCTGCCGGAGCTTGGCCTGTCCTGGGCCAATATCGCTTTGCTTCTGGTGATGCTTCTGGTGATGCTGGTGGTGAGCCTTCTTAATGAACGGCAGATCTACCTGGCAGACCGGGTGATGACCAGGGCATTTCCGGTGCGGGTGCTGGTGTTCTACCTGCTCATTTTCGGGGTGCTGATCTTCGGCATTTACGGTACCGCGTATGATGCGGCGGGCTTTATCTATCTGCAGTTCTGATGGGCGTCGGACATTTTTATCCAGACAAACAGCTACGGTTCACAAGCAAGGTGCGAAGACACATACGCGCTTCTCATAAGACGCAGTATTTTCTATCAGGTTTACATAATCAGGAGGAAACGACGAAAATGGCAAAACGAAGCACATCCCGCGGCCGGCGGGTGGCGGGCGGCATCGCAGCGGTGCTCATCGGCATCCTCATTTTCGCAGGACTGACCCGCCTGTTTCAGCCGAAATATTATTTTTCAACGGAGGCAGCCTCTCCGGAAACGGAGATGTGGCGGAGTTTCTACGACCTGCCGAAGGATAGCCTCGATATTGTGTTCCTGGGCAGTTCTCATATGTACAATGCGGTGGATCCGGTGGCCTTTGAGGCCATGACGGGGCTTTCGGGCTTTGACCTGGCCACGTCGAATCAGGATCTGTCCGTGAGCTATTATTGCCTGCGGGAATTGTTGCGGTTCCAGAAGCCCGAGGTGATCGTCTTTGATGCCTACGGCTTTGAACTGGAGCCCTTCGAAAAGAAAAGCACCTACAAGCGCACTTTTGATGACATGGCCTGGTCCTCTGTGAAAATGGGGGCGCTGCGGGACTGGATGCCCCACATGGAGGGTGAAAAATGGCTGCCTCGCTTCCTGACACTGCTGGATTATCACAGCCGCTGGGAGGAACTGACGGATGCGGACATCCACGGCGAGGCTTATGTCACCAGTCGCCGGGGCTTTTGTCCCTTTGTGGGGGCGGAGGAAGGCGTCATTTCCTTTGATGGTATTGACGGCACCGACGCGACCCCGGTGGCGCTCAGTGACCTTGAAACCGATTATTTCCGGAAGATCCTGGCTCTTTGCCGGAATAATGACATTACACTGGTGATGATCAAGACCCCCAGTGCCCTGTGGAATATCGGGAAGCACGAGGCGGTGGCGGCACTGGCTGAGGCGGAAGGGGTGCCCTTCCTTGATTACAACACCAACGAAGCCATCGCGCACCTGGCTCTCCGGGGGGATGCCGACTGGCGGAACACCCGTCATCTTAATGAAAATGGGGCTGCGCGCTTCACTAAGGTGCTGGCTGAGGACCTCGCAGGTGGCGCATACATTTCCGTTACGGAGAAGTGACAGGCAGCGTCGATTGATGGCGCAAGAGCCTGTTGCCTGCGATGCCTCATTTTCTAAAATGAGACATCCGTTGCCGTCATGACTGAGGGCAGTGAATGCTCAGCAGGATTGTCCGAAAAAAAAATAAGGCAGGCGCCGCCGGATGGTGGTATAATGCTTGAGATATAGAGTGTAGAATTAAGCCGTGAGCCAAGCGGACCGCGGGCCTCATGCAGGTCGGTGTCCGATTGAGACGATAAGACGTGCCCGGCCGTAGCAGAGTTTGGAAGGAGGTGATAGTGTGGAACGAAGTCACAGTGACAGGGAAAGTTTAAATCCCCGACAATCATCCGATCCTCACATATCACGAAATAGGAGAACTCTGTCATGGAAGAGCGCGATAACATCAAAGAGATCCTGAGCGATCTCCTTGCCAACAAAGAGTATCTGAAAATTCGCGAGCTCCTGTCCGACATGAACGAAGCCGACGTGGCCGATGTCATGGGGGACATGGAAGATAAGATGATTCTGCGTATTTTCAGAATTTTGCCGAAGACGATGGCTGCAGAGGTTTTTGCGGACTTGGAGCTGGAAGCCCAGCAGTACATCATTCAGTCTTTGTCCGATAATGAAGCGTCTGCCATCATCGACAACATGATGTCCGATGACGCCGCCGACCTTCTGGAAGAAATGCCGGCCAATGTGGTCACCCGCATTCTGGCCAACGCCCGTCCCGATACCCGTAAGGATATCAACCATCTGCTCCGCTATCCGGAGGATTCCGCCGGTTCAATGATGACGGTGGAGTACGTGGATCTGCAGCAGCATATGACGGTGGAGGACGCCCTTAAGAAAATCAAACGGATCGGTCTTGATTCCGAGACGGTCAACATCTGTTACGTTGTGGATCAGCAGAAGGTGCTGGTGGGAACGGTGGCCCTGCGCTATCTCATTATTCATGAGAGCGATGAGGTCATCGGCGATTTCATGAATGAAAATGTCATCAGCATCAACACCATGACCGACCAGGAAGAAGCGGCCCGTATGTTCCAGAAATACGACTTCACGGCGATGCCTGTGACCGATGCGGAAAACCGTCTGGTCGGTATCATCACCATCGACGACGTCGTGGATATCCTGACCGAAGAGGCTACGGAGGATATGGAAAAGATGGCGGCCATCCTGCCTTCTGATAAAACCTACCTCCGGTCCGGTGTCTTTGATACTTATAAGAAGAGAATGCCCTGGCTGTTGTTCCTGATGGTGTCAGCCACATTTACGGGCATGATCATCACACAGTATGAACAGGCTCTGTCGGCCTATGTGATCCTGACAGCTTATATTCCCATGCTGATGGATACCGGCGGTAATGCCGGTTCCCAGGTATCGGTTTCCATTATCCGAAGCCTGTCCCTGCGGGAGGTGGAATTCAGCGATCTCTTTAAGGCTCTGTGGAAAGAAGTCCGCGTGGCCTTTATCTGCGGTCTTACCCTGGCCGCCGCCAACTTTGTGAAGCTGATGCTTCTGGACCGTGTGGGTGCCACCGTGGCATTGATCGTCTGCTCCACACTGGTGCTGGTCATCCTGGTGGCGAAGCTCATCGGCTGTCTGCTGCCGATGGTCACCTACCGCATCGGCTTTGACCCTGCGGTCATGGCCTCACCCCTCATCACCACCATTGTGGATGCCATTTCCCTGACGGTGTACTTCACCATCGCCAGCAATGTGCTGCATTTGGGCGGGTGACACGATAAATTTACATAATGTATATTGCAAAATCCGGCCTGTGAGGCCGGATTTTGTTTTTGGTCGAAGCTTTTGGCCCGATTATTGTTTGCGCAGGGCCTCAGGCCCTGCGATCTTGCTTTTTTTTCTTTCGTCAGAGTCAAAATTGACGCTGACCCTGGAATCCGTTTTTTTACTTGGTTATCAGTGTCAAAATCAGGCGGTTTTTAGTTGTGTAGCCCTGCAGAAGGCCCAAATAAGCTTCCAGCAGGGTACTTTGGCCCATGAAAATAGGTGAAAGTACCCTGCGGACACTGTATTTTCAGCTCTGTCAGGGTCGGACCAATTTAAAATGAACCCCAAGAAATGGACACGGGTAAACAGGGCTTTTTCGACACCTACT
>JAUNDG010000018.1:0-19777 GCA_030526195.1 Lachnospiraceae bacterium
TCCTGTAACCATTTGACTGAAGCATTTTGCCTACTTCAAGTAATACAGTTCCTTTTGGATCGGTTACTACATATGAGCTATGCATCTGCATCAAATTTGGCTTAACAAAGAATCTTGTCTTTCCGGAACCCGAACCACCAATAATAAGCACGTTCTTATTTCTTGCATACTTTGGTGAAGATGGTCTTCCGTTCATCTGAAGCCTTTCAGTCTGGGTAAGCAGGATGTTATTCTCAAAGTTCTCCTTATCCATATACGGCTCAATATCTTTTGGTGTTCCCCATCTGGCAGATCCATACTCAACTCCATGTCTGAATTTCTTCGCATTTTTTGCTTTAAAATATACCACTAGCCTAAATGCTACACCGGTAATGATACCGACAAGAAGATCCTTTGGATGAAAGCTTGGCAATGGATTAGCAAATGCAACGTTACTTGCCAGCGAATCCATCAGTCTGTTAAGAGCATCGCTACCTTCCGTTATTCGATAGCCATAATAAAACTTATCTGCAACATATCCAAATATTACATACGGCAGGACCTTAAGGATAACCTTCTTGGGTTCCAGGGATTTCGTTTTACCCTTAATGGTCTTTGGTATGTTCTTTATATCCTTTGCAATGCCCTGAATAATACTAGCCATTACAGACTCTGTCCTCTGCTCTTTTGTTTATCCCTGGTTCTTTCTCTGTTCTTATTCTGCGCAACCTGTTTCATGAAGTTCTTAAGTTTGCTTCTTACCGATGCTTTTGCTTTCTGCTTCTCATTTACTTTGACAAATTCTTTGAAAGCCTGCGAAAGAACATCCGTATCTTTTGCCTTGAAAAACACCATATACTTTGGTGGTTGTACAGTTTTATCCTTCTTAACTGCAAAATCAACATTGTATTTCTTTGCAATTCTTTCAAATGACTTGATGTTATTATCTGTTACCTCAATTGCAGTCGCACCCTGTCCCTGTCCAACTAATTCATCAAGCTTCATCTTGCCATGCTTTGGTTCAGCCTGACCTTTCTTATGTTCCCTACTCTCAAGGTATTTCTTTAATGCCTTTTCGAGAGTCTCCTTAGTAAGCCTTGCGGCTCTGAATGTAAGTGCCACAGTCTTACTGGCAACCTCGTGATTTAATTCATCATTCATGTTCTCCATCCTTTCTTCACTTGTGGACACAGTGTCCATAAGTATATTTCAATAAAAAAAGCAGCTGACCTTTATTTCTAAAAATCAACTGCTCATTTCGCTGTATATATAAACTTATTTCTTATTTCACAAATAGCTTTATGTAATCAAGGATAAGCATGACTATTTTCCTTAAAAGAAACACCCCGCCGATAAGACCTGCTATTATGGCATCAAGTGCAAACACTCCAAGTTCACCGGCCAACCCAAGCCTCTTTGGAATAAGTATTGCTCTTATCTTGCCAAATCCAAACGGAAATCCCATTAATATCCAAAATATAAATACATTAAATCCATTATCATTATTGCAGATACAGTAGCAAGTAATTCCCCATAAAGATATTATTACAAGTTGAAGTGTATTCAATAATAGTCTCATACAATCCATTTACCTTCAGCTTTCCTTTTTTCAATCTTACCTGCTATGTATACTTTATAACCTTCCGGATCCGACTCGCGCAGGCTCTTCATGTATTCCATCTCTCTTTTATTCTCCACATCATACTCAGACTCATATTCTGTCTGATTAACAGTTCTGTATGCCTGAGCCACATAGTTGCAATAAGTGGATGGAGCATTATATAAAGCTGTAATCAGATATGACCTTATGTTCTTTACCTCGCCAAGATTTGTTTTCATACTATTAGCGACATATTCAACATGCTCCTTTTTAAGCTTAAGAAACTGTGATTTGACTAATTCATAAGGATAATCTTTACCATTAGCACTGGACATTTCAAGCTCCATCATTGCGTATTTAACATTAGCCGGGAGCAAATCAACACCTTCATCTGTGGTAACAATACATTCCATACAGTCATTAGGTGTAATCTCTTCTCCCTTAACCAGTTTTTCCATTATGTCATAAATGGTTTTTTCCGGTTTCCTAACTCCAAGACATCTGGATGCGTGGCCCTGAGGATCATTATCAATTACCAATACTCTGTTACCTGAGTTTACAAGTCCAACTGCCAAACTTGCCGTAGTAAAACTTTTTGCTACTCCTCCTTTTTGATTTGCCAGTGCAATTACCTTACATAAATTCTTAGCGATGTTTTCTCTCATAGTCTCTAATCTCCTTTTTCTACTGTGCCATTTCTTTCTTTACAGGATCAAAACTAATATCCATGTATTGTCTGAAATATTTCTTTGTACCCTTATTGGGAAACACTTCTGATGTGCTTACTACTAATAAGCTACGATTTCTTTCAATTACTCTTCTCATTCTCTTAATTTCATTCGTAGTTCCTTGCAATCTGATTTTAACCATCTTTCCTTTCCTCCCTGGCTTTATTTTTGCCAGAGACTACGCACCCATCGCCTGCTCCTATCGCTGTACTTTTCATGGACTTCTCTCCTTTCCTAAGATTTGACCATAACAAAAAAGGACACTTCTCTAATTTTTCAATTAAAGAAAGTGTCCTAATTTACATTAAATCAGTGTAAAGTACCCTATTCAATTCTAAGTGAACTTTTCCTTTTTGTTCCTTTATGTGCCATATTTTTCTCAAATAAGTTGCACTAAAGTTGCACTTTTGCTATTTTCTGCTGGCCTGAATAGTAGGTCAAAATGGGTCAAAATTCAGTATTTTCAAGGCTTGAAAGCCTCATGAACACTGCATATTACTTGTCTAATGACTTCATGGTCGGGAAGAGCAGGACATCGCGGATGGCCTGGCTGTCTGTGAGCAGCATGACCAGACGGTCGATGCCGTAGCCGATACCACCTGTGGGCGGCATACCGATTTCCAGAGCGTTGAGGAAGTCTTCATCTGTGTGCTGAGCTTCGTCGTCGCCGGCGGCTGCGTTGGCATCCTGCTGGGCGAAACGTTCTCTCTGGTCGATCGGATCGTTAAGTTCTGAGTAAGCGTTGCACATTTCCCAGGTGTTGATGAAAAGCTCGAAACGCTCCACCTTTTCCGGATCGGAGGGTTTCTTCTTTGTCAGCGGGGAAATGGCGATCGGGTGATCCATGATGAATGTCGGCTGGATCAGCTTTTCTTCGCAGTATTCCTCGAAGAAGAGGTTGATGATATCGCCCTTGGTGTGACGATCTTCAAACTCGATGTGATGTTCCTTGGCCAGAGCCTTGGCTTCTTCGTCTGACTTCACTTCGTCGAAGTCGATGCCGGCATAGGTTTTGATGGCATCGTTCATGGTCATACGGGCAAAGGGCTTGCCGAAGTCGATCTCGATGCCGTTATAAGTGAACTTGGTGCTGCCCAGAACAGTCTCGGCCAGGTAACGGAACATGCTTTCTGTCAGTTCCATCATACCTTCGTAGTCTGTGTATGCCTGATACAGCTCCATCAGGGTGAATTCCGGATTGTGACGAGTGTCGACACCTTCATTTCTGTAAACACGGCCGATCTCGTAGACACGTTCCATACCGCCGACGATCAGTCGCTTCAGGTACAGCTCCAGAGAAATGCGGAGTTTGACGTCCTCATTCAGAGCATTGTAATGTGTTTCGAAGGGACGGGCGGCGGCACCACCGGCGTTGCTGACCAGTGTCGGTGTTTCAACCTCGATGAAGTTGCGGCCGTCCAGGAAACGACGGATTTCCTTGATGATCTGGGATCTCTTAAGGAAGACGTCCATGGACTCGCGGTTCATGATGAGGTCAACGTAGCGCTGACGATAACGCATATCGGTGTTGGTCAGGCCGTGGAATTTTTCCGGCAGAACCTGAAGGCTCTTGGTGAGCAGGGTCAGGGATTCGGCGTGGATGGAGATTTCGCCTGTCTTTGTGCGGAAGGCGAAGCCTTTGATACCGAAAATGTCGCCGATATCGGATTTTTTGAAGTCGGCATAGGCCTCTTCACCGATGGCATCACGGGCCACATAAACCTGGATGCTGCCCTGAAGGTCCTGGATATTGCAGAAGGAAGCTTTACCCATGACACGTTTGAACATCATACGGCCGGCGATGGACACTTCGATGGGCTGAGCATCCATGATGGCACGTCTTTCGTTGTAATCGTCGTTGATGACGGCTCTCTTTTCAGCTTCTTCAAGGCCTTCCACGTTGGGAGCCGGACGATCGCCCAGCACAGCCTTTTCGTGCTTGTCATAGAGATCCTTCACTTCGGCGGAGTGATGTGTCTGATCGAACTTTGTGATCTCGAAGGGATCACGACCGGCGTTCTGAAGAGCGGCCAGTTTTTCACGACGGTTCTTGAGGATCTGGTTCAGATCCTGCTGCTGATCTGCAGTATTCTTCTGGTTTGCCATGTTTTCTCCTGTTCTCTTAAAAAAAGCTCCTCGTGGTGAGGAGCCTGTCATTTACGCATTACGGGAAATCTTAAGGACTTTGAAATGAGCATCGCCATCCGGCAGTGAAACGGTGACAACATCATTTTTCTTGGCACCCATCAGGGCCATACCGACCGGAGACTCATTGGAGAGCTTGTTGGCACGGCTGCTGGCTTCGATGGAACCGACGATGTCATATTCAAGTTCTTCGTCATAATCCATATCCAGAATCTTGATGTGGCAGCCGACGCCGACTGTCTTGATGCTGGCTTCGCTTTCAACGACAACTTCTGCATTCTTGAGGATATCCTGGAGTTCTTCGATACGGGCTTCGACCTCAGCCTGCTCGTTCTTGGCGGCATCGTATTCCGCATTTTCGGAAATGTCGCCCTGCTCCATGGCCTCTTTGATTTTCTGGGAAATCTCTTTACGTTTATTCATTCTCAGGTCATTCAGTTCATCTTCCAGTTTCTGAAGACCGGCATATGTCAGAATGTTTTTCTTTTTTTCTTCTGCCATTTTTTACTCCTTAAAGCAGCTAATTGGGTCTAATACCCCTAATACGCGGATATTATACAATGTTTTTCCGAAATGTCAAGGAGAACCGCCATTTCCGCGGGAAATCGGGCCCATTTTCCTGCATTTTATGCACGGAAACCAAAATCCCGTCAAAACAACGCCCCGGCAGACCGCTCGTAAACGATGGGCTGTCGGGGACGAGTCATTTTTTAGAAAATGATGTTGCCGCCTTCACTATTCTTCGATTGTGTCGATTAACCGATTAAGTTCCTCCAGGGACGTGGTCTGGTTGACGGCATAGCGAAGGGCGGCAGCACCGGGGATGCTCTTGATGTACCAGGCCACGTGCTTGCGCATCTGCAGCACGCCGAAATGGTCACCTTTGTTGGCGATCTGCAAAGCGGCGTGGCGTTTCATCATGACCTTGATGTCGTGGATCGAGGGTGTCTCGCCGGAGAAGATCCAAGGATTGCCTTCGGCAGCCCGGCCGATCATGACACCATCGCAGCCGGTTTCGGCCATGCGGCGGAACGCTTCCTCCCGGCTCATGATGTCACCATTTCCGATAACGGGTACGGACACGGCTTCCTTCACCTTGCGGATGATGTCCCAGTCGGCCTTGCCGGTGTAATACTGCTCCCGGGTGCGGCCATGGACCGCAATGGCGGCGGCGCCGGCATCCTCCAGGTACTTGGCCAGGTCCGGGGCATTCTTATGATCTTCGTCAAAGCCGGCCCGGATCTTGACGGTAACGGGCCGATCCGTGGCCTCCACGGCTGCCTTCACGATGGCAGCGGCCAGGTGCGGATCCTTCATAAGGGCAGAACCCTCACCATTTTTGACGATTTTGGGCATGGGGCAGCCCATGTTGATGTCCAGGATATCAAAGGGCTTGTGATCGAGATACCGGGCGGCCAGGGCGATGGTTTCCGGGTCCGGCCCGAAAAGTTGCATGCTGACGGGGTGCTCGTCCGGGGAAATGTCCACGAAGGCCTCGGTTTTCTTGTTGCCGTATTTGATGGCGTTGGCGCTGACCATTTCCATGCAGACCACTGCGGCGCCCTTTTCATGGCAAAGAACCCGGAAGGGCTGGTCGGACACGCCGGCCATGGGAGCCAGGAAGAGGGGGGATTCAAATTCAAGAGAGCCGATTCGCATGGTTTTGCGGGGATTGGGCACCGATTCCCCGGTCATCGCCGGATGCGCCGGATTTGTGGCGGTCGCCGGGTGCGCTGCGTTTGTCGAGTTCGTTGTGGCCGCCGGGTTCGCCAGATTCATCGGCTGCGCGGTGTTGTGCAGGGGCATGGCATGCTCTGTCATGACTGACCTCCTGACTGACCGAGGATCGCCAGTTTATAATACAGGCTCAGCTGTTCCAGCAATTCCTCTTTTTCGCGCTGCAGCTTCTTGATGAGGAGACCGCTGCCGATCTCATCAAAACGCTGGTCTCCCTCCTCGGAACGGACGGAGAAGATAAGCTCGCCTTCCGGGGTGAATTCCAGAGTCAGCACACCGCCCACATCTTCCGTGAAGGCCACGCACATGATCTGCAACTCGTCCTTTACCTGCTGCGGCAGACGGGCGAAAGTTTCATTTAAGTAATATTTCTGATTGTAGTAACTGGCGCCGCACAGCACCAGGTTTTCGGTTGTCTCTTTATTTGCCATAGGATACTCCTGTAAGTAAAATACATTTTTATGTTGTGACCGCTGCCCGGGTCATCATGTTCACGGAGATTATACTAAAAACTGCCTGTTTATGCCAGTCACATGACGAAAGCGGACCGCAGTGCAGGCTGCGATCCGCTCGATCAGTGTTCACTATTCATATTTTCTGACAGCCGTTTGTCTGCCGCCATGTCACGTGACTCTCCCTCCTGCTTATGCAAGAAGATTCAGCACCCCATCCAGCAGGATGAGCCCCAGAATCAGGGCGATGAGACCAAACAAGAGCCCCAGCCGCTTCTTTTCCGGAAAGAAATAGACCAGCAACAGGAGATTCCAGAGGAATCCCAGGCCAATCTCCGTCCAGATGAGCACGCTCATGAGGTTCTTCATCACCATCATCAGCACAAAGCCGATGATGATCATGACCGTCAGGACCGTATGGAGAAATCCGAACATTACGACCGCTGCGCGGCCATCAGCATCATGGTTCATCAAACGTTATCGCTCAGTGTGGCCAGCATAACGGCCTTAATGGTGTGCATACGGTTTTCAGCTTCATCGAAGACCACGGAAGCCGGGCTTTCGAAGACTTCGTCTGTAACTTCCATAGCATCCAGACCAAACTTGTCGTGGATCTGAGCGCCAATCTTTGTCTTCAGATCGTGGAAGGCGGGCAGACAATGCATGAAGATGCACTGCGGACCGGCATTTTCCATCAGAGCGCTGTTTACCTGATACGGCATCAGGTCGTGGATACGTTCTTCCCAGACTTCGTCCGGTTCGCCCATGGATACCCAAACGTCTGTGTAGATAACGTCGGCACCCTTTGTACCGGCCATAGCATCCTCTGTCAGAGTGATGGTGGCGCCTGTTTCCTTGGCGATGGCTTCGCATTCAGCCACCAGTTCCGGAGCCGGGAAGTATTTCTTGTTGGAGCAGGCCACGAAGTTCATACCCAGCTTAGCGCAGACAACCATCAGAGAGTTGCCTTCGTTGTAACGGGCATCGCCCATGTAGCAAAGCTTGATGCCCTTCAGATGACCGAAATGCTCACGGATTGTCAGCATGTCAGCCAGCATCTGTGTCGGGTGGAATTCGTTTGTCAGACCATTCCAGACCGGAACACCGGCATACTTGGCCAGATCTTCAACAACTTCCTGACCAAAGCCTCTGTATTCGATACCGTCATACATACGGCCAAGAACGCGGGCTGTATCGGCGATGCTTTCCTTCTTGCCGATCTGGGAAGCGGACGGATCCAGGAATGTGGCGTGCATACCCAGGTCAAAAGCGGCAACCTCGAAGGAGCAGCGCGTTCTTGTACTTGTCTTTTCGAAAATGAGGGCGACGTTTTTACCCTTCAGTGTATCGTGAGCGATACCTTTTTTCTTCTTATCTTTCAGATCGGCCGCCAGGTCGATCAGGTATGTGATTTCTTCCGGTGTGTAATCCAGTAATTTAAGGAAGCTTCTGCCTTTTAAGTTCATGTTCGTATTCTCCTCTTAATCTTAGTAAGCTAAGTTCATTTTCTGCTATTTATGTTCTGACGGATACCCGTCCGTTAAACCTTCTCATATTTTGCCTGCAAACGGCCGTTTCGTCAACCGTTTCGGCGAATAAAATTCACTTTGTTTTGCATAAAGTACTTTAATTTTGTATATTTTATGTTTTTATGTGTATATTATTCACTTTTTTGCCCTGAAATATACACCCCGTCTCAAGCAGAATGATCTGCACATCGATGCCGACTCTCCTCCATCACCCTGCGTGGGTGGTTTTTTCCGCAGTCGGACATACCGGTTCTCCTGACTCTTAACGAAAATAGGGCAGCGGCCGCGCCAGGCTCTCAAGAGTAACCGCTCACATCCTCTGCCGGCACACTTCGTACATCAAGATCCCGGCGGCCATGGCGGCGTTCAGGGATTCTACCTGTCCGTGCATGGGGATGTGGATGAGGGCATCGGCGGCGGCCTGGAGTTCCGGGCTTAAGCCATTGCCTTCATTGCCGATCATCAGCGCTGTGCCGGTCCGGTAGTCCCGATCAAGATAGGTCTTGTCGGTGGCCAGACTCGAGGCATAGGTGGTGATGCGGCGGTCGGCGAGCATTTTCAAAAAGCCGTCCATGTCGTCGATCTCGGCATGGGGCATACGGTAAACCGCCCCCATGGTGGAGCGGATTGTTTTCGGATTGTAAAGGTCGACACACCCTTTGGTATAGAAGATACCGTCAACGCCGGCGGCTTCCGCCGTGCGGATGATGGTGCCCACGTTCCCGGGATCCTGAAGATTTTCAAGGATGAGGATGAAGGGCGCCGGGCCGGACAGGATGTCTGCTGCCTCCCAGCGGCATTTTTCAACCACTGCCAGAATCCCCTGAGGGGTCTGGGTGTCGGAGAGACTCTTGAATCGAGTGTCCGGGAGGATCTCCACGGGTAGCCGATAACCGGCAACATGGCCGCTCGCGCGGCCTGCGCTCTCCTTGCCGGTTGTCTTTCCGTCAGCGCGATCGCTTGTCTTTCTACCTGCTCCTGCTGTGCGGCCTGCATTTTCTATTTCTGCTGATTTGGCGCTCGCGCGGTCTGCGGCTTTATGCTCTGACACACGACCGGCGGCTGTATTGCCCGCCGCGCTGCGATGGGCTTCTTCCGCCCGCTCGCACAGGGCCCGCACTTCGTCGCCATGTTCTTTATAGAAGGATTCCGATACCCGGATTTCCCGCACCCGGTCGCCGGGGGTTTCCCGAAACATACGAATCCCCTCAACTACAAAAAGGCCCGTCTGCTTTCGGGCCTTTCCACTTTTTTGAAGTTCTTTAATCTCTTTTAATGACAGCACTGTGTACCGCCTCTTTTTTGACCTGATGTATCTGCAGAGGCCGAACTGTGTCCGGCCCTGCGATTTGCAACTATTATCTACCTTATTGTTACTATTTGTACCGTTGGCACCCCAATCGAACATATCCGGCGCGCCATATGATCAGCTCCTTCTGATGCCCACCACGGTCATCTTTATGCGGAGCCGCGAAGCCAACTGATTAAGGCTTTCTCTTCCACAGTCTTATCTCTTATGCGACTGTGCGCTGTTACCTTCAGGCTTCAGCCTGCCCTTCGGTGGCTTCCTGTGTTTCGTACAGATTTTCGCTGGGCTTCATGTAGTTGTGTGACAGAGCCACGGCGACTTCGTACTGATACTCGGAGATACCCTTGGACATGGCCAGCGCTTCGGAAATGTCATAGTCTCTGAACTGACCGTTGTTGTAACCGACAACGCGGCGTGTCTTACCGGCCAGCAGAAGGTCGACAGCCATGCAGCCCATGGTTGACGCGTAGACGCGGTCGCGGGCTGTGGGTGAACCACCACGCTGCATGTGGCCCAGGATGGTGGCACGTGTTTCAAGACCGGTGGCTGCTTCGATCCGACGGGCCATACTGGCGGAGTGACCGATACCTTCGGCATTGACGATGATATGATGACGCTTGCCGTAACGACGGTTTTCAATGATGTTGTCGATGACAGCCTGCTCGTCATAGTTGAATTTTTCCGGCAGCAGGATATCTTCTGCGCCGTTGGCAATACCGCACCACAGACCGATATAACCGGCATTGCGGCCCATAACCTCTACGATGGAGACACGTTCATGGGAAGCGGATGTATCGCGGACCTTATCGATGGCCTGCATAGCGGTATTCACAGCGGTATCGAAACCGATGGTGTATTCCGTGCAGCCGATATCAAGGTCGATGGTGCCGGGAAGACCGATCACGTTGATGCCGTGGTTGGCCAGCTTGGCAGCACCCATGTAGGAGCCGTCACCGCCGATGACAACCAGACCTTCGATGCCGTGCTTACGGCAGGTCTCCACCGCACGTTCGATGCCCTCATCAGTTTTCATTTCCGGGCAACGAGCCGTATACAGAACAGTACCACCACGGGAGATGATGTCAGACACATCGCGGGCTTTCATATCGCGGATGTTGTCATTGATCAGACCGTCATAACCCTGCAGGATACCTTTCACTTTAAGTCCCTGGCCGAGGCCCCTGCGCACCACCGCACGGACCGCAGCATTCATACCCGGCGCATCACCGCCACTGGTCAGAACGCCGATTGTTCTAATCTTCTTTTCAGCCATACAAATAAACCTCCTAACACTTCAGGTCAGTTCACATATTAATGCATGAGTCAGTGTTTTTCAATCATTTTTTGCCGAATTACCACACGTTCCGGCCCAAAGCGCTGCTGCAGTTTTTCTACCCATTCCGAAGAGGCCAGCACCTTGCGGGGCAGAGGCTTCATCATTTTCGGCGAACGGATGTAGATCTTCACCACATCATGGCCTTCGGTTAAACGGCACAGCTCATCGAGAGCGGCCGCTTCATTTTCATAAGCTTCGACAGAATCGAAAGCAATCCAGACCTCCCGGGGGATGTCATCAAAGAAAATGAGGCTGTCCATGATGAGTTTGCTGGCTTTGTCATCCTCGGCGGAAACGCGGCCCTTGATGAAGACTTTGGCATCCTCGTTAAGGTAGCGGCCGTAGGTCTCGTAAACCTTCGGGAAGACCAGCACCTCCACGGAGCCCACCAGGTCCTCCACGGTGATGAAGGCCATGGGCTTGTTGGTGCGGGTGTACTTGATGGTTTTTTCGATGATCATGCCGCCGATGGTCTCCCGGGCCTCGCCCCGGACCTTCGGCTCGCCGGTTTCCTCGTCCGGCAGGAAGTCCGAGGTGAGGGCAGTGATGCCGCTGCGCCACAGGGCTTCATAGGCCTTCAGGGGATGGCCGGTGATGTAGACACCCAGCACTTCCTTTTCCAGCTCCAGTCGCTCGCCGTCGTCAAATTCGCCCACCGGCGGCAGCTGCACCTCGTACTGCTTCTTTTCCTCCGGGGCCAGCATGTCGAAGAGACTGATCTGACCGTCCAGGGAGGCCTTTTTGCCCCGGACAACGTCATCGAGGATCAGGGCATAGGCCTGCAGGAGCTGCTTGCGGGTGGCGCCGAGGCCGTCGAGAGCCCCGGATTTGATGAGATTTTCGATGGCCCGCTTGTTGAGATCCCGGCCGAAGGTGCGGCTCAGGAAATCATGGATAGACGAAAAAGCGCCATTTTTCCGACGTTCTTCCACGATGCCATCGATGACGCCCCGGCCGATGCCCTTGATGGCGTAGAGGCCGTAGCGGATCTTCTCCCCTTCCGTCGTAAATGGCCCGCTGCCTTCATTGACGGAGGGCGGCAGGATCTCGATGCCCACCTCCCGGCAGTGGAGGATGTATTCGGCGCATTTGGCGGGGTTGTCGATGACGGAGGTCATGAGGGCCGCCATGTATTCCACCGGATAGTAGCGCTTGAGATACGCCGTCTGGAGCGACACCACCGCGTAGGCCGCGGCGTGAGACTTGTTGAAGGCGTACTTGGCAAAATCCGTCATTTCATCGTAGATATGGTTGGCCACTTCTTCGGAAATGCCGTTCGCCAGGCACCCCGGGACGCCCTCTTCCTCATTTCCGTAAATGAAGTTGCGGCGCTCCTTTTCCATGACGGAGGCTTTTTTCTTGGACATGGCGCGGCGCACCAGGTCGGACCGGCCCAGGGAGTAACCGCCCAGGTTCCGGACGATCTGCATGACCTGCTCCTGGTACACAATGCAGCCGTAGGTGTTGCGAAGGATCGGCTCCATTTCCGGGCAGTCGTAGGTCACCTGTTCCGGATGGCTCTTGCCCGCAATGTATTTCGGGATGAAATCCATGGGGCCCGGCCGGTACAGGGCGATGCCGGCGATGATGTCTTCGAAGCAGCCGGGCTTCAGTTCCTTCATGAAGGATTTCATGCCGGCGCTTTCCAACTGGAAGACGCCTTCGCACTTGCCGCGGCTGAGCATGTCCATGACACCGGGATCGTTCATGTCGATGGTGTTGATGTCGAGAAGGGGCTCACCGGGCATTTTCTTTTCATTGATGAGGCGCTCGGCGTTCTGGATGACCGTCAGCGTCCGGAGCCCCAGGAAATCCATTTTCAAAAGACCCAGTTCCTCGAGGCGTGTCATGGTGTACTGGGTGGTGATGGAGCCGTCCTGGGCGCGGCTTAAGGGCACGTATTCCTGCACCGGCAATTTGGAAATGACCACGCCCGCGGCATGCATGGAGGTGTTGCGGGGCAGGCCTTCCAGCTTCCGGGACATGTCGATGAGGCCCCGGACGGTGTCGTCGCTGTCGTAAAGGTCTTTGAGCTCGGGGTTCATGGTGAGGGCCCCGTCCAACGTGATGCCCAATTCTTTGGGGACCATTTTCGCGATTTTGTCCACGTCCGCGTAGGGCAGGTCAAGGACACGGCCCACGTCCCGGATGACACCCCGGGCGGCCATGGTACCGAAGGTGACGATCTGCACCACCCGGTCCTTGCCGTACTTGCGGACCACGTAGTCGATGACCTCCTGGCGGCGCTCGAAGCAGAAGTCCACGTCGATATCGGGCATGGACACACGTTCCGGATTGAGGAAGCGCTCAAACAGCAGGTCGTATTTCAGTGGCTCCAGCTGGGTGATGCCCAGACAGTAGGACACCACGGACCCGGCGGCGGAGCCTCGGCCCGGCCCGACGATGATGCCGTGGTCCCGGGCATACTTGATGTAATCCCATACAATAAGGAAGTAATCCACGAAACCCATTTCCCGGATCGTGTTGAGCTCGTACTGAAGCCTCTCTTCGATCTCCGGGGTGATGGTCTCATACCCCCGCTCCAGGCCTTCCCGGCAGAGCTTGTTGAGGTAGGTCCAGGCGTCGTAACCCTCCGGCACGTCGTAGGCCGGGAGTTTCCGCTCGCCGAAAATGATGGTGACGTTGCAGCGCTCCGCGATGCGGGCGGCATTTTCGACGGATTCCGGCACGTAACGGAAAAGCTCCGCCATTTCCGCCTCGGATTTGACGTAGAACTGGCCGCCTTCGTAGCGCATACGGTCCTCGTCCGCCACTTTTTTGCCGGTCTGGATGCACAGAAGCACGTCGTGAGCTTCCGCATCCGACGCGTCGGTGTAATGAACGTCGTTGGTGCATACCAAGGGCAGGCCCGTCTCCTCGTGCATGCGCATGAGCTGGCGGATCACCAGCTTCTGTTCCGGAATGCCGTGGTCCTGAAGTTCCAGATAAAAATGGTCTTCCCCGAAGATGTCCGCGTATTCCAGCGCCGCCTTTTTGGCTTCGTTGTAGAGGCCGCGGCCCAGGTAACGGGCCACTTCACCCGCGAGGCACGCGGACAGGGCGATGATGCCCTCGTGGTACTGCCGAAGGATTGCCTTGTCCACCCGGGGCTTATAATAGAAGCCGTCCACGAAACCGGCGGACACGATCTTCACCAGGTTGGCGTAGCCGATGTCATTTTCCGCCAGCAGCACCAGGTGGTAGTATCGGTCGTCATTCTGGGTGCCGCTTTCTTTATCGAAGCGGCTGCCGGGAGCCACGTAGACCTCGCAGCCGATGATGGGCTTGATGCCCTCCTCGACGGCGGCCTTATAAAATTCAATGCAGCCATACATAGACCCGTGGTCTGTTATGGCTGCACTTGTCATGCCCAGCTCCCTGACTTTTTTCACATATTCTTTTATCTTGTTGGATCCGTCCAGCAGGGAATATTCCGTGTGGACATGGAGATGTGTGAAAGCCATAGTCTGTCTCTTATATTTGCTGAAGGCGGACACGTAGGTCCGCCTTGTTTGTTGTTACGTATATGATTTGTGCTGATACTGTGTTGTCCCGCCGAATAGTGACGGCCGATGGATCTTGGCTGCGATCAGCGACGGCGTCTCGGTTCGGCCTTGGTGGTCTTGAACTGATAAATGATGCCCAGGATAGCCAGCACCAGGCCGATGATGGCACCCACGATGGCCATGCCCGGCAGGAGCTTCGCCAGCACCAGGGTTGTCAGGGCATCACCGATGGAGAGACCGCCGTTGATGCCGGTGATGAAGATGGATACCGGCCGGATGAAGACAACACCCAGAATGGCCAGCACCAGGGCCACCGCCACGCCGATCAGCATGTTAACGGAGGTGAACAGGGCTGCGGCGCCAAAGAACACCAGGACGCTGCCGAAGATCAGGATGAACACGCCGACCTTAAACAGCAGGAAGGCCACCAGGGCCAGGCCGATGGCGATCACCAGCGTGATGATGATGTTCAGCACGCGGCCGCCGTTGAACAGGCTGCAGATCCACTGGCCCAGGCTGACGCCGAACATGAAGCCGAAGACAGCCACAATGTATTTCAGCAGGCGATAGCCGAAGAAGCACATGACCACCGCCACCACCAGGGTGATGAGGGCGGATACCAGAGCTCCCGATGAGAAATTCGGCAGCAGGTTGGTGATAAATGATGAGATACCTGTTACGCTCATAGCTGACCTCCTTTTCGTATCGATCATGAACCTGCCCCGGGGTCAGCGGTGCAGTGTTCATTGTTTGTTGCTGAGAGTCTGTTGCACAGATGACTGTGCGGGCCGGTTTACGTATGTGCCGGCTTGGTGTTGACAACGCAGTGCTTTATATCAGGCCATCTGCGTTGATAACTTTTGGTTAGTCTGCCGGCTCACCAACAATACGGATGCGGCCCTTCTCCAGCGCCACTCTCTTTTCCTTATATAAGTGGCCGACGGCTCGCTTGAAGGCGGCTTTTGACAGGCCGAAAATGTCCCGGATGTCGTCGGGTGAGGCTTTATCGTCAAAGGGCAGTTCGCCGTCATAATCTTCCTTAATAATAGCATAGACTGAGTCGGCGTCCACATTCATTTGCAGATAGGCCTTCTGATGGGCGGACAGATCCAGCTTGCCGTCCTCCAGCACCCGGGCCACCCGCAGGGTCAGGGTCTGACCGACTTCGAAGCCGGCCTGGGCTTCCTTCTTCGGAATGAGGCCGGAATACTGACCGTCCACGGCCACAAAGTAACCGAAGTTCGGGGCATGCTGGTAAACCAGACCTTCTACGGTGTCGCCGGCCTGATAGGGGGCGTTCAGTTTCAGATAGGGGTAGACCTTCATGGTGGCAGCCAGTCGACCGCTCTTGTCGATGTAAAGCGCCGCCAGCACCTCTTCGCCTTCGTGCAGTTTCTTGGTCTGCTCGTGGAACGGCAGCAGCAGGTCCTTTTCAAGCCCCCAGTCAAGGAAGGCCCCGATCTTGGTCATCTGGGACACCTTGAGGCGCGCCACCTGGTGAAGGGTCACCTTCACTTCATGGATCGTGGCGATGAGGCGGTCATCGGAATCCTTGTAAACGAAAACCTGCAGGGTATCGCCCACCTTGGTTTCCGGCGGTACCTGCTTCTTCGGCAGCAGGATCCGGTCATTTTCGCCGGCATTTTCGCTTGTGCCCAGGTACACACCGATGGAAACGGTTTTGACCACGGTCAGTTCCTGATATTTTCCCAGTTCGATCATAGCGTTCTCCTTATTCTCCAAAATACGACTGCGCCGGCGCATTTTTACGGCCGATGCATCGGGTAGCCATCACATTTACGGTTGCCGCGCGGGACAGGTTTCCCCATCTCGCATGACGCATTTCGACGAAGCGGCGACATCGCGCCGGCCGCACCGCCGGTGAAGCGAGAATGGCACGCCGGCCGCACTTCCGATGACGCAGCAACTTGTGCCGGCGCATTTTCGTGCGCGCGCACGGCGCTGACGTTCAGTCGACGCGGCGGCCGAAAAACACAGCCGCGTAGGCCTCGGCAGCTTCATTTTCTAAAGACACGTAGAGGCCCTCCGGCATTTCAGCGGTTTTGAAAATGATGCTGTCGCCTTCCAGGGCCTGCTTATAATAATCCACCCACAGCATGCCCACCTCAAGTGTCGGCGGCACATAGCTTTCCGCCAGATGCACGTACTGGCCGTTATTCATGTGGCCGTTGGTGTCGAGATGCAGACGGGTCACCCGCATGCGATCCCGCTCCGTCCTATTATCGGGCAGGATGATCTTCCGGGGCGGGTTACCCATATCAAGCTTCGGCTCGGTCCCGTAGGCCAGCTCCTCCTCCGGCACCTTCACCGGGCGCTGGCGGTCGAGGTCAAAAAAGACCCAACGGGAATCTGAATAAGCCAGAAGCTCTCCGCTTTCGGCTGTCATGATATGGTTGCGATCACCCTCCAGTGTTCTGAAACGGTGACCCCATGTTTTAGTATATACGTTTTCGTTCAAAAAGGGGAGTCGATTGATGACGATCCTCCAGGAAATGATGATCCAGGCCGCGTAGCGGTCGGGTTTGTCGAGAGGACCCAATCCGAGACTGGTACTGTGGAACACAGCACAATTCTGAAAATAGTCAATGAGCCCGCCGAGAGTCAATCTCCCGTCAGGCCCCATTTCACTGAATCTTATTCTTGATGCAAATTCGTAACTCATAATAGCTGGGCTACAAGGATTCGAACCTTGAAATGACGGAGTCAGAGTCCGTTGCCTTACCATTTGGCGATAGCCCAATGCGGAACAACAATGATTATATGGCTTCTTATATAATAATGCAAGTACTTTTTATATTTTTTTTAATTTAGTCGCCTGTTTTTTCGATCCCTGTCCTGTCTTTCCTGCTTTCCTGTCTTCCTGTTCTCCTGTTCTCATTGCCCCTCTTTTGCCAGATTACTTTGGCATCCCGATCCAGGGATTGTAATTCATACGCAATATAGTGGTAGATATCCTCCATGTCTTTAAGTGCATCGTCTGTAATTCTCACCGAATACTTTTTCATTTAGAAGTGACTCTCCCTGAATTGGCTAAATGCATTTGCAGCATCCTGTGTTCTCCCCTCTTTATAGGAATCATATCCCTTCAATATTTTTGCATGAATATCAGCTTCCGTCATTTTTGCCGCATCTACACTCGCTGGTGCCTTCGGCAAAGACACTGAAAACGGGATTCCCCCCGATAAAACAACCTGGTTCAAAAACATATCAACTGCAACAGACATCGGAATACCCAATCTAGACAGAACAGATTCCGCCTCCTTTTTAAGAGTCGGGTTTATTCTCAAATTTAACGTTGTACTTTTTTCCATGATACCACCTCCGTTTACACAAATTGTAACGACAACGTTGTTACGCGTCAAGTATGGTTTCATGCCTGTACAATCGTATACCGATTTACTTTTGTTCTTGTCATTCTATACAAAGCAGACATTTGCAATACTCGAAGTATCGACATCTGCGTCTCCACTTACGCCTCCCTCGACAAAATACAATAAGTGGTTTCACTTGTGCGGGTTGTATGTGCGGGGCGCGGGCAGTATAATGGGTGTCAAGACACATCGGCCGAGCGGCCGGGTGTTAGCCTGACCGCCGATGTGTGGCGGTCTTAATCGAAGGCCATTTTCGAAGGCCACCTTTTGAATGTCCATACACACGGAGGTATGACTTATGGAACGCGCTTCCAACCTGACACTGTTAACCGACCTTTACGAACTGACCATGATGCAGGGGTATTTCAAGAACCCCACCGATCAGGTCGTTGTGTTCGATGCTTTCTATAGAAAGAACCCCTGCAACGGCGGTTACGCCATCAGCTGCGGGCTCGAGCAGGTCATCGATTACATCAAAGGGCTTCATTTTTCATATGAAGATATCGCTTATCTCAAGAGCCTCAATATGTTCGATGATGATTTCCTGGATTATCTGGCCGGATTCCATTTCACCGGCGATATCTACGCGATTCCCGAGGGCACGGTGATGTTCCCCCGCGAACCGATGCTGAAGGTGATCGCCCCCATCATGGAGGCTCAGCTGGTCGAAACGGCCATTCTGAATATTCTGAATCACCAGTCCCTGATCGCCACCAAGGCTTCCCGCGTGGTTTACGCGGCCAAGGGCGACGGCATCATGGAATTTGGTCTTCGCCGGGCTCAGGGGCCGGACGCCGGTCTTTACGGCGCCCGCGCAGCCATGATCGGCGGCTGCATCGGCACTTCCAATGTGCTGACAGGCCAGATGTTTGACGTCCCGGTGCTGGGCACTCATGCTCACAGCTGGATCATGAGCTTCCCCTCCGAATACGAAGCCTTCAAGACATACGCCAGCCTTTACCCGGATGCCTGCATCCTGCTGGTGGATACTTATGACACCCTGAACTCCGGTGTCCCCAATGCGATCCGTGTTTTCCAGGAAATGCGTGAGCAGGGCATCAAGCCGAAGCGTTACGGCATCCGCCTCGATAGCGGCGATCTGGCTTATCTGTCCAAGAAAGCTTACAAAATGCTGTGCGATGCCGGTTTTGAGGATGCGACGATTTCCGCCTCTTCTGACCTTGATGAGTACCTGATCAATTCTCTGAAGAATCAGGGCGCCAAGATCAATTCCTGGGGTGTTGGCACCAACCTGATCACAGCTCAGGACAATCCGTCCTTCGGTGGTGTCTACAAGCTGGCCGCTGTCAAGCACAGCGGTGATGAGGATTTCACTCCGAAGATCAAGCTGTCCGAGAATTCCGTCAAGATCACAAATCCGGGCAACAAGACCATTTTCCGAATCTATGATAAGGAAACCGGCAAGATCCGGGCTGACCTTATCTGTCTCGTGGGCGAAACCTACGATGTGGAGCAGGATCTGGTGATCTTCGATCCGGTGGAAACCTGGAAGAAGACACGCCTGAAAGGCGGCACCTACACCATGCGTGAGCTGCTGGTGCCGGTGTTCAAGAAAGGTGTGTGCGTCTACGAATACGGTGCCTCCACCATGGAGCTGCGTGACCGCTGCCAGTGGGAGCTGAGCACGCTGTGGGATGAAACCCGCCGTCTGGTCAATCCCCATGAGGTCTACGTGGACCTGTCCGATAAGCTGTACGACATCAAGAAGCAGCTGCTTCAGGAAATGTCGAAGGAGTAAGGCTATTATTTATCCCCGCGCCGAGCGATCGGCTGCGGGGATTTTTTTGTTTTTTGCGGTTTGCCGGCTTTCCGCTTGCTTTTAAAGCGGGCCGGCACCGCGAGGGCTTGGCTCCGGCTATCGCGGTGCCCTTTCTTGCACTCTAAATCGGGGCCGGCACCGCGAGGGCTTGTTGCCGGCTATCGCGGTGCCCTTTCTTGCACTCTAAATCGGGCCGGCACCCCGAGGGCTTGGCTTCGGCGATAGCGGTGCCCATTCTTGCACTCTCAATCGGGGCCGGCACACCGGGGGCCTTGCCTCAGGAT
>JAUNDG010000018.1:19787-45386 GCA_030526195.1 Lachnospiraceae bacterium
ACTCTAAACGGGGCCGGCACCGCGGAGGGCTTGGCTCCGGCTATCGCGGTGCCCTTTCTTGCACTCTTAAACCGGACCGGCACCGCGGGAGCTTGGCTTCGGCTATCGCGGTGTCAAATCACACACCTCCAAGGCTGGGTGGGCACCGCTGAAAGGCTTTATTTAGTTCCAGCCGTGTCGCCGATCCCGTTGAGGGCTCTTCAAGTACACCAAATTCAAGCTTATCAAGGGTCCGTCAGGGCCGGCCACATTTTGAGCGACGCTCAACGACACCGGAAGCAAGCTTCCTAGGCCTCCAGCAGTGTCAGACCGCACCGGCGAGAGCACGAAATCAAACCGGAAGCACTGCGCAAAGCAAGATCCGGCACCTGCCGGTGCCGGCATTCAAAAGTCAAAATCATGGCATGAACAAATCCAAACGTCCCTTCCGCTATCAGCATCCAAAAAGTCAAAATCGTGGCATGGTCAAGTTCAAGCATTCCTTCCGATATCAGCATTCAAAAAGTCAAAATCATGGCATGGACAAATCCAGGCATGCCTTCCGATATCAGCATCCAAAAAGTCAAAATCGTGGCATAGACAAATCCATGCGCCCCTCCCTATAATGTGAGCACTCCATAAAACATGAGTTGCACGATGTCAAACGGCAGGCTTAAAAGGAAGCTTGTTTGAGATATAGATAGAGGGAATGGCCTATGAAGCGGACCGGACAATCTTTGATTTTACAAAATCATATATCGCCTCCCGACAAATCATCACTGCCTGTTTCCCGGTCCGATAGCACCTCGACCAGGCCTTTATCGCCCGCACCATTGCCCGATTCAGCGAGCTCGACCGCTCCTGCTCCCGAAACCCCGGCAGCTCAGGACAAGTACGCGGTCCTGAAAGCAGTCTTCGGCTACGACGCTTTTCGGCCCGGGCAGGCGGCGATCATCGATGCCCTCACCGCGGGCCGGGATGTGCTGGCCATCATGCCCACCGGCGGCGGCAAATCTCTGTGCTACCAGATTCCGGCACTGATGGCACCGGGGCTCACCATCGTCATTTCCCCGCTCATTGCCCTCATGAATGACCAGGTGGCCACTCTGAAATGCCGCGGCGTCCCGGCGGAGGCTTTCCACTCATCCCTCCCCTACGCCGAGCGTCAGCGGATTCGGCGCCGGGCCTTCGCCGGGCACCTGAAGCTTCTATATGTGTCGCCGGAGGGGTTCCTTGGCCAGACTCTGCACGCGCTTCTCGCCGACCTGCCGGTTTCCATCATTTGCCTGGACGAAGCCCACTGCCTCTCCGGCTGGGGCCGCAGCTTTCGCCCCTCCTACCGGAAGCTCGGGCGAGCCATCGCCGCTTTGCCCCACCGCCCGGTCATTTGCGCCTTCACGGCCTCCGCCGTGCCTGCGGTGCGCCGGGATCTTCTGCACACACTGGCCCTGCAGGATCCCTACATCAGCACCGGCGGCTTCGACCGCCCCAACCTGTTTTTCTCGGTCCTCATGCCACCGGATCGGCTGACGGCGCTGAAGCATTTACTGCGGGAGCGGACCGGCAAATGCGGTATCGTCTATTGCCTCACCCGCCGGGCTGTCGACGACCTGACATTTTCTTTAAAAAATGAAGGTTTCGAGGTCCTTTCCTATCATGCCGGCCTTACCAAAGATGAACGGGAGCAGGCCCGCATCGCGTGGACCGAGGGAAAATGCCCTGTCATGATCGCCACCAACGCGTTCGGCATGGGCATCGACAAGGGCGATGTCCGCTTTGTCATTCATTACAATATGCCCGCCGACCCGGAGAATTATTATCAGGAAGCCGGCCGGGCGGGGCGCGACGGGCAGGAGGCGGAGTGCATTCTGTTGAGCGGTCCCTGGGATATCAAGATCCACGACAACCTGATCGACGGCACCGAGCGCGTCCTGTCGAAGCGGCGGCGGATGGAGCAGCAGGCCCGACGGGAAAAGAGGCGTGCGAAACTTAACGAAATGCCTCTTCTGTTCCGCCGGCGGGCGGTGAACCAATCTGCAACAGGACACCATTCGATTGAGGATTTTCATTGTCCGGCACCTTATGCCGACCCGCCGGGGAATAGTCTGTTGACATCTGAAAATGGTGCGTCGCCGGCGGCCCATCACCCAGGCAAACCCAGGCATCAACCATCACTATCCGAAGCCCAGGCAACGGCGCTGACGCTGCGCTCTCCCCTGAAGAAGCCGGATTACCGCTACCTCAAGGAGCTCACCGACAAGCTCAATTACATGCGGTGGTACACAGCCGGCACCGTGTGTCTGCGCCACGCCCTCATTTCCTATTTCGGGGACGAGGCCCCGGCCTACTGCGGCAAGTGCTCGGTCTGCCTGGAGACAGCCCGGCGTGCGCCTCATTTTCATACGGCTGTACCCCCTCACCGATCGCTGTTCCGCGCAGGCAAACAAGTCAGACACTACCAAAGGGTTGGAGACTCTAATGCTCAACCGGTCGGAGACTCTATTGCGCAACCGCATGGAAACCGACAAAAGAGCCGCTACACCGCCGCGTATCGCTCCGCAGCGAGCCGGCCCTCCCGCGGCTTCCGATTTGGACACAAAAAACCGGACAGCCGCCTCGTAAGACACGACTGTCCGGAAAATGATAGTCAAGATGAATTGTTGTACGGTCACCTGAAATCGATGCGCGCCCGGATGGCCAGACGCTTCGGCGTGGAACCGCAACGCATTTTCTCAAATGATGATCTTAAGAAAATGGCGCTGTCGAAGCCCGCAACATTTTTTCAGATGCTCACACTGCATGGTGTCGACCACCTGCGGGTGGTGCTGTTCGGTGCCATTTTTTTGAAGGATATCCGCCTGTGGCTGCTGGCAAGATACGGGGAATCGTAAGTGGAGTCCTACCTGGCCTCCCGGCGGAAACATAACGTGACATGCAGCCGATGCACCATTTTCGAAAAACGAAAATTCGCGGAAATGGGTCATGGTAATTGTTGACTCATTTCCGCGAATTAAGCTATGTCGGATTATACACGCTTACACAAGGGCCGGTCCTTTGCTGATGGAGACCTTGAGGAGGATCGGGGTGATGAGGCCGGACACCACAACGGCCAATACAATGGCCGGAAGGATGGCGGGGTCGATCATGCCGGCATCGATACCCTTCTGCGCTACCATGAGGGCGACTTCGCTGCGGGCCACCATGCCGATGCCCACCACCAGTGACTGGTGATTGGTCAGACCGCTCAGGCGGGCGCCGAGGCCGCAGCCGGCGACTTTACTGATGATGCCAAACAGAGTCAGAATCAGAGCAAACACTAAAATGCTGCTGTTCATGGTCCCAAGGTCTGTTTTCATACCGACGCCGGCGAAGAACACCGGTGCGAAGATCATATAAGAGCTGACGGTAACTTTTTTCGCCACGTACTGGCGGGATTTACTGATGTTGCACAGGATGAGGCCGGCGAAGAAGGCGCCGGTGATATCGGCCACGCCGAAAAATTCTTCCGCACAGTACGCCATTATGAAGCAGAAAGCCAGCGCCCAGATGGCCACGCGGCGGCTTTGCCAGTGATCCTTGGAAATGGCCACGAACACTTTGTGGAACACAAAACCACAAACCAGCGCAAAAACAAAGAAGAGGCCGATTTTGCCCACAACCAGCAGCACGTTGCCGCCATTTCCGGCGAAACCGGACAGAACGGACAGCACCACGATACCGATGATATCGTCGATGAGCGCTGCGCTGAGGAGCGTTGTGCCCACACGCGTCTTGAGCTTGCCCATTTCATTGAGCGTTTCCACGGTGATGCTCACGGATGTGGCGGCGAAAACGCAGCCCACGAACGCACTCTTCAGCACATTCATGGTGGTCCACACACCCTGGAAGAAGAAGAAATACAGCGCCCCGCACATCAGAAGCGGCACGAAGACACCGGCCACGGCGATGACGCAGGCCTGAAGACCTGTCTTTTTCAGTTCTTCCATGTCCGTGTCGATACCGGCGGTGAACATCAGCATGATGACACCGATCTCAGCAGTTTTTTCCAGGAAATCGGAGCTCTGCAGAATACCGAAGCCGCTGGGGCCGAGGATGATGCCCGCCAGCAGCGCGCCGACGACCTGCGGCAGATGAACCTTTGAGGAGGCGATGCCGAAAATCTTCGTGAAAATCAGAATCAGTGCCAGGACAAAAAGAAAGTAATACGATGATTCCATGAGAAACGCTCCTTTATGAAAATGGTTTTCCCTAAAGCCCTACAGGACTTTCTAAAATTTTTCTAAAAATTCGTTCCCCATTATACCCCGCAAAATCGAAAATGCAACGGCATTTTTGTCCATATTTAACCAATATACATCATTATTTTTAGTGTATATGCACAATCCCTTTGTCCATCTCACCGCATCATCAGCATTTCTTGATATGTATCCTTTTATTTCCGCTAATTAATTTGAGCAGCCATTCACATTTCCCCAGCCACCGACATGACAGCCTCTGTGTCGGATACCATTTTGGTAAAATATAGAACCGTGTGACCGCCACGTTTTGCCTCTGATACACACAACCAGCCGCAACCGAAACCCCTGCAAAAAAACGGCGGTCTGTGTGTTGTGAGCATGAGCTTAAGCACTCATTTTTCACACACACAGCCGCCGTCATAGCACAAATGGCTGATTATTATAATCGGAACCGTAATCGGGGAATTCACCTTACCAACATTTTCCGGGGTCTGCTCACGCAGATCAAGCGTCAACAATATTCCGCACCCAGATGCCGCTGCGGATCATGGCCCGTCCGATCAACGATTTGAAGATTTCCGTAAATGTCACCACCGCCATAATGATATGGATGTCCACGGAAGTCATTTTCACAAGGACAAATGTCAGCGGGATCATCAAAAACCAGGTGAAGCAGAAATCAAACAAGAATGTCATACCCGTGCGCCCGCCGCTTCGCAGCAGGAAATAGCACGCGTTGGAATAACAGCACAGCGGCATGGCCAGCGCCTGCACCACGATATAGAAGGCCGCCAGCGAACGGATCGCCGCTTCCGTGTTGTAGACCATCGGGAAGAGGTAGGCCACCGGCAGCATCACGAGGGCCAGCACCACATTAAACAACGTGATGAAAATGATGAGTTCGTGCGCTTCACGTTTTGCCTGCTCAAACTTCCCGGCACCCAGTCGCATGCCGATGATGATACCGATGGCGGCACCGAACTGGATGAAAATGACGTTGAACATGTTGGTCAGGGTGGAGGCGATATTTCTGGCCGCCACCACATCAAGCCCGCGGAGTGAGAAGAGCTGCGCGATCACCGACATGCCGAAGGACCAGAGAAATTCGTTAAAAAGCAGCGGACTGCCTTTGATGAAAATGCGTTTGGCCAGGTCTCCGGGAATCCGGAAGCCGCGGTAGAGTCCGATGAGATATTTATTTTTCTGCGGATGCAGATGGGCCCAGCCGATGATGACAACCGCTTCCACAATCTTGGCGATCACCGTCGCGATAGCGGCGCCCTGCACACCCATTTTCGGAAAACCGAACGTACCGAAAATCAAGGCATAATCGAGGAAGAGATTGATCCCGATGGCGGCCAGCGAGCCGTACATGGGGATGCGGGTCTCGCCACACTCGCGGACGGCACTGGCGTAGGCCTGGCCGATGGCGAAGGGAATGAGGCTCCATTTCATAATGGCGAGATAATCGAGACCGTACTGCAGTGTGGCCGCGGTCAGCGCCGGCGCGTCCTCCTCCGTCAGGAAGAAGCTGATGAGCTGCTCACCCCATATATCGGAAATGGCGAAGCCGATGGCGGTCAGCACCAAAACGAGCAAAATCCGGAAGCGCACGGTGTATTTCTGGCCTTCGTGGTCGCCCTTGCCGAAGAACTGCGTGCCGAAAATGCCGGCGCCTGAAACGCCGCCAAAGATGGTCAGGTTGAACACGAAGATCAACTGATTGACGATGGATACGCCGCTCATGGAGGTGGTGCCGATCTGGCCCACCATGATGTTGTCCAGAAGGCTGACGAAATTGGTGATCATGTTCTGCCCGATCATCGGCAACGCGATGAGCAGGGCGTATTTGTATAAGTCGCGGTTTTCGGACCAGCGACGGCGGATGTTGGTGTTCATAGAAAATCTCCCCTGTTCCCCCTCGCTTAAGACTCTGCGTCTTTGAAGCAAGGAAGCTTGCTGCAGACAAAGCGGGTGCTTGCAATACCCGCAGGGCACGATGTCCGCTTTGCTACTTGCTCTTCAAAAAGCGGGTGCTTGCGCAATACGCACAGCACCCGCTCATATACAATACATGTTTTTTGGAAAAAATCAAGACACGTTTTTTCAGAAGCACAGAACCAGGGGCGAATAACTCAAACACTCGTCGCCGGTTCTTGTTATAAAAGTCAGCAATCGAGAGCATTTTACTCCAGCGACTCCAGGGTCTTCATCAAATCCTCGAGAATCCCCTTATCCTCCTTGCAGACCCAGATGGACTCACCCTGAAACTTGATCTTGCTGCAGGATTTTTCTTCATTGCACCAGGCGCAGACATGCTTGCCGCAACCCGTCAGCATAAGGGCCGTGAGACCAACAAGCAGCAGAGACAGAACCGATTTCTTCATATGAACCTCCTCAAGGAAGACAAATATCTCAATAAAACTTGCCGGATCGTATTTCCGGCAGAATGACATGCCACAAATGAGCACATCTCGCATTCATTATACGACACCGCGCCCCCAAAGGCAAAAAAGAAGCTGCAAGGGATGCTTCGCATCCTTGCAGCTTCTCTCAGTCCTTATACTCTAGCAGATTTTTCTTCCGGCTCGCTTTCGCTTCGCCTTAAGCTTCCTCTCCTTCTTCCTCTTCGTCCTTCCGACGCTTCTTGGTCAGCACCAGGCCGCCGATGAGTGCGGCACCGGAGATGCCGAGCACGGCTGCGTATGTGCCGAGCGGTGAATCGTCGCCGGTCTTCGGCTTGCCGTTGGTGGACTTGCCTTCCTCCGGCTGGACGGTCAGAGTATTTTCGAGTTTTGTGACATAAGTCTTGTGGCCATCCTTGTCTGTGGTCACGGTTGTGACGGATGAGCCATCGAAGAGGCCGATCTGGCCCTTCATGGTGAAGTCGCTGTCGACGCTGGCGGAGAATGTCTCCGTTCTGCCGGCCATCTTCAGGGAAACTTCAGCCACGCGGTACTCGTAATCAGCGCGCAGGCCGGCGAACTTACCAGACCAGTTGTTGGCGCCGTTCAGCACCAGAGTGCCCTTAGCCGGGACATCCGTCCAGGCCTTGCCGGCACCGGCTCTGTACTGAAGCTTCACTGTCAGTTCATCCGGCATGTAGCGGCTCAGCTGACTTAAATGATTGTCGAGCCAGGACTTGCTGACTTCAACAGTTGTCACATCGGTCAGTGTGTTGGTCACAACACCGGCCAGTGTGGTGCCTGCCATGTCGCGTGAACCCGCCATCGGCTCGGAAGCCTCTGACTTGTAGCTTGATGACAGTGTACCGACTTCCACCACGCGGTAGTAAACCACAGCGGATTCGCCGAAGTAGCCGTTACCGGCGCCACCAGCTTCAGAGCCGCCGGCACCTTCATTGCCGGAGCCTTCGCCGCCGTTGGTGTTGATATCAGCACCGCCTTCAGAGCCTGCACCACCCGGGTTGCTGCCGTCGCCGGCCGGTGCCGGGATCAGAGCCTTGATCGGCAGGTTCTCCCAGAGGGCTGTGCCCCAGGTGTTGATATCGCCCTCCTTGGCGTTGGCCTTAGTCAGTGTCTGGACCAGCGGGCTTGTGGTGTAAACCATAGTGCCGTCTTCCGTTGCCGGATCCGGTACTGCGTCAACAGATGTGACATCCGTCCACTCCTCAGCATCCGGAGAGAATGCGTACTGGAGCTTCAGGGAAACCTCTGCCGGTCTCAGACCGTAGGCATCATCGTCGTCCGCCCAGACCTTATCGGCTGTGATGGCGATCAGCTCTGTCTCGTGTCTGTTGACCACATCGGTCTTCACGGTTTCATCCTGAGTCAGGACAACACCGTTGTCGGCTGTGGCTTCATAAGTGATCGTGTAGCCTTCGTTATCAGTTTCCACCACATAGTAGCGGGACAGCTGATCGGAGCTATCCTGATACAGCGGCAGTTTCTCGAAGATACAGCTTTCAATACCCTCAGCCGTAACCTTAACAGTCTTCTCCGCGATCGGATCGGTGCCCTTATCTCTGAACAGCTTGAATGTCAGAGTTTCCGGACGGTAATCGTCTCTGTCGCGGCCATCCTGCCAGATCTTGGTGACTTCGAGCTGACCCAGCTTGAGGCTGTTGGTCAGCGTACTCTTTGTCGGGTTGCCGTCATCATCGTTGGTGACAACAGCAGTGTAATCGTAACCGCCGATCACGCCCTTATCGGCCGCATCCAGCGTCAGAGAGACGCCGCCGGCGTAGTTGAGGCTGATCTCAACGGCTCTGTAGACACGGTCATTGCGAAGACCTGTCCATGTGTAGCTCCAGGGTGTTGCGCTGTCGGCTGTCAGCTTCACCGTTGCCGCTTCGGAATCGAAATCCTTCCAGTCGGCCGCTGCCGGTGTCCAGACCGTACCCGGTCGTTTGTCTTCTTCCGGATTCGGAACCGGGGCACCAACCTCTGGTGTTGTGTCGGCCTTGGCCGGCACGTCAGCGTACTGAAGCTTCACTGTGATGCTTTCCGGACGTTTGACATACTGCTCGTTCTGGTCCTCCCAGACCTTGGCAACGCTCAGGACTGTCGTGCCCGTCAGGCTGTTGCTTACCTCGGCCTTCATGGTCTCAACCCTGTCATAGGACAGGATCTGACTTGAAGTGGAGGTGTAGGATGCCGGAATCTCACCGACCTCCTGTACTCTGTAGCGAACCGGATAAGAGGTACCGTTGATGGCCACGTAAGCCGGCAGTGTCTGCCAGGAAGCGCCTTCCCACTTCGCTTCGCTCTTATGGTCTGCCTTCAGCAGAGCCTGAGTTGTCTCGCTAGTGGTGTAAACGCCGGAGCCATCGGTGCCGTGGAGGTAATCCTCAGCGGACTTCTCCACCTTCTGCCAGTCGTTGTCTGTCGGATCGGTAAGGGTCGTCCAGTAAACTTCCAGCTCAACATCCGGTCTCTGGTTGTAAATGTCTCTGCTGTCGGCATCATCATTCCAGACTTTCGCCGCATCGATCGCAAAGGCGAGCGGTTCATGAGTGTTGGTGATGGTCAGCTCCGGTGTGGCCGAAGCTGCGCCGTTGAGCGTGTCATCCGGATCAGAACCGCCTGATACCGGACCATTTTCTTCAAGAGTCACGGCATCGCTGTAAACAACGGTGTAAGCCATGCCTCTGTTGCCCCTGTAGGAGCCGGCATTTTCGCCGATTTCCTTCACCGTGTAAACGGATTTCTCACGGTTTGTGCCTGAGGCATTGTCCTTATAGACCGGCAGGTCTGTAAAGCTGTATGTCCACGGGACTGTGTTGTCGACCTTGAGGGTGATCGGATCGCGGAAGGCCTTGCCGTCACGCATCAGCTGGACGCTGATTTCATTGCGGCCGCCGTCACGGTCGTTGTCATCCACCCAGACCTTCTTCACATCAAGGGAACCCTTGACCACGTTGTTGGCCGCTGTGAAGGTAAATTCACTGTTGGCCTCTGTAGACACGCTGATCGCGGATTCGTAGATACCCACCCGGCCGGTCCAGCCGTTATCGGTGGTGTTGAAGCTGCCGTCGGCCATGAGCTTCACGTCCTTGGTGCCATCATTGTAAATGATGTAAGTCTCGCTGACGCGGTACTCATAAGCGTGACCCTCGGCATCGCCTGTGGGCAGGTCTTTGATCTCGGTAGACCAGGCTGTGCCTGTCAGTTCAAGATCGGTCAGAAGCTTCCATTCGCCGCCGTGGCGGTATTCCACCTTAAAGCCGGCTGCCTTCGGTGTGAAGTACGGGACGCTGTCCCAATTCTTCTGAATGACCAGCTTGGACTCGGCCAGCTCGTTGGTCACCGTTGCTTCGGCGGTCCACTGACCGTTTGTCTTTGTCAGAGCCACGGAGCCTGCTGCTGCATAGCTGTAGGTCGGGTTCTTGTAACCGGAAACCGGTGTTTCCACGACACGATACCGGATCGGTGTGCCGTTGTAGTTAACCGGCAGGTTCTCCCATGTGCAGGATTCGCTGCCTGTCACGGTAAGGGTCGCCGGGTTCTTGGAGGTGGTGTAGCTCACCTGACCCTTCACCGGGATATCGGAAGCTTTCACCTCGCCAACCTTGGCCCAATCCTTTTCAGCCGGCTGAGCCGCTGTGGTGTACTGCAGTGTGAAGACGATGTTCTTCGGTCTTGAGCCGTAGCTGTCATCATCGTCACCCTCCCAGGCTTTCTTTGCGGAAATGGATCCGCGGTAGCTCTCATGGGTATTGGTAACACCCAGTGAAGCTGTGCCCTCCTCCGCCACGGTGGTGCCGGTGGAATCAGCGTAATTGACGGTGTAGCGGACGTTATTGGCGCCCACCAGTGTGCCGCCCTCTGCAACCGGCTGGCCCTGCGGACCATCAAGCTCGACCACAGTGTAAACGGATTTCTCCAGTGTGGTGCTGCTGACTGTCTTGTAAAGCGGCAGGTCTTCCCAGCTGCAGGTAAAGGTGTTGCTGTTCTTGTCATCTGTGCAGGTTGCCAGTTCCTTCGGATCGCCGTAGGCCTGACCATCCCTCATCAGCTGCAGCCAGATGCTTGTCCGGCCGTTGTCGCGGTTGTCATCGTCGTGCCATGTCTTCACAACATCAAGGTCGCCGACCTTCAGTGTGTTGGTCACGGTGCAGACCGTCGGCTTGCCGGCGGCATCGTCGGTGACAACAGAGGTGTAATCATAGATACCCAGAGTGCCCTGATCACTGTCGGCCAGCGTAAATGTTGTGCCGTTGGCATAGGTGATCTTGGTCTCGATGGCTCTGTAGACACGGTCATCGCGCAGATTGAGCCATGTGTAACTCCAGGGTGTGGCGCTTGTGGCCGTCAGTTCAACCACCGCTGAGGTCGAATCGAAATTCTTCCAGTCGGCGGCCGCCGGCTTCCAGTCAGCTGCGGCATTTTCCGGAATGTCCGCATACTGCAGCTTCACAGTGACACCGGCCGGACGCGCCACGAACTGCGCATTGTTGTCCTCCCAGACCTTGGTGACAGTCAGGAAGGTCTGGCCGGTTAAGTTATTGATGACCTCTCCGTATTCCTTGGCTTTATTGTTATAAGTCAGGATTGCACTTGAGGTTGATGTGTAGGAATCCGGAATATCACCGGTCTCCTGCACGCGGTATTTCACCGGATAAGAGACACCGTTCACCGTCGCATAAGCCGGCAGGTTCTCCCATGTGACACAGCTCCATAAAGAAGCCCCCTGGTATTTCTCTTTGCGCAGTGTCTGAACCGTTTCGCTTGTGGTATAAACGCCGGAACCGTCTGTGTTATGGAGATAATCTCCTGTGGCTTTCACCACCCGCTGCCAGTCGGCCACGGTCGGGTTAGCGGCCACTGTCCAGAAGAGTTCCAGACTGACGTCGGTTCTCTGGTTGTAGACATCATCGCTGTCGTTCCAAATCTTTGTCGCATCGATGGTAAAGACGAGCGGGTCGTGTGTGTTGGTGATGAGCAGCTTCGGCAGAGAGGGAACGGCGATGACGTCATCGATGCCTCTGCCCTCGCCATTTTCGACCACCGTCGCGGTACCATCACCGCCGGCTGTGCCTGCGCCGTCGTTACCGCCGGCTGAGCCTGTCCCGTCTTTGTCGCCGGCAGCTTCATTTTCGGAAATGGTCACTTCCGGGCTGTACTCAACGGTGTAGGCGATATTGTTGTTGCCTGTGAAGGCCAGGTTATTTTCGCCGACCTCCTTCACGGTGTAGACCGATTTCGCGCGGCCGCCGCCGGTGGCATTGTCCTTGTAGACCGGCAGGTCTGTGAAGGTGTAGATCCACGGCGGGGTACCGGTAGCGCTGAGGGTCACCGGATCGCCGAAGGTCTTGCCGTCGCGGATCAGCTGAACGCTGATGTCCTTGCGGCCGTTATCACGGTTGTTGTCGTCCTCCCAGGCCTTGCTCACGACAAGTGAACCCTTGACCACGGTGTTGGCGGCGCTGAATGTGAAGGCGTCGCCGGTCTTGGACGGTGTGATCGCTGATGCGTAGATGCCGACCACGCCTGACCAGCTGTTGTCAGCAGCAAAGTTGCCGTCGGCCGGAACCTTCACGTAATCGGTGCCGTCATAATAGATCACGTAGGATTCGCTGACGCGGTATTCATAAGCCACGCCGGCGCTGTCCTTCACCGGAAGACCGGTCAGTGTGCTGCTCCAGGCAGTGCCCTGCAGTTCTACTGACTTAAGGGTCTGCCAGTCACCGCCGTGGCGGTATTCCACCTTGAAGCCGGCGGCTTTCGGTGTGAAGTAGGACACAGTTTCCCAGGTCTTGTTGATCGTTAAGCTGGTGGTTGTCAGCTCGTTCTTAACCGTTGCGGCGGCTGACCACTGGCTGTTGGCCTCTGTCAGCGTGACATAACCGGTATTTGCGAAGCTGTAAACCGGAGCGGTATAGCCGTCCACCGGTGTTTCCACCACGCGGTACTTGATCGGTGATCCGTTGTAGTTGACCGGCAGTTCGCTCCATGTGAAGGATTCGGTGCCTGTGACGGCCACCACAGCCTCATTTTCGGAAATGGTGTATGCCGTCTGACCCGCTGCCGGCACGTCGGCCTGTGCCACCACCGGTACCTTTGTCCAGTCGCTGTCGGTGGGCTGTGCCGCCGTTGAGTACTGGAGTTCCAGTGTGATGTTGGCCGGTCTTGTGCCTAAGGCGTTGTTGTCATCGCCGACCCAGTTCTTGCTGACGGTCAGGCTGCCACGATAGTAATCGCGGGCGTTGGTGACAGACAGAGCGCCCGGCTGTGTCGGGCTCTGCAGGGTGATGCCCGTTGTTTCACCGTAGGTCACGGTGTACTTAACGTTGTTGGCCCCTGTCAGTGTGCCGTTGTTGGCGATGGGCTGACCTGCCGCGCCGGTGAGCTCGACCACGGTGTAGACAGAGTCTTCTGTGGTGGTACCGCTCACAACCTTATGGATGGGCAGGTTGTCCCAGGTAGCGGTGAAGCTGTCGCCGCCGGTTGTTGTTGTGATGGATTTCGGTGTGCCGTAGGCCTGACCGTCTCTCATCAGCTGCAGCCAGATGGTGGTCCGGCCGTTATCACGATTGTTGTCATCCTGCCAGTTCTTAGTGACGGAAATGGACCCTCTGGCCAGTGTGTTGGTGGCCGTGAAGGTGGTGATGCCGTCCGCTGCTGTGACACTGGTCACGGCGTAGCTGTACGGACCCACTTTGCCGCCGGTGGCATCGCCGGTCACCGGGATGGTGACGTTCTGGTTGTTGACCACGTACGTGATGCTCTTTTCGACGACACGATAGGTCTCGGATGAGGGCAGGCTTGTCCAGGTGTAGGTCCAGCTGTCGTTGGCCGTCAGGTTCTTGCTGCCGTTGGCCATGGCTACCCAGGTATCGTCGGCTGTCTTTCTCTGAAGTTCGACCGTGACATATGCCGGTCTGGCTTCGCTTGTGCCGAAGACTGTGTCATTAAAGGCCTTCACAGCCTTGACGGATGTCACACTCGTCAGCGTGTTGGTCGCAGAGATTTCCGCGATCTTGGTGGCGTCAGCCGCTGTATCATAGCTGGCTGTCTCCCGTGTCAGCGTGTAGTCCTGCGGAACAGAAACTTCGTTGACACGATAGTAAACCTTCTTGGAAACCGGTTTTACGGAACCGGCTTCGGCTACCAGAGCGTAGGCCGGCAGGTTATCCCACTGGGCTTCGCTCCAGATATTGGTGTTGCTTGTGGCATCTGTTGATGACAGCGTCTGTGTGACTTCGCTTGTGGTGAAGACGGTTGTGCCGTCATCATCGGCCGGACTCGAGACCGCTGCCACCTTGGTGACAGGCTGCCATTGATCATCCGCCGCATCCGCTGCGAAGGCATATTCCAGACGGAGGCTCACAGAGCCCGGTCTTAACTGATACTGATCGTTATTGTCAGCCCAGACCTTATCGGCCTTCACAGTCATGAGTTTCTGTGTATGGCTGTTCAGGATACCGTAGGTAACGGCATCGTCGGTCAGCAGTGTCACGGCCGGATCATAGGTGACCGTGTATTCGGACCCGTTGATGGTGATCTTGCCGCCGGTTTCGCTGACTTCCTTCACATAGTATTCGGATTCAGCGGTGCCGTCATTGGTGAAGATCGGCAGATCTGTCCAGGTGTAGGTCCAGGGCACTGTGCTGTCGGCATTTAAGGTCACCGGTGAACCGATGGCCTGATCGTCCCTTGTCACAGTATCCCAGGCTTTGCGGTAAAGCTGAACCTGTACAGCCCGGCCGGCACCGTCACGGTCGCTGCCGTCGCTCCAGGTCTTCTTCACCGTCAGAGAGTTGGTGATCAGTTTGTTTCCGAAGGTAACGGCATAAGCACCGTTGGCCTGTTTTGTGGCTTCCAGTGTCACATCATTGGCCGGATCATAGGGACCGGCGCCTTCGTCTACTGTGACAGGGACTGTCACGGCAGATGTGCCGCTGCCGTAGGTGAGCAGGGCTTCAGTGACGCGATACCGATAAGCTGTACCGGCGCTGTCTGCAGACGGCAGACCGGTGATGCTCTTAACCCATTTTTTGGTGGAGGCCGTGCCGGTCATCTCGATGACAAGCTCGCCGTCCTTCTGGACCAGGCCGGTGGCTGTTGTGCCGTTGACCTGTTTGAGGAGCTGTGCCGGAAGTTTCGACCAGGTGGTGCCGTCCTTGCTCCATTCCACCTTAAAGGTGACCTTGCCGGGTTTGACGTAGGTGCCGTTGCTGCCTTCGTCGGTCCAGTTCTTGGTCACGGTCAGACCGACCATGTTCAGTGTATTGGTGACGTTGGTGCTTTGAGACTCGTCTGTCCCGGAGACTGTTGAACTCACCTTCACAGCAGCGCTGTTGGTCACAGTGTAGCCCTTCAGCTTGTTGACGTCATCCACGGCCTGAACCGCACCGTCCACCATGACACCTTCGATCACCCGGTATTCCGCTTCAGTCCGTGCATCGTCCACGATCACGTACTTGGGCAGATTTTCCCAGGAGGCTGTTGTCCAGCTGTCTGTGCCCGGGGTCAGTTTCTGCCAGCCCACCTCTGATGTGGTGTAAACGGCTGTATTGGGCAGATCCTTGTACACGGTCTTACCGTTGACAGTGGTCAGTGTCTGCTTGGTGACATCCTGCCAGGCGCCTGTGCCATCCTTCCACTGGAGCTTCACGTAAACTTCGGCAGGACGTGAGTTCATAGTGTTCTCGTAGTCCTTCCAGTTCTTGCTCACGGAAATGCTGCCGCGGATGGACTGGTAAGCGTTGGTGATGGTGCCGTCGGTCTTCTCATTTTCATGATCGGACACGTAATTGGTATTCACATTCTTTTCGGACCAGGTGTAGGTTTCCGGTACCCGGCTGCCGTCAGCAGCCGCTGCTGCGGTATAAGCCGGCAGCATAGACCATTTCACTGACCAGTTATCGGTGCCCTGCGCCTTATTGACGGTGCAGAACTCAGCCTGAAGGCCGGTGGCATTGCCGGTATTGACGTCAGCCGTGCCGTAAACGGCAGGACTGCTGCCGGCGCCGCGATACAGCGTCACCAGGATCTCGCCTCTGGCGTTGTCACGGTTGCCTTCATCCACCCAACTCTTGTTGACTTCAAGCTCGGTGTAAGCATAGTCATTGGTCACACCTAGTGACAGGGCTGAGACCGTGGCACCGGTCTTGCCCTCTGACGGAGCTGTGCTCATGGAGCCGCTCACGCCGGCAGCGCCGTTCCAGTTCACCGGATAGGAGGTGCCGTCCTTGTAGGTCACCTCAGTTTCACGGATCCGATAACGGATCGGTGTGTTGTTGCGGTCCACCTTCGGCACGCGCTGATTTGTCAGCTCGATACCGGTATTACCGGCATTGGCCAGGTTCACCACAGAGAGCTTCGCAGTGGCACCCCGGGCGCCCGGGATGGCGGCCCAGTCACTTTCCGTCGGATTTTCCGCCAGTGTGTACTGCACTTCCACCGTCACGTATTCCGGAATGGCATTGTGCGCGATCAGTGTGGCCAGTTCGGCTTTGGTGAGGGCTCTTGATGTTCCGTTACTGTCGGTGGCTGTCCAGTTCTTGACAGCGGACAGTTTCAGCACTTCTTCGGTGTTGTAGGCTTCCATGGCGGCATCCTTCACCGTCGCCTGAGCCCCTTCGCCTGTCACCAGGGCCACGTTGGTGCCCTGAGTGCTCTTCTTGTAACCGTTCGGGTTACTGATCTCAACGATCCGGTAGTAAACCTTCTCGTGAGAAGCCTCATTAAAGTTGGTCTTTGTTGAGGCGTAAACCGGCAGGTCATTCCAGACAGCCGAGCCGTATGTCTCATACTTGTCATCAGCCGTCAGTGTCTGAACCGGGTCGGAGGTGGTGTAAACACCGCCATCCGGGTACAGGTTGTAATTCTTGGCCGCTGTATCCGTGGTCGGTGTCAGCGTGCTCTTGGTGATGCGTGTCCAGGTCCCGTTTGTGCCGATCTTGTATTCCAGCGCCAGTTCAACGGTGGCCGGTCTTGTGATCGCCTGCCAGCCCAGGTCATTGGCCCAGGTCTTGGTGGCGGTGACTTTGCCGCGCATCGGTTCGTAAATGTTGGTGACGGTGTTGCCGCTTACGCTCTGAATAGCGTAGCCTGTCGGCACCTTGGATTCTTCCCAGGTATAAACGCTTTCATTGCCGGCGGCCGGCACCTTGTCGGCCTGGTACTTCGGCAGGTGTGTCACCTTGATGACCCACTGGTTCGCTGTACCGGTCTTATCGATCGTGGCTTCGTTGGCTGCCAGACCATCCTTTGTGGAAATGAGGATCTTGCCGCCCTGTGCTGTGCCGACGCCGTAGGCTGCTCCGTCTCTTGTTAAGGAAATGGAGAAGTCATCCCGCAGGCCGGAACGGTTGTTTTCATCGAGCCACTGTTTGGTGAGGGTCATTTCCACGTAGGCGTAGTCGTTAACCACCGCCATTGTGGCAGCCCCATTTTCTAAAGTCACACCTGTTGAGGGTGTTGTGGAAATGCTGCCGCTGCCGCCGGCTGTCAGACCGGTATCCCAGGTCACAGCATATTCCTGACCGTTCTTATACTTGACACTGATCTCGCGAGCCCGGTAGGTGATGGCCTTGCCGTCCTTGTCATACTTGGGACCGACGAAGCCGGTATCCTGAGCACCGCCCAGAAGTGCCTGTGTGGTCAGTGTCTTTGTGCCCATGGACACCCAGGCGGTGGTGCCTTCGATCAGGTATTCCACTTCGAAGGTCATTTCCGTCGGGATGGCGTTAAGGGCCACGAGGCGTGTCACCTCAGCATTGGAAAGCGCCGCGCTGTTGCCGCCGCTCACACCGTTCCAGGCTTTGGAAATGGCGAGTGTCTGGGTCTCCAGGGTGTTGGTCACCTCAACAGAGGCCCCGGTGGTATCGGCTGCGATTTCAAATTCCTGACCGTCGCTTACCTCATAAGCATAAGAGGTGATCTCAGTGCCATTTCCGTCATAGAGTTTTTCCACGACACGGTAACGGATGAATTCCGCCACACCGTTGACAGATTCGCCGGTGGCTTCATGCCAGTACTTGTACATCTTCTGCCAGGTGACGGACGGATTGCCGTCGGCCGGGACCGTGATCTCAGCGGTCTGAGAGGCCAGATCTGAGAACGCGCCCATATCGGTGATGGTGGTCCAGGCCGCATCTTCGCTCTTGGTCCGGTCGTAGTACTGCAGGTTGAAGGTGATGGTCGGACGTGTTTCCGTCTGCCATGCATTATCACCCGTCCAGAGTTTGGAGGCTGTCAGGTCAACTGTCTTCCGGTCTTCGTTGTAAGTATTTTCGAAGCTCAGGATCCAGGTGCCGTCCTCTGCCTGAGACACATGGCCGTCGGAGGTGATGGTCTCGGTGTAGGTTGCCCCGTTCTTTGCAGTGTAGCTTTCGGTGATGACATAGTTGCTGTTGGCATCACCATAGGTCATGCTAACACCCGCCGGCAGTTCGAAGACCGGTGAGTAGTAGGTGTTGTCATCGGCATTCTGGCCGATGGTATCAAAGGTAAAGGTCAGACTGTCGTCCGTTGAGCCCTGCGGCTTGATGGTCACGGTGATCTCATCAGGACGTGTGTCTTCGAAACCGTTGATGTCGTTCCACACCTTGGCGAGACGCGCCTTGGATGTGGTGATGTTGTTCACGACCTCAAACTTGTTAACTTCCGGTGTTGACAGTGTGACGGTGACGCCGTGACCGGCATGGGTCACATCGGTGGTGGCACCGGCATCCGGCAGGGCTGCGGATTCTACGGAGGAACCGCCGACCCAGGTCATGATTTCCTTCACGCGGTACTGGTAATCCACACCGTCAGCTGTGCTCTTGGGCAGGTTCTGCCAGGAAGCGGAGGCTTTCAGGAAGTCATGGAAGTTGTTGGCTGTGGCCTTGGCCACTTCCAGTTCACGGCCCAGCACCTTGGTGCTGCCCACGGTGGTGATGTGGACGGCATCTGTGATGGTAGAAGCCGGAACCATTTCCCAGTTAGCGCCGTCTGTGCTTCTTTCCACCACGAACTTGACGCTCAGGGGGAAGACACCCATTTCACGATACTGAAGGAAACCGTTGTTGTTATCCGGATCGCTCCAGGGGATGTCGGCCAGATCAAGACCGGACACGCTCCAGTTCTTGGAGACGGACATCTTGGTGACCTCATCGTTCTTCAGGGTGTTGACCAGACGGTTGTCATTCTTGGAGTTCAGCACATAGTGGCCGATCTTTGCTGTGTCTTTACCGATATCGTCGATGGTGGCTGTACCGATAAGGGTACCGCCGGCGTTGGCTTCTGTGTAGAAGGCCTCGCTGTAGACGAAATAGGTGTATTTCTGACCGGAGGGTGCGTATTCCAGCAGCCGCTTTTCAGAAGCGTTGATGCTGCCCTTCCAGTTCGGGTTGCCCTTGAAGGAGGACTTGTTGACCACGATGGTGGTGGAGAAGTCCGGATCCCGCTTGGTGCCTTCCCGTCTCATGATGGTGAACTCAACAGAGGCCGGACGATACGCATCGTTGTCGACGTACTGATCGTTCCAGACCTTGTCGACAGTGAAGCCCACGTAACGACCACCGGTGTAGGTGTTGTCGACTTCGGCCACATAGGCGCCATCATTGGTGTAGTAGTCAAACTCAAGGCCGCTCTGTTCCTTCGGGACAAGGGTCTGCAGCTTGACAAGACCGTTGCTTTCACCGTTCGGGCCGGTGGTGATGGTCTGGCCGTAGCCGTTGACACTCTTTTCCTTCAGATAGTAGTTCAGCTTGTACTGATGCAGCCAGTAATACGGCAGACCTTCTTCTTTGCCGGTCTGTTCGTTAAAGTAGCTTGTGAAGGTGTAGGTACCTTCCAGCTGCAGTGTATCACCGGAACCCACAACCGTATAAGTCTTGCCGTCCACGGTGATGGCATCGCTGCCCAGTGAACCGCCCAGATCTGTGGCCGGGTTGAAAGTGACGCTGCCAAAGGCGAAGGGGCTGTTCTGGATTTCCGCACCGGTGCCGTCTGTGGGCATACCGGTAAGGGAGATCTCAGCCTTGACGAAGTTGGAGGCTTCAATGTTGGCCAGACCAAACTTATTCAGCTGAGCCGCCACATCGCTGTTCAGTGTCCAGATCTTCTTCACCTGAACCTGTACGTGAGGCGGTTCGGCGGAGAAGACGTTGCTGATGTTGAAGTTACTGTCTTCATACTGGATCAGCTCTGAGGGGAAGTTACGGATATCTTCTATATTATTACCGTCTTCATCCACGCCCTTGGTGCGTTCCAGTGTGTAGTAATAGTAGAGATGGCCCCATTCATCATATTTGTCGAGGCCGTCGCCGTCGCCCACAAATTCAAATTTGTAATTGCCGTTGGCGAAGGAGACCGTCATGGTCTGCAGCGGCTGTGTCTGACCGTTATCCGTGATCAGGTTGGTGTACTCTTCAACGGTCTTACCTGATGCGCTGATAAAGCTCGTCTTTCTGTAAAGATCGACGGTGATCTTCGGCATCTCTTCTGCCGGCACCACCCATTCGTGGGGCAGCTTCCAGAGCTTGGTACCGCTGATCATGACCTTCTTTTCCGGTCTGTTGACGGCGGTGGCGGAATAGTAATTGCCATCCCGTGTACCGTCAGCCAGCACAAAGACGCTGTCAGCATAGGTATCACCGGCCGGTGTCAGGTCTTCTGTCGGAATACCGAAGACCTTCTTGTTGGTCACATCACCTGACGGTGTGGAGGGGCGATAACCGGCGACGCCACTTGTAGCATTGCAGTAATAGCCCACATAGAGCCCTGAATCATCGGCACGACCATCGCCGGAACGAGAATTGTTACGGTTACGGCCGCCGATATTTTCAACGGCAAAGTAGACATAGGGATAACCCTGGCTGTCGTAGCGTTCCAGATCCGGAATCGTACAGGTCCACCAGTAATCGTTGACCTGTGTATCCCAGTAACGGTCTGTGATGTAACGGGTATCCTCGTTGAGGTAGTTGTTCTTCAGATACTGAGCCAGAGAATTGGCATCAGCGGCTGAGTCCTGAGCTGCCACCAGGGCACCCAGCACGACGTCATTCTGAGTGGACACACGGTAAACCGTGAAGCTCACGTCAGGACGTGTTTCGGTTTTGTCATCACGCCAGACCTTGTTGGCCACCAGATCGAAGCTGCCGGAACGGCTGTTGGTGATGTTGGTGGTGTAAACGTCCGGTGAACGGTGGGATGTGTTCGGGGCCAGCGCCACTTCATTGTCAATGGCCACATGATAGGTGAAGCCGTCCACATCGACGGAGCCATCGGTGACGTCATGAGCCACACCGTTGGCATCAAAGACCTGCACTTCCTTGACAGCGAAGGGGCAATGCGCGCCCTGATCGTCAAACTTGGGCAGACCATCCACACTGACCTTGGCGGTGACATTGCCCGCCTCGGTGACATCGGCATCCTCCGATGTGATGGTCAGCACACCGCTATCAAGAAGCGCCTGGGCTTCTGCTGTGGAGGCGGTGATGTCGCTGATGACCACTTTGCCCTTGTCGCTGATGTCCAGAGTGAATTCCAGGAACATCTCATCTGTCTTTTCAGCCACGATACCGAAACGGCCCTTGTTCAGGTTACCGCCGGCATGCCAGGTCTTCGCGATATCGATATTCTGAATACCGATACGCTGGTTGGTCAGCACATAGCCGGCTGCGCCGGTGCCGCCCAGTGAAATGTAGCTGTTGTAACGATAGGTCAGACCATCCCAGGCAGCGCCTTCAGCATCAAGGGTACCCACGGTACCGACTTTGACGCGGCCATTTTCGAGGCTGGTGCGCAGATTCTGCAGCGCGGCAGAATCGGTGCCGAATTCCCGGTTCAGGGCCACAAGTGTCCCGTCCACGAGAAGACCATTTTCATAAACGATGTAATTGGCGGCGGTATCCAGGATCGGATCGCCATCGGCGACCTCGATATCCTTGGCCGGGATGCCCACTTTGGCGTACCAGTTGTTGGAAGCGTTCAGTTCAACGGTCTTCACAACTTCCGGCTTGGCCAGCAGCTGACCGTCGGCTGTCTTGAAGCGGACGATGGCTGCCTGAACCGGCTGACGGGTGCTGGTATCGGAATCATCCAGCCACTGCTTTTCAACGTTGAATTCCAGACCGCGGCCCGGGCCTCTTCTGTTGACGTAGTTGGTGACCAGTCGTTCCACCAGGACACCGGTTGACGGCGGATATTCCATTACCACCGTGTTATAGGTTTCCTGCATGTGCCAGCCGGTGCCGCCGATTTCTTCGACGGTGTAGCGGTATTCACGACCCTGTTCGTCGTATTTTTCCATGGTCAGCAGCTTGTCCCAGTAATCGCCGCCCTGGAGCAGGTTGGCCTGGGTCAGAGTGACGGCACCGCCCTCCATGGGCTGACCATTTCTGTAAACCTGGAACTTGGCTGATGTGCCGGCCAGTGAAGGATCGGCGGAAATGTTCACGCCATTTTCATCATAGAAGTATTTCTTGATTTCAACCTGTTCGTAACCCACCAGTTTGTTGGAGAAGTCACTGCCGCTGGCTGTAGCGGTAAAGATAGCCGTCGTGTCACGGGGACCGGAGGTCTTGTTGGTGGCATCACCCAGAACCGGGGACTGCTGACCATCCATAACGACGATATCTTTATAATATTTCATGTTGCCGTCGCCCTGATCGACCCAGCCTGCCGGATCGTAGGTGGCGCTGACGCCGTTGACGGACATGGATGTTTCAACCCAGCGATAATTGACGACGCGGTTGTCGGCCCCTTCGTAACGGGAGGCGGTGACATCGGCGCAGGCATCGGTCATATCCTCGGCGGTGAAGTCTGTCAGGTTGACATGAACTTCCTTCACACCGGTGGTCGGATTGACGGTCACGCTGACCGGCGCATCATCCGGGAAGGTGATGCCGTAGGCATCGGCGTCGGCGGCAACCCAGCCCTGAGCCTCATCATAGCGCTGAAGCAGGAAGCTGGCGCTGAGCGGGAAGTCGGCGCTGATCTTGTTCTGCAGGGACAGGGCCTCGAAGGTCTTGCTCACCGGCAGATTGATGGTACGGGAGGTGGCATTGGTCACCTTGGCACCGTTGACGAAATGACGTGTATCACTTTCGCCGGCGAAGGATTCGACCACGGCCTGAGAATGACGCTGCTCGGATGTAGCTGTGTCATTTTCGATCTCGATGGTGTAAGCACCGGGGAGACCGGCTTCGATACCGAAGTAGATATACCGGCGACCCTGATTGTCGTACATCGGGAAAATGGCGGAGCCGGCTTCGGCACCGATCTGGTGAGTGAAGACCAGCTCGGAGTTGTCAGCCTTCGGCACTTCGTAGTGCTCCGGACAGTTGGGCACGGCGTAGGCATAGTTGGACTTAACGTTCAGGTTGCCGTCCGCATCGTAAACTTCTGTTGTACGCCAGATGTAGAACTTGGCATCGGGACGTTCATCCGGTGTCAGACCGTCGGCCCAGACCTTGGTGACGGAGAAGGGGACGGTGTTGGTCAGTGTCTCGACCAGAGTACCGCCGCTGTAAAGACCGTCATCCTTGGCGGAATGGTTGCCGGTGTTGGTGTAAGTGGGCACGTACTTGTTGCCCGGCACCGCATCGGCGTTGGCAGCGTTCATGGTATCCTGCTTAACGAAATAGGTCAGGATGCTGCCGTCGTTATCATAGCCCGGCAGACCGGTGATGGTGATCTTGCCGTCTTCTGAAATGGTAAAGTCATAGTCGCCGGTGTAGACCTCAGCCTGTTCGGAGGTCTGGCCGGACTTGTAATAGTAAAGGGTGGTGCCCTTCTTCAGCTCATCACCGGTAAGACGCGGCTTATTGGTGGTGGCATTGCCGCCCTCTGCGGAGCGGTTCTCATCATCGCGCCAGGACACGTTGGCTTCCCAGGTCAGGAGTTCTGTCAGGATGACAGACTCTTTATTGTTCAGCTTAACGGTGCCGTCCGGGGCTGTGGATTCCGGAGATGTGATGACATAGTTGTCCGGATCCGGGTTACCCAGGGTGATGGAGTATTCGATCTTGAAGCCCTTTTCCTGAGTTTCACCGGTGGAGAAATCCGTATAAGTGGAAATGTAGCTCACCGGCAGATGGGGGTTGGTGCGGATCACAAAGTCAGCCCCCTGCTCTTCGACAGCAAAGAGCGGGCCATCGCCCGGCTTGATAAAATCCTCGCCGTCCGGCTCATCGGCTGTTACCGTCAGGAAACGCAGGGCGTTGTTCATAGCCGTCAGGTCTCTCGGACCACCGATCACACCTTCGGCTACCACGGTCTGACCATCGGTGCTGACGATGCGATAGCTCAGCTTGGCATTAGCATTCTGAAGGAAGTTATCGACATCGTGGGTACCGGCCGCTGCCATGTTGTCATTCCAGACCACATTGAAGCTTTCTTCGCCGGCGGTTGTCCGATAATCGATGTAGCGCAGGTATCTGCGACAAGCCATATCCACAGCGGTATATTTGCCCTGATTAAAGTAAAGATTCAGGGCTGCTCTTTCATTGGCATCTTCGATGGCAAAGCAAGCCTTTTCAATGGCTTTCAGTTCATTGTAAACAGAGAGGGCATTGCCGGCATTGACCTTGTCATCACTGATCAGATTGTTCATCGCCTCAATGATGGCTTCAACGGAGGGGTAGGTCTTACCGCAGTTGCCGCAGATGTAGGTGGGATCATTACCGTCGATCCCGGTGGTGTCATACTGATGGCCTGTGGCCGGTCTTTCTGTCCGGCTCAGTTCCTCGCCGCAGCGATCGCAGGACACAGCTTCAAAACCCGGTTCTGTACAAGTCGGTTCTTCGCCCCAGGGCTGTCCGCTGATGTGACCGAGAGGAGCGGATTCTTCAACCTGAGTGGCGTCGCAGTGTTCGCATTTCAGGGTCTTTTCACCCTTATCCGTACAGGTGGCTGTATTAGAAACTTCCTTATAAGAATGGATACCGGTCTTCGGCACCACTTCTGTCTTTTCATCATCACAACGGGAACAGATGAAATGATCGGAGCCGTCCTGAACGCAGGTCGGGGCGATGCTGTCGGCCTGTTTCTGATAATCATGACCCAGGGCCGCTGTGACTTCTGTCTTGGTGGTTTTGCAGTGGGCACAGGTATACTGTGTTTCACCGGTATTTTCGCAATCCGGTGCTGTCAGCACAACGGGGTTGCCCCAGCTGTGATATTCCTCTGATGACGGGATGACTTCTGTCTTTGTTTCGACATCGCAGCAGGTGCGGGAGCAGGTGTACAGTTTTTCACCGTCACTCTGGCAGGTGGGATCCACTGTCACAACGCCGGCATCCCAATCGTGATCAAGAGCCGGGACCGGTGTATCCTTCCGCACATTGAAGCAGACAGAACATTCGCTCATGGAATAACCGTCGCTCTCACAGGTGGGAGCCACAGTTGAGTTAGGAATGGCCACATACTGATGGCCGGCCGGTTCCACGATTTCCGTCTCGCTGTAATCGCAGTACTGCACATCACAGATCAGAGTACGGGAACCTGTCGCCGTACAGGTGGGGGCGACATAAGCACCGGGATCCTCCACCAGATGGTGATCGTGGGGTACCGGTGTCGGTGCCGGTGTGGGGGTGGGTTCCGGTGTCGGTTCGGGCGTCGGTTCCGGGGTAGGCGTCGGTGTCGGTGTTGGCACCGGATCGATCTCTTCACCTGTTGCCAGATCATAGGTCTTCTGTGTATCGCAGATCTCGCAGCTTAAGGTGATGGCCTTCGGATCAGCCTTCAGGTCAATGGCCACTTCGCCCTTGTTATCCGGATCAATCGAGCCGTCCGGCAGATAGGTCGGGGCAATAAAAGGCGCACCACCTTCAGCGGAGGCATAGAGATACTTACCGCAGATCGTACAGTAAGTGATCTGGCCGCTGGTGGCTTTGTGGTCCTGATGATCCTCGGCGCAGATACCGCTGAAGTTAAACTTGCCCAGCACGTCCTCGGCATAATTGCCGTGGGTGCAGTCAGCCGGT
>JAUNDG010000019.1:0-4824 GCA_030526195.1 Lachnospiraceae bacterium
CTTTTGGACAGATAGATTTCATTGTTAGGCGCCTCGGCATGCTGTCCACTCGCTTTGTTTTTTGACTTCCGGACAGAACAGCTTCATGGTTGAGCGTCCTGATGTGCTGTCCACTCGCTTTGTTTTCGACTTCCGGACAGATTAGCTTCATGGTCGAGCGCCTCTGCATGCTGTCCACTCGCTTATTTTTGGATTCCGGACAGATTAGCTTCATGGTCAAGCGCTTCAAGGTGCTGTCCATTCACTTATTTTTAGCTACTGGACAGATTAGCTTCATAATTGAGCGCCCTGAGGTGCTGTCCACTCACTTTCTTTTTGGCTTCCGGACAGATTGAGGCAAAAAATGCAGCGGGTGAGGAGCCTGAAGGGTCCTCACCCGCTGATGAAATGTTCTTCTTCAATATTTCATATTCATAATGCTTTGGCCAATGCCCTCGCCGGCTCATGTCACCAAACCTATGATCAGGGCCACCAACATGATAAGAAAAACAAAGGGCAGGCAACAGCAGCCGCAGCCACCGGAACCGCCGGAGTTTCCGCCGGAACGCCGCTCTTCTTCATCAATGGCAGAAAAGATAATGAAATCATCGTCAAAGCCCGGCATACTTACCTCCTGTATAAAGCAGCCATGCGCAGTTCCCGCTTAAGAATCTGCAACCTTAGAGAGATTACCTGATTCGTGACAAAAAGATAGTTCAGAAAAAGAACTGTCGCCACAAATTTTCATCTATTTCTTTCCCAAACTTCGCATCAGCACACCTTGTTCTGTCACCTGGTACACTTCGCAGTCAAAGAGCTCACCGACATCTTCCACCCAATCGCCGTAGCGGGCATCGATCCAGACCCAGTCGGGCCATTTGTCGGGATTGATCTCATAATAAGCGCTCTGGCGGGTCAATGCTGATTTCTTGACTTTAGAGCACCAGGCGGAAAGACTTGCATTCTGCCAGGGACCGCACAAGGGCAGCCAGCAATTCCAGGTCAGCCAGAGCACCTTGTCCTCTGCCGGGATCGCTGCGACCGTTGCCCGTGCCCCTTCGTAAAGCGCCACCTTGTCCGGCGCCACGAAAATGCCTTTCTGCGGGCCTTCCGTCAGGCGTTCGGTCTGTGTATGCACAGATTCTTCCCAATACACATGATGCCAGCGGATACCCAGCTCCGATCCGGCCTGCACGACCATCAACACAATCAGCAGGACTGCGATTCCCCGCACAATGTAGGGACAACCGATTCCTTCCGAGTTACCGCACGGCATCGCTTTCCGAAGCACCGCATCTTCTGCAGCTGTATCATCTGCAACCACACCACACTCAGCTGACTTACCTGCGGCGGTATTGTTCGCCACTACTGCATACGCAGAGGCAGCCGCTCTTCCCACTGCGCCAACAGACGATTGACGTTCGCTTCCACATCTATGCCCGCGCAGCATCTCAAGCAGCTCTCGCACCGTCACAAACAAAATGACCACACTGAAGACCAGAGCCACCGTCGCGGCAGACGAAATCGCGTAAAGCCGCTGATTGGATGAAAAATGAATGCACATGGCATAAACCATGCCCGGGATCCACCCCAGCACAAAGAGTCGTTTCACCAGGGGCATCCGGAAAATGACAAATGATGCCAGTGCCGGCAAACACAGGGGCAACATCAGGAAGTTCGGGTACCGATACACTACGATCACCGACACCAGATGCACCGCCGCTGCCAGTAATGTCACAGCAAACGCGGCTTCCTTCACCTTCATCCGTCGACTGACGGCTCCCACGATCATGGCCACGATCACCACGGCCCAGACAAAGGGCACCACCGGATTGCCTTCGGGTTTGAAAATGAGACCCACCAGGTCCACCATTTTCTTCGCTATGCCGCCCTTATGTTCCGGATCTGTCAGCACCCATTTGAGAGATACCAAAAATGTCTCAAGGTTCATGCGGGATAAGAGCCACCCCATCACCGCTGCTGCCGACAGACCGCAGCCCAGTGTCACAAACAGGAACGTGGCCACAGCTTTCTTTTCACGTTTCCGCAGCCAACCGATCAAAACCGCCACAGCGTAGATCACATACAGCACCACCAGATGCGGGCAACACAGCACCGCTCCGGCCAAAGCGAGCCCCGCCGGCAAACCCACGATGGGACGCCGGGCTGTCAAAAGCAGTGCGCAGCCAACGGCCAACAGCATGATGGCCATGGAATTGTAAGACAACGCCATCATGCCGAAGGGCGCATAAATCCCTAAAAAGAGAGCCCCCAGACCCGCGCCGATCCGGGAATATCGTTTCAGACAGTGATACAGCACCTGCACCGTCACCAACTGACAGGCCACATAGATAAGACGGAACGTCAGAATGATCCCCGTCGTATTCCCCTTCGTCACCGCCAGATACATTTTCATAAAAGGCAGCTGTAAAAATGCCGCCATCTGACTGGGATGCCATTCATGCAAAAACAGCACATCCCCCTTCATCATGCGGTAGGGGATCGTCAGATAAAAGCTTTCGTCGCTGTTGCCGATGCCGTAGCGGCATTTCAACAGCAAAAAGAGCGCCAGCACGATAAAGCCAACAGAGAAGACCAGATCCTCCCGCTGCCAGCGCCTCTGCTTTGTTATTTGTTTCAATTTACTCCTCCAACAGCGCCTGATAAATATCCCGCTTTGACACGCCCCGGTCCTTCGCGGCGGCCTTCATAGCCTCCTTCCGCTCCAGCCCCTGCGCCTCATAAAGCGCCACATGGTCGGCGACACTCATTTCCTCCCAGGACGCCCGAGCCTCAGCCTTCAAAGCCTCCGGATCGGCACCGCCCAGCACCACCACGTATTCGCCCCGGGGCTTTTCCGCCTGGGAAAATGAGATAGCTTCCGCAAGGCTCATCACTCTCACAGTCTCAAATTTCTTCGTCAGTTCCCGGCACAGGGCCACCGGCCGATCACCCAGAGCCTCATAAAACGTCTTCAGCGTTTTTTCAAGCCGATGGGGCGCCTCATAGAAAATGGTTGTCCTGGTCTCGCCCTTCAGACTGTCCAGCACCGCCTGTTTTTCCTTGTTATCCCCGGGCAGGAAGCCTTCGAAAATGAACCGGCGAGCGTCCAGCCCCGACATAACCAGCGCCGTCAGCCCCGCATTGGCACCGGGGATCACCGTCACCTCAATGCCCTGTTCCCGGCAGGCCTTCACCAGCACCGACCCCGGATCGGAAATGACCGGCATCCCCGCATCGGAAATGACCGCCACATTTTTGCCGGATAAAAGCTCGGCGATCAGCCAGTCGCATTTTTCATTTTCATTATATTTATGGTAGGAGGTGAGGGGTGTGCCGATGTCAAAATGCTTCAGCAGCGGCTGACTCGTGCGCGTATCCTCGCAGGCGATGAGGTCCGCCTCCTTCAGGGTGCGAATCGCCCGAAATGTCATATCCTCCAGATTGCCGATGGGCGTTGCCACCAGATATAAGATTCCTGCCATGTTATTCTCCTGTTTCATGAGCACCGTGTCTCTCAACGCAGCATCCCTTTTCGTCTTAATGTTGCGGCTAAATGAGACTATTTATTTTATAAAAATGGGTTTCCCGGCCAACGGATAGGCGTCTCCCGGCCCCCCACGACTACTGCGGATGGGACAGTGTTTAGTTCTTCTCGTTCTGCCCATCCTTCCCGTAAATGGCGAGCACTTCCGGGGTGTAGGTCCCGTCCGGCTCATAAACCACCAGCGGTTTTTCCACCTTCAGCCCCGGATTGCCACCCTTAACGGCGCCGATGAGCACCATGGTGGGGGCTTTGTCCGCGTAGGGATGGATGAGCCGCATGGTTTTCATTTCCAGATGACACTTAGCCATGTGCCGGATCATCTCCGGAATACGCTCCGGGGAATGGATCATGAAAAAGCGCCCCTTTGATTTGAGTACCTTCGCCGCCGACGTGATCACATCCTCCAGATCACAGAGGATTTCGTGGCGGGCGATGGCCAGGGCGGAGCCGTCGCTGACGTAGCCGCTGCCCTTTTTCCAGTAGGGCGGATTGCAGGTGACCACGTGAAAGGCCCCGTCTCCGAACGTGGTGCCCGCTGTCTTCAGGTCTCCCTGCCTGATCGTGATCCGATCCTCGAGTTTATTATGCACCACATTTTTCTGCGCCAGGGCAAAGGCCCCGTCCTGAATCTCCAGGCCGGTGACGTGCACGTCCTCCGGGGCATACCGGGTCAGCAGCACCGGGATAATGCCGTTGCCGCAGCCCATGTCCAGCACCCGATCATGTTTTCTTAATTGTGTGTAATGAGCCAACAAAACGGCATCGATCCCGAAGCAGAACCCCTCGGGGTCCTGCCAGAGATGATAGCCGTTCTGAAGATCATCAAGACGTAGTGTCATGATTCGTTATTCCGCTTTTTCCGGTGCAGCGCCACCCTCGCCGGGAGCACCCTCACCTGTCTTTTTTCTTCTGTGGCGACGACGCCGTTTCTTTTTCACGGCTTCGCCCTCGCCGGAGCCTTCGCCTTCATGGTCAGCCCCGTTGCCGGCAGTCTGTCCGCCTTCAGCCTGGGCTTCCCCGTTGTCATGACGACGGTTCGGCCTTTGACGGCGGCGCGGCCGATCGGCCCGTTCGCCATCCTCATGGCCCTCGCCATTGTCAGCGCGGCGGCCTTCGCCTGTGGCCTCATCGTGCCGGGCATCATTTTCGCCTCCGGCCTGTTCGCCCCGATCCTCGCGGCGGTTGCGGCGACGACGGTTGCGGCGGCGTTTTTCACCACCCTCACGGGCGCCCTCATCAGACTCATTTTCGAAAATGGGCTGTGTGGGGGCCTCAAGACCTTCGTCTTCAGCCTCAGC
>JAUNDG010000019.1:4924-45292 GCA_030526195.1 Lachnospiraceae bacterium
CTCAGCGGTCTTGCCTTCAGCTTTGTCAGCCTCGGTCTTCTTCTTCGGCTGCTGTTGCTGTTTGTTCTTCTTGGAATGGGGGATGAAGCTGATCTCGGACACATGGAATTCCTGCAGGTCCTTCTCATCATCATCCATATCCACCACGATCTTCACGGTCTGACGCAGAATGTTGACAGACAGAACCTCGCCGTGACGGCCCTCCGGTGTGGTGGCCTGATCGCCCTTCACCGGCAGTCCCTTCTTCAGCTCGCAGTAGGTCTCGGCTTCGTTGTTGAGGCAGCACATAAGGCGGCCGCAGCAACCGGAGATCTTGGTGGGGTTGAGGGACAGATTCTGCTCCTTGGCCATCTTGATGGACACCGGGGCAAAATCGCTCAGATAAGTGTGGCAGCACAGCGGTCTGCCGCAGACGCCCATACCGCCCAGGATCTTGGTCTCATCTCTGACGCCAATCTGGCGCAGCTCGATGCGGCGGCGGAAAATGCCCGCCAGGTCCTTGACCAGTTCCCGGAAATCGATCCGGCCGTCAGCTGTGAAATAAAACAGCAGCTTGCTGTCGTCAAAAGCGTATTCTGCGGCGATCAGCTTCATATCCAGCTCACGTTCGCGGATCTTTTCGCGGCAGATAAACAGCGCTTCCTTTTCTTTGATTTCATATTCCTGAGCCTTGCGGGTATCCTCTTCTGTTGCCAGACGGATGACCGGCTTTAAAGGCTGCTTGATCTTGTCATCCTCCAGTGACATCGGGGCCACCAGAACTTTGCCGTACTCGATGCCTCTGGCTGTTTCCACAATGACCGCGTCATTGTATTTGATGTCCAGGCCGTTGGGATCAAAATAATACATTTTGCTCGCATGACGGAACCGAACGCCGATAATTCTAGCCATTCATATTCTCCCTGACTGAAAGAAGCAGCAGTTCCACGGTCAGTTCAAATGACACATTGGCTCTCAGCCGTTCCTCGGCCCGGGTGATGCTGCGGAGGATATCCTCCAGCCCCTCGTAAGAGCATTTGACTGCCTGCTCTCTGATATCCTTCATTTCCTTCTTGAATATCAGATTGTCGATTTCTTTAGTTGCTTTAAACATCAGAACATCCCGGAACCACAGACGCAGAATGTCGAGATAGTCCTGAATGTTAAGTTTTTCAGATGTGATGGTCTTGAGGTAATCCACCATTTCCTTCATGGTCCACTTGTTGATGCGGCGCAGAAGGTTAATGGTTTCCTCGGTTTTAACCATGTAATTCTCTTCCAGCACCACTTCCCGGGCGCGTCCGATGCTGCCCTGAGAAAATGCGGCGGCAATTTCCGCATCATAGGCCGGAATGTGATGGACCGCCATGAGGTACTCCGCGATCTTCCGGTCCGGCAGAGGCTTCAGGTTCAGTGTCACGCACCGGGATACGATGGTGGGCAGCAGCGCCTCAAGGGACTGGGTCAGCAGAAGGAACACCGCATAAGCGGGCGGTTCTTCGATGGTTTTGAGCAGTGCGTTCTGGGCCTGGGGTGTCATCTTCTCGGCATCGCCGATGATGAAGATCTTATAGCGGCTTTCGAAGGGCTTTAAGGCCGCCGCTGCCACCACCTGCTCCCGGATGTCATCAACGGAGATCGTGGCCGGCTTGTCATGCACAAGACGGATGATGTCCGGATGATTCTGGTGCTGGGCCTTGCGGCAGGATTCGCACTGATAGCAGGGATCCGACTCCCGATCCTCGCACTGGAGCGCCGCCGCAAAAATGCCCGCCAGCATTTTCTTGCCGGAGCCTTTGTCCCCGGCCAAAATATAGGCATGTGAAATTTTCCCCGTGGTCAATGCCGCCCGAAAATGATGAATGATATCTTCGTGGCCGATCACGCTGTTAAATCCCATATCCTGCATTATCAGCACTCCTTGTCATTTCTTTTTGTTATCGTTTCATCGCCGACGAGACACTCATCACACGTAGCCCGTTTACGCATCCCGTCCGTTTCGTCCGATAAGACACGAATCGCGCATGATGCCTCAATCAGACCCTCATGCGTTTCTATACCGCGCGCCGATGGGTTTTGTCTTGCAATACCATAAACACGCGATGCGACTACTCGAAAATATAATCGGACACAATATTATAGCATAGCGCCGATGTATTCTTCAACCTTGCGACAGCACTCTTCCGGGGTCCCGTCGTTAAGAAAACGCGTGGTGATGCCGGCGGCAGCGACATTTTCTTCGGAAAAGTCCTCCGCATCCGCCAGAAAGCGGCGGCACAGTTCCCGATAGTTGGGAGAATCCTGCTGCCGTTCCCGGGCGATGGCCCGCATGAGCCGCTCTCCGTCCTCCACCTCGATGTAGAGGGGGATCACTCGGTCCGCCCCGAACCATTCCCGTATCTTCCGATAGGATTCCAGGGTGCCGATGGCCAGATAATGGCGGGCCGTAAGATCGATCTTGCCGTCATCCGCCGTGAAATAAGTCCAGGGCCCGGCCACGGTCTCATAGGTCCGCTCCTCGATGACGCACCCCCGGGCCCGCATGGCCACCAGGGTCGCTTCATCGGTGAAATAATATTCCCGGCCGTCCGCCTCGCCGGCACGAATAGGCCGGGTGGTGTACAGCACCAGTTTTTCAAGTCCCAGGGTATTCTCCTCCATCAGCCGGCGGTAGATCATATCCTTGCCGGAAGCGGATTTCCCCATAATATAGAAAATATAGCCCATGAGGCATGTCTTCCTTTTTCATTAATATATCGCGCACGGATCCGTCGCGGTCAGCCCGTCACACTGCGCAGCCGATGCCTCATTTTTTCGAAAATGGGGCTGCCGGGGCTCTCAGCGATCGTGCCTGTCACGCCGATTCACCCAGCCGACGCAGTATTGGTCCGCTACCTCACACAACAGCAACGGCTGCTGTCATCGACATTCGGCAGCATCGATCGCCTGTGGTCGGCTGCTGTTGCAGGATCATAATGTCGCATCAATCTCGAAAAGTGCCCGCTCCAGCCGCTCGAAGCCTTCCGCCGTATCCGCGGCGGATGTCATGGCCAGCGCATAATGGGGCGTCACTTTCTCCATCACCAGATGATACTTGGTTCGGAGGATCTCCGCCAGGGCAGGACCATCGAGAGCGGTGCCCTCGGTGTGGATCACCAGCTTGGAGGGATCGTACAGCGTCTCCTTTGTCACGAGACGCAGGTGCTTTAAACCCGCCAGTTTTTCCCGGCAGGCCAGCAGGCGCTCGACGTAGGGCGCAAAGTAAGCCTCCCGCTGATCCATGATGGTGTGCAGACAGGAGGTGATGGAGGCCATCAAAATATAAGACGGACTGGAGGATTCATACACATCCATCCACTCCATGAGACTGTCCGTCGACACCCGGCCCGACACATTGTGGAGCACCGAGGTCTGGGTGAGGGACGGCAGGGTTTTGTGCAGACTGTGGACCACCAGGTCCGCGCCCAACTTCACCGCCGATACCGGAAATGCGGGATGCCGGGAAAAATGAGCACCGTGGGCTTCATCCACGATGAGCAATGCCCCGGCCCGATGGGCTTCTTCGGCGATGGCCGCCACATCCGACACCACCCCTTCGTAGGTGGGGGACGTGATCATCACCGCCGCGGCCGGCTGGGCCTTCAGGGCTTCCCGCACACTTAAAGGATCGATGCCCCCGGGGACATCTGTCAAAAATGGCATGGTCTTAAGCGGTCGGTTTTTCAAATGCCGCAGCATAATGGCATGGGGCACCGACCGATGACAGTTTTCTGCTGAGAGAAAATGGCCTTCGAAGGGCACCGCCGCACTGATGGCGGCCAGATTCGAGGCCGTTGACCCGTTCACTGAGAAAATGGTGGCTTTTGTGCCGTAAAACTTGGCGGCCGCCGCCATTTCATTTTTTAAAATGCCCTCCGGCTCATGGAGATCGTCAAAGCCGGGGATTTCTGTGATATCAATGGAGGCTAACGCCAGCTCATTTCCGAGAAATGGATTGGCTGCGGTCTGACGCTTATGACCGGGCATGTGAAACCCGTAGTCATCGGAGGCGGCATAGGCCTGCAGCTTGTCTTCGAGGCGCATGGTCTCGGGGTTCTGATCATAAAAATGCATGGCAGCCTCCGTCAGACGCGGAACCGGTACCCGACACCCCAGATGGTCTCGATGTACTGCGGTTTGGCTGTGTCAAATTCGATTTTTTCGCGGATCTTTTTGATGTGAACCGTGACGGTGGCGATGTCGCCGATGGTTTCCATGTTCCAGATTTTGCGGAACAGCTCGTCTTTGCTGAAGACGTGGTTCGGATTTTCCGCCAGGAAGGTCAGCAGGTCGAATTCCTTGGTGGTGAACTGCGTTTCCACCCCGTTGACCCAGACGCGGCGGGCGGTGGTGTCGATCTTGAGGCCACGGATTTCAATGACATGATTTTTCGGGCCGCGGCTGGCAATGAGCCGTTCGTACTGAGCCAGATGAGCCTTCACACGGGCCACCAGTTCGGAGGGTGAGAAGGGCTTGGTCATGTAATCGTCCGCGCCGAAGCCAAGGCCGCGGATCTTGTCGATGTCGTCCTTTTTGGCGGACACCATGATGATGGGGGTATTTTTCTGATCCCGGATGCGGCGACAGATTTCAAAACCGTCGATACCCGGCAGCATCAGGTCCAGGATAAACAGGTCATAATCCTTTGTGAGGGCCGTCTCGAGACCCTTTTCGCCGTCATATTCGATGTCAACGGAAAAACCGGACAATTCCAGATAGTCGCGCTCCAGATCGGCGATAGCTTCTTCATCTTCTATAATTAAAATCTTGCTCATACATTTTCCTCATACTTTCTCAATACAAAATACATCACCGTACCTTCGCCTTCCCGGCTTGAGGCCCAGGCCCGACCGCCGTGGTCTTCCACGATCTTGCGCACAATGGACAACCCGATGCCCGAGCCGCCCTGGGTGGAGTGGCGGGACGAATCCGTGCGGTAGAACCGGTCAAAGATATGGCCAAGATCCTTGGCCGCGATGCCTTTACCGTTGTCCTCCAATGCCACCTGAATATCTGTATCCTCATCCGTGATGGTCAGGGAAATGCATTTCTCCGACTTATCCATATATTTCACGGAATTGCTCACGATGTTGTTGATCACGCGGCGGATCTGCTCCGCATCCGCGATGACCTCTACGCCTTCGGCTACCTGACAGTTGTAGGTGAACCGGATGTTTTTCTGTTCCAGCTCAAGCCGAAGCTCGTCAGCCGCATCGTTAAAGAATTCCCTCACGGACACCCGATTGAAGTTGTAGGGGATGCGGTTGGTGTCGATTTTGGAATAGAAAGCCAGCTCGTTGATGAGATGGTCCATCTCGTTGGCTTTATTGGAAATGGTGCGGATGTACTTTTCCATTTTCTCAGGGGTATCCGCCACCCCGTCCTGAATGCCCTCCACATAACCTTTGATAGCGGTGATGGGGGTCTTCAGATCGTGTGAGATATTGGAAATGAGTTCCCGGTTCTGCTGGTCGTAGCGAGCGGATTCTTCATTGGCCTGCTTGAGACGCTTACGCATTTCCTCGAAGTCTTCGCAAAGCTCACGCATTTCCGGCGAGCCCTCCGGCTTCAGAGTGAAGTCCAGATTGCCGTCCCGGATGCTGCGAGTGGCTTTTGACAGACGCAGGATCGGTGCGGAAATGGTGTTGTAGATCCAGGAGCTTAAGATAACCGCTGTGATGGACAAAATGATGATCAGCACCAGGATGAAGCCCACCGCCGAGGATTTGTCTTCCGGGGTCAGGTGGCTTAGATCGATGCCGAAGCGGGCTTCGATTTCCGCCAGTTTCAGCATGCTGACGCCCACCAGGGTCACAATGCCCAATGTCAGGGGCACAAAAATGATCATCAGGAATGAGACGAGAAGTCGTGTTTTCAGTTTCATAGTCTGCCTCCGTTTCGATGTTCCCATTATAGCATAAGGTGTTGGGGGCGAGTCTAAACAAACTGTGAAATGTGCAGGGGTCTCGGCAGTCATGAGTCAAAGAGAAGGGGCGCCCCGTACCCTGTACCGTGCGGAGCGGTGGCCTCGGCTGTCATGAGTCAAAGAGAGAAAGCGCCCCGTACCCTGTGCTTCCGGGACACGCTTCCGCTCCGCTCCTCGTGCAGCGGTTGTAACACGCTCGCTGCGCGACCGTTAACAACCGGCCTCGTCGAGGGTCCCGTCACCACAGGGTTTGGGCGCTTTCTTATTCTTCTCCTGAACGCAGTGACACCGCAAACGGTCCTGATAGCAGGACAGCAGGGCCCAATGGCCCTGCTCTATTCTTCTCCTTAATGCTACGGCACCGCTTTCGGTCCTATTAGCAAGACAGCAGGGCCCAATGGCCCTGCTCAATTCTTTCCCTTGACGCTCTGACACCGCTTTGGGTCCTGATAGCAAGACAGCAGGGCCCAATGGCCCTGCTGAAATTTTGACTGACACTGCTAGTTTCGAAAAACCCTTATCCGCGGTGTACTTTCATGCCTTCTTTCTCAGATATTGACACCGCGGATAGCTATTTTTTCCTTCCAGTATGGCTCACCGGTCAAATTCGGCTAAAAATGGGCACTGCTACCGATGCCAAAGAGGCATCCGCGGTGTAGCCCCATTTTTTCGGCTCGAAAATCACCATACTATGACCTCAAAACCGGCTTCGCCGGTGTCGAGCCACAGAACGTGCATCAGTAAGTTTGTTCTGTAGCCATACTTTCTACCCAAAACCGGCTTCGCCGGTGTCGATCCACCGAAAGCGCACCTGCGAGTTTGTTTTGTAGCCATACTTTCTAGCAAAAACCGGCTTCGCCGGTGCTTCATGTGGGGCATTCAACTGCCTCAGCCGACGCCGCCACCGAGGGTGTATCCGCGAGCCGCGCCTTCCAGTCTCTGCTGGGTGGATGTGGCGACGGCCGGTTCACCGCCGAGGATGAACATCATGTCGTTGTCGCCGACGACATTGGGTGCCGGGACGAACACTTCATTTTCTGAAATGGATTTATTCCTCAGATAGTTTTCGGCGTAGGCATTATTGGTTTCTTTTGCGGATACCAGCATCATGGCTGTCTTCCCGTAAAGGTGAGCCAGCTGGCCGCCGGCCAGGGCATCCGGGAAGTTTTCATCGCGACCGGCTGCGAAGGCTGTCATGGTGGTGTAATTGCCCAGCTTTCTACCGACTGAAACAGCGGCTGTATCCGGATTAGACGCATTCATAAACTGATAATTGATCAGCGCCGATGTCTGGAAACGATCTTTGCCGCCAAGGCGGACTGCACTGAAACCAATCAGGTCAGCCTGGGCATAAATCCGATCATTATTGATGGATTCTGAACCCAGAATGTAAACGCGGGCGAAGCGGCCTTCGCTGATGATGCTGCGGGCCTTGGCTGTCAGTTCGCCTTTGCCGTTGACCAGGAACATGGGAGCGCCCAAGGTGTAAGCCCAGGTTGAGGCTGACAGCGCATCGGCGGCCTTCTTACCGGTGGCCACGAAGCAGCAATTGGATCTGAAGATGCCCATATTGGCACCGGTAGCGTAAATAGCATCGGCTGTGGCATAACGATCGGCACCGCCGATACGTTCTACTGTGATGCCCATGCCCTGCAGCTGATTGATGACGTTCTGCTCAAATTCCATGCCGATGAGGTAGACGTGCTTAACGCTGCCACCCCAGGTATTCGTCATGAGATTCAGGATCGGATCCGGAATCTTTGTAAGGCCTGACATCAACACCGGGATCTGCATAGCGCCGGCAAAGCCGGAAGCTGCCAGAGCATCCGGGAATTTCTTACCGGTCACCATGACGGCCTCTGTCGGTTTTTCCCCTCGGAAAGCCCGTTCGGCAATGGCGGCGCAGGTGGCATAACGGTCACTACCGGCCAGTCGATTTGATGAGAAGCCACGGCAATAAAGCACACTGCCATCAGCCGGTGCGGTGGAATAGTAAGGGAATTCCGCGTAAGGATTATCGCTGCTTGTGAGATAACGCACCTCATAATCTTCCGTTGTCAGCGCCTTAATATCAATACGCTCACCCTCATTATATGTGCGCACTACCGGAGTGTTGCTGTCAGGATAGTAGAACTGGACCGAAATCTTTCTCTGATTCGGCACCAGGTTGACAAATCTATCTCTACTGTTGTTATATTTCGAGTATGATTTTACCTCTGCAGTAGCCGCAGTCTGGCCCATGTAACAGGTATACGCAGACTCCTCAAAAATAATGTTTTGGGTGGCATAGCCGGAAAGCGCACCGGTCGTCGGATGTTCAACCCGCAGCTCACCGCCTTTCAGAAAAATACCCGTCGAACTGCTTTGGAAATGAAGATACCCGCGAGATGACAAAAGACCGCCATTAAGAGTGGCCGTCCCGGCCTTATACTTATCGCCAACATAACCTGATGAGAGGATAACACCACTGGAGGGATTCGTCAGTGTGGACATGATCGACATCACACCACCATTCTGAACGTAACGGCCCAAACTTATGATACGGCTATTGGTTTTAATGGTCCCGCCGTTCAGAACAAAGGAACTGTCGTATGAAATATTAAGGTCATAGTTCTCATTGTTATCGCCAAGACCATTTTGGAACGTCAGATTACCGGACTGCCAGGTAACGGTGGCGCCATTTTTGATTTCCATACCACGACCGTAACCCGCTGAAAGGCTGGCATCCGTTGAGCCGGCACGGAAGGTCACATCCGCCTCGATATCCGCCATGCGGGCATCACCGGAATGAAAATAGTTTTCACCGATCAGGACCACGGTAAGCGGGATATTGGTATAAAATGAAGCCGCCCCCTGCTCATGAATGGACAGCCCCTTATAATTATCAAGCGTCAGCGTTCTGGTCGCCGCATCATAATGATAGGTGCCGCCTTCACGGCCGGTCCCTTCAGAATTTAAAAGGACATTGTGCGTGTTTAACCAGATTGCAGCCGTTTGTTCCTCAGCTGCCACTGTCTTTGCCGGCAACAGCGGCAAAAGCCCGATCATCATCACCAGAGCCAGCATGAGGCAGCTGCATTTCCGCAAGCATTTGTTCATAAGATACCTCCTGAAAAAAGACATTTTCTTTCATTTTATCATCTTGCTTCAATATGTACATCCTCCATTCGGCAGACATGGCATCGGGTTTGGGGCTTCAGCCCCATCCCGATGCACTTATTGGCTTATTTTAAAGGGCGCTGGCATCGGAGCAAAAATCCCTGGCAGATTCCGATGCCCAGAAACAAGAAAACGCCCCTTGCTTTCGCAAGGGGCGTCATGTGCATTCAAATATATGAAACCATTATTTGAATCAGGTCCGATTGAATCAAGCCAACCTCGATTCAACCCGGATATATTCTATAATCCGTTTCTTCCGATTACAGATATTTCTTCAGATCTTCAACGCGGTCTGTAGCTTCCCACGGAAGTTCCACGTCAAGACGGCCGAAGTGACCGTAAGCAGCTGTCTGCTTGTAGATCGGTCTTCTCAGATCCAGCATCTTGATGATGCCGGCCGGACGCAGGTCGAAGTTTTCACGAACGATTTCAACCAGCTTTTCATTGGACAGCTTGCCTGTGCCGAAGGTGTCAACCATGACAGATGTGGGCTGAGCAACACCGATGGCGTAAGACAGCTGGATTTCGCACTTGTCGGCCAGGCCGGCAGCTACGATATTCTTGGCAACGTAACGAGCAGCGTAAGCAGCGGAACGGTCAACCTTTGTGCAGTCCTTACCGGAGAAAGCACCGCCGCCGTGACGAGCATAACCGCCGTATGTGTCAACGATGATCTTACGGCCTGTCAGACCGGCATCGCCGTGCGGGCCACCGATCACGAAACGACCTGTCGGGTTGATGAAGAACTTAGTCTTGTCATCGATCATGTCAGCCGGCAGAGTTTCATCGAAGACATATTTCTTGATGTCAGCGTGGATCTGTTCCTGTGTCACATCGGCATCATGCTGTGTGGACAGAACGACAGCTTCCAGTCTCTTCGGAGCGCCATTTTCATCATATTCAACGGAGACCTGAGTCTTGCCGTCCGGACGCAGATACGGCAGAGTGCCGTCCTTACGAACCTTTGTCAGCTGCAGGGCCATCTTGTGGGCCAGAGCGATCGGATACGGCATCAGTTCCGGAGTTTCATTTGTGGCATAACCAAACATCATACCCTGGTCGCCGGCACCTGTGTCAAGGTCGTCAGTCATAGAACCGGCCTTGTGTTCCAGAGCCTTGTCAACGCCCATGGCGATATCGGCAGACTGCTTGTCAAGAGCGACCATAACGGCGCAGGAGTTGCCATCCAGACCCTTTTCACCGGCATCATAACCGATTTCAAGAACAGTCTGACGTACGATAGCCGGCACGTCCAGCTGAGCCTTTGTTGTGATTTCACCTGTGACGAGAACAAAGCCTGTGCAGGCAGCTGTTTCGCAGGCAACACGGCTCATCGGATCCTGTGCCATGCAGGCATCAAGGATAGCATCAGAAACAGCATCGCAGAGTTTATCCGGATGGCCTTCTGTTACTGATTCAGAAGTAAATAAAAGCTTTTCCATTTTTAATTCCTTTCTTCGAAAATGGATCCCGGCCTTTCGGCCGCAACTGTAGTCTGACCCGCCGGTTTTCCGGTCCGGGCCGTAATAAAAAGGTCCGCTGCAAACCAACGAACCTTCAGAATTTACAAAGTCCCTTATTGTTCGATCGCTCGCTCAGGTTGGCACCACTTCGCTTGCGCAAGAGGTTGCCGCGGCTTCACAGGCCCTTTGTGCCTCCACCGTCTCTTAATAAAGGTTAGCATGACCTTATTTATTTACCGTATATTTTTACCAAACACTTCTCAGGGTGTCAAGCGACAAATCCCGAATTCTGTTTCCGGCAAACAAACACCGTCCCTATGCCGTTTTCCGGGCCGGAATGCCGCAGCGCCTGTCTGAAACCGACAATATTACCGCCATCGCCGCCCACTTCCGGCTATATCAAGCGATGTCTCACCTTACTCGGCATCGGATGCCTATCCCTGCGCCGCCATAAGCAGCACCCTCAGGTCCTCCACCGTGAATTCATACTGCTTGCCGCAGAAGCCGCAGCCCAGTGACACACTCTTGCCGTCGTTGATCATGTCCTTGAGTTCCTCGCTGCCCAGCGCGATGAGGGCCTTGGTCACCCGGGAACGGGAGCAATTGCAGGCAAACTGTGTGGCCTGTGTCTCATTGATCTCCAGATCCATATCCCCGAGAATGCTCGTGAGAATAGCTTCCGGTGTCATGCCGTCCCGCAGCATGGCCGTGACGGAGCTCACACCCGCCATTTTCTCCTCCAGACGGTCGATCAGCTCATCCGGACAATCCGGCATCAGCTGAATCATAAACCCGCCGGCCTCGCGCACCTCATTTTTTTCACGATCCATCAGAACGCCCAGCGCCACAACGGAGGGCACCTGTTCGCTTTCCATAAAATAAGCCGTCAGATCCTCGGCGATCTCGCCGGTGCGGATGGCCACCTCGCCCACATAGGGTTCTCTCAGACCCGTATCCCGAATAATGCGCAGGATACCCTGGCCCACGGCGCCGCCCACATCGAGCTTGCCCTGAGCATTCGGCGGCAGCATCACGCCGGGTTCCTTCACGTAGCCCTTCACATTGCCGTGACTGTCAGCCGTCACGGTAATGCCGCCGATAGGCCCATTTCCGTCGAAAATGATGGTTAAGAGGTCATCGTCATTTTTCATCATCACACCCATCATGGCGCCGGCGGTCAGTGTCCGGCCAAGAGCCGCGGATGCCACCGGGCTCAGATCATGGATGCGCCGGGCCTCCTCGGTGAGGTCCCGTGTGGTTGCCGCAAAGGCGCGGATCATGCCGTCGCCGGCGGTTGCTCTTACAATATAATCACTCATGGGTGATCCCCTTTCCGTCAAAGGCAGGAATAAAACTCTCCCCCACCGTGCTGCCCTCCTGGTAAAAGGCATTGGTGATGCCCATATCAAGCGCGGCCTTCATGACTTTTGCGTATTCTCGTTTTGTCAGCGTGCGCCCCAGCTCCGGAAAATGGCTCTCGATCCCGGGCATCGGGGTGTACTGGTTCATCAGGCTGATGAAAATGCTGTCGCCAAAGCGCTCTTTCAGGTGCTCCAGAATGGCGATGGCCCCCTTCGTGTGCCCCGGCATAATGAGATGCCGCACGATCACGCCCCGCTTCATCAGTCCATTTTCGAAAATGGGCGGGCCGGCCAGCCTGACCATTTCCGCGATCGCCGCCGTCGCTACCTCGAAGTAATCCGGTGCTTTGGCGTAGCGATCCGCCGTGTCATTTTCATAAAATTTAAGATCCGGCAGGAAAATGTCCACCGTGTCCGCCAGCATCCGCACGGTTTCCACCTGCTCGTAGCTGCCCGTGTTGTACACAATGGGCAGATCAAGGCCCCGCTGCCGACTCATGGCCACCGCCTCAACGATGGAGGGCACAAAGTGGGTCGGCGTCACCAGATTGATGTTGTGAGCCCCCTGGTCCTTCAGCTTTAAGAAAATGGCGCTGAGTTCCTCGATGGTTATCTCACTGCCGCTTTTGCCCAGAGCGATGGGCCGGTTCTGGCAGAAAATGCAGCCCAGCGGGCAGCCGGAGAAGAACACCGTCCCGGACCCGTTTGTGCCGGAGATGCAGGGCTCTTCCCACATATGAAGAGCAGCCCGGGCGGCTGTGATCTTGTTCGTCATACCGCATCGGCCTGCTCTTAAAGTTCGATCAATGCCGCAATTTCTGGCGCAAAGGCGGCAATTCTTATAGGATGATTCTGTTTGTGTCATGTCCATTCATACGTGCGCCGCGGTTTCTCAAACCGATCATCATCGACCCCGGGTCGGTACCGGGTGGCTGAGTTAACCGCACCTTGACCCGGTCAATAAGAAAATGCCCTGCTCCGACATCACATCGGATAGGTTCTGTGTCATAATCAACCGGCGGTCAGCTTGAATTTCTGGATTTCCCGTTCTGTTTCCACCTCTTCGATCTCAGCGCCGAGGATGCGCAGTTTCTTGTCCAGATCCTCGTAGCCTCTCTTGATATACTCGATATCGTCGATGATCGTGAAGCCCTCCGCTGCCATACCGGCAATGACCATAGCGGCCCCGGCTCTCAGGTCCGGTGCGGAAATACGGGCGGCAGTCAGACCCTCCACGCCATCGATGATGGCGGTGTTGCCCTCGACCTTGATCTGGGCCCCCATACGGGTCATTTCATCCACATATTTAAAGCGATTTTCGAAAATGCTTTCCGTTACGACACTGGTGCCTTCCGATAAGGACAGCAGCACCGCGATCTGCGGCTGCATATCGGTGGGATAACCCGGATAGGGCTGTGTCTTGACGTGTGTTCTCCGCAGACGTCTCTTGGCCACGACACGCAGAGAGTCATCGCCCTCTTCGATCTCGCAGCCGATTTCCATCAGCTTGGCGGTGATGGCTTCCAGATGACGCGGAATCACGTTGCGCACCACCACGTCGCCGCGGGTGGCGGCAGCGGCCATCATGTAAGTCCCGGCCTCGATCATATCCGGCACGATGGAATAAGTGCAGCCATGGAGCTTTTCAACACCGCGGATACGGATCACATCGGTGCCGGCCCCTTTGATGTTGGCCCCCATGCTGTTGAGGAAGTTGGCCACGTCAACCACGTGGGGTTCCTTGGCCACGTTCTCAATGGTGGTCAGACCCTCTGACCGGCAGGCAGCCATCATGATGTTGATGGTGGCACCGACAGAGACGGTATCCAGGAAAATGTGAGCGCCATGCATATGGGAGCAGTTGGCGATCACCTTCCCGTACTTAATATCAACATTAGCCCCAATGGCCCGGAAGCCCTTGAGGTGCTGATCGATGGGACGGGAGCCGATATTACAGCCACCGGGAAGCGGAACCTCCGCCTTGCTGCATTTCCCCAGCAAAGCCCCGATCAGGTAATAAGATGCCCGGATCTTTTTGATGCATTCATAACCGACCGCACAATCACAGATTGTGGAGCCGTTGATCCGCACAGTATGACGGTCCACACGATCGACCTGAGCGCCGATATTGCGGATCGCCTCCAGAAGCACATTGGTATCATTCACATCCGGCAGATTTTCCAGCGTGACAGTTTCGTCCGTCATAATAGCTGCGGAAATGATGGGCAGAGCTGCATTCTTGGCCCCGGCTATATCCACTTCCCCAACCAGCGGAATCCCGCCTTTGATAATATACTGTTTCATATAACCTCAGTTTTTGCGCGCATGATGCACGATGATGTTTTTATTGTAGAGCATGTGTATCTCTTTGTAAACAATATTTAACATTTTCTAAACTTTGGTCGTCGAACTATTACGGAATTTAGCACGCTTTTCAAGCGTTCTTTTCTTCTTTTTCTGATTCTTACGCACACTATATCCGAATTTTCCGATATATTTTCCAAGGGCGTGATACTCCCCGTGGGAGTAAACCAGAGGGTGCGACTTGTTGAAACAAAAACGCCCGTTCTCGTTGATGTACTGTTCATCGGCGTGAACAGCCACCACCTCCGCGATGAACATAGTGTGGGACCCCAGATCTTTGCTCTCCTTCACCACACATTCCAGGCAGATCGGCGAAGCGGCGCACATGGGGCAATCCATGTGGGTGGCCTCCTCCTTTTCCAGCTTCATGGTGACCCATTTATCCTCATCCCGACCGGAACGGACACCGCAGTAGTCCGTGGCCAGAGCCATCTCCTCCGTGGTGGTGTTCACCACAAAACAGCCGGTCTCCATGATGGTCTCGTAGGTGAGACGGGATTTCCTCACGGAAATGCTCAGCATGACGGGATCCGAGCAGATCGTGCCGGCCCAGGCCGCTGTCATCAGATTATCCTGCCCCGCCTTGCTGCGGGTGCTGACAAGGACCGCCGGCAGCGGATACAGCATATTGCCGGGCTTCCATTCCTGTTTTGCCATAAGTATGCCTCATTTTCTCATAAGAATTACGTGTTCTGCAGAGCGTCCATCATGGCCGGGATCAGCTGCTTCTTACGGGATACCACCTGCGGCAGAACGCAGCTGCCGCCCTCGGCGGTGATCTTGAAGGCCTCCGCGATCAGCGCTTCCGCACCGTCCCCAAAATACAGCAGTTCCGTATCTTCCGTCATGATGTTGGTCAGCATGTAGAAGACCATGGTGATGCCGTTTTTGCCGCATTCCTCCCGCATCATGGGGATGATCCGCTCCCGGATGTTGTCCAGATTTTCCTGACTCATGGAGCTGATCTGACCAACACCGAATACGGTGGTGCCGAAAACGAACTTTTTGAAGTCCTGATAGAAGATCTCCTCCGCTGTCTTGTGAGACAGGTCGGAGCCGGCTTTGAACATGGCTTCTGCGAATTTTTCCAGGTCGATCCCCGCAATCTGCGCCAGTTCCCGGGCCGCGATCTCATCCAGCACCGTGGCGGTGGGGGATCGGAACATCAGCGTATCCGACAGAATGGCCGCGCACAAAAGCCCCGCGATGGTGGGCTCAATATCGAGATGTTTTTCATGGTAAATGCGATTGATGATGGTGGCGGTGCAGCCCACCGGCTCCCCACGGAAATACACCGGCTGGCGGGTCTCCACAGTCCCGATGCGGTGATGATCCACGATCTCCAGGATTTCCGCCTGTTCCAGGTTATCAACGGCCTGGGACATCTCGGAATGGTCCACCAAAATGACTTTTTTGCGTGTCACATTGATGAGGTTTCGTCTGGAAACAGTGCCGATGTAACGGTCGCGACGATCCAGCACCGGGAAGTCACGATGACGCACACGCCCCATGGTTTCCTTAATATTATCCACGAAATCATCGGTGTGGAAGCAGATGATGCCCTCCCGGGTCATCAAGTGATCGATGGGGATACTCTGACCGATGAGACGGGCGGCTGTGTAGGTGTCAAGCTTTGTGACGATGACCACACAATCCTTTTCATCCGCTGCCTGACGCACCCGCTCTGAGACCGCATCACTCAGGCACAGCACCAGACAACTGGCGCCGCAGGCGATGGCCATCAGCTGGGCATCCTCCCGATTGCCCAGGATCACCAGGTCATCGGGATCCATGGCTTCCTTAAGCTGTTCCGGCAGCGCGGCCCCCACCAGCACCTTGCCCTTCACGAAATAGCCGTGGGGATTGCCCACCGCCACCGTGCCCTGCAGGGTGCGGGCGATGGCCCGGTACTGGGTTCTGGCCTCCGCCAGAGCCGTCATGGACTGCGCATCCATATAGTAATTGGCAATGTCACCGATGGTGATGATGCCCTTCAGTTTATCGTTGGCATCTGTGATGGGCAGTGTGCGGCTCCCCGCCGTGCCCATCTGATCCCAGGCTTCCTTTACGGAAATGTGTTCGTCGACGCCGGGGGTTTCGTGGAACTGCATGTCCCGAACCTGGGTCCCCACATCCGGCAGATAGCCGGGACGGGGCACATCAAAATAACGGAGGACAAACTCCGTTTCCTCATTGGTTTCACCGGCCCGCATGGCCCGGAAGAACCCCTCATCTGTTCTGTTTTTAATGTCGGCGTAAGCGATCGCCGAACAAATGGAATCTGTATCCGGATTTTTATGCCCGACAATGTAGACCGGGCGCATTTTCTCTTTCATATATCTAACATCTCCTTCATGCGGCTCTTGCTCTGCCGCATGTCACCGGTGCAAACCGTCATCGCCGGTGTCTCTTTTTTCGGTGCTGATCGCAGTATCAGCACCATTTATTTGTCGGTATGGCCAGACATCACCGGCGTTGGTTTCTATCGCGCCGTGGCAGCGTCCCGACCTGTAGCCGGACAAAAAAGCGCAAGTTTCGCTGAACGGGACAGTTTCTTCACCGCAGCCTCCCGCTTCATCGCCGCCTGCTTTGTGGCCCATATTTCGTAATAAACCGGGGTGACCGGTCGCCGCGTCTTGGTATAGCGCGCCCCTTTGCCGCTGTTGTGGGCTGCGATGCGCTTCTTCATATCGTTGGTCCACCCGGTATACAGGGTGTCATCGGCACAGCGCACCATATACATCACATTAGTGCCCGGCTGCGGCCAATGGTCCGCCGCCTCTTCGGTCATACTGACACACTTGATCGGTTGAGCTATGTCCGGCAGATCGTTCGTCAATTCCGCAACCGACTCGGTGCCTGACTCAGCGACCGATTCAGCTACTATTTCGGTCATCGCCGAGAGGCTTTGCTCTCGATCCCTTCCATCCGTCTTTATCCGCTGCCTCATGACAACTCCAACGCCACCGGGCAGTGATCCGAACCGTAAATATCCGTCAGGATATCCGCTGCCACCAGCCGATCCTTCAGCGCCTCCGATACGATCACGTAATCGATGCGCCACCCGGCATTTTTTTCACGGGCATGGAAACGGTAGGACCACCAGGAATACACATCCCGGGTGTCCGGATTAAAATACCGCCAGGTATCAATGAAACCGCTGTCCAGCAGCACCGTCATTTTCTCACGTTCTTCATCGGAGAAACCCGCATTGTGGCGGTTTGATTTGGGATTCTTCAGGTCGATCTCCGTGTGCGCCACATTGAGATCACCGCAGAAGACCACCGGTTTGACCGCCTCCAGGTTTTTTAAGTACCTCAAAAACGCCTCTTCCCACTGCATGCGGTAATCGAGACGTTTTAAGCCATCCTGTGAGTTGGGGGTATACACCGTCACAAGATAGAAATCTTCAAATTCAGCCGTTATGACACGCCCTTCCGTATCATGGATCGGGTCCCCGATACCGTAGGTCACCGCCAGCGGCGGGATCCGCGTGAAAATGGCGGTCCCGGAGTACCCTTTCTTTTCGGCATAATTAAAATACTGTTCATAGCCCGGGAGGGAGAGCTCCACCTGACCGGCCTGGAGCTTTGTCTCCTGCAGACAGACCACATCTGCATCAAAGCCGGCAAAAATCTCCTCAAACCCTTTTTTCAGAACAGCCCGCAGTCCGTTTACGTTCCAGGAAATAATTTTCAATCTTCGAACGCCTCGAACTCTTCAAAATCATCATAATCGTAATCGCGGTCTTTGTTCCAAATCTTGGCAATCAGAAGGCCGATCACCACACCCAGTGCCAGAACGGCTCCCAGGATGATGCATTTCTGAGCCGGTGTGAATTCTCTGGTCATTAAAACACCGGTTTTTCTTCTGGCCGCTTTATAACCGGCCTCGAAGGCTTCGGCAACACCATTACCCGCTTTCTTAATTGAACCCATTGTATACTCCTTTCTTACGAGAGATACCACCATCCTTCTTCGTCAGACACTCCGTCTTTGAAGCGAAGGACCAATCGCTCAAGATGTAACTTATACGACGCGAAGGACGGCTTTCTATCGGTAAAGCGGACACTCGCAATCCACTTCGCTACTTGCTCGTGAACCGCAGCTACCTTCGGTAGCCCATCAGCAGGGGCTTTTACCCCTGCTGATGCAAGCTTCCCCCGTAACCCTCGCTTAAGACTCTGCGTCTTTGAAGCGGGGGAATGCTTGCTGCAGTTCACCTTCTTTGATGATACCATGATTTTTCGGCAAAAAAAAGAATGGTGTGAGGGTTTCACACCATTCTTTTGCATAACACTTTTGTTGTGCGTGATGGGCAGCCAGGGGCTGTCTGTCACTTTTTACGGCAGATAGTAACCGCCATAGTAGTTTCTGGTATCGGTATAACCGTAGTTACCTGTGTAGGCCGGGTCAGTCGGGTCGACCGGTGTTGAACCTGTCATCTTCGGCTGCGGCACGATACCTGTGATCATCGGATATTCGCCGGCGCGAATCCATGCCGGAGAACCGATCGGTACGTAGGCGTAGATCCAGAAAGCGTTTCTGACGGCGACACGCATACAGCCATGAGAAGCTCTCTGACCCAGCAGGTTGTAGGTGCCGGCATCCAGGTTGTGGTCGTTGGCATAACCGCAGGCCACGGAGTGGATGTATTCACCGTCTGTGGTGTTGATCAGAGAAACGTACTGACCATAGGACGGACCCATCAGTTCCTGCCAGTTCTTCTGAGCACGAACATAAGAGTTACCAAGGTTCGTGTCATTGGGCGGCAGACCCGGAGACATCTTGAAGGCACAGACCGGAGTGTTGTAAGCGTTTGTACCCGGATATGTGGCCAGGACGATGATCCAGCAGTTCACGGTATCGATCATCAAACCGTAAGCGGTATTGATACCGGTCTGGTTGATCCGTTTGTAGTTGTTATGGTTGTTGATCAGGATGTTGTTCTTCGCGACCTTCTGCCACTTGGTTGAGGACATCATCCACGGTCTGGCATCCAGGGCACCGCCGTTCTTGCCATCCCAATAGTAATAGTAGCCTTCCTTGAAGACACCACCGGACTGGTAAACTCTGTGCCAGCCTGTCCACAGGGCGCCGTTCTTGTCAACGAAAGCATTGCCGATATAAGCGCTCTTCAGCGGCTTGCCGCTGCTGTAGTAGTAAAATGTGCCATTCAGATTATTCCAGCCGTTGGCCACAGAGGTCTTGTTCAGGATCCACTTGGAACCGGCGCTGGGTGAACTCTGCAGCACGATCAGTGTGCCGTCAGCAGCACTGTTGCCTGTGGTGGTGATGTAGCGGCCGTCTTTGGCTTTCAGATAGACAGAACCATCAAGATCACCGGTGGGCACGACCTGCCACTGGTAAGCGGATGTCTGCTGAACAACCTTGTTAGAGGAAACACCGACATATTTGTTGGTGCGCAGGTTCTGCATGGTGGCCTTATCACCGGAAACGGTGATATTAAACATCTGAGACGTGATCTTCTTCTTCAGATAGATCTGATACTGCAGACCTTCGGTTGTGGCTCGAGCCGGTGTATCAAAGATCTGTGTACGACCAGCCTTGACAGCAGAAGCGATTTCATAAGTACCGTTTGTCGGTAAACCGGCTGTTGACGGGACGATGATCCATCTCTGAGCCATGCTTTTGGAGAAGGCTTCCTGATAGATCTGAACGTTGCGGTTTTCTTCATCTTTACCGTTCTCAACGTCCATACACAGCGGTGTGGTGCCGTTAAGCTTTAATTCAGAATACAGACGATAGTAACCTTCGCTGTCCTTCTTAATGGTCCACAGCTGTGAGCTGGCATAAGACATATGGCCGATATCAACATTGGTGTTGTTGGCTGCCTTGCCACCCGCCAGACCGACAGCCTTACCGGATGCCAGGTTTGTGATGTAATACTTGCTGTTGCCTGCCGGTGTCAGCAGGAATTTCTGTGTATCGGCATTCTTCTGGCTGTTGATCTGGATGTTGCTGCCGGATCTCATTTCCGGATTGCCGATTGTCAGAGTCTTGGTTGAGGTGTCGGATGCGCTTGTGGAGCCAGCACCTGTATGGATTTCATAGATACCCTTCGCCAGATTGGTATCGGCGAAGTTACGTGTAGTGGACTTTACAAAGGCCCATTTCTGAGCATCGGCATCAGCCCAGGCACCCAACTGGACGTTAGCGCCGTTGCTACCTTCTGTGGCGATATTACCGGAGCCGTCCACAACCGTCAGGCAGGAAGCGGAATCTGCCATTTTAATGGAGCAGGAACCATCCTTATTAGCCAGAACTGTGAAGATCTGAGCGGCTGTGCCGTTAGCCTTATGCTGACGGACATTGGTGCCCGGTGTCAGTAAACCGTCCTTGCAGTCAAACACACGGGTACGGGCACCCCAGGGGGTGAAGGTGTAGCGGCCGGAATCGACTTTTGTCACATAGAAAAGCTGCGGTTCGGAATCCTTGCCGACTGTGTACTGATAAATATCCAGGTTGGCATCCTGAACGGATGAACCGGAATGGTTGTCAATATCAAGAGCATACGGTGTGGAAAGTGTATCTGTCAGGACGGAGCTGATGGTATACCAGCCTTCATCCAGCTGAACAATGCTTCTGACATCGGCGGATGCATCTGTCAGTGTCCACTTCTGGCTGTCAAGACCACGCCATGTGCCAAGAGCGACGTTGAGGCCGTCAGCGGCTTTTGCTGCCGGCACACCTGTTTTGCTTTCGATCGTCAGGCAGGTATTGGCCTGAGCATTCTTGAATTCATAAGTACCATCGGCATTCTTGATGGCCTTGAATTCCTGAGCGATGGTGCCGTTTGATTTGTACTGACGGACGTTGGTGCCATTCACATAAGCACCGCTTTCGCAGTCGAAGACACGCTGGATCGCACAGTTGGCGACGAACTGATAGTGATCGGCTTTGTTCAGAACCTTCTTAATATAGAACATCTGAGCTTCGGCGCCGGCGGCCTTCTTCATAACGTCAAGGTTGGCACGTGTCAGCGTTGTACCGGAACCCTTATCGATATCCAGAGCATAGCTGTTGCCTGCATCATCCTGAAGCTTTGACTCCACATAGTACCAGCCTTCGGCGATACCACCGGTTGTCCGGGCATCGGGGGAAGCCGGGTTGAAGAGCCACTTCTGACCGCGGGCATTGGCCCATGTGCCAAGCTCGACATTGGCACCGTCAACAGCCTTGTTGCCTTTAACCGTCATACAGGTGTTGCCGTTGGCCACACGCAGCTGGAAGGCATCGACTGTATCGGTTGACAGCACGTAGAAGCACTGAGCTGCTGTGCCGTTTGATTTATGCTGGCGGATGTTTGTACCCGGGTTGGCGGACCCGTTGTCACAGTCAAGCGCATATTTGTCATTACCGAAGGGCTTAAAGGAATACAGACCCTTGGCTGCATCCACAGCGATCACATAGAAGAGCTGGGAATCCAGCACGTTAGTGCTGTCGAGAGCGAAGATATCGGCGTTGGCATCCTTTGTGGCACTGCCGGCACCGGCTTCGATATCCAGAGCATAGGTAGCTGAGATCTCAGAAAGATCTGACGTGATGACATACCAGCCTTCAGCCAGATCGGTGATGGGCTGATTCGGGCCGCTGGGGGCACCGTTCATGGCATCCTCATCCAGAGCTGCCAGAGCGCTCATATCTTCCGGGATCCCCTCTGTCACGATGGTGAGGGCGGACTCACCGGCAAAATCCGGCTGAAGCTCTGTCATTTCCTCAAGAACAGCATCGTTCTGAAGATACAGCACGTTATCGGAAGCCACAGTCAGGCTGATAGCCTTTTCACCCAGTGTTTCCGGAGCCTTTTCCATATCCAGAGCAATGGCAGAGGGCTGAATGAAATCAGCAAAAACTTCGCTGCCGATGGCCTTGACGCTGGCCGGCACATAGACCTTTGTCAGCTTCTGAGCACCATAGAAGGCTCTGGCCCGGATAGCTGTTGTGCCGGCGGCCACGGCAAAGGCATCCTTGCCGGCAGCGGACGGGTAAAGCACCAGTTCCAGACCGTCCTCAGTCTTTTCATAGAGAGCGCCATTTCTGACAAAGAGAGATTCATTGCCTTCTTTGACAACGATCTCGGCCAGATCGGCCAGACGTGATCCGCCGCCAAAGCTTGTCAGCTCGGCCGGAATAATCAGCTTCTTAAGACCAGCGGCACCGGAGAAGGCATTCTCAGCCACGCCGGTAACGGTATAGGTTTCTTCATATTCCGTCGTGATCGTGGACGGGATTTCAAAGACCTCACCCGGTTCCACCACAGACTGGATCTCACAGGTTGTGAGGCTTGTGACGGTATAGGCCACGCCGTCGATTTCCAGATGGGAACCGGTCGGATCCATCTCAATGACCTCTGTGTCCCCATTCAGAGCTTCGGGGCTGTCTGTCGGTTCCGCCAGTGCAAGGCTTGAAAACAGTTCCAATGCCATTGCTGCCGACAAAAGGCCCGCTAATAATTTTTTCTTCATATCAATTACTCCCTTATAGTATCAAATAGGAATAGTCCTTTTTATCATACTCTATTTAGCAAATCCACGCAACGGATGGGCTCCCGAAAGAAAGCGCCTTTTAGAATTTTTAACGATTCCTTCACTTTTGCATTAGAAACCATCCATTTTTCAGCCATATTTCCCATAGGGGTCGGCCTCAACGCAGCGCATTTTGAATCCGAATCAGAATATCCGCCTCCTGGGCCGCTGCCCCCAGCACATAGGTCCGGCTGATGCCTTTCCCCTGCTTCAGACTGCGGATGCTCTCATAGATGGTCGGTGCCTCCGCTTTTGTCAGGAGCGTCACAGTCAACGCATGATGCTTACCCAGCATCCCGCCTGACAGGGCATCCGGGAAATTTTTCGAAGCCCCCTTGGCCAGGACAACGGACGCGCGTTCATCGCCGCCGTACTTTTCAAGATAAGCCTCCGCGATCGCCAGTGATGTGGCATATCGGTCAGTTCCTGACAGACGTGTCATATTGACACCTTCTTCAAAACCAAGACTTGCCATGGCTTTTGTGCTCACACAGCTTTCGCCGCCCAGCACGTAGACTTCTTTGAACAGCGCCAGCATTTCAGCCGTCGCCTCATCCACCGTGCCGTTCTTTTTGGTCAGGAGCACCGGGATCTTCTGCTGATAGCACCAGGTGGCCGCCGACAGAGCATCCGCCGGATCCGCCGCCGTTGCCACAAAGCAATAATCCCGGCTGTACAGATCCCGGACAATGCCCTTCTGGCACAGCCGCACCGCTGTCTCATAGCGGTTGCTGCCGCCGATAATCTCTATATCCGTGATACCAAGCGCCTGCAGTTTTCGAATCACCGCGGGCTGCATCGTCTGACCGACGATCACCACTTTTTTCACTGAGGGCCACTCTCGGAGAAGTGCCTCCGTTTCCTTCGACAACTGCGATGTCTTCGTCAAAAGAAGCGGGGCTTCCAGCGCACCGGCATAACCATTAGCCGCCAACGCATCCGGGAAATTCTGCCCGGTGACCAGCACCACCGTTTCGGGCTGCTCACCCTTAAAGGCCATGCGGGCGATAGCTGCGGCCGTTTCATAACGACCTTGTCCTGACAGGTACTCCGGCAGGACCGCACCGCCTTCCACTACATTTCCGGCATTTCTCACCGGCTCAACTGCTGTAAAACTCTGTGCCTTTGAACCATAAGCCATGCCGGTGCCACCGACACCGATACACATACCATTCTTTCGGCTTACCAGTTCATAGGTACCGTCCTCGCATTTGACGATCAGCCATTTTTGCTCATCCGTCACATCATTTTCCGAAGACAAATAAGCTTCATCAAAAATGAGTGTCGAGGTCGGATTTAATTCATTTTTTGTATTAACGGCCGACAGAACATTGCCGAGATAATCCTGGATCAGGTAGCAGCTGCCGCCATCAAGTGCCGTCACATTGAAAATGGTGCTGCCGACGGCCGAATCGATACCGTTGATCGACAAATACGCATCATCACCGACAGCAAACCGATAACTGCCATTTTCCAGATGCTCACTGGGACTTAAGAACACCTTCAAAAACTCTGTCTTTGCCCGGATAAATGTCTTAAGGTTTGTCACAGCTTCCGGGAAATCCTGCAACGCCCACTGTGCGTTGTTGACCATCGCCGATTCTTCAAGTGTGGCCGCCAGTTCATCAATGCGGTCATACTCATTTTCGATAGCCGGCAGAAGCTTATCTTCCCATAACTGCCGCACAACAGCCCGGAATTCTTCGATCTTCATCAGATTCGAATAAATGCGTGTCACGGGACCCATAGGGTCATTGTAGATCAGCGCATAATCCGTCAGGTTATAGGGTGTGGGCTTATCGAAATAATTACCATAAGCAATTTCCAGATCCCACATCGGTCCGGCATGGAGCACATCATCATAACCGTCGCGATAGATATAACAGCTGGAACGCTGGGCATCAATGTTCCCGGTCAGTTCCGACATCAGATAATACCCGGCAAAGGATTCCACATCAATGGCCGATGCAATAGCTTCCCAGTTGCCTTGATCCGCCGCTTCTTCAAGCCAGGAAATCCGTTCAACCAGATCGCCGAACGCCTGATTTACGATCACCTCATCCTTGCTGACCGCATCCTTCAGAGAAACGGTACGAGCCGTACAAGGCTCCCCTGTGTAACGCAGCGGCACATAACTCATTTCTCCATAGACGTCATTTTCTTCCGGATGTGCCTGGCATTTTTTCAAATGGTTGCTGATTTCAGCGATAACACCATTTTCATCCTGTAAGTCCAGGGAATTTGATCCTGCCTCAACCTTCTGGCAAAGCATGTAATTGCCCAGATACTCACCATTGATGTAAAGATCGATAAACCGATAAGCGGAGGGTGACAGGCCTAACGTTGCCGCCAGATCAAATGTCACCGCATTGCGCATCAAAGTCGGATCGCAATAATTTGCCAGCAGCACATACTTTTTTGATTTTGGCAAACCATAAAGCGATACCTTCTTATTAAATTTTAACTGATAGGGCTTTTTCGGCTGACGCCATGACCAGTTGCCCCGGCCCTTGATTTCCACATCAGAAAAATCCTGACAGGCCGTCTCATCAGCCTCATCCACGATCGACACCGTTGTGGCACCATATCCGTAACATTTATCCGACTGGTTCAGATGATCCAGGGTCACCCCATCCGCCAGACGAATATCAAAAATCGGCAGCCCATGATAAGGCAGAATGTCCATCTCATCATCCACAGCCGGATCCGTGCTGTCATCCCCATCGGGGTTTTCCGGGGGATCCTGACCTTCTCCGTTCATGATATCCTCCGGTGACTCATTTTCCGTCAGTTCCGATTCCGACTCATCCGCGAGCTGTCCGGTTGCCGTTTCATCACGTTCATCCGGATAACCTTCATTGTCCTCATCTACCACCGATTCATCCGGCGACACATCATCCAAAGATGCGCTATCTGATTCGGCCTCAGCCTCCGCCGTACCTGCTGCAGAATCCGCTAATGCAGGATCTGCCAGAACGGGCAATGTTGTTGTTGTCAATAGGCCCGCTGCCAACAGCACCGCCGTCAGCCTGCGGAAATGCCCTTTCCTTAATCGATGCATATTCACTCCCTTAAAAATGGCATCTTACATCGGTTATCCGACATGTTATTCAGCAACCGATGTGTATAACAGATGCTTATACTCCATCATTTATTAATACTATAACATTTCTATCAAAACATCCATATAATATTTTCGATTTTAGATATAATTTTTTAAAACTTTTTTAACAAATAAGGAGGCAGTTCTCACTGCCTCCTTGATCCCCCCATATGTCTAATACCAAACACTCTATAAAAACACCTCCAAACAGAACCCCAGCGCAATAAAAGCCAGGATCGCCAGAATGGTGCAGACCCGTGTTAAGATCTGATATTTGGAAAAATGACGTTTCTTCATTTTCTGCTCCATGTTGCCGCATGCTCATTAAACGTATCGACAATGGTGGGCTCATCCGTAAAGCGGAACTGACGGCTCTCTTCAACATCCTCATTAAAGAACATGATGCCGATGCAGCCTTCATAATCCCGAATGAAATCCAGCGCTCCTGCTATATAGTCCGCTCTCACCTGGGGATCCGCACCACTCTTGGCGCATTCACCGATGATGATCGGCTTGTTATAGGCCTCCAGATAATCCCGTCGCCCGATCTCTTCATAGAATTCTGCAAAGGACGGACGATCCGCCACATCATTGAGAGACATGCTGACATAATCCACATAGTCATCGCCGGGATAATAGGGGATGGTAAACTCATCCGCCCGGTTCGGCGACCAGACCCATTTCACATTGGGGGCCACCTCCCGGCCCAGTGTCACCACATGGCGCCAGGCTTCCACATAGAGCTCGCTGTCCCAGGACTGCCAGGGATACCAGGGCGTCTTGTAAATGTCACGCATTTCCATTTCGTGGGCAAAACGGATAAACAGCTCCGTGTTAACCCGGTCGCCCGCCGATAAATTCTCCAGATAAGCCGTCAGCTCATCATCGAATGTCCCGGCCACAATATCCCCCAGCGGCATATTGACCGGTTCCAGTGTGATAAAAGCTGTGTAACGATGCTCATCAAGACACATGGCTATCTTATTCTTGCTGGGAGAATCGACGGTATCAAACCAGCCCAATGTGTTGATGCTGTCTTCGACAGGCTTGACAAGCTGGGGCTCATTGGCATAAAGACCCAGATACTGCTTTGAATTATCGATTTTTCGCACGATGGTCTCTTCCGTTTCGTTGCCTGAGGCGCCTTCCGTTGTTCCGTTATCGTCCGGTTTGTTCTCAGATGCGCCGGGCGCCTGGCCCTCCGTGCCTTCCGCCGTTTCTTCCTGACCGGTCTGGCCCGTGGTCTGTGAAAGCTTGCCTCTTGAATCCTTTGTCACGAAAATAAATACAAACAGCGCCACTATGACGCCGAGGATCAACACGGTGATCCATCCTGTGTTACGCTTTTTCTTCGCCATCAACTGCCTCCAATTGTCGTGTCCCCCAGCCCTTATCATCCGAGCAGGTCATAAGACCCACCAGACGCACCGGCACCATGATCACCGTCAGGACGGCGATAAACACCGGAATGAGCAGGGTATAATACCATTTCAGGGACATCATCACCTTGATATTGCGTGCCCCGAAACTCAAAATGCAGCCCGTCAGGATCAGGATCCCAATCAGCCACCAGGTTTCCGTATACACCACCGTGGGGATCGCATACCCCACACGGTTTAAGATCATGCACAGGAACATATTCACATACACGCTGACCAGCAGCATGGGCATGATCATATCCGACCAGTAGATAAAGAACATCAGCGGCGCATGCTTCGCCATCCAGGGTGTCATGCGCAGATTGTTATACTGACTGCCCTCCGCCCAGCGATACTGCTGGCGGATGAATTATTTCCATTGAAGCGGGGCATCTGTATAGACCACCGAAGTGTCCTGCATCACCGTCTTATACCCCATTTTCAAAGTCATATTGGTGAGGCTCCGGTCATCGGAAACCTCTTTGTGAAAGCCCATAAAGGTTTCTGTCATAAACTCATCCATGCACTCCCGCAGGATCGAGGTGCGGAAGGCAATGGTTCGGCCGGGAAGACAGCCCACCTTCCCCGTCACACTCATAGCCTTCATGGTCCCTTCTGCCCGGATCTCCTCCAGGAGATTGGCGAACATGGTGACCAGGCGCCGTTCGGGCTCGAGAATTTTCTGGCGGGTGGTGACACCGCCGATCTTCTCATCACAGACAAAGGGCTTCATCAATTCAATATAGGTGCCCTCCGTCCAGACGGTATCGCTGTCCACTAAAATGGTGACCTCACTGCGGGGATCCACCTGCTCCATGCCCACCCGGATCGCGTTGCGCTTACCGGGAACCGGTGTGTAGAAGCAGCGAATCGGCGTCATGGTCGCCTCGATAGTGTCGTTGAAATCATCGCATAAGCCCTCCAGTCCCGGATTCTTCGGACCGTTGATCACCACGATGATCTCGGAAGGCCGCTGCTCGGAAATCCGATGCAGCACCTGGCGGAAAAGCTCCAAGGGCTCATCCACCACCGGGATAACAACCGAGCTGAAGCCTGCCACCGCCTCATCCGGACATTCATAGGGCTTATACCGCAGCGCATGAAAAAAGACCACCGCCCAGCGCACAAGAATAAACAAAAAGAATATCATGAAAAAATGAAGATTCGCATGTTGAAACAAATCTTCGACCATCAACAGAAATGTATACATACACGCCTTTCGCCGTCCGCTCAGTCATCCTGCCACACATCAATCCGACGCCATAGCCACTCTGTGCCCGTATTGTCAGCCGGCCGTCAACTCCTTCATGATTGAATAGCGGATATTGTTTCATCCGCCATTATTTTTCCACAACATCATTGTAACACAAAAAACATATTTGTCTAACAAAACAGCCGTTTTTTGACCATTCATTTTATATTTCAGCTATATTTGATAAATTTTCAATAATATTATCACCTTTATTATTCAGGCACTCCCATTGTAATGAATCCCCTTAATGGTTTCAATATGATTATTTTATCCTCTTTACATCGCCTCAATGCCGCGCCGCTTCATCTCGGCAAAACCAATCCTGTCGGCACCAGGAATACCGGGCGGATTCGGGACTTTAACATGTCACCCCGTTAGAAATGTGCGCCGCCAGGTGCACAACGACAAAAGACAGAGGCTTTCGCCTCTGCCTTTCGCTTCACCACGCAGCCTCACGCTGCTTTTCAATTATAGGACGCGATCCCTGATACGCATCTACTTCTCCCAAAATATCATATCAAGCGCGGGATCGCTTTTCTTTATACTAAGTTGATGCCTGTTTCCGGATCGAAGACCTGAACCACTTCGCCTGTGTAGGTAAAGCCGATCTTCATACCACCCTTCAGTTCATCAGCATTCTTCAGTGACAGTGTCGGGACGATGACGATGGCATCCTTACCGGCCACGTTCACATGAAGATGATATTCGCTGCCCATCATTTCATAGACATCCAGTGTGCCTTCAACGCAGGCTTCACCGTTCTTGGCCAGCTCAATGTGCTGCGGACGGACACCCAGAGTGATCTTCTGAGAACCGATACCGGCGGCAGCCAGCTTGTCATGTTTCTTACCGGTGATTTCTGTCTTCATGCCGTCAAGTACAGCGTAATATTTGCCGTCTTCCAGCACCAGTTCGGCATCGAACATATTCATCTGCGGCATACCGATGAAGCCGGCGACGAAGCTGTTGACCGGATGGTTGAACACTTCCTGCGGAGTGCCGATCTGCTGAACAACACCGTCCTTCATGATGACGATACGATCGCCCAGTGTCATGGCTTCTGTCTGGTCATGTGTGACATACACGAATGTGGTGTCGATCTTCTTGCGCAGCTTGATGATCTCGGCACGCATCTGGTTTCTGAGCTTGGCATCCAGGTTGGACAGCGGTTCGTCCATCAGGAAGACCTTCGGTTCACGGACGATGGCACGGCCGATGGCCACACGCTGTCTCTGACCGCCGGACAGAGCCTTCGGCTTTCTGTCCAGATACTTGGTGATATCCAGGATCTCAGCAGCTTCTTCAACCTTCTGCTTGATGACATCCTTCGGCACCTTGGCCATCTTCAGGGCAAAGCCCATGTTGTCTCTGACAGTCATATGCGGATAAAGCGCATAGCTCTGGAAGACCATGGCGATGTTACGTTCCTTCGGTTCCAGATCATTGACGACCTGACCATCGATGATGAGCTCACCACCGGAAATTTCTTCAAGACCGGCGATCATACGCAGAGTGGTGGACTTACCGCAACCTGAGGGACCGACCAGAACGATGAATTCCTTGTCCTTGATCTCAATGTTGAAATCCTGAACAGCCAGTACGCCTTCTTCTGTCACGGTCAGGTTTGTCTTTTTCTCTTTGTTCTTCTTGCCTTCAATATTCGGATAAACTTTTTTCAGATGTTTTAAAATGACTTCTGCCATAGCGATTAGCTCCTTCCATAAAGGACTGTCATGTCTGCGATTTTATCGGCGAGTTTAGCGGAGGCGCCATTCTTTTTCATACGCCAGCACCAGTTGCCGGCGGGATTGCCCGGCACATTCATACGGCCTTCGGCTCCCAGTTCCAGGTAATCCTGCATCTGAGCGATGAAGAGATCAGCCACGGAGCTCATGCCGCCCCGGACGATACCCCAGACGAAGCCTTCCTTTTCATTTAAGCCAAGATACTTAACGGCCACCTCGATATCTTCAGCGGCTGCCTGCTCTTTCCACTGGAGCAGTGTTTCATTATCATGAGTACCTGTGTAGCAGGTGCAATGGTTGTTGTAGAGATGGGGCAGATAATTGCTCGGTTCTCTGGCATCGAAGGCAAATTCCAGAACCTTCATGCCCGGAAGACCGGAATCTTCAACAAACTGCTTGATCTCCGGTGTCTGGAAGCCCAGATCCTCGGCGATGAAAGTCATGTTCTTGAACCAGCCGGTCAGGCGGTGAATGACATCAACGCCCGGGCCTTTGACCCAATGACCTTCCTTGGCGGTTTCGGCATCAGCCGGTACAGCCCAGTAGCTTTCAAAGCCACGGAAATGGTCAATGCGCAGCACATCATACAGTTTTTCAGCCCCGCCGATACGACGAATCCACCAGCCGAAGCCATCTTCTCTCATGCGATCCCAGTCGTAAATGGGATTGCCCCACAACTGACCATTTTCATTAAAATAATCAGGCGGTACGCCGGAGATCCAGATGGGGCGGTTGTCGGAATCCAGCTGGAACCATTCCGGTTCTGACCAGACATCCGCGGAATCAAGCGGTACGTAGATCGGAATATCGCCGATGATCTTTACACCATGTTCATTGGCATAGCTGCGCAGCTTGTGCCACTGGCTGAAGAAGAGATACTGAATGTACTCATAGAACCGAATGTCATCCTTCAGCATGTCCGCATAGCGAGCGCAGGCTTCCGGACGATGGAGACGGATGTCTTCATCCGGCCATTCGATCCAGGGACCTGAACCGAAATGATCCTTAACTGCCATGTAAAGAGCGTATTCTCTGAGCCAATGCTTATTCTCTTCAACAAAAGCGCCAAAACCGGCATCTTCACGAGCCAGACCATTTTCAGCAGCTTTACGCAGCACTTCAAAACGCTTCTTGTAAAGCAGACCGTAGTCAACACAGCTGACGGATTTGCCCCAGCTGCCCTTCACATCGCTCTGCTCCAGAAGGCCGTCCGCGATCAGCATATCCAGATCGATCAGATACGGATTACCGGCAAAGGATGAGAAGCTGGCATACGGTGAATCACCGTAGCTGGTGGGACCTACCGGCAGGATCTGCCAGTATTTCTGTTTGGCCCGCACTAAGAAATCAACAAAATCATAAGCAGCCTGACCCATGGTACCGATGCCGTACGGTGACGGCAGGGAAGTGATACCCAGCAGGATACCGCTGCCTCTTTCAAGTCTTTTCATAAAATCATTACCCCTTAACCGCACCGGCAGCCACACCTTTGATGATGTATTTCTGGCATGTCAGATAGAAGACAATGACCGGTACGATACTGACAACAATAAGAGCCATGATAGCGCCAAGGTCGACGCTGCCGTAGCTGCCCTGCAGATACTGAATATGGATCGGAATCGTCATGTACTTTGTACGATCCAGAACCAGATACGGAAGCAGGTAGTCATTCCAGATCCACATGATCTCCAGAATACCGACAGAGATCATTGTCGGACGCAGCATCGGGAAGACGATGCGGAAGTAAGTGGAGATCGGTCCGCAGCCATCGATAGCAGCGGCCTCTTCGATCTCGAGCGGAATGCTGCGGATAAAGCCCGAGAACATAAACGAGGCCATCCCGGCGCCGAAGCCCAGATAAATGAGCGGGATCGTCCAGGGTGTGTTGAGATGGAGTGAGTCAGCTGTCTTTGACAGTGTGAACATAACCATCTGGAAGGGCACGATCATTGAGAATACGAATAAGTAGTAAATGATCTTGCAAACCATGGAATTAACACGGGCCACATACCAGGCTGCCATGGATGTGCACAGCAGGATAAGGGCGGTACTGACCAGTGTGATGAAAACGGAAGCCCCCACGGATTTCATGAAGGGGAAGCTGCCGAAGGTCATACCCTTGATGTAGTTGCCAAGACCGACGAAGGTTTCGGCATTGGGCAGCGCAAAGGTCTGTGTCTTAACAAAGGTATTGGCCTTGAAGGAGTTGAGCAGAACAACTACGATCGGCAGGATGTACACCACGGCGATAACCGCAAAGGTGGCGGTCAGGCCATTTTTTAAACGGCGCTCTGCGCTGAGAGAACTTTTTTTCTTCATTATGCCTGTACCTCCTTTGAACGTGTTGACCGCATCTGGATGATGGAAATGACAGCCACCAGCACGAAGAAGATGACAGCCTTAGCCTGTGCCACACCACGGGATGCGGAATTTTGTCCGTAGAATGTGTTGAAAATGTTGAGCGCCAGCATTTCAGTTGACTTGATGACGCTGCCGTCCGGCATGAAATTGAAGGGCTGACCGCCGGTCAGAGCCAGGTTCTGGTCAAACAGCTTGAAGCCGTTTGTCAGAGACAGGAATGTACAGATGGTGATGGACGGCATCATGTTCGGAATGGTGACATGAATCAGTGTCTTGAACTTGGAAGCACCGTCGATCTTGGCAGCTTCCATCATATCTTCCGGAATAGCCTGGAAACCGGCGATATAGATGATCATCATGTAACCGACCTGCTGCCAGCACATAAGAATAATGAGACCCCAGAAGCCCCATTTTGAATTCATAAGGATGGATGTACCGTAACGTGTCAGGATACCGTCAAAGATCATACTCCAGATATAACCCAGAACGATACCACCGATCAGGTTCGGCATAAAGAAGACCGTACGGAACAGGTTTGCCCCTTTGATCTTCTGTGTTAAGACATACGCAACCATGAAGGCCAGGAGATTGATCAGGACCAGGGAGACAATGGCAAACAATGCTGTATACCAGAATGCATGCACAAAGGTGGGATCCTGAAGAGCCTTGAAGTAGTTGCTGACGCCGATCAGTGAGGCGTCACTTGTTGTGGTGAATTTACAGAAGGACAGATAAATGCCCTGAATAAACGGGAAAACGAAACCAATAATAAAAGCCACCAGAGTGGGGCCGATAAAGAGAACGGCGCATTTACGAATAGGACGTGTCAGCAAACTGGAATTGGTGTTGCCTCTTGCCTTTCTTGCCTTTTTTTTCTTCTCCATGTTCTATCTCCGAATTCTGACAAAGAAGGCGATCCCGTTCTGAGATCGCCTTCCCTGAATAACCTCATCAACCTAGGAATATGATGACAAATTAATGTGCTGATTATTCGTTAGCAGCCTTGTACTGTGTAGCCCAGCCCTGAACGAAAGCTGTTTCGACTGTGCCCCAGTCACCGCCGGCATCATACTGGTTCATAGCGGCCACAAGACCGGCTCTCCATTCGTTGACGTTCGGTGTGTAGTTGAAAGCCCATGTCACAACATACTTGCCTTCTTCAGCATACTTTGTAGCATCAGCCAGGAAAGCATTTTCCGGAGCAACAGCACTCTTGTACGGGATAGCGCCCAGTTCCTGAGCCATCATCTTTGTACCGGCTTCAGATGTGACCATCCACTTCATGAAGTCCAGAGTTGCTTTCTGATCAGCTTCGGAAGCTTTGCTGTTAACAGCCCAGCAGTTTTCTGTACCGCAGCAAAGGGAAGCATTTTCTTCGCCTTCAGCACCGCAGTAGATCGGGATCATAGCCAGATCGTCCGGATTCATACCGAATGTACCTGTCAGGTTTGACCATTCCCATGTACCGTTCTGATAGAAGACAGCCTTGCCTTCGCCGAATTCGGCAGCAGCATCATAACCGCCTGTAGCCAGAGTACCTTTGTCTGTAGCTGTATCTGTTGTGTACAGATCCCAAACGTTCTTGAAGTAGTCAAGGTATGTACCCTTGATTTCAGCCGGGCATTCTGTCCAGCCATCTTCAACAGCTTCATAGTACAGCGGCATGTTGGCCAGGTGGCCTGTGAATCTCCATGAAGAAGAATCATCCATACCTGAAGATGTGAAAGCATCGAAGCCAAGTTCGGCAGATCTTGCGTGGATGTCATCAGCGACAGCCTTTAAGGAATCGAAATCCTTGATGTCAGCGATGTCATAGCCGGCTTCTTTCAGCAGAGCCTTGTTTGTGATGATGCCGTAAGCTTCATAGCAGTAACCGATAGAAACCAGTCTGCCGGCATCGTCATACAGGTTGTAAGCGTCTGTGTTCAGCTCGTTGGCGATATCTGTGCCTGTCAGGTCGATGCAGTAATCTTTCCATGTATCAACAGCAGCAGCGTTACCAACAACAAACAGTGTCGGGGCACCGGACTTATCCATTTCGGATGTCAGTGTGGATTCGTATGTACCGGAAGCGGCTGTAACAACCTTAACCGGAACACCTGTTTCTGATTCATAAGTCTTGGCGATTTCCTGAAGGGCTTCGTCAGCTTCCGGCTTAAAGTTTAACCAGTAAACGGAACCTGTTGCGTCAGCAGAAGCGCTGCCGCCTTCAGACTTTGCCCCGCAAGCTGTCATGCCGAGTGCCATAGCAGCGGCCAGTGCGAGTGCGATAACTCTCTTTTTCATGTTTGTTCTCCTTTTCATACTGAAAAAATATACGTTTTAATTTATAAAAATAACGTTGCCGTTATAATTACCGTTCTTTTGCAGCCGATGTCTCATTTTCTAAAATGGGGCTGCCTCACCCGTTTCTTCCTATATAAGAAAATGGGTTGTGCCTCTTAGCTAAGCTGTCTGACGCTGCCACCTTCTCTCAGATCGGCGTTCAGCAGGAACTGAGCTGATTTTGATGTCCCCTCGATCATGCGGATCAGGATCTCGATGGCGTTCTGGGCGATCTCCTTCCGGGGCTGCACCAGAGTGGTCAGTGTGGGGATGATGTATTTTGACATCTCCACACCGTCGATGGCGATCACCGAGCAATCCTTCGGCACCTGACGGCCATCCTCTGCCAACGCTTTGATCGCCGCCATGGCCATGAAGTCCGAGATCACAAACAGGCCGGTGAACGCAAGACCTTTTTTAATGGCTTTGCTGACAGCCTCGTAAGCGTCATCCATGTGGAAGGATCCTGTCTCGATAACCAGGCGATCGTCCGGTTCAAGGCCGGCATCCATCAGGGCTTTGCGATAGCCTTCATATCTCAGTTGACTGACAGAATGGTCCTTTTTGGAAGCCACCACAATGGCGATATCCTTATGACCATGATCGATCAAAAACTTTGTTGCTCTGTAAGCCTCCTCTTTATCGTCGATGGCGACGGAAGAATAACGGCTTGAGCTCAATTCGCCGAATTTATTTGTAAAGGTGCAGCAGACAAAGGGTGTCGTCAGAATGGCCGCCTCCTCTTCGGTCCAGTCAAAACGACCACCGAGAAGCACAAGACCCTTTAATCCTTTTTCTTTGGCAAATGCGGCCGCAGCTCTCAGTTCATCGGCTTCCATGGTGATCTGTCGCATCAGGAATTTATAACCGGCTTCCTCGATAGCTGTCTGGATCACATGAATGATTTCCTGGAAGAAATGGTTGCCTGTGCCTCGGATCAGAACACCGATGGAATCTGCCGGAGGCTTCACCAGGCTCACCGCTCCGTTATGCGGAACGAAATGCTCTTCCTCGATCACGCGGAGCACCTGCTCGCGAATGTCTTCTTTCACATAAGGATAATTATTTAAAACCCGGGAAACGGTACTGACCGAAACGCCGCATTTTGCAGCAATATCTTTAATTGTCATAGTACGATTTCCTTTCTGAAAACGTTTTCACTGTTTTGCAAAAAATATCACGTATTTTCGTTGGTGATTCTAAACAATTAACAGTTACTATACCTTAAAACCCTTGAAAATACGTGCTGATAACGTTTTCATATCTGCAAACAAAGAATATCAAACAAAACGCACCCTTGCAACTGAAAATTCAAGTTTCATATGCACTTTGTCACAATCATCCAGTTTACAGCGCATTCTATTGTGCATGTTTCATTGCCCAAAACCATTCTTTCCGCTGAATCCGGCCATTTTCAAGGGTTTTTCATAGATTTTCATAGCTTTTGGGAAGCATTCTTCAAAATCAGGGCACTTCCTTCTGAAAATGAGCCGCAAATACTCATGAGCAGAAGCAAAACCGCCGCCTGATCATGAGCCCTGTGACAGCACTTTGATCTTGCGTGTCTTTATCGGAGAAACAAAAAAAAGGAAGCCTCCATGACTTCCTTTTTTGCTTGTATCTGATTTTGAACTGCAGCAAGCATTCCCCCGCTTCAAAGACGCAGAGTCTTAAGCGGGGGTTACGGGGGAAGCTTGCATCAGCAGGGGTAAAAGCCCCTGCTGATGGGCTACCGAAGGTAGCTGTGGTTCACGAGCAAGTAGCGAAGCGGACAGCGTGCCCTCTGGGTATTGCGAGTGTCCGCTTTACCTGTAGCAGGTAACGAAGCGGACATCATGCCCTGCGGGTATTGTGAGGTGTCCGCTTGACTCGCCGACGACGTCTCACCCCAAAAGAGACGATCATGCCAATCAATGTGAGTAATGATACCAGGACACCGGCCAAAAGCCCCGGTGTGCGATAGCGCAGGAAAATCTGATGCTCGCCTTTCTCTAACGGCAGCCCCATGTACATCACATCCGTGGGCAGCACATCAACTTTTTCACCATCCACAACCGCCGTCCAGCCGGTGCTGTAGGGCACCGCCAGCTGCAAAATCCCGTTTGTCTCCATATCGACATTAACAGAAATCCGGTCATGACCGATATCCATGGCTTTCACGCTCTTAAAGGACAGCGCCTCTTCTTTTGCGGTATAGCTTTCCACCGGTACCGCTATGATCTGCATGTCCGGCAGAGTGTATTCACCGCTCAAGCCAAACTGGATATCGATATAGTTTGTGCCGGCCTTCGGGCAACCCAGATAAATAATGGTTTCATCTAAATTTGACGGCCAATTGTAGGTCTCATTTTCAAATTTAATCGTTTTTTGCGCAGCGCTGTCTGCCCCTCTGCGGGTGACGATGGCTTCCGTAAATGCTCTGGGCGGCGCGACACGGGTTTTACCGAATGACAGATAGATGGCACAGTTTCCCGGCATCTCCGTGGTCAGGGTCATCATAGCGCCGTTTTCTTCAACGATAGCGGTAGCGCCATCTAAGGAAATGCCCTTGGTTTCAATCTGATAGGGTAAACTCTCACCGGCACAAATCGGCGTTACCTCCGATAGCCGGCCGGAAACCTGATCCACAGATTCATTTTCGATAACACAGCTTTGTAAAAGGGCCTGTTCTTTATCGATTCCCGACAAAGCGTCATAGGTATCCCGCGTCATGTATCCGCTGTAGACATAAGCCGGGTAAGACACAGCATCATTTTCATAAACGACATAGGGTGAGTTCTCTGTCTCGACAGCTTCATAGCCGACCGGAACCGTAAAGACATTGACATCTCCCAACGGTGCTGTGTAATAAGAAGCATCCGCTATCTGCAGCAACCCGGATCGCGCATCCAACCCTCTGAAATGGCAATTCTGGTAAACGGTATACAGCCCAAGCCCCCGATAATACTCATAGACATTAGAAGGAAGAAGACTCCACCACAGCGAGGTCCCATAAACATGGTTCATTTTATCCGTATTAATGGGAATCGTTTCGAATTTATCGACACGATAAAAGCCGTCTTTTCTCTCGACCGCGGCCAGGGATGAATGGCCGGCGTAAAAATCTTCCGCCGCGGCAGTCTCAAGGAACTCGCCCGTGTAATTGCCAATAGAGGGCGAATACCGTCCGAACACAAGGATAAAGATGCCGATAAGCGTTGTCACAAATGTCAGAGCGGTCAACACGTTTTTCTTTTTGCGGCAAGACAGCAACAAAAGAGAACTGACTGCAAGGCAAATGATGACGGCAATGGCACGCACGCCATCCTGCGCCGCCAACGACCAGCAGGTCGCAGCATACAGGATAATGCTCAAGGTTACCGGGAGTGTCTGCGTCTTTTGATGTGTGTTTGGTTGATCGGAACTTTCACTTCTTTCCGCATAAAACTCAGGCATCACCCTGATCATCAGAATGCTGAAGAACAGGGGCAGACAGAAGACCCATCGGTTATAGACATAGCCGCCGCCATTTAACACCTTCCCGAAGAAGGGCACAAAGGCAAAGCCTGTCATGACAAGAATCATGATCTTCCAAATGAGATACTCCCGTTTCCGTGAGAACAAGGCCCACACAAAGGGGAAAAATAACACAATGTTATAGCCCAAAACCGTGTGGTGCCCGACATAGCCATTCGGAAGGAATGATTCCTTATAAAACCGCAGATAATATTTAAGCGTATAGTGAAGGTTTGATCCCTGATACCCGGATTTCTCTAAAACCCTGGCATTATTCAAATACAAGATCCCCGTCGGGATCAGAATAACGGCTGCCAACAGACACCCCAGAATCATAAGGCCTGCTATTTTAAGACCCTTAAGAAATGCTGTTCCCAGTCCCTCCTTCATGATGAGCCAATCTTCTATGAAGAGAAGCACCACATAGACAGCGGCCAGCATAAGCACAATAACCGCCGCGTAGTAATTTGACACCACAGCCAGGAAGACAAACAAAATAAGCGGCAGGCTCTTTTTCTGACGACGGTACAGTTCGACCCCGGCCAGAATCAGGGGCAGACAGTAATACCAACAGGAAAAATTGGGATGCCGAGGCAGAACATAAATCATGTGTCCCGAAAATGCGTATGTGAGCGCCGCACACATCACCACAAAACCATTTTTGCTCTTAATGCAATAGCCATAGAAGATGACCGCAGCTCCGCCTAAATACAGCTTGATGAAGAGCATCAGCGTGTATCGTGTCGTCCGGCTCAAAAAGACCAGGCAGGCACAAAGCGCACTGACAGGATCTGTTAAATTGTAGCTATTTAAAGTGGTGTAGATATCGGCGCCCTGACCGATGGTGTAGTCAAAAAATGCAAAATTGCCATGAAACAGGTCTTTTATAGCTTCACACAAATAATCAAAGGCCGCATAGTGCTGATAAACGCCATCATAGATCCAGATCACCGTTCGATCGGCTTGCATGTAAAAATACCAAATTAAAAGAGCGAACGTGATACAGAGAATGGAATAAAACAGCAGTGTTTTCTTATAGCTGGGCTGACCTGATGCTTTATGAAATAAAGACACGATATTCTCCCCTATTACCCAATACTTCTGGGTCTCATTGATCAGATATGTCAAACAAAAGCAAAGTGAAACGGATACACAATGCCCGCTTCAGACTCTGCGTCTTTGAAGCGGGGGAAGGCTTGCTGCAGTTCAATTATACTGAAAAACAGATAAAAAAAAAGCACCCATACTTGGGTGCTTAGTGCCCAGTTCCGGAATCGAACCAGAGACACGTAGATTTTCAGTCTACTGCTCTACCAACTGAGCTAACTGGGCTTATCGCTATTAGCGTAATAGCGGGGACAGGATTTGAACCTGCGACCTCCGGGTTATGAGCCCGACGAGCTTCCAGACTGCTCTACCCCGCGGCACAAATGGATGGGGAAGGATTCGAACCTTCGAAGTCGTCGACAACAGATTTACAGTCTGCCCCCTTTGGCCACTCGGGAACCCATCCAACTAAGCCGATGATCGGACTCGAACCGATAACCTGCTGATTACAAATCAGCTGCTCTGCCAATTGAGCCACATCGGCATATTCAATTTTTTTGAAATAATGGGGCGTACAGGGCTCGAACCTGTGACCCCCTGCTTGTAAGGCAGATGCTCTCCCAGCTGAGCTAACACCCCATTAAACGACCCAGATCGGACTCGAACCGACGGCCTCCGCCGTGACAGGGCGGCGCTCTAACCAACTGAGCCACTGGGCCTTATCTTCCACGCACCCTCAAAACCGCATATACAGTATTTATTTTTGGTCAAGCCCTCGTCCGA
>JAUNDG010000020.1 GCA_030526195.1 Lachnospiraceae bacterium
CCACGATCACCATGACCATGATCATCACGATCACGACCACGAAGGCGGTTGCTGCGGCGGTCACGACCATGGCCACGATCACCATGACCATGACCATGATCATCACGATCACGACCACGAAGGCGGCTGCTGCGGTGGCCATGATCACGACCACGATCACCACGATCATCACGACCACGAAGGCGGTTGCTGCGGTGGCCACGACCATGATCACGACCACGAAGGCGGCTGCTGCGGTGGCCATGATCACGACCACGATCACCATGACCATGATCATCACGATCACGACCACGAAGGCGGTTGCTGCAGCGGTCATGACCACGACCACGATCACCACGATCATGATCACGACCACGAAGGCAGCTGCTGCGGCGGCCACGACCATGACCACGACCACGAAGGCGGTTGCTGCGGCGGTCACGACCATGGCCACGATCACCACCATCATGACCATGCCCACGGCGCTGCGGCCGAGGGTATCGCCGCGGACGATCCGTCCCAGGCTTACTGCAATGACCCGTCCCATCCGGCCGGTTGCCGCGTAGGTGAGCATGACTATGCCGTCGGCCAGAGACGCGTCTTCATTCTGGAAGGTCTTGACTGCCCGAACTGTGCGCAGAAGATCGAATTCGCCATCAACAAGCTGGATGTTGTGGAGCAGGCCGTTGTGACCTACGCCAACCTCCAGATGCGTGTGGCCGCCACAGAGCAGAAGGGTCTTCACGAACTCATCCAGAAGACCATCGATTCCGTGGAAGCCGGTATCACCGTTATCGAAAGAAAGAGCGGCAGAAAGCCGAAGGTTGAAGAGACAAACGGAGTAAAGAAGGATCCGATGAAGCGCTCCTTAATGGAAATCATCATCGGTGCCCTCATCTTTGTGGTGCCCTTCGTCGCCAGCCATGCTCATCTTGTCAATGAAGGTCCCAGCTGGGCCAGCGTGCTCTTTGTCATCGCCTATATCATCCTGGGCGGCAAGGTTCTCAAGACAGCGGCCTCCAATATCCGCCGCGGTCAGTGGTTTGATGAAAACTTCCTGATGGCCATTGCCACATTAGGCGCCTTCGTGCTGGGTGTCTACTCCGGCACCTGGGAATTTGACGAAGCCGTCGGTGTTATGCTGTTCTACCGCATCGGCGAATACTTCGAACAGAAGGCCACAGCCCAGTCCCGTTCACAGATTATGAACGCCGTCGATATGCGTCCGGAAGTCGTCAACCTGGTGAAGGGCGATGATGTGGAAGTCATCGGCGCCGAAGAAGCTGTTGTGGGCGATATCGTTATGGTGCGTCCGGGCGACCGTATCCCGCTTGATGGTGTCATCGTGGAAGGTGAAAGCCGCATCGACACCTCACCGGTGACAGGTGAGCCGGTGCCGGTCAAGGCCGGCGTTGGCGACAGCGTCATTTCCGGTTGCGTCAACACCAGCGGCGTTCTGAAAATGCGTGTCGAGAAGCCGCTTGAGGATTCTATGGTAACCCGCATTCTGGATTCTGTCGAAAATGCGGCGGCTTCCAAACCGCAGATTGACCGTTTCATCACCAAGTTCTCCCGGATCTACACACCGATCGTCGTTCTGGCGGCTCTGGCTGTTGCCATCATTCCGTCACTGCTGGCGCTGGGTGGCATCAGACTGCCGATGGTGGCTGCCATGCATCCGGAACTGGCCGATTATGTGCAGTACTGGATCACCACAGCCTTAACATTCCTTGTTATCAGCTGCCCCTGCGCTCTGGTTCTGTCCGTCCCGCTGGCTTTCTTTGCCGGCATCGGCGCAGCATCCAAGAAAAATATCCTCTTCAAGGGCGGTATTGCCATTGAAGGTCTTAAGAATGTCAAGTCTGTTGTTATGGATAAGACCGGTACCATCACAGAGGGTAACTTCGTGGTGCAGCAGGTTTGCCAGGCACCGGACAAGGCTTACAGCGAAAATGAATTACTGGCTCTGGCCGCTTCCGCAGAAATGACATCCACACATCCCATCGGCACCAGCATTGTGGCCGCCGCTAAGGAACAGGGTCTTGACGTGGTGTCTCCGGAAACCATGGAAGAACTGGCCGGCAGAGGTATCAAAGCTCTGTGCAAGGGCAAAGAGGTTCTGGCCGGCAACCGCAAACTTCTGGAAGAAGCCGGTGTGGATCTGAGTGCTTATGTTAAGGAAGGCTTCGGCACAGAAGTTCTTCTGGCCATTGACGGCCGTTATGCCGGTGCCGTTGTGATCGCCGATACGATCAAGAAGGATGCACCGGGCGCCATCAAGAAGATCAAGAGTCTGGGTATCCTGACAGCCATGCTGACAGGTGATGCCAAGGACAGCGCTGAGGATGTGGCTAAGAAGACCGGTATCGACGAGGTTCACGCCAAGCTGATGCCGCAGGATAAGCTGGCTCACCTCATGCAGATCCGTGAAAAACACGGCAATGTCATGTTCGTCGGTGACGGCATCAACGATGCGCCGGTTCTGGCCGGTGCCGATGTGGGTGCTGCCATGGGCAGCGGTGCAGACGCCGCCATCGAAGCGGCCGATGTTGTCTTCATGACATCCGCCATGGATGCTATTCCGGAAGCCATCGATATCGCCAAGGCCACAAACCGCAAGGCCTGGCAGAATGTCTGGTTCGCTCTGGCCATCAAGATCATCGTTATGATCCTGGGTCTTTGCGGCTATGCCAACATGTGGGTGGCTGTTTTTGCCGACACAGGCGTTTCCATGCTGTGTCTCCTCAATTCCTTCTTAATTCTGAAGAGAAAGTAATCTGACGCATGAAAAAAGAACATTCTATGCTTCATGGAAGGATCTTGCTTTCAATCGTCATTTTTGCACTCCCTTTGCTGGGCAGCAGCATTGTGCAGCAGCTGTATAATACGGCGGATTTACTGTTTGTCAGTAACTTCGCCGGCAAAACAGCCGCAGCCGCTGTTGGTGCCAGCGGTCTCATTTTCACCTGTCTCATCGGCATCTGCACCGGGTTGTCTGTTGGTGTCAACATTCTGGTGGCCAACGCCGTGGGGCAGGGGAAAATGGATTATGCGCGATACATTTCCAGAATGGCGGTGATCATCAGTGTTATCACCGGCCTGGTGCTGATGGTGCTGGGGCTTGTTCTGGCAGAGCCGGTGCTCCGCATCATGCAGACACCGGACAATATTGTGCCCGTGGCTCTTGTCTATCTGCGGACCTATCTTGTGAGCATGCCCTTTATGGTCATCTACAACATGGGCAGCAGCGTGATGCGGGGCTTCGGCAATTCAAAGACACCGTTCCTGATCCTGGTCGCCGGCGGCTGCTTCAACATCCTGGCAGACTTCCTGCTGGTGGCGGTTTTGAAAATGGGTGTCTTCGGCGCCGCCTTGGCAACGCTGATCTGCCAGGGCATCTGCGCTATTCTGGTGCTTTGGGTGCTGGTGCGGAAAAAGAGCGCCGGCTCCATCGCCGGAAAATGGTGCCGGCCGGATAGCCTTCTATTAAGGAAGATATTCGGTCTCAGCATCCCCGTGGCCATTCAGGCCATCGTGGTGACCTTGTCCAACATCATCGTGCAAAGCCACATCAACGCCTTTGGCGAAGATACCATCGCCGCTTTCACGGCCTATTTCCGTATTGAATGCTTTCTCTACCTGCCACTGGTGGCGGTGGGACAGGCCATGACCACCTTTGCGGGGCAGAATGCGGGGGCCGGCCAGCATCGTAGGATCCGGCAGGGCGCCATTTCCGCAGCTATTGCCTGTGGGGTCTTCGCCTTCCTGCTGGGGTTGGTGCTGGTGCTCAATCGGCGCCTGGTCTTTGGCTGGTTTCTGCAGGATGCGGAGGTTCTGCGCATCGGCGGAGAAATCGTGTCCCTCACATTTCCTCTTTACTGGCTGTACGGTGTGCTCGAGGTGTTCAGCGGTTCCATGAAGGGACTGGGTCGCACCGTGACATCCATGTGCATCACCTTCGGCGTGCTTTGCGCCGGGCGCGTGGCGTATCTCTTTGTCACAGACCTTTTCGTCAGACAGGTGAAGGTGGTGGCAGCGGTCTATCCGCTGACCTGGGGCTGTGCGGCACTTTTATTTATGATTCTATTCTTTATGTATAACAGGAAGCTGATAAGGAGTTCCGAAAATGGAAAATCTGAGAAACAGCCATGAGATCGGCGAGCAGGAGATCCTGGTAGCCAGCTTCGGCACCCGTTATGCCGAGCAGCGCACCCGGGCCATCGCTGCGATTGAAGAGGCTATTGAAGAAACATTTCCGCAATGGGATGTCAGACGGGCCTTTACCAGTCAGATGATCCTGAAAAATCTGAGAAAACACGACGGTCTCGCCATCGATGATGTGAGAGAGGCCCTCGAAAATGCCAGAAATGCCGGGGTGAAGCGTCTGGTGATCCAGCCGGCGCTCATCATGGAAGGCATTGAATACAACGATATCTGTGCTCTGGGCCGCAATTATATCGACAGTTTTGAGAAAATCTGCATCGGTAAGCCGCTGTTCTCTTCGGAGGATGATTACAAGCGGATCATGCGGGCCATCGTGGCTGACACCGCCGCCTATCAGGACGGGGAGACAGCCATCTGCTATATGGGCCACGGCACAACCGTGGAAGCCAATCGCGTCTACTGCAAGTTGCAGCAGAAATTCAACAGTGCCGGATTTGATCAGTATCTGGTGGGCACCGTGGAATCCGATCCCGATGTGACCCATCTGATGGCCAAGGTGAAGGCCGGCAAATATAAACGCATCGTTCTCCGCCCCCTCATGATCGTGGCCGGGGACCATGCGCACCAGGATATGGCCGGCGATGCGGCAGACTCCTGGAAGAGCCTTTTTGAAGCCGAAGGCTATGAGGTCATCTGCGAACTTAAGGGTCTTGGTGAAATGGAAGAGATCCAGAACCTGATGGTGCAGCACACCAAGGATGCGATGCGCGATCTGGATGAGGCCGATTACTTCGATCTGGGCGAATTCCATGTGCGCCCCGGCGAAAAACAGCAGGGCCATCTCTATGTTGATCGTACAGCTTTCACGCTGCACGCCACCGTGATCCGGGGGTATCGTCCCGGCAAGGTGCTGCTGCTGACCGGCGGTGTGCACAGCTGTGAATATGTGGGCATCCAGGCCCTCATCGAGCTGGCCGACAAGCTGACACCGGAAGAGGTGATCGGTACCGTGATCATCATCCCCGTTGTCAACACCAGCGGGTTCGAGCACAGACTGCCCAGCGTCCTGCCGGAAGATCATAAGAATCTCAACCGTGTGTTCCCGGGTGATCCGGAGGGCACGGCGGCGGACCGTCTGGCGTATTACATTCAGCAGAAACTCTTCACAAGAGTTGACTATTATATTGACGTTCACTGCGGCGGTATCTATGAAGATCTCCGTCCTTATGTCTACTTCGTGGGCAACTGCGATCCGGCGGTGTCCGACCAGGCTGAAACCGCGGCTTCCTGCTGCGATGTGGCCTATATGGTCAAATCCAACGCCTCAACCGGTGCCTACAACTATGCCGGCATCATGGGTATTCCGTCCCTGCTGCTGGAAAGAGGCGGCCGTGGCCGCTGGACACATCAGGAGGTGCGGGATGATATCCGCGATATCGTCAACGTGATGCGGTTGTGGGGCTTTTTGAGCGGAGAACCCTTATTGCCGATCCTGCCGCCCCGTTGTCTCTATAATCCGATCTATCACTGCGTCGAGCATTCCGGTTTCTGGTATCCGACCATTGATATCGAACAGAACATCACAAGAGGTCAGGTGATCGGTGAGATCCGCGACTATCACGGCCATGTTCTGGAGGTTTGTGTCGCTGAGCATTCCGGACAGATTATGTACATGACAAAGACACTCTGGGTCGACAAGGCCACAGAAGTGGCCATGTACGCTGTGTTCTGCGATTGCGACGAATGCGACCATCACTAAGCGTTTCACATTTTTATTTTCTCCTACGCAGGCTGCCGTCACCAACAGTGCGGCAGCCTGTTTGTCCATCACCGTCGGGCTATCGGGAAAGTGCCATTTTCACAGGAGATTGTCCGGCACCGGGGTCTGATCCGGATGGTGGCATTGTCGGCGATCCTGTCACAGGCGACACCTGTAGATTTTGCATTGAATAAAAGGTATATCTAATAGGAAGAAACACCATGAACGTATGCGGCATCACATGTCAGAGGGGTGAAAAAAAGCAAGTTATGCTGCGCCCCTACGATCTGCCCTTCGAGCTGCCGGTCACACTCATTTGCGGCCGCCGTCAGGGCATGACCCTTCTGGTCACCACTCAGATCCACGCCGGTGAATACAACGGCTCGGCGGCGTCCATGCTGCTGGCCCGGGACATCGATCCCGAACGCCTGGCGGGCAATCTGATCATTTTCCATTGCGTCAACCTCACCGGCTTCTGGCAGCGCAAGCGGCGCTTCGTGCCGGAGGACCGGGCCAACCTGAATGCCAATTTCCCCGGCGATCGCCACGGCACAACGGGCCATCAGATCGCCCGTTGGTTTGTGGAGCACATTTTCCCGCAGGTGGAGTTCATCACGGATCTCCACGGCGGCAAGGACAACGACCTTCTGGAACCCTGTATCTTCTATCCTCGGGCCAAATCTGTCACGGAAATGGCGCTCTCGGCGGCCAAAAAGATGAATGTGCCTTACCTGCTGGCCTCCTCAAATGCCACCGGGCTTTACGGCTACGCGGCCAATGAAATGAACATCCCCGGTTTTATCATCGAGCGGGGCTACGGCTGCGTGCAGCGACCGGAATGGATCGAGGGTCATCGCGACGGCGTGCGTCTTCTGATGGACCATTTTCGGATGTATGAACTTGAGCGGGAAATTCCCCATCCGGAACCGAAGGTCTATGAGCGGTCGGCCTATATCACATTTTCGGAAAGAGGTGTCTGGCATCCGACCATGACGCCGGGTCAGCCCTTTGAAAAGGGGGCGCTCCTGGGCTACACCTCGGACTTCTTCGGCAACGTTATCAATCGCTACGAAGCCGAGCATGCCGGCACACCCATTTATTTCAACGCCGGTCTGTGCGTGCTGGAGGGAGACGAAGCCATCGCCTATGGGATTGATGAGTAAGCGTATCCCGTGTATCCGTGTGGGCGGAGGCGGCTCCGTGAGCTGTCATCATTCAGGAAATGGCGCTCCCGGCGTCATCAGGCTGAGGCGATGAGATTGGAAGTGTCAGGCACTTTTTGGAATTATATAAAAGTTTTAGAAAATGAGGGGCGAGAAGGCCCCTCGTTTGTTATAATAAGGCATAACCAGGCTGAGATGCGTTATGCCGTTTGACTTAAGCGCGATTTCCGGCGGGAACTCCTGCAGGAAACATGTGATGAGCATCCAGCCGTGAAATCTATGAATGATAATGGCCGGGAACGGCAAAAAATGGAAAAAGGAGGGCCTCCCCATGAACAAGAAAGCTATGTACAAACTCAGCTACGGACTTTTCGTTCTGACCGCCAAGGAAGGTGACAAGGACAACGGCTGCATCGTCAACACCGCTATTCAGGCTGCATCCACACCGAATCAGGTCAGCGTGTGCGTCAACAAAGCCAACTACACCCACGATATGATCATGCGGACCGGCCTCTTTACCGTGTCCATCATCGGCCAGGATGCCACCTTCGATCTGTTTAAGCATTTTGGGTTTGCGACAGGCCGTGAAGTGGACAAATTCGCGGATTTCGCCGATGCAGCCCGCGCCGAAAATGGCCTGCTCTACGTCACCAAGGGCACCAACGCCTACATTTCCGTCAAGGTCACGCAGACCGTTGACCTGGGCTCCCACTCGATGTTCGTCGGCGAAGTCACCGACATGGAAGTGCTGAGCGATGTGCCGTCAGCTACTTATGAATATTACATGGCTAACATCAAGCCGAAGAAACCGGCCCCCGCTCCGGCACCGGAAGCCGGCGGCAAGACTGTCTGGGTCTGCAAGATCTGCAACTACGAATATGAAGGCGAAGAACTGCCGCCGGATTACATCTGCCCGCTGTGCAAGCATCCGGCCGAAGACTTCGAAAAAGTCGTCAAACCTGCCGATCCCGCCCCGGCTCCCGCACCTGCCGAAGATGCCGGCGGTAAGACCGTCTGGGTCTGCAAGATCTGCGGCTATGAATACGAAGGTGAAGAACTGCCGCCGGATTACATCTGCCCGCTGTGTAAGCATCCCGTGGATGATTTTGAGAAAGTTGTGAAGTGAATGGATGACCTGCAAGGTCGCGAAAGAAGGCCATGAAAAGCGGTTTGCTTCGTGAGCCATGCGGACACGATCGGTTCGAGAAAGTGAATAAGAAAAAATAAAGATAAGAGAAGAGTCAGCCGGGAGGCTGGCTCTTTTTTGACGCAAATAATGCTATAAAAATCCGCAGGCTATTATTTGTGTATCTTGTCGCAACGCAAGGTGGCGGTAAATTGCCGGAATTGATGGTATAATTTCAGAAAACCATATTAATGTGCCTGAATAGATAGAATGCCCAAAAAAGGGAGAGGCATATGTAAATGGCGTATTATTTGATTCGTTGAGTTGGGGGTGCCTAATGAGAAGAGCATTTGTAAAACTGTTGGCAATGGTGGTTGTGTTGACTGGCTGCATTGGCATGAGTAGTCTTTCGGTTTGTGCTGATGATGAAGGTACATTGTCAGGTTTGATGTATAACCTTGGTGAAAAAGAAAAATATGATTATTCAAAAGCGGAGGTTTCCGGTGGCGTTGGCAAACGTTTCTATGTGGAGGGCGACTATGAGCGAACTTCTGCAGTTAATGGGTTTACAAGTTTTGCTGTTCATAGTGGCAATTTAAAGATCTTTGTAGATGAAGATTTTGCAAAAGAATTGATAGAAAACGAAGATGCAAAAAAGTGGCATGTTATCAATGATAACAGTAAAGAAGTAAATGGGTCAGCTTTAGCAGGAAAGGTTGGCTCAGGTGCTATTCTTGTTCAAACTTCAAAGGATGGAAAAGCCTGGATTACCGTTGATAGTGTTACGGATTTTAACAATCATTTGGATAGCATCAATGTGCCTGTAAAAAATGAAATCAAAATGGATTCATTTTATGAAACAACAGATGTTCAGTTAGTAAACGGATGCTATTACAGGATCATTGTCGCGTATAAGCTTCAAAGAGAAGCAAAACCAACACGTATAGGACTTTATGATAAAAAGAATCCTGTCAATAAAGAGCAGATAGAAGTCTATCAGTTTTATGCGTTTGACCCTTCCGTTGACCGGACGGAGGAACTTGATAAAACTAACGCATACGCATTTAGTGATGTGTATCGAGCAGATAGTCCGGATGGCTTTGAATTAAAGGAAGGGACTAAGAAACTGTTGGACAGTGATGACCCGCATTGTGATTGGAATGTGGGAAGGTTCTATATCAGCGGTTACACAGGAAAAAATACAGAAGATAGTGACTGTCCGGTGTTCTTTAAGACACCCGGCGATAAAGTGGCTCTTTGGTTTAATCTAGAGCAGGAATTAGATAGTTGTAATAAAACGGCTGATATCCAAGTATACAAAACTCCATCCGGCTCAGACATCGAATTTGGTACTTTAAGAATAGATAAATTTGGCAGAGGGGCATTGTTTGTCAGGAAAACGGATAACTTAAATAACAGTGAAAGACAGATATACACCAATTACCTGGAAGCATCAGCTACTGTTGGAGCCAATACACGTGTTGACCTGTTTGAAGAAGGTGATTATGAGATTTCGTTAGATTATCAGCTTCATTTTGATAAGCCGTTTGTATTTGGCCTGACAACAACAAAGACGCTTACCTATAAAATGCCGTTTAAGTTTAAAGTACGCAATGGGGACATATCGGCATTTATTAGAGAAGTCGATACAGGGGCCTTTATCTCTAACGCAAATGTTGCCGAAAATGGCTTCTATATTGACTTGGCAAATTCTAAATACCTGGATCTTTCAATTGAACGTGAAGCCTATGTAGACAGTTTAGATGGTCCTGTTTTAGATACTAAAACAAGTGTAGTGGCAAAAGAATTCCGTGAATATAAAGATGAGGGTATTTATACAGTAACTGTTGAGAACAAAGCCACAGGAAAGACCATAGAGAAAAAGGTATATGTCGGTGATGAAGACGTATTAAAGGTGCATGTTGCAACAGGTATGCCGTTGGATGAAATAAAAGAACGGATGGCTCGAGGGGCTGTGATAAATGACAATGGGCAATTGATTGATATTTCAAAAGGAACTGAGCTTGAAGAGAACGCAAGTGCTGAAACCACGCTGATTTCCCCAGATGTCAATATGACGGAATCTGATATGCGAGAGGGTACTGAATCTCTAAATGAAGAATCGGTAAATATTGAGGAGGATGAAAGTCAGAATAAGGCAACGGGTGATAATATCCCATCGAAAAAAAGCACACATATAGGTGGCTCAAAAGAAGGGCTCGTCTTATGTACATTTGTGGGAAGCATTATAGTTTTGCTTATCGTGATTCTTCTTGTGAAAAAAGGTAAAAAAAGAAAGGGATAATGCGGCATGAAAAAAATGATAGCATTATTGCTTGCTTGTTCTTTGTTTTTATGTTCGTGTGCAAAAAATGAGGGGATTTCCGAGGAACAAGTAGCAGAGCCGCTTGATGAGACTACAGAAGTCTTTGAAAGTGATAGTGCAGATGAAGCTAATGATGAATTATATTCAAATCAAACGGATTCTTGTGATATTTCTATTGAAGGTCTTGAGGATGATAATCTTTTAAGATATGTAGAAAACAAAGTATATTCCGATCTTGTGATAAATATCGATAGCGAAGAGTACTTTGTAGAAAATGTAGAAGCTGTTTATTATCCTAAGGAATACGTAGAAGCATTAGCATCAAACTCTCAATCTAATCGGTATTTTGGATATACGGCAGCAGAACTAAATGCACAATTTCAAGGTACAAAGTATGTTTTTACACTTGGCGAAGACGGTCAGACAACAGTGGTTCCTATGGAAACACTCACAGATGATGTTTATATTAAATGCCTTGAAAATGTGATCATTGGAACCGGTGTCATCCTTGTTTGTGTGACGGTGTCCTTGGTGGCAGCACCTGCAGCGCCAGCAGTTGCTATGATTTTTGCCGCTTCAGCATCGACAGGTGCTGCGTTTGCGGTTGAGTCCGGAACATTGGCATTTGCAGCAGCGGCCATTGCAAAAGGATATGAAACGGAGAGTTTCAGCGAGGCAATGAGAGCCGGAGCAGAGGCGGCCGGAGAAGGCTTCAAATGGGGGGCGATTTCTGGGGCCGCTTTTGGTGGGGGAAAAGAGTTTTTTGCACTCAAAGGCGCGACATTGAATGGATTATCACTGAATGAAGCGGCAAAAATACAAAAAGAATCAGGATATCCATTGGAATTAATAAAGCAGTTTAAAAGCATTGAGGAATACAGAGTCTATAAAGAAGCTGGATTGTATACCAAAATGGTTAATGGCAAGATGGCTTTGGTGAGAAATATCGATTTGCAGTATGTTTCTGAATTGCCAAACGGAGAGAAAGTGACAAATCTTGTTCGGATGCAAAAAGGTTATGCGCCAATTGATCCAGCTACAGGAAAACAATATCAACTTCATCATATTAATCAGAATATGGAAGGAACATTAGCAATACTCACGGAAAGTGAACACCAGGGAAATTCGGCAATATTGAATTTGTTTGGAAAAGAATCGGAGATTAATAGGAATGCCTTTGCAAAAATAAGACGAGAGTTCTGGAAAAAATATGCGGCTGGTTTGTTATAGGGGGATTTATTATGAAAATAGCGGAGATATTTAGCCAGAAAGAAGATTTTATCGCTGGGAATGGTGTGACAAAGGATGAGGTGCTACGTGCGGAAAGTGAACTGGGATTATCATTTTCTGAAGAATATAAAGAGTATTTGATGACTTTTGGTCTGGCAATGTTTGATGGCCATGAACTGACAGGTTTGGGAAGAATTGAAAGATTGAATGTAATTCTTGTAACACAGCAGATGAGGGCACGCTTCAAAGATATACCGTTGGATTGGTACGTGATAGAGGATGCTGGTATTGATAATATCGTTATCTGGCAGGATTCAAAAGGCAAAATATTCTTTAATAACCAGGAAGTGTATGACTCTTTTTCAGCATATATTTCTGATATGTAGTTGTGTGCTTTCGTAATGTGCTTTTACTTTATTTTGAGGAAGTGGCATGGGTGAATATTATTGCCCGAAATGTGGCGCAGTATTAAATGAGCAAAATGGATTTGATCCGGCTCAAGGGACTTGGAAATGTACAGAGTGCGGAGCATTTCTAATGGACGATGAGGTATATAGCGGACATGATTTTGAAGGGGTGGCCTGGTTTTGTGATAGCTGCGGTGCACTTCTCAATTGCCAGGACGGCTTCTCAGATGTATATGGCTCTTGGTCGTGTACAAATTGTGGATATAATAATCCAATTAATGAAGATAACATATTCGAAGAGGCAGAGTTTTCATGTCCAAATTGTGGTGTGGCGTTAGATTATCAACCGGGGTTTGATAAATATGATGATAATTGGGAATGTACAGCATGTGGAACTTCTTTGTACCATAAGTACAGTTGCGATGAGTACTCTATAGTTGAAGAACCAGAGTATAAATGTCCCAATTGTGATGCTGCACTAGATTATCAACCAGGGTTTAATAAATATGACGATGATTGGGAATGTACAGCGTGTGGAGCTTCTCTGCATCATAAATACAGTTGCGATGAGTATTCTATAGCAGAGGAACCAGAGTATAAATGCCCCAATTGTGATGCTGCACTAGATTATCAATCGGGATTTGATAAATATGATGATAATTGGGAATGCACAGCATGTGGGACTCAATTGCATCGCAAATCCAACAGAAACGATTATTGCGTTGCTGAAGAATCTCAATACCTATGTCCAGTTTGTGGATCCGATTTAACAGAACAAATGGACTTCGACTGCGAATTATTGAAATGGGAATGTATTGAGTGCGGAGCAAAGTTGCACCGAGATTATTACGTTGATTCATTCGAGGAGGCGTTTGAGGATGCGGTATTTACAAAATACAAAAAGAATAATTCTGATGTATCGCCCTCAAACATCGTCAATTGTTCTCAATCAAATAAAATAAAGGATAAAAAAGAGCAGCATTATTCAGAAGTAGAAAAAGTGGATAGAGGAGATAGAGATGCCTCATTAAGCGTTAGAAAAAAGATACCGCGGTGGAGAATAGTTTTTTCAGTGGTTATTATCTCGATTCTAACGCTAATTATTGTGGTTTCATATTATGAAAGCACACTTCTGATTGTGACAAATGTGGAAGCTGAAGATGTAGTCGGAAAAGAATATCAACAAGTAGTAGAACAATTAAAAAAAACTGGGTTCACATGGATAATTACGAAAGAGAAAAATGACTTATCGCAGTATGAAGTAGATGAAGTGAATGCAGTATGCGAAGTGCAAATCGCTTTTGAAAGCGAGTTCCATGCAGATTCGGAATTTCCCTCAAATTTTCCGATTATAGTATATTATCATGCAATGGAAAAAAGGAATCCACCGTTATCATCAAATCAGGCCAAAGGAGAGAATTACAAAGAGGTGCTTAAAGTGTTTAATGAGGCGGGTTTCTATAATATTTCATATGATGTGAAATACGATATTCTTACTGGATGGCTTGCAAAAGATGGAGATGTGAAAAAAGTGACGATAGATGGGAGAGAAGACTTTTCAACAGAGAAAGAATATAAATTGGATGCGGAAATAGTGATTTCATATCATACTTATCGTAAGAATAAAGGGAAAAGAATTGAGTGAGACGTGCTCTTGACAATGAAGCATTATCTATCGAAAGCGCATTTTCTGGCTTGTTTTTGGGAATGAGGGGATAGAATGGGCGATCTTTTCAAAAAAGATAGTGAAGAGAATAAATTCTTTATATATGAGTTTACGGTTGGCCCCAATGGTTACCAGTTTGCTGCGAATATCCAATCAGCCATGTCAACAGCAGAATCTGAATTAATGTCAGTATCTGAACGTTTAGAAGAAACTGAAGAATCTTTAAAGAAACTAACACCGGAATGTGACAAACTGGATTATATTCTGGCGGCAAGTAGCGGCGTACTGTGCGGTTTGCTTGATGTTTTTCTTGTGGGAAAACCGGGAGAATCTCCGATTGGGGATTTAACAGATAAATGGTTTGAAGATCGAACAAAGGATTTTGCTAAACTGAGTGGCTGGACAGGTAAAGACAATGATGATGCTACATCAGCAGTAAGATATCTAGAGAAAACGTTTAAGATTCCTTATGACCAGCGTGGGGCTGGGGATGCAGGTGGAAAAGTCTTTGATTTGACACCTAAGAATCATCATTTTAAATCCCTTGCACATAACCCGACACTTTTGGGATTGTTTTTTTCGATACTGGATCAATGGAATGACACATCTCATTTTGTTACAGATGGCAGGGTGATTACTTTAGAAGGGGCTGACGAATTATTTGAACTTCGTGGTGAGACGGTACCGGCTAAACTCTTTTTTGGATTTCTTAATTGGTTTGGACATTTGATTTCAGATATGTCGGGATCATCTGGCAGCGTCAGTCGTGGCATGGGTATTCCTTCACCGATATGGTCTTGGTCAAATGATATTATTGCAATAAAGGATAAACTTCACATTACGCCGGGCGAATTCGATCAGTCATTAAATGACTTGGCTCAAAACATTTATAATTCAGGATACGATGCCAGATTTCAATCAGCTCAATGTATTCCGGTTTTTTTCAATGAGCTAATTGTACGATTAATGTATTCTGTCAGGCGGATGATCACATATTATCAGCAAACAGAGCAACAAACAAGATCGTTCAAAGCATTGTGGAAAGCGTGCGAGCCATTTTCAAATGCATCAGTTAAGCGGATGTTGACAGTTGCCCATGGCTCTTTTTGTGTTGTTGATGCAGGTGATGCCGCAATAAGAGGTCTGTTGAAAGGTCAGGGAGCATTTGATGTTGGTGAATTCGTTATGCGTCTCAATATTATTGGTATCGGACGTTTTTCCATATCTCTATACGGAGAAGCGAAAAGAGCCATTCAGCGTATGGGGATTGACCGTGAAGTTGTGTGCTTGACGAGAGAACGAACTATTCTTCTTGATTATATTGAAGGATTGAGATGCCTGGAAGAAGTATATGACGATGAGTCTCTTCTGGTATTTGTTCAGGATCTTCAAAACAGTGAGTTATACATTGAAAATTTTGAAAAAACAGTAGCATTGGCTGAAAAACGAGGTGTGCCAGATAAGAAGATTCTTCATAACAAGGCGGAAATCGATGCCTATTTTGCTCCAAGGAGGCCATGATGAAGGCAAAAACAAAATCGCAACTTCAGATTGCAAGAGAAAAGGCTCAAGATGCCGTTAATGTTACAAATCAAGGGATTGAAAAGCTTGGACAGTATACCAAAGATCTTTATCAAGCATTGTCGGCTTTGCAGGATCACTTTGATTTGATTAGGAATGTTCCAACGGAAAAGAAACTACAGGTTGAAGAACTTAAGAAAATCAGAGTGAACTGGAAGCAGCAAGCCGAAAAAATCGAAAATGATTATAATGCTGCAAAAGTAAAAAATGCGGGGGCGGGAGCTGTTGGGGCTGGCATGGGAGTTGCAGTTGCTGCTATGGGGCCGACAGTAGCCATGGGGATTGCCACAACGTTTGGTGTTGCATCAACAGGCACTGCAATTTCTGCATTAAGTGGAGTTGCGGCTCAAAATGCTGCCCTTGCCTGGCTTGGTGGTGGCGCACTTGCGGCTGGCGGCGGAGGTATGGCGGCCGGGAAAGTTCTTCTCCTGATGACGGGACCGGTGGGCATTGCGATTGCATCAGCTGCATTGGTGGCAAGTGGCGTTATGATCTGGAAAGGAACGACAGAGAAAAAACGTCTTGAAGATATTTTTACCGGCATTAGTAATCGTGATGTAAAATCCTACGAGTTAGCAATAGTGGAATTACAAGAACGTATCAAACGTATTCATGGCGAGAACAAAGTGTTGCGCGAGGTGCTTGAAAGCATCCGAGGGTATGGTCTCGACTATAGTTTGATGACAGAAAAACAGCAGTATGCACTTGGCGCATCTTTTAACATGATGAATTCTTCGACACAACTTTTGATCAATCCTATTCTTGGATTGATGCCTAAATTTTCGGAAAATGATTATTTGGGATATCTTGAGTGGCCACGAAGAAAAGCTAAAAAGGTAACTTTTGATAGATACCAAGATGTCGTCATTTTCCTTGCAAACTTCTTATATAAGATTGAACTGAACAGTACTGATTGCGAATTATTATGGAAGGCATTGAAAAATAACAAGGAACTGGTCGAGTCGATGGGAATCTCGAAAAATGAGTTCTCGAGGGAATTGTTCGATGCGGCGTTAGAAGCACTGCAGTATCAAAGTCTTACAGCAATGAAGGATCGTATTCAGAAAGGGCGCACGTGATGTGCGCCCCTTTTCTTGAGAAAATTGATTTATGTCGTATATTTCAGCCCGCGCCCACTTCCGGTGGTATGGATATAACCATCCTCAACAAGCTTCTTAAGAATCTTGACAACCTTGTTTTTGCCAAACCCGGTCATTTCTACAATGGTTGAGCTGGCAACGGTACGGCCTTTTATAAATTCGTACACTTTGTTTTCGTCATCAGACAAATCATTTTTTTGAAGGATTACCGGCAGCGAGATACGAATGCTGGAATCGCTGATATCAAAGATCGGTTTCCGTTCACTGTTCTGATAGGATTCGATAATTCTGCGGATACCGGTGCCGAAGCGCTCTATCATCCCTAAACGCAGGAAGACTGTTGCAATGATGCGGTTTCTTAATAAGGAAAGACCGCCTTTGAAATAGTCTTCTTTACTTATGCCCTTCGGCAAACCACCGGGGGAGGTGATTTCAATTCTGTCCGAAAACATAGCAACATTAATGGGCGCTTTTACGTCCCATGCTCTATGAACTAAGGCATTAGCGATGGATTCTCGGAAAGCTTCTTCCGGAATCAAAGAAACGGTATTTCTTATTGCACCACGGATCTGTTCATATTGATAATACTTGCGATATGTTTCGATGGCCTGATCGTATTGCAGCAAAAGAGATTCATTTTCGAAGGTTTCACGGTCGAGAATGATGCTGATGGAATCTCCGAATCTCATAAGGTCAATGCCCGGGAAGCTGTTTTTATCTGCCAGAAGTTCGCCGGCGATGTTCAAGCCTTGACCAGGCTTGTCGAGCTCGAGTGTTTTGAGGGTGTCCTCAGAGAAATCTGTCAGAAGGAGTTTTTCTTTCAGCTTCTGCTCCAAGGTGTTGAAGGTCAGACCCTCTTCTTTTGTCGCTAATTCTTCATATGATGTATCCTGCCCATCTAAAATAAGGCGTGTGAGATCAAGGCGGTCCACCTCAATCGTTGCTGAATCATTTCGACGATAGGCTTTGGACTTATAAAGATAGGGCTTATGAGGACCCTCTTTTACAGTGAGTTTGATAACAGAAGTTGCGTTATCAATTTCCAGACGGTATTCGGGAACTGGATTAAGACTGTCGTTTATACGGTTTTCTATATCAAGACAAACCTTGACCGGATCGTGGATGCCTATTTCTGTCCCTTCATCAGTAATTCCAAAATAAATTTCCCCGGTTCCATAATTCGCAAAGGCACTAACTGTTTTTAAAAATGTATTTGAAACAGTTTCTTTGAATTCAGTATTTCTTGATTCGCGCATAATACGATGCCCTCCTGTTGAGAAAACAGTACCATAAAACAAACGCAAAAGCAAACGCAAAATTTTGCGTTTGCTTTTGCGTTTGTTTTTGTGACGAAAAAAGGACAAAAATGGGCCAAATACGTCATTTGCGTTTGCTTTTCAGCCTTAAAGGTGGCTATTTTCAAGAGCGCATTTAGCAACGAGGGGTGGCAGGAAAATGTTTCCGTAAGTGTTATAATCGCAGGATAGTTAAAGAAAACATCATGCCTGTCATAAGAAAACGCATGGCAGGACCTGCAATATAAGCTGATTGAGGGCTGATATATCGAAAGGAAATCTGTGATGGCTATCAAACTTGTGTCAATGAAATGCCCGGAGTGCAGAGCACTGCTTGATGTGGAGGAGAATCGCAAGCAGATCTTTTGCTCGTACTGTGGCACGAAGATTATGATCCAAAATGACAATGAACATATTGTCCGACATATCGATGAGGCGGGCATCAAGCGTTCTGAATTGAATGCTATGGTCCGTTTAAAGGAATTGGAGCTAGAGGAAAAGGAAAATGAAAGAAGACGAAAAGGCCGATATACGGCCTATATAATTGCCTGCATCCTGTTGGTGGTTGGCATCGTATCTGAAATTATCGTTCATGAGAATCCGCTGGGCCTCTTCATGATCCTTGGGGCTGTGTACATTGCTATGTTTGCGTTTTTCTCAAGCGATGACGATAAGAAAAAGAAACACTAATAATTAAGGGATAAAGGAACGATACGTAAAAATGAAATGTCAAAACTGTGGTAATGAATTAGCGGAAGGCGTGGCCTTTTGCTGTGAATGTGGCACGAAAGTGGCACCGCCCATAGCCTTTTGCCGCGAATGTGGGGCGAAAGTGGAGGCTGGGGCCAAGTTTTGCCCTGAATGCGGGGCGAGCTTAACTGTCCGAAAGGAAGCGACACCTGAAAAAGATAAGAAAGAAAAACAGCCGAAGAAAACAAAATCGACGAAGAAACAAACGCTGACAGAAAAACCGCCTATGGCAGAAGTCAGAAAAGAAGAACCGCATAAACCGGAAACAAATAAAGTGGAGACATCTACTATCAAAGAAGAAACGGTAAAGGAAGAACCAGCAAGGGAAGAATCCATAAAAGAAGAGCCGGTAAAAGAAGCTCCGGCAGCGAAAACTCAACCGGAAGCACCGAAGGATTCAGTTCAGAATGAGCCGAGTCAGACAAAGACGTCTCCACCCAAAAAGCAGGCAAACCAGAAGAAAACCAGTGCCTCAACGAGCGATAAACTGAAAGGTAAAGCTATCGAGTTCTGGCAGAAACTGGATCTGTTTTGCCAGGTTGCATTGATCAGTGCCACGGTTGTTCTGGTCTTGTTCCTTGTGGCTGTTGCAAAACACAGAGGCTTGCCGATCATCATTTCCGTGCTCCAGATTGCGGGGCTGATCGTAGCATTTCTTATGCATAAGGGGTACATCACAAGTCAGAAAACCTGGCTTAAGTATCTTCTTTTGGGAGCGGTCATTTTGTTTGCCCTCATCAATGTGATGAGTTATTCCTTTGGCGGATCAAGGTCATACAAGTCTCAGGAATCGAAATCGACAGCTGAGACGCAAGCGATATCTCAGCCGATACGGAAGCCTCTGAAAGCTCAGAAACTGCCGAAGGTGACGGAAGCACCGGAAGCGCCGATCGTGCCGGAGCGAACAGAAAAGGATGGTTTTTCTGAAGAGAACAATGAACTTGTGACCATCGGCGACTTTGCATTTTCTGTGCCGGATTATTGGGAGGCTGATAAGGAAAAAGAGGATGAATATCGGGCTTATGCCGAGCGTGATGGCAAAACAGCCATGCTTCAGATTGAATCCCAAAAGGATAATTTTGATCCTGTCACCTTCGACATCTTGCAGGAAGAAAATGACAATGGCCTGATGGCTGAGTCGATGAAGGCCTGGTTTGATGCCAGCGGCGATGTGACGTCAGAGTCCTTCGAAAATGGGGTTATTAAGGGCTATATTTATAGCTGCGATTTCGAGCAGGATGATGTGAAGGGGAAATGTCAGTGTCTGGTGTTCCCTTCCGAAAATGATAATTGCTGGATTTTTGTTTCTTTGACAGAGTCAGATAATACGGAGTATACGTATTTTGGCGATTATCGAAAAATTCTGGAATCGATTGCAGTGGTAGAACCGGAAGAGGAATCGACGGAAGAACCGGTGACTGAAGAAGAAACAGAAAATGAGGCTGCTGACGCCGAGGAGGATCCAATACCGGATATGACCGAGGAAGAGGAAGCCGCGATGTTTGATAAGGTGTATGACTTCCTTGACAGATTTGAGTCTGGAGGTGACTCGTCAAATGAGAATTTGACAGTTGATAATTGTCCTGATTTAGCTGCGATGTTGAGCAATAAAGCGGATATGGATCCGTCCTATGCTTCGTTTGCCTCCAAATATAAAGGTCGCAATATAGAATTCGACGGTCGCATTGATTATTGTGCCCGCCACGGGAATTACAAAACAAGATTTGATTATCTTGTCAGTGCCGGCGATTATGATCCGGATCACCAAACAGGTCCGTCCTTCAAATTTGATGATGTCAGTTATTCTGACCTTCACACCGATATTGATACTGTAAGCGTCGGCTTAAATGTGCGCATCGTGGCAGAAGTGGTCAAATACGACAGTAATGCCGGTTTGTTTTATCTGAAGCCGGTTTCGATAAGCGCCCGCTGATATAATGCCGATTTCCACATAGTGAGTATTACTGACGATAGTGATTGAGAACTATGAGGCTGTGTGAACCTTAGAAAAATCCAAAAGATAATATAACAATAAAAGCTGTGAGGCGACTCGCAGCTTTTTTCGTGGTAGAATATATCTGACAATCTGATTCATCTTTGAAAACTGGTTTCGCAATGAGACGGAAAGTGCATATGTCTGTTCCGCACGAGGTGCTCTGCCTGCTTTGCGGATTGGTTTTCAATATCATATAAAGAAAGGACCCCACCGTGAAAAAAAGAACCCTTATCCCCTTGGCGCTGACGTTAACCATCTTGCTTTTCGCAGGCTGCGGCGCCAAAACATCTGAAAATACCGCCGACGCCGACAAAGCGGATGCTTCCGCTGAAGTTACCGCCGAGTCCGAGCCGGAAATGGCAACCGACGACACTAACGCCGAGGATGACGCGCCGGTCGTCACCATCGTTTACACCAACGACGTTCACTGTGCCATCGATAACGTGCTGGACAAACCGGAGGATGCGCCGGAGGACGAACCCGCCGAGCCGGGCCTTCGTCTTTCAAAAGTGGCGCAGTATGTCAATGACCTGCGGGCCGAGGACCGGGAGGTTTTCCTGGTGGACGCCGGCGACGAAATCCAGGGCTCCATTTACGGCGGTTTTGATGAAGGCAAGTCTATCATCAGCCTCATGAACGCTGCGGGCTACCAGGTCGCGACCCCGGGCAACCACGAATTTGACTACGGCCTGCCGGTGCTGGCCGAGCGCCGGAGTGAGGCCGCGTACCCCTACATTTCCTGCAATTTCCACTATACCGGTGAAGAAAATGGCGCGGATCCCTTCGAACCCTACGCCATTTTCGAAGCAGGCGATGTGAAGGTGGCCTTCATCGGCATCACCACCCCGGAAGCCATTACCAGCTCCACGCCGACTTATTTCCAGAATGAAAATGGTGATTTCATCTACACCATCGACGGCATCCACGACCCCGCCGATTTCTACAACTGCGTTCAGGAAACCATCGACGCCGTGAAGGATGAGGCCGATTACGTCATCGCCATCGGCCACGTGGGCATCGACAAGCAGGTGGTGGAAAATGGCATTTCCAGCTACGATGTCATCGAGAATACCTGCGGCCTCGACGCTTTCATCGACGGCCATTCCCACAGCATCATGGAAGGTACCCTCGTCGAGGACAAGGAAGGCCACGAGGTCATGCTGACTCAGACCGGCAGCAAGCTGGCCAACATCGGCGTTATGGATATTTACAAAAATGGCGCTGTTGACACGAATCTCATTTCCGAACTTGAAAATGCCGATCCCGATGTCGCCGCGCTTGAGGAGAGTATCATCAGCGCTGTTCAGGAGAAAATGGGTGAGCAGATCGCGGTTCTTGAGACGGAACTCACCATCAACAATCCGGAGGATGACAGCGAGCGTCTGGTCCGGGCGCAGGAAGTGAACGCCGGCGATTTCGTGGCGGATGCTCAGTATTGGTACCTTAATATGGAAAAGGAATTGGGCTGTGACATTTCCCTGGCGAACGGCGGTTCTGTGAGAAGCACCGTGAAGGCCGGCAAGGTCACTCTCGGCGATGTCAAAAATGTGTCACCCTTCGGCAATCAGATTTGTCTGATCGAAGCCACCGGCCAGCAGGTGCTGGATGCTCTTGAAATGGGTGTGACCGTGGTCGGCGAATGGGATGAGGTCTGGGAAGCACCCTCAGAAAATGGCGGTTTCATGCAGGTTTCCGGTCTGCGTTACACCATCGATACCGCAGTGCCCAGCTCCGTTAAGACTGACGAAAATGGCATGTTCCAGTCCGTTGACGGCGATTATCGCGTCAAGGATGTGGCGGTTTACAACCGCGAAACCGGCGATTATGAGCCGCTTGCTCTTGATAAGAGTTATCGCATCGGCGGTGCCAGCTACATCCTCCGCAGCTCCGGCAACGGCTTAAGCATGTTTGCCGATTGTGAACTGGTGGGCGATTACATCGGCGAGGATTCAGAAGTTCTGGCCGCTTACTTCGAAAGCTTCACCAAAGACGGCGAGTATGCCATGGTTAAAACAGCCGGCTCACCCCTGCTTTCATACAAAGGCTTCGACCTTGATTATGAAAACCCCGCCGGCAGCGGTCGCATTACCATTCTGGACAGCTAAGGCTTGCGCTTCTTTCTCAGCGACTCGCTCGTTGAAGAATGTGCGCGCAAACGATATATTTTCAAACACAAAATCAACCGAAATCATCAAGAAACCAACAAGAAAAACAGGACCCGCGGGTCCTGTTTTTCTTGTTGCGAGATATATTTGCCTTTCTAAACCACCTGGATTTTTCGCGGTTCCCTGGCAACCGTTATCTTGTGTTGGATTCAGGGAAAAAATCATAGTGTTTTTGATTGATCAACCCTGATTTGTTGAGATATAAACTGACATCAGGGAAAAAAGAGTTCTCCGGCGAAGAAAAGTTCCCTGCAAACCAATTATGCTAAGGGGAATCAGGGAATCCCGCATTATCACATGGAGTCTGCCACATTTGACAGCTTCTGCAGGCAACGCAGGCTGACTTCTGTGTAGTAATTGTATTCGGCATCCGTCAGATCCTCGTCTTCGAGGGCATCAAACTTCGCTGTCATCTCAAGCTCCTTGCCCAGGAGTTCGGTGTACTCTGTCAGCACCTTGAAGTCAGACAGATCCGCTTTCTTCATGAAGTCACAGTAGTCATCAACAAAAGCTTCATAAGAGTCAATGGCTTCCTTAATCTCCGGGCGGATGGCGCTGTTGTCGGCTTTGTTGGTCTCCTCAGCCGGTGCCGGTTCGGGTGCGGGCTCCTCAGCCGCCGGTTCGGGAGCAGCTTCTTCGGCCGGGGTCTCTTCGACATCCGTCAGCTCTTCAGTGCTCTTTTCGAGTTCTTTCTTCAATTCTTCCGTTTCTTTTTCAATTTCTTTCTTCAGCTCTTCGGTCTCTTTTTCCATTTCCTCGAGCATCTGGTCCACCTCGGTCTGAGAGTAGGTGGGCTCTTCTTTTTTGCTGCCGCAGGCCGTCATGGAGCCGATCAGTCCAAGTGCCAGAACAATAGCGAGTACACGTCTTTTCATAGTTGTCGTCCTCCTTCGGTACGATACGCGGTTGCGGGTGAATCTTGCGCACATGTCAAAAATGGCTACTCTTCGTTGCGGATTTTTGCGATTTCCTCGGGGCTATTTGCACCCTCATTTCCGAAAATGGCCATGCGGCTGCCGAGCATGATGGCCTGATCCAGCAAATGCACCGTGGTTTGGGTGTATTCCCGGAGCGCCTCAATTGTACGGCGATATTCGGTCATCAGGTCAGCATTCGACGCCTCGGTACGGCCCAACAGCTCATCGATGGTGACATGGAAAAAGTCCGCCAGCGCCTTCAGATTTTCGATGCGCGGAATGCCCGTGCCATTTTCCCATTTCGTGATAACCTGCCGGGACACGTTCAGTTTCTCCGACAATTTTTCCTGGGACAGACCCTGTCGCTCCCTGAGTTGTTTCAGTTTTTCTCCAAATGTCATGCGCAATTTCCCCTTTACTCCTTTCAGTATAGAGGTCTGTGCCCCGGGGACAAGCAAGCCAAAATGACACGATTGCCACGGGAAGTAGCCGTTTAAGTGGCTGCTGACATAAAGATACAACCGGGCGGATCGCATTTATATGCCCAAAATCTTTCCAAGAAAATGGGGTTCGATCACGCCTCCAATAGTCAGGCGCTCCTGATAGCGAAGTGACCGTTTCGTCATAGAGATGAGTGGGAACTTGATTTATGCCTCTCAAGCATTACAATATTCTTTAGAAAATGAGTTTACATTATGGCGAAACGTATGTGGTCAACTCACTCTGCTATTGTTTCGTGGAGGCGTTACGCAATCGTAAGATATAAACTGTTTATAGTCAGGCTTTTGATTCGAGCGATTGTGAATAGCTGTGAGTTGTTATGAAAGGAGGACTCGCATGGCAGATAAGCTTCAACCCGGCATTCTAGCCGAGCTGTATTATGAGAGGGTCCTTCTTGAGAAAATGCCCCGGCAGCTGGATCTGATGGCCGACCTCTATCCCGGGTTTGTCATCGAGGAGGTGCCTTCCGATAATAAAACGAAGACCGTCGCGGATTATGATGAGGCTTCAGGTTTCATCCGGGCGGTGCGGTATCATGACCGGTTGTACGGTGGCAGCCACAATCGGGTGACGCAAATTCTGGGGCGGCTCACCGGTACAGCCAAGGGCAGTTCGGAAAAGGAGCGCTACACAGCGGAGCGGATACGGGAGCGCATCGCCGGTACGTTGGCGGTATCCCCTGAAAGCCTGACGGCATTTCGTGATTATTGGCTGGTGCGCATCGGGGAAGAAGTAGAGAATGGCTCGGAGGAAGCACTGTATCGCCTTCGGGATGAACTGGACGGTTACCTTGATATCCTGTTGGATGCGGGTAATGATTCATCATCTCAAGAACCTTCGCCATCCGAATTATCAGCGCTTACATCAGCAACTCCATTATCAGAGATATCATCAGAGTCAGCCACATCATCAGAAAAGGCATCACAGTCAGCCACATCATCGGGGCTTCGTACGATAGCTACGGATAATGCGGTCTGTGATATCGCCCCGGAGGTCATGGATGCCTTCCTTCGCATGGTGCTGTATCAATGGAACCTCGGAACGGTGGCGGGCCTGGTGAATGTCTGGGTCTGGCTTTTACTGGGGGCTTTGCTGCGGCAGCAGATCAATCGCCTGTTGTTTGTGTATCTGAGTACACTGGAACCGCGGATCCCGGAAGTGGATGATCGCATCACAAAGGAAGATCTCCTGGAGGGTGAATCCTTCTATGAGGGCGATGACCTTGATAATCGTTTCCCGGGCATTTTGTGGTACTGTGATCGCTGCGGTGAGCGCCTCAACGAACAGACCGGGTTCGATGACCATTTACCGGAATGGGCCTGCCGGAAGTGTGGCTATGAGAACCGGTTATCCATAGAAGACATCTACAATTGCGAAAAAGAGTACCTCGACGGATCCGATCCGGTGGATAAAGAGGATTTCTTCTGGGCTTTGAAGGAACGCCATGATGAGGTTGACGCCATAAACCAACGCCCAAAAACCTGATAACAGAAAAAAGACCTGGGGCTGACACAGAAGGAACTGGCGGCGCTGGCGGGGGTGTCAAAGCCGACGGTTGAAAGATGGGAGCGGTCCGATAAGCCGATCACGGGGCCGATCGTGCCGCTGCTGTATTTGCTGACGCCGGAAAAGATTGAGGCGGTGGTGCTGCCCGAACGCCAGCTACCGATCCGTATGCTGTATATGTACAAAGAGCGGGTGTGCACGTTGATCGAAGCGGATGAGCGCACGCGCCGGGTGAAGATTAAAAATTACACGGACCATAACCAGTTCCGCGCGTTCGGGTGCAATGAGACTCCGTCCTTTGAGGACTATGAGGAATTCTTAAGAAGTCACTGCTTCCCGGAAACCCGGGATAAATTGAAGCTGATCCTACAGGATCTGGATTTGCCGTTTTAAGATCCATTTTTGATTATCAGAAAGACAAAGGGCCGTATGGCGGAGGATGATTTCTGGTTGAAACTGGAGTGTTAGAATATTTCAGGAGGTAGGCACCGCCATGCGTTTATTGCGGGACATCAAATTTTGGAAAAAGGTGATGCTGGGGTGTATCCTGCCACTTTTGATCATCAGCGTGCTCATCGGGAGTATGTCGTACACTAAGGCGCGGGAAACCGCGGTTCGCAACAGCCGCAGCAGCATCGCTGACGGTGTCAACCGGGTCGACAGCAGTATCACGATCCGGGCGCGGCAGATTGCCGGCGCGGCGGATGCCCTGGTGCAAAGTGCAGCGGCTCTGAGCGAGATTTCCGGGAGCACAGCGGAGGCGCGGGAGCTCTTTTTTGAATTTATCTCCCCCTTCCAGGAGATCACATCCGCTGCGATCCTTGATGAAAATGGCCTTGTCTTCAGCACGGACGCTGAGGCTTCCTTCACAAAGGAAGAGGCAGCGGTCCTTTTGGAGCGGGCGGCGCGTTATCCCGGCCGGCCTTTGTGGATTGATGGGGACGGCCTCTACGTCATCCGCAGCATCAGCGAAAATGACGCTTCCGAGGTGTTGGTGCTATCTCTTGATGCCCGGGTTCTGGGGCAGCAGTTGTTGTCGAAACAGAAGACTTTGAGCCAGCAGATTACAGCCATTTTCGCGGAGGATCGCCATATTCTGTATCAGGATAATGCGATTCCCGAGAATGTTCAGGACCTGATCTGGCAGCGCTATGCCACCGGTGCCCACAGTTTTACCGCGGACATGGATGGCAGCGGGATTTACTGTGTCACACAGTACAACGGTCTCACGGGCTGGGTCACGGTGTCCTATATCGATGAACAGGGGCTGTTTCCGGATGCGGATTATCTGCGCCAGTACATTGTGGTAGTGGTGCTTGCGTGTATCCTGGCCGCCGGTGTAATTTTGATGATCATGGCCCGGGCCATTTCACGGCCGCTGGGCAGTCTTAATAAAGCCATGAAAGAAGTGCAGGCCCAGCACCTCGATGTCCATCTGCCGGTGGATCGGAAGGATGAAATCGGGGAACTCACCGAGTCATTTAACATCATGATGGCCCGGATCCAGGACCTCATCGACCGCGTCTATGCGGGCAAACTGGCTCAGAAAAATGCGGAGCTCGAAGCCCTTCAGGCCCAGATCAATCCCCATTTTCTGTATAATACCCTGGATTCCATCAACTGGATGCTGATCGAGCGGGATGAAATGGAGATCAGCGATGTGGTCGTGTCGTTGGGCAAACTCATGCAGTACAGCATGGACACCAGCCGGACTCAGGTGCCGCTTTCCGAGGAATACCGGAATGCGCTGGATTATTTCACGATCCAGAAGAACCGGCTGGAGGATCGGCTGGAGTATCAGCTGGAACTGGAGCCGGCACTGGAGGGGTATCTCATTCCGAAACTGACCCTGCAGCCCCTTATCGAAAATGCCATTTCCCACGGCATCATTCCGTCCGGTCGTCACGGGCGGATCGTGGTGCGCACGGCCATGGAGCCGGACGGGATTGTTATTGCGGTGGAGGACAACGGCGACGGTATGAACGAAGCGGAACTGGCGCATTTTCGAAGTCTCCTGTCCGGGGATAAGGAAGGGGCAGCCAACATCGGCATTTACAATGTGGCCCGCCGTCTGCGGCTTCATTTCAATGACCGGTGCCGCTTCGAGGTGGAGAGTCAGCCCGGGATGGGCACCACCGTGGCCCTGCATCTGCCGATCATCGGCGATATGATCGAAGGCAATGGGCCTGCAGACAGATTACAGTCTGTTGATGCAACGGGACTTATTGATGCGGCGGCGGGTGAAAAACTGCCGAAATGCAATGAGGTTTACGGCCTTGACGGATTCCCGGGGGATATGAACGGGGAGGATGAGGGGCTGTCCGATTATGACGAAGGGCTTGACGGCAGTATGCCCACAGAGTATGATGGCACACATGATTTCGATGAATCGGTTGTCGGTGAGGTGAGCGGAGCCTATGATGAGGTGAACGCGTCCTATGATGAGGCCCTCGGCCTCGGCGACGACTTGATGAGACATGACGATGGCGACGATCCGCTGGATGCGCCGCTGTGATCGGGAGGTTGTGCTGTGAAGATTTTGATTGTTGATGACGAGCCGAAGATCCGCAAGGGTCTTTGCAAGATCGTGGATATGAAGCCGGGGTGGTACGTGCCGGAATCCTTCGCGGATGCGGAGAGTGCCATCGCTTATCTTGAGGCCCACGAGGTGGATGTGGTCATCACGGATATTCATATGCCCGGGATGAGCGGGCTTGACCTCATCGAGAAAATGCGGGAGGCCTGCCCGAAGGTGGTGTTTGTGATCCTGAGCGGCTACGGGAAATTTGAGTATGCGCAGAAGGCCATCGACCTGGGCGTGAAAAAATATCTCATGAAGCCCACCTCTCCTTCGGAGGTGATTGCGGCTCTGGAGCAGATCGAGGCGGAGAATCTCAACAAGAGCGCGGCCTCAACGCCCCATCAGCCCACCAATAATCTCATCACGCAGCACGCCATGCAGTACGTGGACCTGCATTACCGCTCCCGCATCACCCTGCGGGAAATGGCTGCGGCCCTTTACATTTCCCCGAACTACCTGTCCGACCTCTTCCGGAAGAACACCGGCATGAAACTGTCGGATTATATCACCAACGTGCGCCTCGAAAAGGCGAAGGAGTACCTCCGGGATGTGCACTACAAGGTGGGGGATGTGGCCTCGCTGGTGGGCATCGCCGATGCCCGGTACTTTTCCGGCCTCTTCCGCAAAAAATACGGCATGTCCCCCATGGAATACCGCAGCCGGTACGCCGCCGGGGAAGCCGATGTGTGAGCGGGCCCCGGAACACCATTTTTTCGAAAATGAGGCAGCGGGAGCACTGCAGTATGGTGGCAACCGAGAATACCATTTCCGAAAATGGGCTGTCCATGCGGCAGCATATCTCGTTCGGGACTAACGGAAATAATGATAATAAAGCTGAATAAGAAGGCTTTCGGCAACTGTGCAGAACCGGTCCAAATGCCGGCTCTGCATTTTTTCTCGGCATTTCTTGTTAAAGTAGACAAAGGAATGGTGCGAGAATGGCCCTTGCTTGAGCAATGGGGAGAGGATTTTTCGATGACTTCGTAATATCCTCTACAAAATCGGTAGATTATCGCCTATGAGATTTTTCTCAATTTACTATACTTGAGTTATGCCAAACATCCGCATGGGATGAGAGACATGGGATGGAAAAAAGGAGGTAAAACATTATGATGAAAAAGTTACTGGCACTTGTGCTGACCTCAGTTGTGGTTCTGGGTTCCCTGACCGGCTGCGGTGAAAAGAAAAATGATGCTGCCGAAGGCGCATCCACAGAAGCTGCTGCTGAGACAACAGTCGCTGCCGAAGATCTGAAGATCGTTCTGCTGCTGCCGGGCGAGATCAACGACCAGGGTTGGAACGCTTCCAACTACGCCGGCGTTGTAGCCTGCAACGAACAGCTGGGCACCAGCATGGAATATGTGGAAGCCGTTCAGGAAGCTGACTTCGAATCCACTTTCCGTGAATATGCCGAACGCGGTTATGACATCATCATGGCTGCCGGTTCTCAGTTTGACGAAGCTGCTGCCAGCGTGGCTGCTTCTTATCCGGACACACGCTTCATGGTTGTTAACGGTTCCAAGTGCGATGCCGATAACCTTTGCCCGCTGTTCCCGAAGGAATATGAAGCTTCTTACCTGGCCGCTATCATCGCCGGCTACATCACAGAAAATGGTCAGTTCGGTATGATCGGTGGTGACCCGAATCAGGCTATGAAGGACCTGATGGCTGTTTACGGCAAGACTGCTGTTGAAGTGGCCTCAGAACGCGGTATCGAAGGCGCTGCTTACAACCTGGCTTATGCTAACAGCTGGAGCGATGTTGCTCTTGGTAAGCAGATGTCCGAAAGCATGATCGACGGCGGTGCTGACGTTATGTTCGCTTATGCCAACGAGCTGGGCCTTGGCGTTATCAACGGCGCTGTTGAAAAGGGTGCCAAGTATGTGGGCTACTCTTCAAACCAGAATGACATCGATCCGAACACTGTTGTGGCTTCCATCGACTTTGATTATGCCACTATGTATGTCTGGGCTATCGATCAGTATATGAACGGCAACCTGGCCGGTCACCAGATTGTTGAAGTTGGTGTTCCGGAAGGCATCTACTTCCCGGTTTACACAGATAACTGCCCGGGAGAAGCTATGGCAGCTTGTGATCAGGCTGTTGAAGATCTGAAGGCCGGCAAAGTTGACCTGAAGGCATTATTTGATTAATCGTCTGTTCTTATCATAGCAACGAAACCTTCGGCCTGCCCTCGCGGCAGGCCGAAAATGTCTCTGAAGATAGAGGGAGGAAGGCTGATGGCTGTTCCCGTAGTAGAACTGCAGCACGTGACCAAGTGTTTCGCCAAGGTTGTGGCGAACAAGGACGTGTCACTGAGCGTTAATGAGGGTGAGGTCGTGGCCCTGCTGGGCGAAAATGGCGCCGGCAAGAGCACGATCATGAAGATTTTATACGGCCTTTACGGTCTCGATGAGGGCAAGATCCTCATTCGCGGCAAAGAGGTCACCGTCAAAAATCCGGCGGATGCCATGGCACAGGGCATCGCCATGATCCAGCAGCATTTTTCGCTGGTTCCCACTCATACCGCCACAGAAAATATCATTCTGGGCAATGTGCACGGATTCATTCCGTTAAAAGATTACACTGAAAAACTGGAAAAAATAGCCGCTGAATACGGCTTTGAAGTGCCGATGGATAAACCGGTGGGCGAACTGGCCGTGGGTCAGCAGCAGAAGATCGAGATCCTGAAGGCACTGTATATCAACACCAACGTCCTCATCATGGACGAGCCCACCGCGGTGCTCACACCCCAGGAGTCCGATAACCTGATGACCTTCATCAAAGACTTCACGGCCAAAGGCAACAGCGTCATTTTCATCACTCATAAGATGAAAGAGGTTATGGCGGTGGCCGACCGGATCGTCGTTATGCGTAACGGCGTGGTGGTGGATGAGGTGCGCCGGGAATCCACTTCCGAGCAGGAACTGGCCCGCCTCATGATCGGGCAGGAAATCGTGCCCCCCGAGCGGACCGAAGAAGCCATTTCCGAAAATGAGGTGCTCACTTTAGAAAATGTGTCTCTGAAGGAAAAACACAACGCCAAGGCCCTGCAGCATGTGAGCTTTGCCATTCACGAAGGCGAGATCTTCGGTATCGCCGGCGTCAGCGGCAACGGCCAGGACGATCTGTGCGATGTGATCTGCGGCCTGAAGAAACCCACCGAGGGTCGGATTTTACTCAGAGGCGAAGATGTGACCAACAGCTCCATTCGCAGCCGCAACGGCCGGGGCATCGGCTATGTGCCCGTGGACCGCTACCGCGACGCCATGGTTATGGATATGAATCTGGCCGAAAATGTGCTGCTGAAGCGCTGTTTCGATAAGAACTGGTTTAACAAGGGCTTTATTCGCAGGAAAATGCTCAACGAGTACACCAATCGTCTGATCGAAAAGCACCGTGTGAAGGCCAATGATTACGCCGATATGGCCGGCGGTCTGTCCGGCGGTAATCAGCAGAAGGTGGTGCTGGGCCGCGAGGTCGACCTGGCAGGGAACCTCCTGGTGCTCAATCAGCCCACCCGTGGTCTTGACATGGGGGCTGTTGATCGTATCCACCATGTGATCATGGAGGAGAAGAAGAATAAGAAAGCCGTGTTGCTCATTTCCACCGAGCTGACGGAGATTTTTGAAATGTGCGATCGCATCGCCGTTATGCATGACGGGGAGATCATGGGGATCTACCGGAACGGCGAGCTGACAACACAGGAGATCGGCCTTCTGATGGCCGGTGTATCACTTGACGGGGAGGCAAAGGGCGAATGAAAACAAAGAATAATGTGCTGCTTTACAACATAGCAGCCGTGCTGGTCGGTCTGGTGATCAGTGCCCTGCTGCTTCTGTTTATGAAGGTCAATCCGCTGTCTGTCTGCGGCCAGGCCTTCAGTAAGATCGTCACCGACGGTTACAATCTGGGCGAGATCCTGGTGAAAGCCACACCGCTCATTTTCACATCCCTGGCCTTTGCTTTTACTTACAACGCCAACCTCTTTAACATTGGCGCGCAGGGCCAGTTCACCATGGGCGCGATCATCGCGGTGGCTCTGTCACTGGGTCTTCAGTCCGTGCTGCCCACTGTCATTCTGCTCATTGTGGTCCTGATCGGTTCCTTTGCCGGCGGCGCTGTTGTGGGTGGTCTGATCGGTGGGGCCAAGGCCAAATTCGGCGCCAACGAATTCCTGGTCAGTATGATGTCCACTTACGTCATCACCAACTTCATGGACTATCTGCTGCGGACTTCCCTGCAGGAGACAAAGGCCGAATATATGCAGACGGATGCCATTTCATCCAGCGCTTATCTGCCGAATATCATTCCCGGCACCCGCGTCCACTTTGGTTTTATCATTGCCGTGGCCGCCGCTGTGGGTGTGTGGGTTCTGCTTAACAAGACCAACCTGGGTTTCCAGATCCGGGCTGTGGGTAAGAATCGTTTTGCTGCTCAGCTGGCAGGTATCAGCACCGGCCGGATCTACATTATCAGCTTCATGATCGCCGGCGGTCTGGCCGGTATGGCCGGTCTCACCGAGATCAACGGTGTGCAGCACATGCTGCTGAGAGATTTCAATGCGTCTATCGGGTCCTATGGCATCGGGATTGCTATTCTGGCTAACGGTAACCCCCTTGGCTGTATCTTTGCTTCCATCCTGTTTGGCTTCCTGAATGTCATGGGCACCACGATGGGCCGTCTGCCGGGCCTCAATATCCCGGCCAGTATCATCGAGCTGATCGAAGGCATTGTTATGATCTGCGTTATCATTTCCTACGCAGTCCGCGGCAATGTCGAAAATAAGAAGAAAAAAGCTCTTATGAGAAAGGCAGGTGTGTGAGTATGATTAATATTCTGACTCGTGCGATCATGATGAGTACACCCCTGCTGTTGGGTGCTTTAGCTGAAGTTTTTGCCGAACGCACCGGTATGATGATCTGTGCGATCGAAGGTATCTTCCTGATGGGTGCCTGGGGTGGTTTCGTAGGCACCTATCTCACCGGCAGTATGGCGGTGGGTCTGCTCCTGGCGGTGGCTTTGGGTATGACCATGGCAGCGCTCTATGCGTTCGTCACCGTTACCCTCGGTCAGCAGCAGGTTGTGACCGGTACCGCCATGAACATTCTGGCCGTCGGTCTTTGTACCTATTTCCAGCGTGTGCTTTTCGGCGTTCCCACAACACCGCTGCAGATCAACACACTGCCGAATATCGAAATTCCTCTGCTGTCCAAGATCCCCGTGATCGGTGAGATCTTCTTCTGCCAGAACATCCTGACCTATTTTGCCTATCTGCTGATTCCGGTGGCCATCTTCGTGCTTTACAAGACAGCCCTGGGTCTGGCCATCCGGTCCTGCGGTGAAAATCCCGTGGCCGTGGACGTGGCCGGTCTTTCAGTCAACAAGATTCGTTTCCTGACGGTGCTGACAGCCGGCGGTATCGGCGGTCTGGCTGGTTCCTTCTACACAGTCGGTTACCTCGGGATGTTCTCCAGCAACGTCATCGGCGGCCGCGGCTGGATCGCCTTTGCCATCTGCTTCCTGGGCAACTGGTCCCCGAAGGGTGCCATCCTGGGTACTGTGGCATTTGGTCTCGCGGATGCGCTGTCCATCTACTTCCGTACCGGCTCCACCATCGTGCCGACGGAGCTCATCATCGCTTTGCCCTACATCCTGACCATCCTGCTCACCATCTTCCGGAGCAACTTCAATGTACCGGCGAAGCTGGGTATTCCTTATAAGAAGGAATCCTGATGACATGGCCATTAACACAATAAGACATGTGTTTCCTATCCCAATAAAAAATCTCCCGGGTGTCTGCCCGGGAGATTTTTTTATGCTTTTCAATCAGCCCTCGATTGTGAGGATATCTGAGAAACCTGTGATCTCGAAAACTTCCATAACGGCATCGTTGACGCCTGTGAGCTTCAGAGAACCAACCTTGCTCATTTTCTTCTGAGCACCCAGCAGGACGCGAAGGCCGGCGCTGGAGATGTATTCGATGCCTGTCATGTCGATGACCAGGTCTGTGACAGCATCATCAAGGCCGTTAACGGTAGCTTCCAGTTCCGGAGCGGTCATGGTGTCGAGACGACCGGCAAGCTTCAGAGTAGCGGCAGCATCATTTTTTAAAAGATCAATTGTCATGAGTAAAATCTCCTTTGAGTATGTTCTGTCTTTATCCGCGCACCGCATTGCCTTGGCTGACAAGTCAGATGGCCCGTGCCCGGTTTTGTTTAGATTCATGAGGCCTGTGCATTTTCATGGCCTCTAACCTACATCATAGCACTTTTGTCATGGTGAGGCAATTCTCACCATTTTCATAAACGTAATTTACTGTGTCCATGGTTTTCTTTGTGATGAAGATCCCCAGACCCCCGATGTCCCGCTCCTCGGCGGATAGGGTCACGTCCGGATCTTCGTGGGCCAGCGGGTTGAAGGGGATGCCGCTGTCCCGGAAGGCAAAGGTGGCCGTGCGAGAGTCATTTTCATAAGAAAATGACACAGCGGCTGTCCCTTCACTGTCCGGATAGGCATAATGGGCGATGTTCACGAAGATTTCTTCGATGACGACGGAAATGCCGATCATCAGCTTCATGGGGCAGTCCACGGCTTCGAGGCTTTCCTCGAAGAAGGCCTGAACCTGGGGCAGCGCCTCTAATGTGGCCGGAAATACCTGTTCTTTTGTCATTCCTCACCTCCGAAATAATCGAACATCAGCATGGTGATGTCATCGAACTGCGGGGCCTCACCGACGAAGGCGTCAATGTCAGCCTTCAGGGCGGCCAGGAGTTCCTTAGCCGGCAGGTCGGTGTGCTGATTCATAAAGTTAAGCAAACGGTCTTCGCCGTAGAGCTCGTTGTTGGCGTTTGTGGCTTCCGTCACACCGTCGGTGTAGGTGAAGAACCGGTCGCCGGCCTCAAGGTTCATGCTGTGCATGCGGTAGGGGATGCCCTCCATGCCGGCCAGCACAAGACCCGGTTTGAGCTTCAGATACTCGAAGCTGCCGTCCTTATGGCGGACCAGCGGCGGGTTGTGGCCCGCGTTGGCCAGGCGGATCTCACCGGTGGTCAGGTCCACGATACCCATGAGGAGGGTCACGAACATGCCGGCTTCGTTGCCTTCGCACAGCTTGTCATTGGCTTCCGCTAAAATGGTGTTTACCGGCAGACCCTGTTCCGCCAGGTCCTTCACGGTGGTCTTGGCCCGCATCATGAAAAGAGAAGCGGGGATACCCTTGCCGGACACGTCGGCGGCCAGGAAGGCCACGGTGTTCTTGTCCAGCAGGTAGAAGTCGTAGAAGTCGCCGCCGACCTCCTTGGCCGTATCCATCCGGGCGAAGATATCGAAACGATGATCCCCGGGGAAGGGCGGGAAGGTTGAGGGCAGAGCGGAGTACTGGATCTGCTTGGCGTATTCCAGCTCCTTATCCAGCCGTGAGGCCGCTTCCGCGATATAGCGCTTCAAGGTGTCCACGGTGGAGTTGATGTCATCGGACAGGGACGCAAACTCGGCACTGGACCGAACGTTGACGGTGGTGTTGAGATTGCCGCCGGTGATCTGTTCCAGGGAGGCGTTGATCTTCCGCAGGTTGTTGATGATGGTGACCTTGACCAGGACGTAGACCACCACGAAGAGGGTGGCGAAAATGAGGACCTGGATCAGGATGCTGATGTAAATGGACGCATCCCGCATGATGTTGGCCTCGGTCTCCGGAATGCCGCCCACGATGCCGTACCCTTCCGAGAAGCTGAAGGAGAAGAGGTGAGGCTTGCCCTCGAAGTTGGCCTTGTAGATCTTGCCCTCGGTCATGGTGTCCTTGTCGATCCAGATGCCCAGACGGGCCAGGTTCATGCCGTTGTGTTCTTCGCCGTCGGCCACGATCTTCCAGTTTTCGTCGGCGATCATAATGAAGCCGTTTCGGCCGATGTGACGGTTGCGGGTGGCGATGTAGATCTCATCGTCCAGGGCGCTCTTATACTGGGCATAGGAGTAACCCACCTGAATGGCCTTGCCGCCCGGCATGCGGATGGCGGCGAATTTTCGGCTGACGCTGGGGGTGGCGGAAATGGGCTGGTAGGGCTGCACGTAGTAGTCCTCCCCCTGGAAAAGACACATGAATTCCCGGGACTGATCGCCGCTGTTCATGTCAAAGCCAAGGAAATCCGGCCGGCTGGATTCTGTAATAATACCATCCTCTCCGAAAATGTGGATCCCGATGACCCCGTTGGATATGGCCAGTTCCCGCAGCTGGTCAGAGGTCCAGGAGGGCTTGCTGGTGTAGACGGTCATGATCTTTTCTGTTTTGGCCAGCAGATGAGTGTCCGAGGTGTCCATGATATCCTGATACACATCGGCGATGGTCTGATTGATGACCACACTGGTCTGGGTCTCGGCCATGTTGCTCTGCAGCCGATAGGTGAAGAGACTGGTGATGAAGTAGGCGATGACGATGCAGATCATAAGCCACCGCTGGAAGGTTTCGGTGATGTTGCCCTTCTGCCCCCGGAGGCGCACCTTTTCACGGGACATAAGGGTGACCGCCAGAATCGCCAGGCCCAGAGCAACCCCATTTCCGATGATCATGGGGATCGCAGCCCGCTGCACAAAGGAGAAGGCCTCTGTTGAGCGCTTGAGATTCAGCAGGAAAATGAGCAGCATGTGGATGTCTTCGCATACCAGGGCGATGCCGATGCCGTAGACCAGGTTTGGCTTTTTATCGTCGAACATCAGGTGGCGCAGGAGTGCTGCGATGAGGCCGGCCAGCAGTGTGGCCAGGGCGCAGGCGATGCGGGTGAAATCACCGGTGACGAACAGGTAGCGGTCTAAGGCACCGATGACACCGGCGATGGCACCGGCGGGGCCGCCGAAGATAAGACCGGCGCTTAAGGGGGCCGCATCCCGGATGTTCACGATCATATCGTCGTGAGCGATGCCGAAGCGGGAGGCGAAGGCCGCCATAAGGCCGAAAATGATGCCGATGATCACCTGTTTGGCGATGGGATGGGCATGTTTGAAGGCTGTTTTTTTGTCGGCTGCGTAGAGCACGACAACCAGCACCAGGTTAACAATGACAGGAATAATGAATGGCATAGGGGTCAATCCTTTCCTTATTATATATAATGCGAGAAACGCCAGGCCGGGCCGGCGAAAGTTCTCATAGGTAGAGTTATTGTAACATAAATGTGGGCCTGTGTAGGGAAAACATGATAGTCAGGAGCAGAATCGTGCGTTATAGTGGAGGTATCAGAACACGAGGCGGTCGGGTGATCGCCGGCTGTGGGAGCGACGAGCGCTCAGTAAGGAGGAACCTCTATGATCTTAGTGAATACCGATTATATCTCAGGAAAAGAACTGCAGACCCTTTCTCTTGTAAAGGGCAGCACCATTCAGTCAAAGAATATCGGCCGGGACATCACCCAGGGATTTAAGACCTTGGTTGGCGGCGAGCTGAAGGCTTATACGGAAATGATGAACGACGCCCGGAATCTGGCCACTCAGCGGATGGTGGAAGAAGCCCAGGCTCTCGGCGCGGATGCCGTGATCAATGTGCGGTATGCCTCATCCTCTGTCATGCAGGGGGCTGCGGAGGTCATGGTGTACGGGACCGCCGTGAAGTTTATCTGAGCAAGAGGCAAAATGTCATTGTATGAGGTCAGGATTCTCATGAGCCTTATGGTGTACGAGGTGTTGGTGACCGGCGTCGGGGAATCCGGGATACGGATGTGACAATGCCGGTAATTGTAGCAGAAAAATGGCAATTTCCAGATATAAACAGAAATAGAAATTGATTTGCCCTGTCAGAATTGGTACAATAGAAAGAGCATAAACAGACATTTGACAATTTCGCTTGTCATCTGATAGTTGTGGATAAGCATTTCTCTTGATTTGTCAAGGGGGGGGGTAATATAATTAAAGTCAGAATATCCCCGTTGCATAACACTCCGGTCAGATATAAGCGAGGTGTTTAGAGAGAGGGTGACAAGATGACAATTCAGGAATGTTATCAGGAACTTGGCGGTAGTTATGAAGAAGTGGCAAAGCGCCTTCCCAGCGCTGCGCTGATCAAAAAGTTTATCTCCAAATTCCCGAACGATGACAGCTTCAATCAGCTTAAGCAGGCCATGGCCGACGGTAAGGCTGAGGAAGCCTTCCGGGCAGCCCACACACTGAAGGGTGTCTGCGGTAACCTGAATTTCGACACACTGGGTCATTCCACATCCATTCTGACAGAAGTTCTGCGCGCCGCAGGTGATGTGATGCCGGCAGAGGCACCGGATCTGTTTGTGGCAGTTGAAAGCGACTATGCTCAGACCGTGAAAGCCATCGAAACATTTTTGGCTGAAGGCTGATAGCGCTTGAAACGCAGAACAGCATAAGTGAACACACCGGCAGGCGGGAGTCTAACTTCCGCCTGCCTTTTTTCTTTGGGTTCATCATGCGCGCCTTATCGGATGTATTCATTTGGCGCATGGCTGTTTTATGAATTGATAAATAATTTCTGTCGGCAAGGAAAAGTATTTCCATGAGAAATGGTGTTTTTCGTGCCATGGTGTTGACACTTGCCTGAAAATGGGCGATATTTAATAGTGTGAACAACTATCCCTATAGGACAATTGTCTGAATTGTCGGCTGATTCAAGAAAATGAGTTTCAGCCGTTATTTTGGACTTTTGATATACTGACGTTGTTTTGTTGTTTATTTGATTATTTTGCGGAAGGATAAGTCTATGCCGTTTCGTAGAACGATCTTGATCGTTGAAGACAATGAACTGAATCGCGAGCTGCTGGCCGCTATCCTGGATGAGGAATATGACATCCTGGAAGCGGAGAACGGGCAGGTGGCTTTGGATATTCTGGCAGAGCATAAGGACCGTGTGTCTTTGATCCTCCTGGATGTGATGATGCCTGTTATGGATGGTTTCACCTTCCTTGACAGGATGAAGCAGAATCCGGAGATGGACCAGATCCCGGTCATCGTCACCACACAGAGTAACAGTGAGGCTGACGAGCTGGCCGCGCTGAATCACGGCGCCACCGATTTCGTACCCAAGCCCTATCGCCCGCAGGTTATTCTCCATCGAGTTGCTGCTCTCATTAAACTCAGAGAGACAGCCAGCATGGTCACCGTGCTGCAGAACGATCGTCTCACCGGCCTCTACACAAAGGAATTCTTCCTTGAGAAGGTGCGGGAGCGGCTGCGTCTGGAGCCGGAAGGGGAATTTGCTCTTGTCTGCACCAATATTGAACGCTTTAAGCTGGTGAATGACCTTTTCGGTGTCGAAGCCGGCGATAACCTCCTGCGGGAAGTGGCCGCCCTCACCATGGAACAGGTCGGGGATGGCGGTTTCTGCGGCCGTCTGAACGGGGATCGCTTCATCATTTTCATGAATGCGGAAGCGGAACGTCAGGCGCGGGCCAGACTTCAGGAGACCATTGATCATGTCCGTCAGAACATCGAGGAGAGCCACGACCAGGGCTCTTTGATGAGAAATATGGTGATGCGCTGGGGCATTTACCCGATCCACGATCGGACCGTGCCCATTGAGCAGATGTGCGACCGGGCGGTGCTGGCCGTGGACAGTGTGCGGAATCAGTATCAGCAGCCCTTCGCCATTTACGACGATTCCATGCGGTCTCGTCTCTTGCGTGAGCAGGAGATCACCGCTGTTATGGAACAGGGCATCCGCGAAAAACAGTTTAAGGTTTATTTGCAGCCCAAGTGTGACATCCGCAACAATCGCATGGGCGGGGCCGAAGCGCTGGTCCGCTGGATCCATCCGGAATGGGGCTTCATGTCACCGGGCGAGTTTATTCCGTTATTTGAAAAAAATGGGTTTATCAGCAAGCTGGACAGCTATGTCTGGGAAGAGGTCTGCATCAAGCTTCAGGAATGGAAGCAGCAGGGCCTGCCGGCGTTGCCGATTTCCGTTAACGTTTCCCGGGCCGATGTGTTCCAGGGTAATCTCGTCGAGACCCTGAGCGGACTCATCAAAAAGTATGACGTGGATCCGGCCTATCTCCACCTGGAGATCACGGAAAGCGCCTACACCGAGAACCCGGATTTGATTGTGGATTGTGTCAATCAGCTTCAGAAAATGGGTTTCGTCATCGAAATGGACGACTTCGGCAACGGCTATTCTTCTTTGAATATGCTCAGCCGTATGTCTCTTGACGTCCTGAAGCTGGATATGTCCTTCGTTCAGAGTGAGGTGGCCAAGCCTGTCAGCCAGAGCTTCCTCAATCACATCATCAGCATGGCTCACCAGATTCACCTCACCGTTGTGGCGGAGGGTGTGGAAACCCGCGAGCAGATGAAGCGCCTCAAGGATGAAGGCTGCGACCTCATCCAGGGTTACTTCTATGCCAGACCCATGCCGGTGGCTGAATTCGAGAACATGCTCCGTGAGTTTGATCCTCAGGAAAATGAGTCATCCGCTGACGAAACTTATTGCGATACCATGTGGAACGCGATCCTCGTGGTGGATGAGGATGCCGATTATCGGAAGTCTGTGAAGGAAACCTTCACCACCTGGTATCGGGTTGTGGAAACAACGACCGCCGAAGAAGCCATCCATTTCCTGAAGACGTTCGGCCGGAATAATACCGCCGCCGTGATCTTAAGCACCGGCCTGCCCGATGACGGGGCAGCGCAGGTTCTGAAATATCTTCAGAGCACAACGGCTCTTTGGAATCTGCCGGTTCTGGCCACGATTCCGCTTAATCAGTGTGCCGATAAAAATGAACTGGTTTACGATGCGGATGATTTCCTCTGTAAGAACCATCCGTTATTCGATCTTTACAGACGTGTGCAGCGCATGGTGAATGTGGCATCCTTCCGTCAGAGAGAATTTGCCCTTCAGGCTGAGGCCTGCCGGGATCCGCTGACAGGGTTGCTCAATCGTCGCGGTCTGCAGAATGCCATGAACAGCCTGCGCCCCAGCAATATGCCGGTGGCGGTATGCCTCTTTGACCTGGATGATCTTAAGAAGGTCAACGATGAGGGCGGCCATGACATGGGTGACCGGATGCTTCAGAGCTTTGCGGAGATGCTTCAGCAGATGACCCGCGCGGATGATATCAAGTGCCGTTACGGCGGCGATGAATTCGTGGCGATCCTGAAGCACATCCCCAACGAGGAAGCCGCCAAAGCCAAGGGCGAGCTGATCTGTCGCAGCTTCCGCGAAAGTGCGGCCAAGTGCGGCATGGAGGTGGCCTGCTCTGTGGGTATTGCCCTTTCCAAAGTGGATCGTCCCATCGGCGAGGAAATGATCGAGCACGCCGACAAGGCCCTTTATGAAGCCAAGCGCGAGAATAAAGGTGGCTGCTGTCTGTGGGAAGAGGCCTGATCGCCCGGGACTGAAATGACTTATGAGATGAGAAGACATACCTGGTAGCCGAACGAGCACAGGTATGTCTTTTTGATTATCCCGATGAGCCAGGTGAATGCTCATGCTTGCATGAAAGCATTCATTTGGCGAATGGCTTCGCCGAGGTGGTGCCGAAGGGATATCGGCAAGGCAGGCGATTTCCCTTAGAAAGAAGGAGTAAGAATAGAAAATGATAAAACGAAATGACGCGATCGTCGCGAAGAAGTTCATGCAGCTTCTGATTCCGGCCTTTGGCACCGCCGTGGCCGTGTCCTTAAATGAATTTGTGGACAGCATTATGGTGTCCAACCTGATCGGCAGCGAGGCCATGGCCATCGTCAACCTGGGCACGCCGATCCTCTTGCTGGCGGCCTGCATGCAGTGTTTATTTGGTATCGGTGGCAGTGTGGTCTATTCCCGCTACATGGGCAATAAAGAAGAAGATGCCGCTCTGTCCACCTGGCGCACCACCATTGTGCTGGCGGCCATCTCCGGCATCCTCATCATGCTGGTGGGTCTTATCATCCGCCGGCCTCTGGCGGATATTCTGGCGGGCAACACGGGTCTCAATGACCAGTTGTATCCTTACCTCTTCTACCTGTTTCTGTCAGTGCCCTTCGTGGTGGTGATCATGTCGATCTCCTCATTTTTGCCGGCACTGAACCATCCGACCCTGGGGAGCATCTGCGCCATCATGGCCAACGGCGTGAACCTTTTGATGGACTACGTTTACATCAAATGGCTGGGCTTCGGTGTTGAAGGCGCGGCGCTGGCCACCATGACCGGGTACATCGTCAGCGGCATTTTCCTGATCGTGCTGTTCGCCCGGAAAACCATTGTGGTGAAGAAAGCGAAGGCGGACCTCAAAAAGGTGGGCATTATCGCCCGGGCCGGTCTGACCAATGCCTTCACCCAGCTTGGTTTTGCGGTTTCCTGGAGTTTCTGCAACTCTCTGGCCTCGGCTTTAGGCAATGACGTGGTGGTGTCCTATGCCTTTTTCATGCAGCTCAGCTCCATCGTGTCCATTTTCCTGGCCGGCATTTGCGACGGGGCCGTGCCCCTTTACTCCCTGCTTTACGGCGCGGGGGACAAGAAGGGCATCAAGCTTCTGACGAAAAAAGCCGGGATCATTCTGGAAATCAGCGCCATCGGCCTGGTGATCCTCTTCTGCATTTTCCCGGGCGTCCTGTTCCGGCTGTTCAATATCGTCTCGCCGGTGCAGCAGACCATGTGCCTGCATGCGATCTATGCCTTTGCCATTTTCGCCCCCATCCGGTCATTCTGTGTGCTGTACCGCAGCATGCTGAACGCCATGGGCTGGGAGAAATATGCGTCCCTGCAGTCGATCCTGGATAACATCGTCGGCGTCATGCTGTTCTCCTTCCTGGGCGTCAAGCTCATGGGCGCCAACGGTCTGTGGGATTCCTACGTGGTCAAGATCCTGGCACTGGTCCTTATCCTGGTGGTCTTTGCGCTCATTTACCATCGCCGCCACCCGGAATACTCCCGGTTCTATCTCTTCCCGGAACGGGCGGAGGCCTGTCTTCTGGATGTCACCCTGATGGGGGACGATGCCTCCATCGCCAACCTCAGTCAGCAGGCTGTTCAGAATTGCCGCGACAATGGCTTCGATGAACGTACCAGCATGTTTGCCGGTCTTCTTCTTGAGGAAATGGCGCTGTACACCCGCCACCAGTGCGGCGAAGGTCAGCTCATGGATATTTTACTTAAAAATGAAAATGGCTCTCTGGCCATCGATTTCCGCAGTATCGGACAGCCCTTCAATCCCCTGATGGAAAATGAGCGGGATGAGCATTTCAATGTGACCCTCTTAAATGAGCTGCCGGAGAAGGTGAGCTATTTGTATACCATGGGGCTCAACACGACCACGTTGTTGCTGTCCGGTGAGCCGTCATCATGATCATGAAATGCACGGATACAGACGGACAAAATCATAGATTTTGAATAATGATAAATATAGAAAACGGGAGGATTGTCATGCAGGCACAAGCAAAAGATAAGGTTGTGATCGTGGAGGCTATGTCCACAGGCTTCAACCTGATACA
>JAUNDG010000039.1 GCA_030526195.1 Lachnospiraceae bacterium
GCTGACCCTGCTGGAGGCAAATTTTTGCTTCCAGCAGGGTCACTTTGTTCTTGGGGACAAGCGAAAGTACACTGCTGAAGCCGTATTTTGGGGTTCAGCAGGGTCGAGCGAAATTTTAGCTTCTCCCAAAGGCAAGACTATCCTGCAAATCTGGGCACCGGCGGTGCCCGCAGCACGGTGAGAAAGATTTGTGCAGGGCCTTCGGCCCTGCGAGCAAGCTAAAATAGCCGTTCGCGGTGCCGAGAGCGTGGTGGGGCGCGAGGTGAAAAGATTTGTGCAGGGCCTTCGGCCCTGCGAACAAGCTAAAATAGCGGCTCGCGGTGCCGAGATTGTGAAGGGGCGCGAGGTGAAAAGATTTGTGCAGGGCCTTCGGCCCTGCGAACAAGCTAAAATAGCGGCTCGCGGTGCCGAGATTGTGAAGGGGCGCGAGGTGAAAAGATTTGTGCAGGGCCTTCGGCCCTGCAAATAAGCTAAAATAGCCATTCGCGGTGCCGGGGGAGTGGCGGTAGAGTGCCGAGGAAGCGGCGGGAAAGATTTGTGCAGGGCCTTCGGCCCTGCAAACAAGCTAAAATAGTCATTCGCGGTGCCGAGAGTGTGGCGGGGCGCAAGGTGAAAAGATTTGCGCAGGGCCTTCGGCCCTGCGAACAAGCTAAAACAGCAGTTGGCGGTGCTGAGAGCGTGGTGGGGCGCGAGGTGAAAAGATTTGCGCAGGGCCTTCGGCCCTGCGAGCAAGCAAAAAACGAGGATGCCGCGGCATCCTCGTTTTTAAATGCTTAGAATTATTCTATTTTCCGGAATCCCAGGCCCTTACGCTCCCAGAGCGTATCAGCCAGGATTTGGTCTCTTAATTCCTGCCCTTACGCCTCCCAGAACATATTGGCCAGGATATACTTCTCAGAGGTTACGGGCTCTTTCAGGCTCAGGCCTTCGACCTTGGCATCATGAACCGTTGTCCAGTAGAGACCCACATACGGCCATTTATCACGCATCAGGGTGTAGGCTTCGGAAAGCAGCTCATCGCGCTTCTCTTCATCAACAGCCAGACTCTGCTGCATCAGATCGCCGATCTCGGTGTTCGGGTTGCGGGAGATATGAAGCTCGCCCTCGCGGAACAGCGGGATGGCATGAGAGATATGACCGGAGTACATAGAGTAGCTCAGGAAAGTGGCATCATAGTTGCCGCTCAGTGCATTGTCCACCAGGACGTTGCCGTCCTCCTCGATGATCTCAACATCAATGTTGATCTCCTGGAGCAGAGTCTTCACAACCTCGGCCACCTTCTTACCGGAAGTATCGCCGATCTCAAGCTTCATGGTGAAGCCATCCGGGAAAGCAGAAGCGGCCATGTATTCCTTGGCCATCTTGACATCATAGGGCGAATCATTGAAGCCCGGCAGATAACCGGAGATAGAACCGGTGATGATGAGCGGGGCCGGTGTGCCCTGGCCGTCCAGCGCACTGCCGATGATGTAATCAAGATCAAGAGCGGCGGAGATGGCGCGACGGACATTTTCGTCAGCGTAATGCGGCAGCTCCTGATTTAAGGCGATGAAGTTCCAGCTGTTGTTGTCATAGGGCATGAGATCCACGCCGTTGACAGCCTTCAGGAACGGGATATCCTCGGAATCGTTCGGGATGTTGGACACATAATCCAGAGTGCCGTCCATCATGGCATCATACAGCGGCTCATCCAGCTTGTACATCACGTTGACGATCTTGATCTCCGGTTCGCCGTTGACGAAATAGGGATTAGATTTTAAGAAAATGGTGTGGCTCTCTCTATCCCAGCTTTCGACATAATACGCACCGCTGGTGACATTCGGGCATTCGGCCACATCCATACCACCCTCGATGGCGGCCTGGCTCATGATGGCCATGTGCTCGGAAGCCACATCTGTGAGGAAGCTGTTGTTCGGCTCCGTCAGTGTGATGACGATGGTCTTGTCATCCGGTGTTTCCACAGAAGCGATCTGCATGAAAAATTCCATGCCCATGTCGATGGCCCGTTCAAAGGTGTACTTGGCATCGGCGGATGTCAGAGGAGAACCATCGGAGAATTTCAGATCATCCTTCAGAGTGAAGGTGTAGACTGTGAAATCATCATTGGCGGTGTAATCCTCAGCCAGCTCTGGAGAAATCTGGTTGTTGCTGTTGAGGCGATACAGGTTTCCGTAAATGTTCCGGAACATCACAGCAGCCGCCACGGACACATCAAGGTCCAGGGTTTCCGGCTCAAGGTCGGAGTAAATGTTCAGGTCGTTGCGGAGAACAGACACTTCCTCATCAGAGGGCACATCGATTTCCTCCTCAGCTGCTTCGGTGACAGCCTCATCCGTCGTGGCCTCGGCAGCGCCATTTTCCTGAGACGGGGCATTGTTGGAAGCACCACAGCCGCCCAGGGACATGACCATGGCGGCGCCCATCAGGAGAGCGATCAGTTTCTTCTTCATGTTTTAGCTCCTTTTATGTTTCTTCTTATCTTTTAATACCTTGGTTAATTCGGCCGTCAGCTCGCCAATCTGAATGGGCTTGCCGGTGAAGCCGTCCATGCCCGCGGCGAAGGCCTGCTTCTTGTCCGTGTCAAACACGTTGGCGGTCATGGCAATGATCGGGATGCCCGATTTCTGCGGATCTTCAAGCTGCCGGATAGATTCCGTAGCCTTGAGACCGTCCATGTTCGGCATCTGAATATCCATCAGGATGAAATCGAAAGTGCCCGCCGGCTCGGAAGAGAGCACCGACACACACTCGATCCCGTCGTTGGCGGTGCGGACCGTCACGCCCATATCCTGCAGAATTTCCTTGGCGATCTCCTGGTTGAGCTCATTATCCTCAGCCAGCAGCACGCTCTTGCCCTCCAGCACCTCGGCCAGAGTCTCTTCGACGGCTTCTTCCACCACAAAGTCGTGAGCGATGCGATGGGGGATCCGGGTTGTGACCGTGGTGCCCTCGCCCACCTGACTGTCGACGGAGATCGTGCCGCCCATGAGATCCACATAGCTCTTCACGATGCCCATGCCAAGGCCGGTACCGGTGACCTTACTCTCGGTGGCGGTGCGCTCACGTGAGAAGCTGTCAAAAATCTGGGGCAGGAAATCCTTGGTCATGCCAATGCCGTTGTCCCGGATGACACTTTCCAGGATGATGGTATCCTCATCAGGACCGGGCAGTTCCTTCACCGTCACGTCGATCTGACCACCCGCCGGGGTGTACTTGATGGCGTTGCCGATGACATTTAAGAAAACGGTCCGTTCCTTCGTAATATCAAAGAAAATGCTGGCGTGCTGCACCTCAACGGTTTTGTTGAGGGTCTGTTTCTTCTTCTGGCAGGCGGCGCTTAAAACAACCTCAACCGCATCCACCATCTCAAGATAGTTGCCCGCCTCTTCATTTAAGCTCACCTTACCGCTCTCGATCCGGGCCATTTCCAGAACCTCATTGATGAGATCCAGCAGATAATCGCCGGCGGTCTTGATGTTCTTGGTGTATTCCTGTCGCTTGGCGGGATTGTCATCATACTTTTCAAGCAGATTGGCAAAGCCCAGGATCGCGTTCATCGGCGTCCGGATGTCGTGGGACATGTTGAACAGGAACTTCGTCTTCGATTCGTTGGCAAAGTCGGCCCGGGCCAGCGCATCCGTCAGCTGATCCTTGGCCTCACTCAGCGCATTCTGAGCCAGCTGCATCCGGCGCTGACTCCGTCTGGTGGCGTAAATGTAATACGCGAAGATACCCACCAGCATCAGCACCACCAATGTCACGATGATGACCACGGTTTCAATATTGGCGGCCAGAAAATTGCTCAGCGAATAGTCAAAACCGTAATACACATACCGGTTCACCGAGTTGTCGATCTCCTCGCTGCCCATGATCCGGATCCCACGGTTGATGAGGGACAGAAGCTCCACATCCGTGGACCGCACCGAAAATGCCAGGGGGCAGGCTGTGGACAGACCGATGGACCGGAGACTCTGATTGCCGGGCCGCTGCAGATGCTGAGAAGAATTGTAGCGGTTCATCAGTACGCAGGATGCCTTGCCGGATTTCACCGCATCAAGGCAGGCCTCCCAGGTATCAAAGTGCCGGATCTCACTATTGGGGAAATAGCGGGTGATGTAACTCTCAAGCGGCGTGGAGTAGCCACACATGGCAATGATGTCATCCACCGCATCGCCGTAGGTGCCGCTGAAGATCATATCCACAGCCTGAGAAAAGACCGTGGTGCTCTCCCGCATATCCATGCCGTCGGCGTACCAGGTATCCCGGTAAGTGGGGAACAGCACCTGGATCGTGCCGGACTGAAGATCCGCATAAGCCTCATCGATGCTGTCATAAGCCTGCGTATGAATGGTCAGGTCGGCGAGCTCCGGCTGCGCTTTCAGGGTCTCGATGTAATCCTTCAGAAGACCCGTCAGCTCGCCATTTTCGTCAACGCCGCAGAAGGGCAGATAATCACTTAAGTACCCGATGGTCAGTTCGTTGTGAACCCGCAGCCAGGCGGCTTCCTTTTCGGTCTGGGTCAGACTCACCGCATCGTGCTGGAAATACTGTGTGTACAGCTGTTCCAGGAAATGGGGCTCTTCGTTCCGCAGCTGCGCATCCGCCTCGTTCAGCTCTCTCAGGACGGTCCGCTTGTTGGGAGACACGCCCACATAGGCATCGTGCTGACCGATGGTGAGACACACCGTCACCCCGGAAATCTTGCTCATGGTGGTGTTCATGGACACGAAGGCATCCACCTCATGACTCTCCACGGCAGCGCCCAATTCATCGATGGTGTTGTAAACCTTCATTTCGCAGGAAACGATATTTTCTTCCAGAAATGCCCTGAGATACCGCTCACCGCCGGAACCCCGCAGGGCACCAATCTTCTTGCCGATGAAGCTCGCCGCATACCCCGGCTTGATGGAATCGTCATTTTCGTATTTGTAAATGTTGCAGCTCTCGCGATTGATGGGCTGGCTGGCAAACTCCATCCGCACAGGGATATCGTCCTCAGGGGCAATGCCCACAATGAGGTCCACCTCGCCCCGGGCCATCATCTCATAAAGCTCCGGCAGTTCCGCATAGACGTAGGCGTACTTCCACCCGGTGTAGTCGGATATGCGCTGGAGGTAGTCGTAGGCATAGCCGCTCTTGTGGGCGTCATCGCTCATCCCCTCCATAAAGCCCGGCTGGTTATAATAGCCCACCCGCACTTCCTGGCGCTCCACCGCCGCAATACTCAAAGGACTCAACAGACTTATGATGAAAATGATGCTGAGCATCACCGATAGCCGTTTCATATGATGTTTCATCGTGATACGCTCCTTATGTGACAAGGTTTGATGTCAATCATATCAAGAAAATGGTGCGTCGAATACGCATAAAAACCAACATAATAATATCAAAATTGACGGGTGAATTCAATTGAAGAGGGGGAAGGAAAGGGGAATTTCTTCCTATTAAAATAAGGAAGCGAGAGTCATGTTGGCATGACCCTCGCTTATTTATTGCGCTCAATGAGTTTACTGAGCGATTTGTATCCGTGTTCATATAAATAGATGTTGAGTTCGGTAAGCGACTGGTGCTTTTTGAGCGCATACCAGATGATGGCATCACGCTTGCGGCGTGCATAGAGCGGTTGCTTGCCGGAATAGCGCAGAAGGATCTGGGCTTCTTCGACTGTGGTGCCGAGGCGGACGCAGATAGCCAGGAGAACATCCCGAGAGGGATTGAGCTCATGACCGCCGATGATCTTTCTGACATAACTGTGGGTCTTGCCGATTTCCTGAGAGATTTTGTTGGCTGACATATGATAACGGTCAAGGAGATAGTAAAGATAGTCGGCTAACAGAAGATTCTCATTTAACAGATCATCCTTAAGCAGAGCCTCAAAGTCTTCAAATCGTGCGATATGGTCGATCCAATGCTCAAGGTCCATCGTGGCATATTTAGGCTTGAAGAATTTGAACCCTTCTTCAAAAGCATTTTCGTTATAGTCGCTCATAGGCCCTCCCTGATGTTGATAGAGTCATCATAACATCAGGGAGGCCACTGAAGAAGGGGAAATCGTGTTGCGGATTAATATTCCGGAAAATAGTGCATAAACTTATCAATGTCGTTGAGTTCCAGACTCTCGAAGTTACCATCTTTGTCAAGACGACAGGCAAAACACCGTGTGTGCAGTGTGGTATCAAGTTCCGGGATATGGCAGGTGACTCTCATCTTGTAGTCCTTGCCGAGGTACTCCTTGTAGAACGGTGCCTTTTTGGCATGATCTTCCGGGAACTCGACATTAACATAGTGATCTTCGGCATTTTTGTCAAAAACAATGGCGATGTTGTCGGTGCCGGGGACAAGGATGATCGTTTTCTTCACTTTGGCAGCGGGCTGTTCATCGAGGGCTCCTGACTTGCCAAAATCGCTGAGGAAAGCATCGACTTCATTTTTGTTAATGATGGGATCTCTGCGATTGCCACCGTAATTCTGAGCAATGATTCTGAGTTCGTTATTTCTTTCTTTTCTTGATTTCTTCATGATGGTATTTCTCCTTTTTCTAAATGATGGTTGTCTTTGCGTGAGTGTCATTATTTGGTGAAGTAGTGCATAAAGTAATCGAAATCCTCGCCCTGCAGGCTCTGGTAGACACCATTTTCGTCAATGCGGCAGGCGATGCACCGTGTGTGGATAGTAAAATCGATTTCCGGGATATAGCAGGCGACATGCATGGTATATTCTTCGCCGAATTTTTCTTTATAATAGGAGCCATATTCCGCATAGTGTTCCGGGAACTCGATATTGATGTATCTATCTTCAGCGGTCTGATCATAGAGAATGACCAGGTTATCGGTGCAGGGAACGGGAATAATTCTAATGTCCAGGTCGGCGAATTCTTCTTTCTCTGACTCATAGTCAGCTAAAGGAACGCGAACGAAATATTCAACTTCATCGCGGGCAATGGTCGTTCCTGTGCGATTGCCGTAAAAATACTGAGACACAATGTAGATGGTGTCATCGTTGGACTGCTTCTTGAGAGGGTCAAATTCATGATTTGTCATATGTCTTTACTCCTTTGTATGATTATTTTGTTTTGCCGTCTTGGCTGTTGTGATGTCATCATACAGGAGGCGAGAGGGGAAAATCGCTCATGGGAGTAGCGATTTTTTGGTGGAGGAGGAATTGGAAAATATTTAATTAATGAGCTGAAGGATTTTGATGGAGGGGTGTTTTTTGGATAGGTGGCAAAATACAATAGATGTATCGGAGTATCGGAGGGACACGTTCACACATCAAATAGAAATAAAATAGAATATTCTTTTGAGCAACAGGTGTGGCTGATTTGTATTTTTGAAATGCGACAGCATCATTAGTGATGGATTTGTTTTCAAATAATGCAATCGTCTTGCTTCGATATGATAAAATAGTTATATATTTTTTGTTCAGGCGG
>JAUNDG010000040.1:0-6136 GCA_030526195.1 Lachnospiraceae bacterium
GAAGGAAGAGCAGAAGGAAAAGCAGAAGGCATGTTTCTTGCTGCTTGGAAGTCTTTCGAGTTGAAATTGATGACTGCTGAGCAGGCCGCGGCTATTGCCGGTTTGGATGTCGAAACGTTCCTGGAGAAGGGGAAAGATGTGAGCAATGGCTAAGAAACCGATGGCAAGTAGATGTGCTTTCGGTTTACAGGTCGCGGCTAATAAATTGAATATAACATAATCGCAGAGGACAGCATCGCAGGATGCTGTCCTCTTTGCATGAATTGCAACCGTCATCTCAACTCCTGACACATTCACATGAAGAAACGGCCTATCAGCAGACTGTCGTTTTTCGTAAAGTATAACCATCAAAACAACGTGTTTATCACGACCATCAAAGAACAACCGGCATAACAACAGAAACATTGAGTTATCAGCCCGGCAGATTATGAAAGGAATCCGCTATGAAGATCACAAAATACATTCTTGCAGTAGCCTGCATCATCGGCACCGCCCTGGCCATCACGGGCTGCGGCGGCCTCGAATCGCTGGTCTACCCGGACCCCGACTCCTACAAAATCGGCAACGCGGAGATTGCCGAAAATGTTGAGCATATCGACATCGACTGGATCAGTGGCGATGTCAAAATCGTGACCGACGATGTCAAAACCCTGTCCATCCGCGAAGAAACGGGCCGGGACATATCCGATAAACAGCGGGTTCATTGGCGTCTGAACGGCTCGACGCTTTCGATTAAATTCTGTGCTTCCGGCATCAAGCCGCGCCACATCAGCACGCTCAATAAGGACCTGACTGTAACCATTCCTGAGAAAATGGCTCTGTCATCTGTCGATATTGATGCGGCTTCCGCTCCGCTTGATATCCGCAATCTTTCGGCCGAGGATGTCACATTGAGCACAGCATCGGGCGATATCCTGTTCACCGGCGAAAATGATCGTCTGCGCGCTACCAGTGCTTCCGGTCGGATCACCATCAGTCAGACAGGAACAGCGGATACCATTGAGGCCGATACCGCTTCCGGCGATGTGGAACTTATCCTTGAAAATGCCGAAAATGTCGCCGCTCATTCAGCTTCCGGCCGAATCAGCGCTGAAGCAGTCGATGCCAGATCCTTAAGACTTGAGTCCGTCAGCGGCAATGTGACCGCCGTTCTTGGGAGTGCACCGAAGACATGCGCCTTGAATACCGTTTCCGGCAAGGTGTCCCTGACCCTTCCCGAAAATGCCGGTTTCACAGCCAGAATCGGCACCGTCAGCGGTGATTTTGATTCGGATCTGGCCCTGAAAAAGAACGGCGACACTTACATCAATGGCGACGGTCGCGCAGACATTACCATGGACACAACCTCAGGGGATATGAAGATTATGGCCGGTAAGAGCACCATAAATTATAAATCGAACAGTTTGCTTTGAAATATCCATGGGGATTCGCTTTAGCGGTAACCACAAAGCCGTCCCTTGAAAAAGTAAGACTGAGATGCAGAATAAACGAATGAAATTTCGACGAGGGGTTTTGGTGAAAACTCAACTTTCCGTCATAGCGTATTGACTCGTCTGCTCACTGGGGCTTATAATGCATACGTCAATTGAATACATGTGCTAGGGGTGTTCTTCGGAACTGAGAAGGCAAAAGCCTGACCCTTTGAACCTGATCCGGATCATACCGGCGTAGGAAAGCAGACGATATCACATGAGCAGATAGTGAAAAGCCAAAACATCAACGAATCCGCTCATTCCGATTTAAGTTCGATATCAATGAAGATAATAATCAAGTCGATTCAGATGCTTCCTGCGGGAAGCATCTTTTTTTTCCAATGAGCCATGTGAATCCTCAGTCTTGCATAAATCCCCGGGGCTGTCTGTAACGTTGGGGATTCTGTCCACGATAGAAAAATTGATTAACGGACAGTACATCTATTTTGATTATGTAAACCAAACGTGGACTTTTAGAGAATAATGCTGTCCATATTCATGTTATCAAATAAGTGGACAGCCTTGGCTTTCTGATTATGTAAACCCGGGAGGGCTTGGGGGCTTTTTGTTTCTGTCCAAAAGCTTGGATAAGACGAAATGGACAGAATGATTTCGTAATGAATTATCGATTTAGAGGAATTTGAACTGAGAAAAACCGAAGAAAGTCTGTCCATAAAGCTGAAAAGAGAACACTGGACAGAATATATACTTTCGCTGGCCGGAAAAAGAGTTGTTTCATCAGAAAAAAGTCTGTCCATGCTGTGTAATAAAACGATTTGGACAGAAATGAACAATGACAAATCCGAATAATAATTGATCTGAATAGAAAGCGAGGTACCACAATGTCAGAGAACAATCTTAACAATCAAGCTGCCGCATCGGCCGCCACATCACAGGTTGAGAGCAACACATCCTGCGCCGCCTGTGGCTGCAATGCCCCCGACTTGCCCTGGTCCGGCCGGGGCACCGATCTGCCCATCGTGGGTTGCCGTTTTTCTCTGTATCCCATGAGCGATAATTTCATCGATCTCATTCTGGGCTCTCTGGAAAAGACCGACACCAGCTGCGTCTGGAGCGAGTCCGATGCCCTGTCAACCGTTTACCGCGGTCGTCTCGAATATGTGGCGGATGCCGTGAAAGCCCTGTTCATCAACGCTTATCGCGACGGCGTGCACATGGCCATCGAAGGCCAGTTCTCCAAGGGTTGCCCCGGGGATGTGAGCGGTGACAGCAAGCTTGACGAAGTGGGCGAAGCCCCCAACAAGGCCGTTGTAGCCGAAAAACATTTCCCTGTGAAATGCAAATTCGCGCTGTATCCCATGGGCTGCGGCGATTACATTTCTCACATCGCCGACGTCTGGCGCATGGCCGAAGACCGCGGCCTTCAGCCCACGACCATCCATTACGCCACCCGCCTCACCGGCGACGTGCATGACATTTTCGATTACCTCAAGGATGTCTGCGAGAAAATGGATACCGCTGTGTCTCACTACATCATTCATTTCACCATGAACTGCAACAGCCCGACTGAAGAGTGATGATGAAAATGGGTTTCCCGATCCACGCGGTATCATCATAAGGGAACTGAGTTTCCCGTCCCGCGCAGCATCATTTTCATAAAAATGGATACTCCGGCCTCGTGCCGTGAATCATAAGAGTAGCTGACAACAGGGGCAGAATAAAGCATTTATATAAGGAAAGAATTCTGCTATCAGGCGTCTTAGCTGCACAAAGCAACTTTCATATTAAGCTCAAAAATGAGGGAGAGTCTATCATGAACACAAAAACCTGGAAACTGAACGACATCATTTTAACCGCCATGATCTGCATCGTTTTCGGTGTGATCTACCTTGGCGCTGTGTATCTCATCGGTATCGTTGACGGCCTTTTCGCCTTCACCGGTCTGTCCAAACTCGGCACCGAGCTCATTTTCGGCGTCTGGCTCATGGCCGCCACATTTGCCGGCTATGTGATCCAGAAACCGGGCGTGGCCATCGTCGCTGAAGTCATTGCCGCTGTCATCGAAGTCCTTCTTGGCAACTGGTTCGGCCCCATGGTCATCGTGGCCGGTATCATCCAGGGCCTCGGCGCTGAAATTGTCTTCGCCGCCTTCAAATATCGCCGCTTCCAGGGCAAGGTCATGTACCTGGCCGCCATCGGCAGCTGCATCACCAGCTTCCTGTGGAGCTTCGTCCGCTCCGGTTACCTGCAGTTTAGCATCGGCGTTCTGGTCATTTACTTCCTGATCCGCCTTGTCAGCTCCTTGCTCTTCGCCGGCCTCATCTGCAAAAAAGTGGGCGACGGCATGGCCAAAACAGGCCTGCTTAAGAGCTACGGCCTGGGCCGCAACTCTCAGTAAGGCGCGCCACCGACCACAAGTGTCAGCACACGCGTCATAAATGCATATGGTCACGCACCACAAGTATCAGCATGCGCGAAAAAATGCATATGGTCACGCACCACAAGTATCAGTATATGCGTGACATAAAGGCATACAGTGAACCGATAAATCCAACAAGTCGCGCTCACACCATGGATAAGGTTCGCGTCATCTGTGCGTGGCACAGTAAGTAAAAAATAAACAAAACAGGTATGTCGGATGGCTCAAGGGGCGATCCGACATGCGCATTTTCGGAAGCATATAATAATGAAAGAAACCGTCTTATCCTGCCGTCACCTGACATTTTTCTATGACGGCGATACCCCTTATGAAAATGGGGCCGCCACCTCCTCCGCTCATAGCCCGGCGCCCGGCGCCGCCACTCACGAAAATGGGTCTGCTACCGCCGCTCAGAGTTCGACAGCGGCACCCGCTTCTCACGAAAATGGGTCTGCTCCAACCACTCAAAGTTCGTCGTCCGAGCGCCCGGTTTTCAAGGACATTTCCCTGACTCTGCACCGGGGCGAGGCCATTCTCCTTATGGGTCCCTCCGGCTGCGGCAAAAGCACCCTGGCCTATTGCCTCGCGGGCCTTTACCCCGAATACGGCGGCCGGCTGGAGGGCGAGATCCTGGTGGAAAATGAGCCGATCAAAGCCCTGGGCCCGGCTAAGCGCGCGACCCTCGTGTCCATCCTGTTTCAGAACCCGGACAACCAGTTCTGCATGGACCGGGTGGACAAGGAGGTCCTGTTTGCCCTTGAAAATATCAATTATCAGGGCGATCTGCGGGCCCGCATGCGTGAGCTTTTGAAAATGGTGGGTCTCGAGGCCTCGGAAATGCAGCTGATCCGCAAGCTTTCCGGCGGTATGAAGCAGAAGCTTGCCCTCTGCACCGCACTGGCCACCGGCGCCCGGACATTTATTCTGGACGAACCATTTGCGAATCTGGACCCGGCCTCCTGCCGGTACCTCGCCGCCCTTCTTAAGAAAATGAAGGAAGAGCAGGGGATTTCCCTCCTGGTGGTGGATCATAAGGTGGATCACTGGCGGGACTTCATGGACCGCGTCGTTCTCATGGATGCGCCGGAGATCTGCGGGACAAACCCCCATGATGCGCCGGCGGCTGCCGCGACAACAGATATTGATCACGCGGCTGCCGCGACAACAACAAACACAAATCGGTTGTATGTCGATGCGGCAGCCGACACAACCAACAGGGCAGCCTGCACGGCCTCCACAGATCGAACAACTTTGCACCACGATGATGAGCCGTGCCGTGTTCCGGCCCCGGGCGATCTTGATGCCCGGTCTATCGATCCGGCGCAGCTGGAAGCCCACGCCGAAGAATTCAGCCGCCGCGGCTTATTTCTCGGAAATGGCTACGTGGCGGGTCACGAGCCGAGACCCATTTCCGAAAAAAATGACTTGGCTGTCGTGGCCGATGACATGGAGGTGCTTTTCGATAAAAAGCACAGCTTCATGAAACATGTGAATCTGCGCCTCGAAAAGGGGAGCGTCACGGCGCTGGTGGGGAGCTGCGGCAGCGGCAAGACCTCGCTTTTGATGGCGCTGGCGGAGGCATATCCCCATAAGGGGCGGCTCGAGGTGGCTGGCCGGGTGGGGCTGGTATTCCAGAATCCGCGGTTCCAGTTTCTGGCGCTGACGGTGGAGGACGAGCTGCGGCAGAGTCTGTCGCTGGCCCATCCGGATATGCCGGCGGAGGAAATGGAAGCGCTCATTGACCGGCAGCTTGAGGAATTTGCCTTGCCGGGCATGCGGAAGCAGTCGCCCTATGCCATCAGTCAGGGGCAGCAGCGGCGGCTCGCACTTTTGTCCATGTTGCTGTGCGATTGCCCGATCATGTTGCTGGACGAACCGACCTATGCGCAGGACGAGCGGTCAACCCGTTTCATTATGGAACTGCTCGATAAGCGCATCGCCGAGGGACTGACGGTGGTGATGGCCACCCATGATCCCGAACTGGCGAAAGCCTACGCGAACCACATTTTCGTGATGCAGGACGGCGAGATGAAAGAAGTGTCCGCCGCGGCGCTGGATACGCTCGCCATATACGCCTCTGAAGAAACAGCACCTTCTGATTTCAGAACAGCCACCGCGACAGATGAATCAGGAAAAAACGACACCGCCTCGACAGCAGAATCAGATAGAAGAGAAACAACCGCGGCCACTGCGGCAGATGACTCAGAAAGAAACGACAACGATGCGGCGGTGGTTTCGGAAAACAACAAAGTAATTGCGGGCAGAGATAAAACAAACAGAGATA
>JAUNDG010000040.1:6146-7334 GCA_030526195.1 Lachnospiraceae bacterium
CCATGCCTTTCGCCGCCTCGATTATAGATAGTGAGAGCGCCGATAATGCGCATGTCGATGCGGCATTCGCCGGCATGTCCTTGAAATCACTCAACCCGGGCGTGAAAATGCTGGGCGTCATCATCGCCTCCCTCCTTCTGTCCGTCACGTTCAACATCCGCCTGAACCTCCTGGTCTGCGCGGGCTGCCTCCTGGTGACATTTCTGACACCGGGCGTGAATCGGAAAAAACTGCTGCTTACCATGCTGCCATTTCTCATCGCAGCCTGGGGTATGTTCATGGCCGGCCTCCTCATGGGCCGCAACGGCGCCGACGCAGCCGCCGGCATCGAAGTGACCATCATCGGCCAGCGCACCCTTTACGCCGGTAACTTCAGAACCGGCCTTCAGCTGGCCTCCCGCATCATGGCTTACGGCGGCCTCGGCATCCTGTATGCCTTCACGTCAGAGGCATTTCCGTTCATCATGAGCCTCATGCAGCAGTTCCACCTGCCGCCGAAATTCGCCTACGGCATCCTGGCGGCATACCATTTCTTCCCGGTGGTGCTGGAAGAATACCACATCGTCGGCGCCGCCATGAAAGTCCGCGGCATCAAAGCCGGCCCGCTCTCCATGAAACGCCTCATCCCCATGCTGGTCCAGGCCATGGAGCGGTCCTCCAGTCTGTCGATGGCCATGGAGTCACGTGGTTTTGAAAATGACGCTCCCCGGGCCCGGGCATTTTCGGTGCCCTTCCGGGCGCGGGATGTGCTCTTCGTGGTAATCCTCAACGGCGCCGTCATTGCGGGCCTCTTCTTATTGTGAGTTTGCTCTGACTTGCCCACCGGCGCCGTCGCAGGCCTCTTCTTATTGTAAGCTTGCCTCAGCTAGCTCAACAGCGCAGCCATCGCCGGCCTCTTCTTATTGTAAGCTTGCCTCAGCTAGCTCACTGGCGCAGCCATCGCCCCCCAATTTACATCCGACCCTGGAGCAGGTTGTTTTGGGCGATTTCCGGTGTCATTTTCAAGCCGATTTTGGGTCTGCTGACACTGAGAAAGGCAAATTTTTTCTTCCAGCAGGGCCACGTCAGGCTAGAGGGCAAGCAAAAGTACACTGCTGGAGCCGTGTTTTGGGGTTCATCAGGGTTGGGCCTAATAAAATGAACCCCAAGAAATGGACACGGGTAAACAGGGCTTTTTCGACACCTACT
>JAUNDG010000006.1 GCA_030526195.1 Lachnospiraceae bacterium
GTTCTGTTAGCTCTGGTTGGAGCTAAGCCCCAGCCTCACCCCACCTGCGCCGCTTCCAGGCGGGCATATGTTTTCTTCATGGCTTGGGCACCAATCCCGAAATCTTCAAACTGCTTCCAGGCGGGCATAGGTTTTCCTTGTAATCAGGAAGTACGCTGTCAGAGTCATGACGTTGGTGATGACCCAGCTGATGGGATACACCAGGTACAGGGTCGGCAGTGTATGGGACACCGGCATGACAAAGGTCAGGTAAAGCAGTCGGAAAACACAGGTGCCGACGATGCAGATGACGGTGGGGGTCATAGAGCGGCCGATACCCCGAAGACACGCGCCGGCCACTTCATAGAGCGCCACCAGAAAATGCAGCCCCAGCACCAGGGAGATCCGCTGTACCGCGTATTCCAGTACAACCGGGTCTGTGGTGTAAAGCCCGCAGAAGGCTTCTCTGAAAATGAGGATCAGCCCGTTAAAGGTGAAGGCAGACAACGCACCGCCCAGGGTGCACAAAAGCCAGACGCGCCGACACCGATCGGCTTTGCCGGCCCCGTAATTCTGGCCCACAAAGGTGACCGCTGCCTGAACAAAGCCCATGACCAGATAGAAGGAGAAGTATTCCCCGTTGACACCGGCCGCTGAACCGGCCACCGCATCCGGTCCGAAGGAATTGATGCTGGACTGAATGCAGACATTGGCCAGAGCAAAGATCGTGCCCTGAAGCCCCGCCGGAATACCGATTTTGAGGACCTTCGCAAGCTCGGCCCAGTCAATCTTGAGAAGCCGCACATGAACGGCCACCGGATCCCCGGCTTTTTTAAGAAAATGGAACACCATCACGCAGCTGATGATCTGCGCGATCACCGTCGCCAGCGCTACCCCGGCCACGGACATATGGAACACGATCACAAAGATCAGATTGAGCACCGCATTGATGGCACCGGAAATGATGAGGCACATAAGAGGCCGACGGGAATCGCCGATGGCCCGTAATATGGCCGCACCGAAGTTATACAACACCACAAAGGGCATACTGAAGGCATAGACCCTCAGATACAAAATCCCCAAAGGCAGAATATCCGCCGGTGTGTTCATGAGCCTCAGCAGCGGCCCGGCCAGTCCCAGGCACAGCAGCATAATGCCGATACCGGCAAAGCATGCCGCCATAATGGAGGTGTGCACGGCCTTGCCGATGCGGTCCCTTTCACCGCTGCCGATATAGTGAGCCACCACCACGTTAGCCCCGGCGGAAGCCCCCACAAAAAGATTGATAAACAGTGCGATGACCTGAGCGTTGGCCCCGACAGCCCCCAGCGCGTCATTTCCGGCAAAACGCCCCACCACTGCAATATCCACCGAATTGAAAAGCTGCTGCAGCATACTGCCCGCTGCCACCGGCAGCGCGAAGAGAATGATCTTCTTAAGCAGTGGCCCGTGAAGCAAATCCGGTTGAGATGATCGATTCATGTTATATTTTCCTTTCCTGATCGAAACCACGGCGGACACAACCCGCCTTTGCGTTATCCCGGCAGTATCACGGCGCCTACGCATCCTACCATCTTAGTGATACCCCGTCCCAAAGTGCCTGATCCCGGGACTTAACCCAGCCCAGTGGAACACCGAGGCGGACTATCATCACGCGTTGAGATAACGCACAACGGCCTGTCATCATGCATCGGGATAACGCACAACGGCCTGTCATCATGCATCGGGATAACGCACAACGGAGCCGGACATCATCCGGCTCCGCTCCACATGCCCATCGGCATGGCACTCATCATTTATTTCTTGTTCTTGCCTTCGAACTCTTCCTTCGGCTCTTCTGGACGAATGATCTTATTATCGATCTCGTTCTTCAGATCGGCGATGAAGTCATCCAGCTTCTTCTGGCCTTCGTCACCGGCGAAGCGTGAGCGGACAGATACCAGGGAGCCGTCCTCGGCTTCCTTCTGACCGACAATGACCTGATAGGGCAGCTTGTCCTTCCAGCCCATACGGATCTTGTAACCGATCTTTTCATCGTGAGTATCCACGGTAGCCTTAATGCCGGCAGCTTTCAGCTTGTTGCAGACATCATAAGCGTAGTCCATGAACTTCTCGGAAATCGGCAGGACGCGCACCTGTTCCGGGCACAGCCAGGTGGGGAACTTGCCGGCATACTTTTCGATCAGCCAGGCCAGTGTTCTCTCATAGCAGCCGACGGAGGTCCGGTGAATGATGTACGGACGTTTCTTCAGACCATCCTTATCGGTGTAAGTCATGTCATAACGTTCAGCCAGGAACATATCCAGCTGAATGGTGATCATGGTGTCTTCCTTGCCGTAGACGTTCTTAGCCTGAACATCGAGCTTCGGACCGTAGAAGGCAGCTTCGCCCACACCTTCCTTATAATCGATGTTAAGGTCGTCGAGAATCTTGCGCATGAAGTTCTGAACCTCATCCCACTTTTCGGCATCGCCCAGGTAATGGTCAGCATTTTCCGGATCCCACAGAGACAGACGATAAGTCACATCATCCTGCAGACCCAGAGTGGTCAGACAGTAGTTCATGAGGTCAACGCAACCACGGAACTCATCTTCCGTCTGATCCGGACGGATCACCAGATGACCTTCGGAAATGGTGAACTGGCGGACACGGGTCAGACCGTGCATTTCGCCGGAAGACTCATTTCTGAAAAGAGTGGAAGTTTCGCCGTAACGGCAGGGCAGATCGCGGTAGCTCTTCGGCTCTGCCTTGTAGATCATATACTGGAACGGGCAGGTCATGGGACGCAAAGCGAAGATTTCCTCGTTCGGATCATCCTGCTTGTCTGTGTCACCCAGAATGAACATGCCTTCTTTGTAGTGATTCCAATGATCGGACATGATGTAAAGCTCGCGCTTGGCCATCAGCGGTGTTTTGGTCCGCATATAGCCGCGACGTTCTTCCTCATCCTCGATCCAGCGCTGCATAGTCTGAATAATAGCAGCACCCTTGGGCATCATCAGCGGCAGACCCTGACCGATCACATCCACTGTGGTGAAAAGACCCATCTCACGGCCCAGTCTGTTGTGGTCGCGCATGCGGGCTTCTTCCAGTCTCTTCAGGTAATCAGCCAGTTCGTCCTTTGTATTGAAGGCTGCACCGTAAATACGGGTCAGCATCTTGTTCTTTTCGCTGCCGCGCCAGTAAGCACCGGAGCTGGAGGTCAGTTTGAAATACTTGACCGGCTTGGTGGTCATCAGATGCGGGCCGGCGCACAGATCGGTGAAGCCGCCCTGATCGTAGAAGCTGATGATGGCATCTTCCGGCAGGTCGCGGATAAGTTCAGCCTTATAGGGCTCGTCTTCGGCTTCCATGCGGGCGATGGCTTCTTCTCTGGGCAGGGTGTAGCGTGTGATCTCATGACCTTCCTTGATGATCTTCTTCATCTCGGCTTCGATCTTATCCAGATCCTCGCGGGTAAACGGCTCAGTGTCGAAGTCGTAGTACCAGCCATTTTCGATAGCCGGACCGATGGCGACCTTCACGCCCGGACGGATCCGCTTGACAGCCTCAGCCATCACGTGGCTGGCTGTGTGGCGCAGAGTCTTGATACCGCCCTCATCCTTGGCTGTTAAAATGTTCAGTGTCACATCGCTGTCGATGACAGTCCGCAGATCCTTCAGCTTGCCGTTGATCTCGGCGGCGCAGGCCATGCGGGCCAGACCTTCGGAAATGCCCTGAGCCACTTCGAAGGCTGATACCGGATGATCGTATTCAATAACCGTATTATCTTTCAGTGTAATCTTCATAGCTTTTCCTTCTCTTGTTTTCCTTTATGAAAATGGGGCTCCCGAAGGCACCATTTTCATGGAAAAACAGGCATATTTATGCTTAGTTGTTGCGGCCGCAGCACTGTTTGTACTTCTTACCGGAACCGCAGGGGCAGGGATCGTTACGGCCGATCTTCTTCGGCTTCACGATGGTGCCGGACTTACGGGATTCCAGGAACAGCTCATGCTGTCTGTCCTTGCTGAAGATGGCATCCCACTGCGGCAGGCTGTACAGCCAGTCGGCGCGGGCATCCACCATATTCTTGTACAGTTCTTCCTTGTCATAGTTCAGGCTGACAACGGTGTCTTCTGTCATGGTTTCGATGGGGTTCTTTTCCACAAGGCTGTCGTTGATGCCGTCAAGGAAACCAACCATTTTTTCAAGAGTTGTGTCGAACTTTTCAGCCAGTTCCTTTACGGTGCCGCTGACCACTTCATCCGGTGTGGCGAGAATGACTTCATAGATGCCCTTCTCTGTTTCAAAATAATCGGCCCACAGTCTCTGGATGTCGCCCTTGTTGGCTTTCTGATCGTAAGCCTTGGCTCTCCACTGACCCAGCAGAGTATTTTTATCTATTTTGAATTCTTCTGCGAGTGTCTTTTCGTCTGACATTGCTGATATCTCCTTAATATTAAAGTATTCGTAAACAAAAAATTGTCTGCCTTTCATTGTGTCACAAGTTTTTTTATTCGTCAACCCTCCTTTGCACCGCTGCCTGCCCTGTGGTATCATCAGGAGCGGAGGTTTTTAAAAAATGAAATCAAAAATGACTGTCCGCCGGCTTCTGGCCATCGCCGGCATCATCCTGTTACTTCTTATGTATATCCTGGCCTTTGTCTTTGCCATGATCGACAGCCCGCAGGCCGCGGTCCTTTTCCGGGCCTCCATCGCCTGTACGATCCTGGTGCCGATCTTCCTCTATGTCTTCCTCATGGTGGCCAGGACGGTCCGTCCGTCCAAGTCCCCCCTCATCGACACCATCGTCTTTGACGTGGGCAACGTGCTCATCGACTTTGACTTCGAGCGGGAGATCCGAGCCAAAAACTATCCGCAGGAGGTCAATGACATTTTCTTCGGAAATGAGGTGTTCAACAGCCTCTGGCGTGAATATGACCTGGGGAATCTCTCCGATGAGGAGATCCGCCGTCGGTTCCTTGAAACCTTCCCGGATCACACAGAAGAGGTGAGCTTCGTGCTGGACAATGCCGAAAGCTGGCTTCACATCTTCCCCTACACCATGGATTGGCTGGCCTCCCTGAAGCAGCGGGGCTATCGCCTTTACGTCCTGTCAAACTGGTCCGACCATATGTACCGTCACATTGAAAGCACCGGCGAAAGCGCTTTCACCGCTTACATGGACGGGTGCCTCTGGTCCTATCAGCATCACCTGACCAAGCCGGATCCGGCCATCTACCGGAAGCTGGCCTCTATGTTCAACATTGATCCGAAGCGTGCCGTCTTCATCGACGACATGAAGGAAAATACCGCAGCCGCCGCCAAAGAGGGCTTCAACACCATCACCTTCAAGGATTTGGAAGATACCCGTCAAAAGCTCCGTTCTGTGGGCGTGAAGTGGTGAACAAACATATAGCATACCGCCCGTTCCTGATCTCTCAGGAGCGGGCGGTATTGTTATGGGAACCTTATTGGAAAACGGAGTATATGAGACCCCGTATCATGGCCTTTTACTAACCTCCGGCCCCGGGCATACCATTTATGAAAATGGTTTGTCTCAGGCCTCAGGCATTTCTTTTGTCCCAAAAGGTTCTGTCTTATGTCTTAGGCTTCGTCCGCAAACAGCGGTGTTGACAGGTAACGATCACCGGTATCCGGCAGCAGGACCACGATGGTCTTCCCTTCATTTTCGGGACGCTTGGCCAGCTCGATAGCCGCTGTCACGGCAGCACCTGAGGAAATGCCCACCAGGACACCTTCCTGACGGCCGATTAGACGACCGCCGGCAAAAGCAGCCTCATTTTCGACAGTAATGATCTCATCGTAAATCTCAGTGTTCAGGGTATCCGGCACGAAACCGGCACCGATGCCCTGGATCTTATGAGCCCCTGCCCGGCCTTCGGACAGCACCGGTGAGGAAGCGGGCTCAACAGCCACAACCTTCACGTCGGCCTTCTGAGACTTCAGAAAACCGCCCACGCCTGAGACAGTGCCGCCTGTGCCGACACCGGCCACGAAGATATCCACGTCGCCATCAGTGTCTGCCCAGATTTCCGGACCTGTGGTCTCGAAATGAGCCTTCGGGTTGGCCGGGTTCACAAACTGCCCCGGGATAAAGCTGTTGGGGATTTCGGCGGCCAGCTCGTCAGCCTTGGCGATGGCACCCTTCATGCCCTTGGCCCCCTCTGTCAGCACCAGTTCGGCGCCGTAGGCTTTCATCAGTGTCCGGCGTTCCACGGACATGGTTTCCGGCATGGTGATGATGATGCGATAACCTCTGGCGGCAGCCACGGCAGCCAGGCCGATACCGGTGTTGCCGCTGGTGGGCTCGATGATGACGGAATCCGGTTTCAGGACGCCAGCCTTTTCGGCCTCATCGATCATAGCCCTGGCGATACGGTCCTTAACAGAACCGGCCGGGTTAAAATATTCAAGCTTAGCCAGGACTCTGGCCTTCAGACCTTCTGATTTTTCAATGTGTGTCAGTTCAAGAAGCGGTGTGTGGCCGATAAGCTGATCGGCTGATGTATAGATTTTTCCCATAACAATATCCTCATTTTTCTCGTCAGGCAGGGGCCTCATTTTCGAAAGGATGAGCGCCGCCCGGCCTGTCATATCGTCTTATTTAAGTCCCATTATACCCTTTTTTCCAGGTAACATTCTATTCATTAAAGAGCGGCAAAGCCTTTTTCCAGATCGGCGATGATGTCGTCGATGTGTTCGGTACCGATGGAAAGGCGGATCGTGCCCTGTGTGATACCGCTGCCGGCCAGCTCTTCATCATTCATCTGAGAATGTGTGGTGGAAGCCGGGTGGATGACAAGAGACTTCACGTCAGCTACGTTAGCCAGCAGTGAGAAGATTTCCAGGTTGTCGATGAACTTGAAGGCTGCTTCACGGCCACCCTTGATCTCGAATGTGAAAATGGAGCCGCCGCCGTTCGGGAAGTACTTCTCATACAGCGCATGGTCCGGATGATCCGGCAGAGACGGATGATTGACCTTGACAACAGCGTCCTTAGTCTGCAGATATTCGATGACCTTCTTGGCATTTTCGGCATGGCGATCAAGACGAAGGGACAGAGTCTCGGCGCCCTGCAGCAGCAGGAAGGCATTGAACGGAGAAATGGTGGCACCCTCGTCGCGCAGCAGAATGGCACGGATGTATGTCACGAAGGCAGCCGGGCCGGCAGCATCGGCGAAGGAAACGCCGTGGTAGCTCGGGTTCGGAGCGGCGATCTGCGGATAGCGACTGGAAGCCTTCCAGTCGAAGGTACCGCCGTCAACGATGATACCGCCCAGTGTGGTGCCGTGACCGCCGATGAACTTGGTGGCGGAATGGATCACGATGTCAGCGCCGTGTTCGATGGGACGGATGAGGTACGGTGTGCCGAATGTGTTATCGATAAGAAGCGGCAGACCATGGCGATGAGCGATGGCGGCAACAGCATCGATATCAGGAATGTCGCTGTTGGGGTTACCCAGTGTTTCAATGAAAACAGCCTTTGTGTTGTCCTGAATAGCGGCCTCAACTTCCTCAATGTTATGCACATCCACAAATGTAGTGGTGATGCCGAAGCGCTTCAGTGTGTGTGCCAGCAGATTGTAGGAACCGCCGTAAATGGTTTTCTGAGCCACAATGTGATCACCGCTGCCGGCCACAGCCTGCAGAGCATAAGTGATAGCTGCGGCGCCGCTGGCCAGTGCCAGAGCTGCGCTGCCGCCTTCAAGAGCGGCGATACGTTCTTCCAGAACAGCCTGTGTTGAGTTTGTCAGTCTGCCGTAGATGTTACCGGCATCAGCCAGGCCAAAACGATCGGCGGCATGCTGGGCATTATGGAAAACGTAAGAGGTTGTCTGGTAAATCGGGACGGCTCTGGAATCGGTTACCGGATCCGGCTGTTCCTGACCTGCGTGAAGCTGAAGTGTTTCAAATCTATAATTGCTCATAATGGTTATCTCCTTCTATTAAATAGGAAGCGGTACGCGGTTGGGACCGCTTCGTCTGTCTGTCAAAAATGGTTTATCGAAACCCTTGCGGGTTTTACATTTCAGAAAATAAAAAATCCGGCGTTCCAAACGGGGCACCGGCGTCAAAAAGTAAGCTCTCCTGTATCAACACATGTGACACATACTCTGACACTCTTCGACCCCCGACATTCGACACATGCCGTACATGAGTGAAAACTGACAAGTGATAAGCTTCTTCATAATTGAATCTCCTTTCTCTGAGGTGAAATCTTCGGATCATCCTGTGGCCGATGTCTGACATCCGACCGTTTTTTCTTAACTGACGATTCCCATTCGTTATTGTCTCGTCCGAAGTACCAACCTCTTGATGGGTCTTATTCTACACCCACTCCCCTACCGCGTCAATAGGTAATTTATATTTTTTTTACACCTTCATGGACTTGACGAATCCCGTGGATTTGTCTATACTTCAATTGACCTATTTTTTTAGTAGGTAGAGAATGACTCATTCTCGTTCCCCACGGCCCAGCCCGGCCCGATCGGAACGACATGCCATAACTCTTTTGAAAGGAGACCTTATCTTATGCAGATCTATGTTGATAATGCGGCTACGACAAAAATGAGCGATGTAGCCATCAACGCCATGATTCCTTATATGAAGGAATGCTACGGCAATCCCTCCAGTCTTTACACCATCGGCCAGAAAGCCATGGAAGCTCTGACCGACGCCCGCGAACGGGTGGCCAAAGTCCTGGGCTGCGAACCCCGTGAGATCCTCTTCACCTCCGGCGGCAGCGAAGCCGACAATCAGGCTCTTATGTCCGCCGCGGCTCTGGGTGAAAAGAACGGCAAGAAACACATCATTTCCACAGCCTTTGAACATCACGCCATTCTTCATACATTAAAGAAGCTTGAGAAAATGGGCTTCGAGGTTGAACTTCTGGATGTTCATGAAAATGGCCTTGTGACCCCGGAACAGGTGGCCGCCGCCATCCGCCCGGATACCTGCCTGGTGACCATCATGTATGCCAACAACGAGATCGGCACCATTCAGCCCATCCGCGAGATTGGGGCTGTCTGCCGTGAGAAGAAAGTCCTCTTCCACACCGATGCTGTTCAGGCTGTGGGCCATATCCCGGTCAATGTGAAGGACGACAACATCGACATGCTGTCCCTTTCCGCTCATAAATTCCACGGCCCCAAGGGTTGCGGCGTGCTGTATTTCCGTAAAGGCATCCGCCTGACCAACATCATCGAGGGCGGTGCTCAGGAAAGAGGCAAACGTGCCGGTACCGAAAATGTCCCGGGCATCATGTCCATGACAGCCGCTCTGGAAGATGCCGTCGCTCACATCGATACCAACAAGGATCATCTCCTGGCCATGAGAGACCGTCTTATCGACGGTATCCTGGAGATCCCCCACAGCATCTTAAACGGTGATCGCACCTCCCGTCTGCCGGGCAACGTCAATATCTGCTTCGAGGGTATTGAAGGCGAATCCCTGCTGCTCCTCCTGGATGACAAGGGCATCAGCGCTTCCTCCGGCAGTGCCTGCACCTCCGGCTCCCTGGATCCGAGCCACGTGCTGCTGGCCATCGGCCGTCCTCACGAAGTGGCCCACGGTTCCTTACGTTTGTCCTTAAGCGACGACATCACAGCTGAGGAAGTGGATTACATCATCGCCTCCGTCAAGGAAGTGGTGGAACTCCTCAGAGGCATTTCTCCGGTCTGGCGTGATCTCATGGCCGGTAAGAAAGAATTCCATATCTGATACACAACCCATTTTCAAGGCGGCATTGATCCCGCCGGATACGACAGCGAATCTGATTTATGATTTGCATTGATAATGAGAAGCATCGCAGATGATGCAGAAAGAAGGTAATCATGGCTTTATATAGCGAAAAAGTAATGGACCATTTCCGTAATCCCCGCAACGTCGGTGTGATTGAAGATGCCGATGGTGTCGGCGAAGTCGGTAATGCCAAGTGCGGCGACATCATGAAGATTTATCTGAAGATCAACGATGATGTGATCGAAGATTGCAAGTTCGAGACTTTCGGCTGCGGCAGCGCCATCGCTTCCAGCTCTATGGCCACCGAGCTCATCAAGGGTCAGCCCCTGTCAAAGGCTCTTGAGCTGACAAACAAAGCCGTCACAGAATCTCTGGGCGGTCTGCCGGCACACAAGATCCACTGCTCCGTTCTGGCTGAACAGGCCATCAAACGGGCCCTGCGCGACTATTATGACAAGAATGGCATCGACTATGACCACGAACTGCTGGCCGACAAAGATGCCCACGAGGAAGGCGAAGAAGAAGAATGATTTCCACAAGAGGCCGTTATGCTCTGCGCGTTCTCATTTACCTGGCGGAGCATAGCAAGGATGAACGAATCCCGCTCAAAGCTATTTCTGCCAGCGAAGGTATTTCGCAGAAATATCTTGAGAGCATCATGACGACTCTGTCAAAGGCCGGGATGGTGGATGCCATCCACGGCAAGGGTGGCGGCTATAAACTGAACCGCACACCGGATCAGTACACCGTCGGCGAGCTCCTGCGGCTCACCGAGACCACACTGGCCCCGGTTTCCTGCCTGGGCAGCGCTGTCAATCCCTGCGAACGGGCTGACTCCTGCCGGACACTGCCGATCTGGATCAAGCTCAACAAGCTGATGAACGACTATCTCGACAGCGTGACCATCGAGGACCTGATGAACACCTCGCCCCAGTACGACGATAGCCTCTACTGGCCCTGCGGGCTGTAAGGCAGATAAAATAGTGCATCGGCCAACGGCAAAAACCCCATATCCGATGCCGGATATTAACAAGACAAGAAAAAACGGACATATCACCCGAATACATGGGTATATGTCCGTTTTATATTTGTCTTCGTTTATTTCCCACATGAAGAATGAAGATTCTCATTCATTAACGATGCCAAACGATGCGAAGTTCTTCATCGATCTGCCACCTGAAGCTATTACTTCAGGATTTCAAGCGAATCCGCCGCGCAAGCTATCACTTCAGGATTTCAAGCGAATCCGCCGCTGCCTGAATGATGGCCTCTTCTTTCAACACATTGGACACGGTGGTCCAGGCGGTCAGCTGATAATAGCGATTGCCGTCTTCCATGGTATAAAGCCAGTACACCACAGATTTGTCTTCATAATCAGCGCTTAAACGAGTGCGCCGGGCTTCAAGTCCTGAGGCTGACAGGGTAATGGTTTGTGTTCCGTTCACCTGCATAGCGGTAAATGCCGGGTTTTCAGCGATCACCCGCACCAGTCGATCATTAAACTCCTCGAAATCCTTCACAAAGGAATCCGACTTGCTCTCGTAGGAGGCCAACAGGAACACCGCCTCTTCGTAAGCACCGGCCTTCAGCAGATAGGCTTCATCCGTTACGGCATCAAATTCGCTGGTAAGATCACGCCAGCTTTCCGGAAAATGCATCCGGATCGCCCCGTCACGGCTGTCGATCTGCAGGGGCAGTAACAGGATTTCCTCCCCAAAGGGATCAACCGCCACACCCGTGTTGGATGCCTGCCCATTGTCGGATGTCTGACCATTCTTGCCCTCTTCGGTGTTGCTCGGATCCGCCTCGCCTGTCAAAGCATCCGCGGAACTATTCTCGCCGACCTGGCCTTCGGTCCCGGTTGCGGCAGAATCCTCTGCACCGAACTGACCGTTCTCACCGCTACCGGAGGACGCTGTTCCCTCCGACGCACCAGCTGAAGTTTCCTTTCCATCGGAAGTAATATTTCCCGCAGACTGGCCATCTTCCGACTGATCACCAATTGACTGATCACCGGCAGACGCATGGCTATTCGATGATGCCTCACTTTGGGCATCGGCAGACTCAGAACCACCCCTGCTGCCGGGCAGGGACAAACCGCCACAGCCGCTTATCGTCAGCGCTGTCGCCAGTAAAAATGTCAGTCCGATTGTCCCCTTGCGTAATCTCATACCCTCGTCTCCCGAAGTTTTATAATATATTGGTCATCACGGAGCAGTCTTTCATCCGATAACGATGCCGATGGCTTCTCCCAGCCGCTTAAACCGGCTGATTGACACCATAATGATCTCAGCCGCTTCAATCAAAAATAATCTTGATCATTATCCTCTGACAGACTGTAACGGCAACATTTGCCGCCAGCAAAAGACAAAGACACGGCTTTGCAGGCCGTGTCTTTGAGTGTGAATCCATTATTTTCTGTAGATGATGTCCTCACGGCCCGGACCGTTGCTGACCATCTTGATCGGGAAGCCGATCTTTTCTTCGATGAATTCGATATAGTTGCGGCATTCAGCCGGCAGTTCTTCGTAGTTGCGGATACCGCGGATGTCTGTCTTCCAGCCCGGCAGAACTGTCAGGACCGGTTTGGCCTTCTTAAGCAGAGCTGTTGTCGGGAAGTCTTCTGTGACTACACCGTCGATTTCATAGCCTGTGCAGACCGGAATCTCATCCAGGTAGCTTAAGGCATCGAGAACAGTCATAACGACTTCTGTGGCACCCTGCAGACGGCAACCATACTTGGAAGCCACTGTGTCATACCAGCCCATACGTCTCGGACGACCTGTTGTGGCACCGTATTCACCCTTATCACCGCCGCGCTTTCTCAGTTCTTCAGCTTCATCGCCGAAAATTTCGGAAACGAATTCACCGGCACCCACAGCGCTGGAGTAAGCCTTTGTGACAACCACGATGCGCTTGATTTCATAGGGCGGCACACCGGCACCGACAGCACCGAAAGAAGCCAGAGTGTGGCTTGAAGTCACCATCGGGTAGATACCGTGATCCGGATCCTTCATGGTACCCAGCTGACCTTCCAGAAGGATGTTCTTACCTTCCTTCATGGCATTCCACAGATACAGGGAAACATCGTCAACATAGGGCTCCAGCATAGCCTTATAAGAGGCCAGCTCTTCCATGATGTCGTCAACCTTCAGCAGCGGTTTGTGATACAGGTGCTCCAGAAGGACATTTTTCTTTTCGCAGATGCCTTCGACCTTTTCACGCAGGGCTTCCATATCCTGAAGTTCGCTGACCTGAATACCGATCTTGGCGTATTTATCTGAATAGAAGGGCGCGATACCGGACTTAGTGGAACCGAAAGCCTTACCGGACAGTCTTTCCTCTTCATATTCGTCAAATAAGATGTGATAGGACATCACCATCTGCGCTCTGTCAGACACCTTGATCTTCGGTGTGGGCACACCGCCGGCCTCGACTTCCTTGATCTCGCCGAAAAGCTTCGGCACGTTCAGAGCCACACCGTTGCCGATGACAGAGGTGGTGTGATCATAGAAGACACCTGACGGCAGTGTGTGCAGAGCGAATCTGCCGTAATTGTTGACGATGGTGTGACCGGCATTTGCACCGCCCTGGAAACGGACGATAATATCGGCTTTTTCAGCCAGCATATCCGTGATCTTACCCTTGCCTTCATCGCCCCAGTTTGCGCCTACTACAGCTGTTACCATTTGTGAACCTCCTTATGATCATACCGTGATATCCGCACCCATACCCAGGACAGCCTTATTGGCTTCCAGGATCGGTGCGATCACTGTTTCAAGATACTTAGTGACCTGTTCCGGTGAACGTCCCACGTATTTCTTCGGATCCATGGAAGCGTTCAGTTCCTCAAGAGTCAGACCGAATGCCGGATCGGCGGCGATCAGCTCGAGGAGATTATTATCAAGGCCCTCTTCCTTCACGCGGCGACCCGCCTGCATGGAAAGACCTCTGATTCTTTCGTGAAGTTCCTGACGGTCACCGCCCTTCTTGACGGCATCCATCATGATATTTTCTGTGGCCATGAAGGGCAGCTCGGCCAGCATATGCTTTTCGATGACCTTCGGATAGACCACCAGACCATCCACCACATTAAGCAGAAGGTCCAGCACACCGTCGATGGTGAGGAACCCTTCCGCCACGGAAAGACGTCTGTTGGCGGAATCATCCAGCGTTCTTTCGAACCACTGAACGGATGAGGTGATGGCACTGTTCATGACATCAGACAGCACATAACGTGACAGACCGGAAATGCGTTCGCAGCGCATGGGATTGCGCTTGTAAGCCATGGCGGATGACCCGATCTGGCTCTTTTCGAAGGGCTCTTCGATCTCCTTCTCGTGCTGCAGAAGACGGATATCCGTGGAGAACTTGGTGGCGCTGGCAGCGATGCCGGCCAGGACATTCAGCACACGGGTGTCCACCTTACGGGAATAGGTCTGGCCCGAAACCGGTACGCAGCCCGCAAAACCCATTTTCTCAGCGATCATGGGATCCAGCTTTTCGCACTTGTCATGATCGCCTTCAAACAGTTCAAGGAAAGAGGCCTGAGTGCCGGTGGTCCCCTTGGAACCCAACAGCTTCAGGGAATTCCGCACATACTCAAGATCCTCAAGATCCATCACAAATTCATTGAGCCACAGGGAAGCTCGCTTACCTACAGTGGTGGGCTGAGCCGGCTGGAAATGAGTATACCCCAGACACGGCAGCGCCTTGTAGGTATCGGCAAAATCCGCCAGCTTGGCAATGACATTCACCAGCTTCTTGTGCACCAGATCCAGCGCATCCCGCATGATGATCACGTCCGTGTTGTCACCGACATAGCAGGAAGTGGCCCCCAGGTGAATGATGCCCTTGGCCTTCGGACACTGCAGACCGTAGGCATACACATGGGACATAACGTCGTGGCGCACCACCTTTTCACGGGCTTTGGCCTCTTCGTAATTCACATCGTCCACATGCGCCTTCAGCTCGGCGATCTGTTCGTCCGTGATCTCAAGCCCCAGCTCCTTTTCTGTCTCGGCCAGAGCCACCCACAGACGACGCCAGGTTGTAAATTTCTTTTCAGATGAGAAAATGTACTGCATATCCGCTGAGGCGTAACGGCCTGACAGCGGGCTGACATATTTATTTTCGTTCACAATATCCCCTTTTCGGCGAATCAACCGCCGCAATAATTTCGGACACACGAAAGCGGCAAGGGCCCTACGCCTTCGCCGGCTTCGTTTTTTAACCACGTTATTTTACACCAAAAATGGCTTATTTGCAAGGTTCTCGCCCTCTCGACGCCTCACAGTATCCCGTCTCTTAATCGCCAGATTCATGTGCTTTTTGACGAAAATGGGGCTGCCAAAGCGCATCATGCTCCGCCCTGCCCCGCCGTCCAAACGCCGACCGGGCCATTTGACGAAAATGAGGTGTCGGATGCTTATCAGTCCTGCGCCGCTGCGTAACGCCCCAGGAATTCCCGGATACGCTGCTCGCTTGATTCGAAGACCTCCTGCGGCGTGCCTTCAACAGCCACGTAACCCTTATCCATGAAAATGACTCTGTCTGAGATATCACGGGCAAACTGCATCTCATGGGTCACGATGACCATGGTGATGTTAAGCTCGGCCAGAGACTTGATGACCTTCAGCACCTCGCCGGTGAGCTCCGGATCCAGCGCTGAGGTGGGCTCGTCAAAGAAGAGCACCTTCGGGTTGAGGGCCAGGGCCCGGGCGATGGCCACACGCTGACACTGACCACCGGATAACTGGCAGGGATAAGCATTTTCCTTATCCGCCAGATCCATTTTCTTTAAAAGATCACGGGCCGCCTCGATTGCCTTATCCTTCGGCTCCTTGCGGACCATGATGGGGGCGTCGATGATATTCTGAAGCACGCTTCTGTGGGGGAAGAGATTGAAGTTCTGGAACACCATACCGTAATAACCGTTGATGCGCTTCAGATCCTGGGGCTGAGCATACACCACCTGGCCATTCTCGGTCCAGGCGGCTTTCTCACCCAGATAGCTGATGGAACCGCTGTCGATGGTCTCCAGCATGGTGGCGCAGCGCAGGGCTGTTGTCTTACCGGAACCGCTGCGGCCGATGATGGACAGGATCTCGCCCTCTTCCACGTTCAGAGAAATGTCATGGAGGACACATTTGTCTCCGAAGCTCTTTTTGATATTGTTGACTTCCAAAAGGCTCATGATGTTCCTCCTTTAATGATAATAGTCCATCTTCTTCTCGATGCGCTCCATAACGAAGGCCACGATGTAGTTGAAGATATAGTAGAAAACGCCGGCTGCCACAAGCGGCATGATGGTAGTCTGAGCCGCGGCGATCTGCTTGGCCAGCGCAAACATTTCCACATAGGAAACGGAATAGACCAGGGATGTATCCTTGACCAGAGTGATGACCTCGTTGGTGACGGAGGGCATGATGATCTTCATGACCTGCGGCAGCACGATGTGCATAAAGGTCTGAGCCTTGCTGTAACCCAGGATATGGGCGGCTTCATACTGACCCTTCGGAATGGATTCGATACCGGAACGGTAGATTTCCGCAAAGTAAGCAGCATAGTTCACCGAACAGCCGATGATGACGGCGGTGAATTTGTAGCCGCTGATGTTTGCTCCGAAAAGATAGTAGGGACCGAAATACCACAGCAGAAGCTGAAGCATCAGCGGGGTACCACGCATGACGGAAATGTAGATCTTGACCAGCGCGGACAGGGGTTTAAAGCGGCTGGCCCGGCCAAAATAGACCAGAAGGCCAAGGGGCAGTGAGAAAAGCAGGACCAGAACGAAAATAAGGACTGTCTGGCCAAACCCTCCCAGCAGCTGAAGCAGCATCGTCTGCAGATTCATAAAACATACCTCCGTGAACTGTTTTAACAGTAATCGCGAAAATATCCGGCATCGGATTCCCGATGCCGGACAAAAGTTCTTGTTAACGGATCATCCGTTTGTATCATACCCTTTTTCGGGCTTTTTTGAAATGCCTGATGCGGTATCTTTTTTTATTCAGCCTTCAGAGAGACCATGTCGGCGATACCGTATTTTTCGGCCAGTTCAGCGACTGTACCATCTTTAGCCAGAGCGGCCAGATCCTTGTTGACTGTGTCAGCCAGTGTCTGGTTGCCTTTCTTGAAACCGACAGCGTATTCTTCAGCGTTCAGAGCATCATCCAGCATAACGAAGCCATCGCCTCTGGAGTTGATCTGATACTTGGCAACACCGATATCGATAGCCAGAGCGTCAAGAGCGCCGGCCTGCAGTTCTGTGAAAGCTGTGTTGTAATCAGCGAACTGGTCAAGTGAAGCGAATGTGGCGGACAGTTCAGCCTGGTCGCCTTCAAGAACATCTAAAGCGGCAGAAGCCTGCTGAACACCGACCTTCTTACCGGCCAGATCGTCAAAAGAGGCGATACCGGAATCTGCGGCCACAACCATAACCTGAGAGTTATCAACGTAAGACACTGAGAATGTGTAGTCATCTTCACGGCCGTTGCGTGTGAAACCGTTCCAGATGCAGTCGATGGCGCCGGAGTTCAGCTCGGCATCCTTGGAATCCCAGTTGATCGGTTTCTTTTCCAGCTTCCAGCCTTCCATTTCGCAGACAGCTTCAGCCAGTTCAAGGTCGAAGCCTGTGTATTCGCCATTTTCATCCATGTAGCCATAGGGCGGATACTCAGCATCGAAACCAACGGTCAGTACGCCGTCTTCAACACCTGTTTCAACCTTATTGGAGGCACCACAGCCTGCCAGACCTGCTACCATAAGAACTGCCATGGCAGCTGCCATAAACTTTTTCATCATAATATCTTCCCTCTCCTTTGTTCATCCCGCAGGATGATGATTAACATTTTATCGCTTTACTACGGTAAAGCAAAGTCATCATAACAAAAGCCGTTGAAGTTGTCAACGGCTTTCCGTCATTCTTTTGTAAAGCGGACACGCGCAATACCCGCAGGGCACGATGTACGCTTCGCTCCTTGCTGCGGTTCAAGCGCCGTTCCCGCACCTGCCCGAAAATGGCGATGTAATGGGCGCTGCCCGTCATGTCACTTTCACGTATCTGCAGTATGAGGGGTGGCCGGGCACTGTTAGTGACGCAGTCTCCGGCGGCAACTTTGCGCTCACGCATCCGCGGCCCGATGATAGGCCCGGGTGAGGCCGCTTAAATACCGGTCGATCTCGCCCTCCGCCACCGGCACTTCCGGCGGCATGGCCCGCAGTTCCTCTTCCACCTCGGCGCGGGTTCGGTCATCGACCCCCAGCTCGGCGCATTTTTCCTCGTATTTGTCCCGGGGCTTGCTGAGCGCATAGGCGAAAAGATACGTCTTCAGATACTCCCGGGTGTAGGTCACCTTAAGGGCTTTTTCGAAACATTCCAGGGCCTCCCGATAGCGGAAGAGCCGCACAAAGGCAACCCCCATATTGTGATGGACCGCTGCCACAAAGCTGTCTTTGGCATCGGACAGATCCAGTTCCAGCACCTTGCGGTACACCGCAATGGCGCCCACAAGCTTGTCGCTCCCCACCAGGGCATCGGCTTTTTTCTTCAGTCTCAGCCGGCGAGGTTCCTTGCCCTGCTTTGTCAGCAGCATGCGGAAATTCTGGAATTCATTGTAGGACAGATAGCCGTCCTCCTTGAGAATGGGGATGACAAACTCATCCGCATCTGCCCCGTCCGCCAGAAGATAATTGAGCGTTTCGGCCAGCTCCGGCAGTTTTAACTCAGTGCCGATCCATGCCGTCAGCGTCTTATTCATCAGCGTTTCATCCAGCAGTGCCATATCATTGACGATATAATAGCACAGTTCCTCCAGCGTGAAGATATTCACGCCGATGGTCTCGATATAAAACGGTTTTTCGGCCGGTTCTACCCGACAGAGCCTGTAGCCACTCATGATGAACTCCTTATCGTATACTCTTCCCATTGCCGACGATGTCGGCGATTCTCTCCGCCGGATACCCGGCGGTCATGTGAGGATCAGCCCAGCGGCAGGGTATCCTCCCACTCAAGGCCGCTGCTTTCAAACATTTCCCCGAAGCCCAGGTCCTTCACCTTCACCACGCATTCTTTTTCCGTGGGACAGCTTAAAGACAATTCCAGACAGGTGGTGCGGTTGGGACGCTTCGGCAGCCCCGGCAGTTCCATCCGGCACCGTTTCTTCACCCGGCCATCCATGGAATTGATGGAAAAGGCCAGATAATCCCGGTCATCCAGAATGAGCCGGCAGCGGGTGTCCGCATCAAACCAGTTGGTGCCGGCGGAAATGAGGGGATAATAGGCGGGATTGCCGCGCACGATCATATCCATACCCACGTTGGTCCGGATGAGATCCTCCCCCAGATACAGCAATTGTTTTAAATGATGGGTCTCCTTCTCAAGAGAGGCATAGCAAGCCCCCCGGACAAAGAGATTGCTGCCGGTGAAGACACGACGGCCACCCCGGCACAAAAAGGCCAGCGTACTCTTGGCCCAGCTCTGATCAAAGCCCCGGCCTGTTAAGAAAACGGCGGAGAACAGCTGATTACTCATTTCCTTCATGGCGTAATGAGCCAGCGCTTCATCCCGTTCCTTCTTATCCTCAGGCAGTTCCAGCGCCGCGGCCGCTTCGGGCCGCACCAGGATCGGCTTGGTGGTCCGGTTCATATCCATGGCCCGATACGTCACCTTCAAATCCCGGACGACACCCGGCAGAGCCGGATCCTCGGTCTGAGAAAAGTCGAAGAAGGCGATCTTCCGATTCCAGACCTCCTGCTTCTGAGAATAGACATAGTAAAACCCGCTCTCGCTCTTATCCTGCACCGTGCAGACCCGGGCATCAAAGCCCTGGATCGCGAGAGCCCGGCGGACATGTTCCACCAGGATCCGGGTCAGTTTTTCCGTTGTGAAGGTCAGATGCGCCACATTTTCGGCCAGCTCGCTGACCCCCAGAAGCTGCAGCGCCGCCTCCATATACACCGCCAGAAGTTCCGCCGGTGAATAGGCCCGGCCGTCCAGCTCCAGCGGTTCCTCTGTGAAGAGCCGCTCGTAAAGGTCCTCCACCAGAATCCCGCCGTGACGGCTGAAATAATCCGCCTCAATACCAAAATGCCACTCATCCTTTTCCGGCATCTTGCAAAGCAGCAGCGGGAAAAGGTACTGCTCCGTCCCCACCTTGGAGGCCACGGATACAGGTTCTCCGGCCTTCCGGTCGTAATAGCACAGCTGTGCGCCGTCTTTATTCAGTTCGAATCCGATCAGGATATGATGACTCTCATTCATGATCAGTCCTCCTCCCTTTCATCCGGCACAAATAAGGTCCGCGCTCTGTAGGCCGCCGTCTGATAGCGGCGGATGGTCTCTTTCAGAAGCGCCTCGTCCCGGCTCTCCCGGGCGGTCAGCATCCGGTTGATCAGCTGATAACGGCTGTTGCCCGGCACATCGCCATTTTCAAGACGTCGAGTGCCCTCCGACAGACGGTCGCTTTCACCGCGCCCCTCCACCGTGGTGTAATAATGCAAAGTCTCACCGGTAAACAGCACAAATTCTCTGACGAAAATGCCGGGGAACACCATCCCCATGGGTTCGCTTTTCCACACCCCGGTGTCGTCCCCCGGATGGGTCATCCGGTAATGAAGCACCACAAAGTCCTTCGTTCCGGCCCGTTCCTCCAGGATCACCCGGTCGGTGAAATCATAGCCCGCCAGGCATCGGGCCGGCAGACGTTTAAAGAAGGCCAGACGGATGCCGTTTTCCGTCATTTCCTCAAGAAGGGCATCGATCCGGGCTTCCTCCTCATCGGAAATGGTTTTCCGGTCTGCGTAAGAGGCCAGGATCGCCAGTCGGCAGATGCGGGGCATTTCCCGCTCGGCCTCATAATCCGCTTCCAGTAAATGGCAGGCGTACCCATCCATGGGTTCGCTGTGCCTGAAGCTGTCCGCCGCCTCAAAAGTCAGATACGCCCGAATGATCCGCATCCGGCCGCCGTGACGGCGATAAGAAGCCAGGATTTTTCCCGCCTCCGGCAGACGTTTCTGCACGAAGGGCGCCTGCAGGAGCAGACGTTCATCCAGGCCGTAAGTATCGAGATAGAAGGCCTCCGCATGAGCCCGCAAGGACAGAAGATCCTCAAGATCCGCTGTCATATGGGACGCGAGCAGCGTCAGAAGCCGTTCGTTATAAAGACCCTTGTCATAGACATACCGGGCCAGACGCAAAAGTGCCTCAAAGTCTTCCGCTGCCGGATCCTCATTTTCGTAAGTCTCCGTCAGGGCATTGGCCAGGCGCAGAAGGCGGGGCAGCGCCACATCCTCCGGCCCGCAGCGGTCGATCACCGCCAGCGCCTCTGCGAAGAGGCCGGTATCGATGAGAACCTCTGTCAGCTTCACCCGGTCGGCCGCGGCATACAGGTCAGGATCCAGCTGCCGCACCACCGATGCCGGCACACCGCCGGAGCGCTCGTGCAGGAAGGTCAGGAGCCGGCGGCGCATCAGAAGGCGCGTCCGCTCCTCAAATCGATCATCGTCCGCCAACGCTGCAAAGGCATAGGCATTTTCGTTTGTCACAGCGGGGCTGCCGGCACAGACATTCAGTAAAATGCCGGGCTCCTGCAGACCCATTTTCAGGCAATCGGCCAGAAGGGCCTTGTAATCCATCAGCTTCTGGCGACTGTAGGCAACGCCGGAGGCAAAGCGGCGGCCCGTTTCATCCCGGAAAAGGATCACCGCCCCTTCCGTATAGATCGGCACATAGGCCCGGCCGCCCTTCAGGGGCACCCGCACCTCTTCCCGGTAGCCGGGGTGGCGCACCACCACTTCCCGCACCCGGTCATCGTCGCAGCTGATCTTGTTCATAAACATCACGCGCACCAGGGCTCGACCCACCACCGGGTCTGTCACGCGACGGAAAAATTCGCTGTAAATGATGCCGTAATTTTCATCCATGGCTCCCTCAATGAGAGATGAGGCCGCAAAGGTCTGCATGCGGGGCAGGTAATCCTGATAGGTGGCCTCGTCCCGCTCGCGGCTGCGGATCACGTTGGCGTAGATAAACGCCAGCTGCCGGCCGCCGAGACTGCTGTTCATGGTGAAATACCGACGCACCGCTGTGGGGAACCGCTTCTGGAAGGTGGTCGGCATGGTTTCAATATAATATTCATAAAGCCGGGTCATGCGCACGCCTTCATCCACAGCGGCGGCATACCAGCGGAAATACTCTTTCTTACGGGGCTGTCCTTTCATAATGAACCGGCAGACAGCCTCAATGCCGGTCTTTGACGGAAATGTCTCATAGGCCTTCGTCAGCAGCCGGAACACCCGGGGCGTAAAGGTCCGTTCATTATCCACCAGGATGTAAAGCCGGTCGGCCAGTTCCTTTGTGAGCACACCTTCCCGGGCGCCAAAAGCCAGCACCGCCCGCGTAAAACGATTGAGGCGGCGCAGAAGCCGGCTGTCCTCCCGGTAAAGGGTCAGGGCCTCGATGTACATAAAGGGATCCCGGCAGCCACAGCCGTAAAGATCCTCCATCAGCATGAGGCGCCGCAACGGACTTCTGATGAGGTCATCATCCACCTGCATAAGCAGATACAGGAGCACAAAGCTCTCCTGCTGCCGACTTACCCAGACCCGCAGGGTGTTCACCACATCGAAACGGCCCGGCATCAGCAAATTGGCCTTGTGACACAGGTAAAGGAAAGCCCCCTTTACCTCCAGGGATTCATCGGCAAAATTATTTTCCTGAAGAGACCGCAGCAGATTGCGGCTGCCCACTTCGTCCTCCGCCAGTTGGCGGACATACACATCGTAAAGACTCATAAAAGCCGGCAGCTCACCCATCTCCCGCATGGCGGCGATGAGGATCTGTGATTTGGCGATAAAGGCCTTGTGATCCATCCGGCCGAGGCGATACTCCAGCAGGAATCCGGCCAGTTTGACGATATTCTTTTTGAAAATGAGTTTCTGGTTGTTCGGGAAGGCAGCGCCTCTTGAGGCCGTAACCGCGAAAACCAGGGTTTCATAGGCGGACTTCAGGATGATGCGGCCGAAACGACGACCTTTTTTAATCCGGTCAGCCTTGATAATATAAGGAAGCTCCGCCACGGAGCCCACGAAATCTTCATCCGTCAGCTGTTTTTTGGACACAACGATAAAATCACCGTCTGCTTCCACACGGTAATTGAGATGACCCCAGGTATTCCGGGTCATTTTGATCGTCGCCTGAATGGATTCCTTCAGATTAAAATGAGTCGCCTCCGTCTTTTCAAGGCTCACCCGCACCGGCGCTTTTTTGCCGGCGGATGTGAGGAACTCCTCCACTCTCTGATAAGTCACCGGATTGACGGTGAGCCCCCGATACAGTGTTCGGAGAGAGGCTTTTTCATTTTCTAAAATGGTCTGAAAGGCGGGGCTGCAGAACATGTGATAGGCTTCGCCGTAGGCGCTGCGGGCCAGCTGCGTAAAATCATCCAGGGTGCGGATATTCTCCGGCAACAGACGGCTCGCACCTTCAGCCAGGGTGAAACGCACCGGCAGACGCGCCTCTCCAAGAGACGTCACCAGGCGGATCGCCCCCTCGATGGTGTCACCGGCGGCAAGGCCTTCTGTCACCACCCGATAGCCGATGGTCACATCCGTGCCCTCGAAAGCCTCGGTGGTCAGGGACAGGCGGGGATGGTCAGCGGTGGCAAAACCTCTGACACGATGACCCACGGTGAAACTGCCCTCGTATACCGGGCCAATCGCCACCGTTTCTTCGATTTTTTCCGTCGATAAAAAAAGAGCCGTTTGCTCCGTCTCCCATTTACCGGAAATCAGTTGTTCCATTCGCCGCTTCACTCTCGCAAGCTCTCCCTCTGCAGACTTGACCGAAACATTTTTTCAAAGTAAAGTATACATCAGTAACGGGACCGGCGCAAGAAATGCGGCCGGGCCTGTTGTCCTTAAAAGCACTTTCGCGGTGGCTCCGGCCGCCGTTTCTGACGTGTCTTATCACGACAGTGAGGGCTTGGAGGCAAAACCATTTTCATAAAGAAAGAAGGCACATCATGGCTGCAAAGAAAGAAGTTTTTCACGGCAGCGATCTGGAAAAGATCGAGGCTGTTTACGGTATTAAAAAGGAGGCCATCACCAGTTTCTCCGCCAATGTTAACCCCTTAGGCATCTCCACACGGCTCCGCCGGGAGCTGACCGATCACCTGGATGCCATCACCACCTATCCGGACCGGGATTACAAGGAGCTTCGGGATGTGATGGCGGCCTACACCGGCACCCATCCGGACCGCATCATTGTGGGCAACGGCTCCACGGAACTCATTTCCCTGTCCATCCGGGTGCGGGAGCCGAAAAAGGCCATCATCATTGGGCCCACCTACTCCGAGTATGAGCGCGAGATCCGGCTCGGGGGCGGCAGCGCCAAGTATTATCCGCTGAAGGAAGAAAATGATTTTAATCTCGACATCACCGCTTTCTGTCAGTATCTGACGGATGATATCGACCTGTGCATCATCTGCAACCCCAACAACCCCACCTCCACCGCCATTGACCGGGCGGGCATGCGCCGGATTCTGGATGCCTGCTTAAGCCACGGCATTTTCGTGGTGGTGGATGAAACCTATGTGGAATTTGCGCCGGACAGCCGGGGCATCACCGCCGTGCCGCTGACGGACATTTACTCAAACCTGCTGATTCTGCGGGGCACCTCAAAGTTTTTTGCCGCCCCGGGGCTCCGCCTGGGTTATGCCATCACCGGCAACCGGGATCTGCGGGAAGCCATCAACAATCGGAAGAATCCCTGGACCGCCAACTCTCTGGCAGAGATCGCCGGCCGCATTATGCTGACAGACACCGACTACATTGAGGCCACCAAGACCCTCATCAATGAGGAACGGAACCGTATGATCAGTGCCCTTGAGGCCCTGGGAACCGTCAAGGTCTACCCCGCCGATGCCAACTTTATCCTGTTCCGGATCCTGAAACCGGATGTGGATGCCGATCAGCTTTTTGAACATTGTATCCGCAAGGGACTCATGATCCGCAACTGCGCGTCCTTCCCCTTCCTGGACAACAGCTTTGTCCGGTTCTGCCTCATGGAGCCGGCTCAGAACGATGCCCTGATGGAGGCCTTCCGGGAACTGCTGGGCTGAAAATAAAGCATCTTACGAGAAAAATGTCATGTCCCACCTTTTATATGAATAAAGTATGAAAACCGACTGTTTTGGCGACAGCCGGTTTTTTCATTTTTCAAAATTTGTTGAGCGCACCCGAATAGTGGCCTATTATCGCCGATGGCTTTTGTGCATCATGACAAAAATATTTTTTGCAACCATAAAAAGTTTGTGTTTATTATACGGCAAATATATAATTAAGACAGGGTTTGTCCGAATGCTTTTCAGGCCCTGAAAAACCTCCGAACAAACATAAAATATTGATAGGATCTATTTACAAAAGGAGTAAGATTACTATGAATGCATATGTTGAAAGCGTCATCGAGTATGTCAAACAGGCACATGCCAGCGAGCCCGAATTCGTTCAGACAGTAGAAGAAGTTTTCTCTTCTGTTTCCCCGATCATCGATGCTCATCCGGAATATGAAAAAGCCGACATCCTGAAACGTATGGTTGAACCGGAAAGAATGTTCACATTCCGTGTTAACTGGATGGATGACAACGGCAATTGGCATACAAACCGCGGCTGGAGATGCCAGTTCAACGGCGCTATCGGTCCGTTCAAGGGCGGTCTGAGATTCCAGAAGAATGTTTACGAAGGCATCATCAAATTCCTTGGCTTCGAACAGACATTCAAGAACAGCCTGACAGGTCTTCCGATGGGCGGTGCCAAGGGTGGTTCCGACTTCGATCCGGCCGGCAAGTCTGATGCTGAAGTTATGCGTTTCTGCCAGAGCTTCATGACAGCTCTGTATCGTTACATCGGTCCGGATGTCGACGTTCCGGCTGGTGATATGGGTGTTGGCGGCCGTGAAATCGGTTACCTGTACGGCCAGTATCGTCGTCTGAAAGGTGTTTGGGAAAATGGCGTTCTGACAGGCAAGGGTCTGACATACGGCGGTTCCCTTATCCGTCCGGAAGCTACAGGTTACGGCGCTGTTTACTATCTGTGCGAAGTCCTGAAGCATGAAAATGACACAATCGAAGGCAAGAGAATTGCTATCTCCGGTTACGGCAACGTTGGCTGGGGTATCATGAAGAAAGCTGCCGAGCTGGGCGCCAAGGTTACATACTTCGCAGGTCCGGACGGCTACATCCATGATCCGGATGGTGTTTCCGGTGAAAAACTCGACTTCATCCTTGAAATGAGAGCAAAAGACCCGATGCACTGCAAACCGTACGCTGACAAGTATGGCGTAGAATTCGTACCGGGCGCTAAGTGCTGGGGCGTTAAGGATGTCGACGTTTACATGCCGGCCGCCACACAGAACGACGTCACTATGGAATCCGCTGAAAAGATCGCCGCTTCAGGCGTTAAGTACTACATCGAAGTTGCCAACATGCCGACAACAAACGATGCTCTTAACTTCCTGAGAGCTCAGGACGGCATCGTTGTTGCTCCGTCCAAGGCTGTTAACGCCGGTGGTGTTGGTGTTTCCGGTCTCGAAATGAGCCAGAACTCCGAACGTCTTGTCTGGACAGCTGAAGAAGTTGATGAAAAGCTGAAACAGATGATGGTCAACATCCACAAGGTTTCCGCAGAAGCTGCCGAAGAATATGGTCTTGGCTATGACCTGGTTGCCGGTGCTAACATCGCCGGTTTCAAGAAGGTTGCTCAGGCCATGTACGAACAGGGTGTCTTCTAAAGAATCGCTCACACAACAGAACCAGTTATGTTGCAACTCACCTTGCAATAATGAAAGGGCCGGTGCCATTGGGCATCGGTCCTTTTTTCATGTTCTGATTCTGACACCCGATAAAAAAAACGGACACGTGCCCGCAGGAGCACGTTGTCCGTTTTTTCGTCCCCGTTTAAGACTCTGCGCCTCTGAGCGGGTGCGTTTCTTTTTTGGGGATAATTTACATCCGGTCGAACAGTGAGAACTGGTTGGTTTCCGGGATATCCGAGATAATCCCCAGTTCCTCAAAGGTTTCAATGATAGTTCTGCTGACCTTGCCACGGTTCTTCAGGTCATCCTTTGACAGGAAGCGGCCTCTGGCAGCCTCCTTCTCCAGCTGCTCCGCCTGAGCATCCCCCAGGCCGTTGATGGTGTTGAGGGCCGGCATCAGCTTGCCGTCAATGATGCTGAAGTTCAACGCATGGGCCTTGTAGATATCCAGCTTGTGGAAGGTGAAGCCTCTGGCGTACATCTCACGCACCAGCAGCATATCCCGCAGGGTATCGGCTTCATTGGCCGTCAGTTCATTCTTCCGTTTGGTGTAATCGGCGATATGGCCATCCAGCACCTCACGGCCCTGACACATCAGGACATAGCTGAAGGTCTTGGACCGGATCGAGAAGTAAGCGGCATAATAGGCCAGCGGATAATTCACCTTGAAGTAGGCGATACGCCAGGCGTTCATAACGTAAGCCGCCGCATGGGCCTTCGGGAACATGTACTTAATCTTCTTACAGGATTCAATGTACCACTCCGGCACGTTGTGCTCCCGCATTTCAGCTTCCTGCTCCGGCTTGAGGCCCTTACCCTTTCGGACAGCCTCCATGATGGTGAAGGCATGGGAAGCCTCCACACCCCACTGGATCAGGTTCAGCATGATGTCATCTCGCGTGCAGATGGCGGTGGACAGGGTGCAATCCCCTTTGGCGATATATTCCTGCGCGTTCCCCAGCCACACGTCGGTGCCGTGGGACAGACCTGAGATACGGACCAGCTCCGAAAATGAGGAGGGGCGGGTATCTCTGAGCATGCCCATGACGAAGTTTGTGCCGAATTCCGGAATACCGAGGGTACCAAGATCCACACCGCCCATGTCCTCCGGCCGGATGCCCAGGGCCTCCGTGCCCTTAAACAGGGAGATAACACCGGGATCATCCAGGGGAACGGCAAAGGGGTCCACCCCCGTCAGATCCTGCAGCATACGGATCATGGTCGGATCGTCGTGTCCGAGAATATCAAGCTTCAAAAGGTTCTTATCGATCGAGTGATAATCGAAATGGGTGGTGATGATATCGGAGTTCACATCATTGGCCGGATGCTGCACCGGTGTAAACCAGTTGATATCCATGCCCTTGGGCACAACGATAACACCGCCCGGGTGCTGACCCGTGGTCCGGCGCACGCCAACACAGCCGGCGGACAGTCGTTCCAGTTCACAGGGCCGCTTGGGCTCATCCCGGTCTTCAAAGTAATGCCGGGCATAACCATAGGCTGTCTTATCCGCCACGGTACCGATGGTACCGGCCTTAAAGGTCTGGCCCTTACCGAAGATAACCTCCGTGTAAGCCTGGGCGATGCCCTGCTCATCACCGGAGAAGTTAAGGTCGATATCCGGCTCCTTGTCACCCTTGAAACCAAGGAAGGTTTCGAAGGGAATATCAAAGCCGTCCTTCTTCAGCGGCCGACCGCAGCCGGGACAGATCTTATCCGGCATGTCGCAGCCCGCACCACCCGCGTAGGACCGAACCTCCTCGGAATCAAAATCCGAATAGAAGCATTCCGGGCAATAGTAATGGGGCGGCAGGGGGTTAACCTCCGTGATGTCCGCCATGGTGGCCACAAAGGATGAGCCGACAGACCCTCGGGAACCCACCAGATAGCCGTCGGACAGGGACTTGGCCACCAGCTTCTGGGCGATCATGTACATAACCGCGTAACCATTTTTGCAGATGGAATCCAGTTCCTTCTTCAGACGGTTTTCCACGATGGGCGGCAGCGGATCGCCGTACATACGATGGGCCTTGTTATAACACATTTCCGTCAGATCTTCCTCGGAATGAGGAATCTCCGGCGGACACTTATCCGGATGGATGGGGGAAATCTTCTCCAGGCCGTCCGCGATGAGGTTGGTGTTCTCCACCACCACCTCGTAGGCCTTCTTATCTCCGAGGAACTCGAATTCCTTCAACATTTCCTCCGTGGTCCGCAGGTAAAGCGGCGGCTGCTCCTCATCGGGATAACCGTGGCCCACCTGAATGATCCGGCGATAGATTTCATCCTCCGGATTCAGAAAATGGACGTCGCAGGTGGCACACACGGGCTTATGGAACTGCTCGCCCAGCTTGACGATGCGGCGGGTATTATCCCGCAGCTGTTCCATGGATGTGATGCCGTAGCGCTGCTCCCGCACCAGGTACTGGTCGTTGGCGGTGGGCTGGATTTCCAGATAATCGTAGTAATCCACGATGGCAGCGATTTCCGCATCGCTCTTGCCCTCCAGGATCGCCCGATACAACTCGCCCGCCGAGCAGGCTGAGCCCAGCACAAGGCCCTCCCGCAGTTCCGACAAAAGCGTCTTCGGGATCCGGGGCCGGCGCTTGTAATATGTCAGATGAGACTCGGACACCAGCTTGTAAAGATTCCGGCGCCCCTGCTCATTTTTGATCAGGATGATGGCATGGTAATAAGGCAGGTTGCGGATACGCTGGTTATCCACCCGGCCCTTTTCATCAAGGTCATTCAGCGTGGCGATCTTCGCCTCCGCCATGTTTTCCAGCAGACGCTGATACACCAGCATCATACACCGGGCTCTGGGATAGGCCCGGATCTCATCCGTGCAGGGAATCTTCAGATCCTTGCACACCTTGGCGAATTTGAGCTTCGTCATCTGAGGCATCAGATACTGAAGCACCGACGGGATATCGACGTAAGTGGCCGGCAGCACAGGCAGATCCACCGCGTCTGAGACTGTGCCATTTTCAGCAGTTGCAGACTCCGAAGCGGCGCGGGCGCGCTCGATAGCGGCGTTCAGGAAACTCATTTCATAATCCGCCTCAAAGGCCGTGAGGAAACAGCCCTCCGCGAAGGCCGCAAAATCCCGCAGCGCCGTCAGAATATCCGGCGCCTTCACCACCTGATCGTCGGTGATGCCGGTCTCCTTCTGCGCATTGAAGGGAATGGGGCAGCCCGGATTGATCAGGGTCTTGAATTCCCCGGCGGCCTTACCGTCCACCACCTTGATGCCCGCCAGCTCGATCACATGATGTTTATAAGGACTCCGGCCCGTGGTCACCGTTGAGAAAACCACCATCGGCGCGCTCACCGGCCGGTCATCGGCCCCCGCCACCAGATGGCGGGTGTCGTCCACAAGATAGGCCTCCATGCCGTAAATGACTTTCATGTCCGCATCCGCCGGAATGCCTTTTTTGCCGCCGAAGGTGTGCAGCGCTTCCGGGAAGGCCTGCACCACACCGTGATCGGTGATGGCCAGGGCCTTGTGCCCCCAGGTGTATGCCTGGCGAATGATGGAGGTGGCCGAAGACACCGCGTCCATATCGGACATGGTGGTGTGGCAATGAAGCTCCACACGCTTCACCGGCGCGTTGTCCTCACGTTCTTTCTTGATAGATCCGGCCTTTTTCACCGACCAGACCTGACGGATGATGAGCTCCCGATCGTAGGGATCGTAGTCCATCAGCCCTTTGAAAATGAAGGTGTTGCCTGACCGGAAGGTGCTTTCGTAGTCCGGCAGTTCCTCCGGATCCAGCCAGAATTTCATCCTGAGACTGTCGGTGTAATCCGTCACAGCCACGGTGAAAATGACACGGCCCGACCGGGTTTCCATGGATGAAGTCTGGAAGACCTCGCCGCGGATGGTCACGGTCCGGGGATCGTTGCCCACCTCGGCGATCGGAATGGGTTCGTCCTCAAAGGGCTTGCCCAGAATAAGATCCGCCGTGGGCATAAATTTGCGGGGTGCCCGGGAGCCGGCCTTCTTGGTGGGAAGCTTCTGCACCTTCTCCTCCGCCGCCTCTTTGCGGCCCGCATTCCGTTCCACAACAGCCCGGATCCGTGATTCGATGTAAGCCTCGTCCTCTTCCTTGTGATCGGGCAGGGCCTCATCGGACAGTCGGGTCTCCACCTTGAGGTCGAAACCGGCCCGCTCACAGAAAACTTTTTCAAAATACTGGCGCAGCTCCTGCTGACGGCTGACGGAAATGATGGTGTCGGGCAGCGTCACCCGAATGGTGTGCTCATCCGGAAATTCCACAGAGGCATGCGCATAGGTCTGATACAGAAGGCGGGAGGTTTTCTCCAGTTCCTTCTGCATGCTGGGCCGGTACGCATCGTAAAAATTCATGGGGTTATAGGATGCCGACAGCACAAAATGCTCCACCACCGTCACGGTCATGGGCGAATTCTCAAAGAACTGCTCCGTGATGGCCTTCGCCAGCTTGTAAATGTGGCTCTTGCCGATCCAGTTCGTCGCCGTGATATAGACATGCAGATGGTCACGGGCAGGATTCAACGTCACCCGGTCCACCACCACGTCCTCCAACAGATGGGACAGTGTTTCACTGACATTTAAATTAGGAAAAACAATATTGAAAGGCCTGCCTTCCATGACTCATCACCTCATCTCTCTCGCCGCCCATGCGTTTCACAGGCGACACTTATCATTTTCGAAAATGGCGTTGCTTCGGGCGCCGCGTTTATTCAGCTCAGGCCCGAATGTGCCGAGCGCCGCAATGGCCGGTATTATTTCTGATGTTTTGGGCATTGCGGCATCAGAGCGCTGTTTCAGGCCTTCCAGTTGTCCAACTCGTACTTCAGGGCCGGGATCAGCTCATCCTCCGGCATTTTCCGGATGATCTCGCCGTGCTTCATCAGAAGCCCTTCGCCCTTGCCGCCGCAGATGCCAAGATCCGCCTCGCGGCCTTCGCCCGGACCATTGACCACGCAGCCCATGACCGCCACCTTGATGGGCAGGTCATAATTCTGCACCAGTGTTTCCGCCTCATTGGCCAGACGAATAAGATCCACCTGAGTCCGGCCGCAGGTGGGACAGGACACCACCTCAACGCCGCTCTTTCGAAGGCCCAAAGTGGCCAGAATCAGCTTGGCGGATTTGATCTCCTCCACCGGGTTGCCGGTGAGGGACACGCGGATCGTATCGCCGATGCCGCCGGAAAGGATCATGCCAAGACCCACGGCGGATTTGATATTACCGGAATACAGCGTACCGGCCTCGGTGATGCCCACATGGAGAGGCAGATCAGACTGCTCCGCCACCAGGCGATAAGCCTCGGCGCACATCAGAACATCAGAGGACTTGATGGAAATGACCTGGTTTTCCACCCCCAGATCTCTTAAGATCGCCACCTTTTCAAGAGCGGATTCCACAAGACCCGCTGCCGTGACACGGCCGTACTTTTCGATCAGCGGCTTTTCCAGAGAACCGGAGTTGACCCCCACCCGGATGGGAATGTCCCGCTTCAGGGCTTCATCCGCCACCGCCTTAATGCGATCCATACTGCCGATGTTACCCGGATTGATCCGGATCTTGTCAGCCCCATTTTCCATAGCGGCAATGGCCAGACGGTAATCAAAATGAATATCGGCCACCAGCGGAATCCTGATGCCCTTCTTGATCTGGCCGAGAGCTTCGGCAGCCTCCATGGTGGGCACAGCGCAGCGAATGATGTCGCAGCCCGCATCCTCCAGGGCCTTGATCTGGTCGATGGTACCCTTCACATCCTCTGTTTTGGTATTGGTCATAGACTGGATCAGGATCGGGTTACCCCCGCCGATGACGCGGTCACCGATCCGAACCACACGGGTCTTTTCTCTTGTCATAATCATTTCCTCCGAATCATGTTCCTGAAGATAACAACCGCCGGCATGATCACTCATGTCGGCGTATCGTTTTATCACTGTTTGCGTTTGTAGGTGCGGAAGGCATAAACCAGATTGAAATAGGTCTGCTCATCACTTTCCTCCGCCAGTTCCCATTCCGGATCCGCATCCAGGTTGGGCATATAGGTGTCGGCGGCGTATTCAAAATCGATGTAAGTGATGTAAGCCGTATCACAATAGGGCAGCATAGCCTTGTATACCGCACCGCCTCCGATAACGAAAATGTTGTCTGTATCTTCATTTTCGCAAAGGGCCAGAGCCTCCTCCACAGAGTGGGCCACTTCCGCGCCCTCCGGTGCAAAGGTCGGATCGCTTGTCAAAACGATGTTGCGACGGTTTTTCAGGGGATTGCCTCCCGGAAATGAGGCCAGTGTCCGGCGACCTTCAATCACGGTCTTGCCGGTTGTGACGGTTCTGAAGAATTTCATATCCTCCGGAATCGACACCAGAAGCCGGCCGTTCTGACCGATGCCCCAGTTGGCATCGACTGCTGCTATCATTTTCATGGTTCACACCTCTTGTTTCTCAGTTATTCATGCGCTCCCCTCATATGCTGAGCGTAAAGCGCAGTCGCACGTGCGATTTCTGACGGTTCTCTGTCCGTCAGGCGATTGCCCGCGCGGCTTTATTGTTTTGGCAGCTCACGGCATAAAACGGAGCTCCTTGTCCTCGCAGACATAACTGCGAAGAATCGGCGCGCATCAAATCGCAACAGGAATGTTGCGGATCTGTTCGCCGTGCTGATAATTTTCCACAATAAGATCCTGTGTGGTAAAGGCATAGAAGTCCTTCACCTCGGGATTGAGTCTGACCGTGGGGGCCGGATAGGTGGGCCGTGAGATCAGCTCTTCAATAAGCGGCACGTGACGATCGTAGATGTGAGCATCGGCGATCATGTGCACCAGCTCGCCCGGGATCATATCGGACACCTGAGCCACCATCATCAATAAAATGGCGTACTGAGCCACATTCCAGTTGTTGGCGGTCAGGATATCCTGGGAACGCTGATTGAGCACAGCGTTGAGGACCAGCTTCTCTTCATGGGGGTCCTTTGTCACGTTGAACGTCATGGAATAAGCGCACGGATACAGCGCCATTTCCGACAGATCATGATGATTGTACATATTCGTCATGATGCGGCGGCTGTAGGGGTTATGCTTCAGATCATAAAGCACCCGATCCATCTGATCAAACATGCCTTCCTTATAAGCGTGCTTGACGCCGATCTGATACCCGTAGGCCTTGCCGATGGATCCATTTTCATCGGCCCATTCATCCCAGATGGAGGAATTGAGGTCATGGATATTAGAGGATTTCCGCTGGTAGATCCAGAGAATCTCATCCATGGCGGATTTCAAAGCTGTCCGCCGCAGGGTGAGGGCCGGAAATTCCTTTCTTAAATCATAGCGGTTTACCACACCGAATTTTTTTATGGTGTAGGCGGCGGCCCCGTCTTCCCAGTGGGGACGGACCTTTTCGCCTTCAGTGCTGGTGCCGTTTTCCAGAATATCACGGCACATATCGATAAACAGGTTATCGGCTAAACTCATAGTCGCTCCTTTTTGTCGGCTTATAGTCGTATCGGCAGGATGCTCGCTTTACGTTCGAGCCGGCTGTCTGTCGGCTTTCGCGCGACACAGCCCGGTGATCATCAGACTTCCTTTTCTTCTTCAGATGCTTCTGTATCTACAGACTCTGCCTCATCAACTTCTGTCTCATCAACTTCTGCCCCAACAGCCTCTGCTTCAGCATCTGCTGTCTCATCGGCTTCAGCCTCATCCTCACCGTAAGACTCTGTCAGTTCCAGGCCGTCCTCGGCATTGATGGCCTGCAGACGGGCACGGATATCGGCTCCGGTCATACTGCCCGGTGTCGTGGAGGCACTTCTGGTGGGCAGTTCTCTGGCGCGCATTTCCTCGATCTTCTTACGGTATTCCGGATCTTCTTCCATGCGCTTCTTTTCTTCATTCTGTTCCTTCATCATGGCGATCACACGCTTGAGGGAGATCAGCACGAAGGCCGCACCGGCCACGATCAGCAGCACACAGACCACCACCAGATACCACATCACCTCATGGTTCTTGATCATATCCTTAATGGCCGTGGCGCCCATGTAAATAACGTAAACACCGGCTAGCAGCCGAATGAACACACCGATCATATTGCGGTTGTTATTCCGCTGAATCTCAAGGGGAGACAGCTCCGGCTCTTCATTTTCGGCAGAGGCGGCGTCAGATGATGCTTCCGCTTCCGGCAGCCCCATTTCCTCAGACTGTGCCTCGTCGAGTTTCAATTCTTCATTTTCGAAATCACTCATATCGGATCCTTCTTTTCTTTAGTGTCCGGTCAACCGGCGTACCATTTATTATAGGGAAAAACCCCCGAGGGGACAACCACTTCCAAGACAGTTTTCGCAACTGTTTCACTCCGCTTCCCACTCACCCAGAGTCAGGGTCAGCACCTCATGGATATCCCCCACCGGGTGCACCGTGAGCTGACTTAAGGTTTCCTCCGGCACATCCGCAAGGTCCGCCTCGTTGGCAGCGGGGATGAGCACGGTGTGAATACCGGCCCGCACGGCCGCCATCAGTTTCTCCGGCAGGCCGCCGATGGGCATCACCTCGCCCCGGAGCGAAATCTCCCCGGTCATGGCCAGATCCGCCGGCACCTCCCGGTTCGTCAGCAGGGACATGAGCGTTGTGACCATGGTGATACCGGCACTGGGCCCGTCCTTGGGCACAGCCCCCGCCGGCACATGGATGTGGATATCCGTCTCACTCACATCGCAGCGATCAACCAGCAGGCTCTTCACCAGCGAAAATGCGGTTTCTGCCGACTCTTTCATCACATCGCCCAGCTGACCCGTCAGCTTCAGATGGCCGCTGCCCTTCATTTTCGTGGATTCCAGGAACAGGATCTCACCGCCGGCCATGGTCCAGGCCAGGCCCGTCACCACCCCGGGCCGGTTATGGCTGCCGGCCTTGGCATGGTGCACCCGCGGACGGCCGAGAATGGCCTCCAGGTTCTTTTTATTCACGGAAATGGGGACTTTCTCGCCCCTGACCACTTTGGCGGCCGCCTTCCGGCACAGGGTATCCAGCTGCTTTTTAAGCCCCCGGACACCGGCCTCCATGGTGTATTCGGCGATCATTTTCTCAAGGGCACTGTCCGCCACGCGCAGTTCCTTCCCGGTGAGCCCCGCATCCGCCATAGCCTTTTTCAGAAGATGGCGTCTCGCGATATGGCGTTTTTCCACCGGGGTGTAGCCCTGCAGCTCAATAACCTCCATACGATCCAGCAACGGCTGCGGGATCGTGTCGGTACTGTTGGCGGTGCAGATAAAAAAGCACCCGGACAGGTCATAGGGCAGGTTCAGGTAATGGTCCGTAAATGTGCTGTTCTGCTCGGGATCCAGTACCTCAAGGAGAGCCGCTGAGGGATCACCCTGAGCGCCGGCGCCCAGTTTATCCACCTCATCCAGCACCACCACAGGGTCCATGGCTCCGGCCCGTTTGATGCCCTGCAAAATGCGGCCCGGCATGGAGCCGATGTAGGTGCGTCTGTGGCCCCGGATCTCGGATTCATCCCGGACACCGCCCAGGGACACCCGCACATAGGCCCGCTTCAGGGCTTCCGCCACTGAACGGCCCATGGAGGTTTTCCCCGTGCCCGGCGGGCCCACCAGAAGCAGAATAGAACCTGTTTTTTCCTTATTTAATGACAGAACCGCCAGATGCTCCAGAATGCGGTCCTTCACCTTTTCAAGGCCGTAGTGATCCCGGTTCAGGATTTCTTCCGCCCGATGGATATCAAGGGGCTTCTCAGTCGGCTTCTCCCAGGGGAGCGCCGTCATGAAATCAAGATAATTGGCCAGGGAACTGTACTCACCTGAACTGGCGGACTCCCGTGCCAGGCGCCGGCGGATCTTTTCCGCCTCCTCCCGGGCATAATCCGGCATGTGCGCCTCTTCGATCTTCTTCTGATACTCATCTTCCATGGCCGCCGCTTCCGGATCCAGAGCCTCCAGTTCCTTCTGCAGGATCCGGATCTGGCGGTTAATGGCCTGTTTTTTATAATGACGGCCTTCCGGATCGTCCATACTCTCCAGAGCCACCTTCATGTCCACACTGCCCTTGTAGCGCAGAAGTGCTTCCCGGATCATCATGCCGCGGGCCTTCAGAGAGGGTTCCACCAGAAGGGCATATTTTTCCTCCGCTGTCATTTCAAAGAGGCCACCCATTCTGGCGGCATAGGTGTTGATGGTGCGCAGCCCTTCGATGACGGGTGTGATCATTTTCGCGCCCTTAAAATAGGCCGCCATCTCAAGGGTGGTGTTTTTGATGTTATCAAGCAGCGTCTTTTCACCCTCAGCTGTGAGGTCCGACACCTCCTCAGTGAGCTCGGCCTGAGCCAGCACGATGGTGTCCGAAACTTCCACATGGGAGACCTTGGCCCGCTCCCGGGTCCGACCGGTCATCATATAGCCAAGGGGGGTCTCCACCACAGAGCTCACCTCGATCACCACGCCGGTGTCGCAGAAAACCTCCGGGGTGATGTCGTCCCGCTTTGTCTGTTTTTTCATCGGCAGCAGCAGGCAACGGTTATCATCCGCGATGATGCGCTCCCGTTCTTCATTTGTCAGCCCCGCCACCTTCATCTGATATTCCACATTGGGCAGCAGAATGGTGTCGTGCATGGCCACAACGGTTAATGTTGTCATAATCTATCCTCCGGGCCGGCTCATCCGGCATACCTGGGTCAAGGCGGTGCCCCGTATCGGAGCCTGCGGATCATCCTCGCGTCCGCTTCGCCGCTATATTAGCACTCAATGTATAAGAGTGCTAATATTATACCGCAAGCCACCTGTTTGTCAAGGAAATGAGGCTGCCGGGGGCGCCATTTCACACCGCTTTTCACGAACCGTCAAAGAGAACGGGAGCCCTCCGCCACCGGAAAACCGGGCGAGCATTATCAGAAAGCGACTCGTGCAGGAACCCCATTTTTTAAAAATAATAAAGACATTTCCCGATGAGTCATGTATAATAGATGGCACTATACCCTATGAGGAAACAAAAGCGTGTCCGATTCCAGACCGCTGTTTTACAGGAGGTTGCTATGGATTTAAATTTATCTGAAATGGAATATCTCCACGATAAAGTTGAGCTGATCCGGAAAAATGACGCCATCTCACCGAATCTTTTCTCTGAACTCGGTGTTAAGAGAGGCCTTCGTGACGAGAAGGGCCGCGGTGTTCTGACCGGTCTGACCTCTGTTTCACGAGTCGACGCCTTCAAGATCGAAGACAGCCGGCGCGTGCCCATCGATGGCCAGCTGTACTATCGTGGTTATAACGTTCAGGATCTCATCGCCAAATATACAGAAAAGGGTTTCGGCTACGAACGGGCCGCCTATCTTCTGCTGTTTGGTGAACTGCCGGATGAAAATGAATCCAAGCAGTTCTTCGACGCACTGGCCAGATCCCGCCAGCTGCCGAAGGGCTTCACCCGTGACATCATCATGAAGACCGCTACAAAGGACATCATGAATTCCATGACCCGCAGCATCCTGGCCATCGGTTCCTATGAACAGGATTACGATCCCACCGATCTTCAGCTGTGCATCCGTCAGAGTCTTCAGCTGATCGCCGCTTTCCCTCTGCTGGCGATTTACGCTTATCACGCTTACAACTATTATCAGAATGAAGACAGCATGTATATCCATCGGCCGCTGACCACAGCCTCAACTGCCGAAAACATCCTGCGTATGTTAAGACCGGATATGTCCTACAGCGACATCGAGATCCAGGTTCTGGATGCCTGCCTCATGCTGCATATGGAACACGGCGGTGGTAACAACTCCACCTTCACCACCCGTGTGGTCACCTCCTCCGGTTCCGATACTTATTCCGCCATCGCTGCCGCCATGTCCTCACTGAAGGGTCCGAAGCACGGCGGTGCCAACATCAAGGTGGCTCAGATGTTTGATGACATCAAGGCTCACGTGAAACATCCCACCAACGAAGGCGAGGTGCGGGATTACCTTCACAAGATCGTGGACAAGCAGGCCTTCGACGGTTCCGGCCTCATCTACGGTATGGGCCATGCCATTTACAGCCTCTCCGACCCGAGAGAACGTCTGCTGAAGAGCTTCGTCGACAAGCTGGCTGCCGAAAAGGGCCGCGAAGAAGAGCTGGCGCTTTACGAATCCGTTGAAAAGCTGGCTCCCTATGTCATCGCCGAGAAGAAGCACGTCTTCAAAGAAGTCAGCCCCAACATCGACTTCTACAGCGGCTTTGTTTATGACATGCTGGGCATCCCGAGAGAACTTTTCACACCGCTCTTTGCCATCGCCCGTATCTCCGGCTGGTGTGCTCACCGTCTCGAAGAGCTGGTCAGCGGCGGCAAGATCATCCGTCCGGCTTACATGAGCATCATCAACGTCAACAACACCAACGACCCGAACATGACCAAGGCCATCGACGAGTAAGGGTTGCTGCCGTTCTAAAACAAAATCAGTATAAAAATAAGACTTCCGATGCCCGGAGCGATCAGCTCCGAAGGTCGGAAGTCTTTTTCTATCTGCAGTTCAAACAATAACACCGTTATTATGCGCTATACGAAAATGGGGATGTTTTGACACAACAAAAGAAGCCTCCAGCCGTCCAACTTAACGGACAACCAAAGACCCCTCATAAAGAGCGCGAGACGGGACTCGAACCCGCGACCCCCACCTTGGCAAGGTGGTGCTCCACCAACTGAGCCACTCGCGCGAATATAATCCGAAAAAGCTTGCTGCCCTTCCGGACATTTATCAAAAAGCCCCCAGCCGTCCAACTTGCCGGACAACCAAAAACCCTTGAGAGCGCGAGACGGGACTCGAACCCGCGACCCCCACCTTGGCAAGGTGGTGCTCCACCAACTGAGCCACTCGCGCATATCCTTTGGAACGATTACTTCGTTCGCTCGAACAAAAACTATCTTACACGAAGAGTCCCACTCTGTCAACATCTTTTTTCAGAAAATCTGTTTTCTTTTTTCATTTCTTTTTTCGTCCGTATTTCCCGCTGCCATTCCCCTCTTGTTCCCCTCTTTTCCCCATCACTTTTCATTTCTGTTTTTCTATTTCGGACATTTGTTTTATAATGAAGGATAGGATTGCTGACAATCCATTTTGGAGGAAATGAACATGACAGAAAAACTGACCATTGCGTCTCCCGTTGACGCCCTGCCCCTTTCCGTGATCGCTATGGCGCCGGAGAACCCCACCGCCATCATCCAGCTTGTGCACGGCATGGCCGAAATGAAGGAGCGTTATCTTGAATTTATGGAATTCCTGGTGGACAAAGGCTACGCCGTGATCATCCACGATCACCGGGGCCATGGCGAAAGCATCAAATCCGCCGATGACCTGGGTTATATGTACCATGCCGGCGGCAAGGGTCTGGTGGAGGATGTCCATGCCATCACCCTGGAAGCCAAAAAGCGCTGGCCGGGTCTGCCGCTGATCCTCATGGGCCACAGCATGGGCTCTCTGGTTGTCCGTTGCTATGCCCGCCGCTACGACAGCGAGCTGGCCGGTCTCATCGTTATGGGGTCTCCGAAACGAAACGGTGCCGTGGGTGCCGGTAAAATCCTGGTGAACCTCATCCGCATTTTCAAAGGCGACCACCATCGCAGCAACTTCATCAACAACATGGCCTTCGGCTCATTTAATAAGAAGATTCCGAATCCGCAGACACCCTTTGACTGGATTTCCGCCGACAGAGCCAATGTCACCGCTTATATGCGCAGCCCGCTGTGCGGCTTCACCTTCACACTGGACGGCTTCAACGCCCTCTTCGATGTACAGGCTGATGCCTACGTATCAACCGAGCTCGCCTCTGACCCGAACATGCCGGTACTCTTCGTGTCCGGTGCCGATGATCCCTGCGCCGGCGGCGAAAAGGGCTTCGAGGACGCGGTCAATTACATCAAACGCCGCGGCTATCGCAACGTACAGAACATTTTCTATGCCGGTCTTCGCCATGAGGTCCTGAATGAAGCCTGCAAGAAGGGCGTTTACCGTGACATCGAAGAATGGATTCGCCAGAGCCTGGCAAAATGAGACGAAATCATTCATTTTTCCAAAAGAAATGAATACGCAAAACGTTTCATAACCCCCATACACCATATAAACCCTGTATGGGAAAATGCCCCCGAACAAATTGACACACTTGTTTTTCGGGAGTAAACTTATAGAAATTTCGAATATCCCGGAGGAACATTTAATATGAAGAAAGATATCGATTGGGGCAGCCTGGGATTCGCCTACATGCCCACAGACGAAAGATTTGTTGCCAACTATAAAGACGGTGCCTGGGATGACGGTGCTATGACCACCGATGCCACTGTACAGATCACTGAATGTGCCGGCGTTCTGCAGTACTCACAGTCCTGCTTCGAAGGCCTGAAAGCCTATACAACAGAAGACGGTCGCACCGTTTGCTTCCGTCCCGACCTGAATGCCGCTCGTATGGCTGATTCCTGCAGACGTCTTGAAATGCCGGTATTCCCGGAAGATAAATGGGTCGAAGCCTGCAAGAAGGTTGTCGCTGCTAACATCGACTATGTCCCGCCCTACGGCTCAGGTGCTACGCTTTACTTAAGACCGTTCATGTTCGCCAGCGGCCCGGTTATCGGTGTTAAGCCGGCTCAGGAATATCAGTTCCGTATCTTCTGCACGCCGGTCGGTCCGTACTTCAAAGGCGGCGCCAAACCGATCACTCTGCGTGTCTGCGACTATGACCGTGCAGCTCCCCACGGCACAGGCCACATCAAAGCCGGTCTGAACTATGCCATGAGCCTTCACGCCATCGTCGAAGCTCACGAACAGGGCTATGATGAAAATATGTATCTGGATTCCGCCACACGCACTTACGTTGAAGAAACAGGCGGTGCCAACTTCCTCTTCGTCACAAAGGACGGCAAGGTTGTCACACCGAAGTCCGACACCATCCTGCCCTCCATCACACGTCGTTCTCTGATGTATGTGGCTAAGGAATATCTGGGTCTTGAAGTCGAAGAACGTCCGATTGCCTTCGAAGAAGTCAAGGATATGGCTGAATGCGGTCTTTGCGGCACAGCTGCCGTTATCTCTCCGGTCGGCAAGATCGTGGACCACGGCAATGAAATCTGCCTGCCCAGCGGCATGGAGAAAATGGGTCCGACAATCCAGAAACTTTACGACACACTGACAGGTATCCAGATGGGTCGCATCGAAGCTCCGGAAGGCTGGCTTGTTGAGATCAAATAAAAAACCCGCAGGCTGTTGAAGCCCACGGCTGAATAAGTCAAACAGTTAAGGAGAAGAGCTCAGCTCTTCTCCTTTTTGTCATGTACAAAACAAAATGTGCCTTTTCCTCTGACATTGAATAGTTCTATCCGCGGCCTTAGCATGCCCCTCCGGCCTTGTGCCGCAGATAAAGCGCCAGGGCGGTGCCCATATAAGCGTGGGTCATCTCCCCTTCCCCAAAGCGGGCGATCACCTCATCGATGGGCATCGTTTCCACTCGGAGCAGTTCATCCTCATCGGTGTGCAGTTCCCCTGTGTCCACCAGATCCTCCGCCAGGAAAATCTCGATATGATTCTTAAAAAGGGCCGGATTGGCGCTGACACGGCCAAGCCGGGTGATACGGCCGGCTTTTCGCCCTGTTTCCTCCAGAAGTTCCCGGGCCGCCGCCTGCTCCAGGGGTTCGCCTGGCTCGGCAATGCCCCCGGGGAATTCCAGAGTGATCCGATCCTCGCCGTGACGCCACTGGCGCACCAGCACAAACCGGTCATTTTCCACCGCCACCGTCACGATCCAGTCCGGCGCCTCGATGGCTACGTACGTGCCGGCAGCCCCATTTTTGGCGGATTCCTCCTGCCCCACCACCGTAAACACCGGGGTGGTCAGCAGTGTCTGTGTGCTGTGCGTTGTCCAGATCAGATCTTCATATTTATCAGCTGCCATATGTCTGTCCTTTTCTTATCATTTCCTGTTGCGCCTTGTTGTGTCATGCGCCGGCGTGCCATTTTCCAAGTCAAGATGACGAGTGGCCACTGTTGCATTTCCGAAAACAGTAACGTGTCGTTGTTGCGTTCCCGAAAAGCATCACGGCGTCGAAACCCCATCCCCCGAATAAAACGACCGCGGGGCTGATGACTCATTTTCGAAAATGGAACCCCCGGGGCACATGACGAATGTCTGCATTTATGATACCATGGGTAAAGACTATTCTGAAGATTATTCTAACCATTCCGAAAGGATTACCGACGTGAAACAACAGTCATTAATGGAAATTTTGCAGGGCAACGCCTACCCGGGCCGCGGCATGATGATCGGCCTGACACCGGACGGCACCCGCGCCCTGTGCGCTTACTTTATCATGGGCCGCAGCGACAATTCGCGGAACCGCATCTTTGTTCTCGAAAATGGCATTCTGCGCACCCAGGCTTTCGACGAGAGCCTGGTGGAGGACCCCTCTCTGATCATTTACCGGGCCGTGCTGCCCGTCGAAAATTGGCTGATTCTGGCCAACGGCGATCAGTCCGAGACCATCCTCTCGGGGCTGGCTCAGGGCCTTGATTTCAAAGCCTCTCTTGACAGCCGTACCTTCGAGCCGGATGCGCCCCATTACACACCCCGCATTTCCGGGCTTGCGACCAGGACTGACGGGCACCTTTCTTACACCCTGTCCATCCTCAAAAGTGCCGAGGGCCGGGGCGAAGGTGAACGCCGCTGCTTCTATGACTTCAAGCCGGCATTGGCCGGGGAAGGGCATTTCATCAGCACCTACGCCCACGACGGCAGCCCGCTGCCCTCATTTTCGGGTGAGCCCCGCTGCGTGAGCACCATGGATGACCTGGATGCCTTCACTGATGCCCTGTGGCAGAGCCTCAATAAGGACAACCGCATTTCCCTGTACACCTGCACGATCGATCTGGCCACCGGTGTCCGCACCGACAGGCTGCGCAACCGTCACCTGGGAGACTGACAGCCGGATATGACAGGCGACGACAGCGTCATTTTCGAAAATGAGGCATCGGGCGCCTGAGGAGACTATTATGGAACGAGATTTAAAGAAAATGCTGGAGGCCGTGAAGGACGGGAGCCTTTCCATCGAGGAGGCGGAGCGCACGCTGAAGCAGCAGCCCTTCGCCGATATCGGCTTTGCCAAGGTGGACCTGCACCGGAAGATCCGGCAGGGGGCCGCAGAGGTGATCTACGGTGCCGGGAAAACACCGGAACAGATCAGCGGCATCATTTCCGCCATGAAAGAGAACGGGCAGAGCAACATCCTTATCACCCGGCTGTCGAAGGATGCCGCGGATAAGATCGCTGCCGATCACGAGCTGACGTATCATGAGATCGCCCGCATCGGCATTGTGGGCACCATGCCGGAGCCCGACGGTCTCGGCACCATTGTGGTGGCCACCGGGGGCACCTCTGACATGCCTGTGGCCGAGGAAGCGGCGCTCACCGCCGAGATGATGGGCAATAAGGTGCGCCGCCTTTACGACGTGGGTGTGGCGGGCCTTCACCGCCTGATGAACCACCTGGACCTCATTATGGATGCCTCCGTCATCATCGCCGTGGCGGGCATGGAGGGGGCTCTGGCCTCCGTTGTGGGCGGTCTGGCCGCCTGTCCCATTATTGCCGTGCCCACTTCCGTGGGGTACGGAGCCTCCTTTAACGGGCTCTCAGCGCTGCTGTCCATGCTGAACAGCTGCGCCGGCGGCATCACGGTGGTCAACATCGACAACGGCTTCGGCGCCGGTGTGGCGGCGGGCCGGATCAACCATATGGAAAAGAAAGATCCGCCTTCAGGCGATGCGCACTGAAGACGGTTGGAGACTGTAATATGAGAGAATTATATCTGGACTGCGCCATGGGGGCAGCCGGCGATATGCTGACGGCTGCGCTTCTGGAGCTCACAGAGGATCCTGATGCTGCCCTGGCTGCGTTAAACGGCCTTGGCATCCCGGGTGTTACCTATATCCGGGAGACTTCGGTCAAATGCGGCATCACCGGCACCCATATGCGGGTGCTCACCGCAGAGGGCGAGGAAGGTGATGAGCATGGGCATGAGCATCATCATGATCATGAACATAGCCACGAACACGCCCATCATCATGAACACCACCATGAACACCATGAGCATGAACACAATCATGAGCATGTGCATAGCCACGAACATGACCATCATCACCACGATCATGACCATCCACATAGCCACGGGCATCACCACCGTCATGTCCACCGCTCCATGGCCGACATTGCGGCCCTTGTGGATAATCTGGCCGTTTCCGAAGCCGTCAAAGGCCGGGTGCTGGATGTTTACCGCCGGATCGCCGATGCGGAGAGCCTGGCCCACGGCGTCCCGGTGACAGAGATTCATTTTCATGAAGTTGGCATGATGGATGCTTTAGCTGACATCACCGCCGTCTGCTATCTGATGGAAACCCTTAAGATCGACCATGTGGTCGCCTCTCCGGTCCATGTAGGCAGCGGCACAGTCGCCTGTGCCCACGGTGTTCTGCCCGTCCCAGCGCCGGCCACCGCCACGATTCTGAAGGATGTCCCCATTTACGGCGGAGATGTGCGCGGCGAGCTGTGCACCCCCACCGGTGCGGCCCTGCTGACAGCCTTTGCCGACGATTTCGGTGCCATGCCGCCCATGAAGATTCAGAAGATCGGCTACGGCATGGGGAAAAAGGATTTCGACCGCATGAACGGCGTGCGGGCTGTGCTGGGGAATGCCTGCGATACAGCAAGCCGTGATCACGATGCTGAGTTCACAGCACCCGACAGCGTTGCCACGACAACCGGCGCCCACGGCCCCATGGACCGTATCTCTGAGCTTCAGTGCAACCTGGATGACATGACCGCTGAAGAGATCGGTTTCGCCCTGGATTGCCTTTATGAAGCGGGTGTTCTTGAAGCCTTTGTGACACCGGTGCTTATGAAGAAAAACCGACAGGGCGCGCTTCTGACCGCGCTTTGTCCGGAAAGCAAGGAAGAAGACATGGCACGTCTCATTTTCCGTTGCACAGAAAGCCTGGGCATCCGGGTCACCAAAAAGGAGCGCTGTATCCTGGAGCGCCGCACAGAGGTTAAGGATACGGCTTACGGCCCTGTCCGCGAGAAAATCGCCGAAGGCTGGGGGGTTACCCGTCACAAAACCGAATATGACGATGTGTGTCGCCTGGCCAAAGAGGTCGGTTGTTCCCTGCGGGAAATGCGGCAGAAACTCGCGCATAGCAAAAACTGAATGATTTAGGCATAGTCAAAGCCCGGTGCAGCGCACCGGGCTTTTCCGATTTGTCTCTGTTAACGGGTTTTCCAGATATCTTTGCCATTTTGGAAAGATTGCAGCATGGTCATTTTTCTTTCATACAAATCTTTTAAGAGCGGGATTCTTATGTGTTGTTCAGCGATATCTTTTTCATAGAGAGAAAAATCCATTTCTGCCAAATCCAGATTAACCAAAGACCGATCTTTTACATATTGGAGCAGCCGACATTCCTTTTCCAAAAACGCATGCGTTCTGATATCACGAAAATGAACACGTGACAGATTCTCATATGGCACATTATAGAACATAGAGTTTCCCGAATCAAAAATCGGCGCAAATCCCAAAAGCTCCAACGTATCCGGATTCCTCAAAACCGCTATGTTATTCATATGGCGATCTGTATTTGTCATCAGATAATCCGTCATAATCTGATAGCTGATGAAATGATCAAACATTTCTTCCGCCATTCCCAGTCGCAGACAAACATCTTTAAACGGATAATACAGAGATTCGTTCTGTTTGGTTTTTACTGTTTGAAGCAATTCCCAGGCGGAAATACTCTCAATCTCCTCACTGCAGAAATCATAGCTCAAACAGCCCAAACCTTCCCCATTGTTTTCCGTAACCAATTTCACCGGAGAATAAACCGTATAATTTGTAAACCCCTGTTGTTTATGTAATTGCGTCGCGAACAGTTCATTTAAACTTTGCTGATATGACTGTCCATAGTTCCCCTTGATCATGTAACGTCGACCGGTTTGATCTATACACCATTTCTTTTGTAATTCCCCTTGGGATGTCGCACAATTGAACCGGGTTTCCTTACGAAGATCCACCTCCGCCCCCTGATTGATCGTCAATTCCCCAAAGGTATCGACAAAATCATTTGCGAACAGATTAACATCTTTCCAGCTCAACATCTCCTCACGAGGCATGATCCAATAACAATCCGACAAGCTCAAGCCAAGATTATTGACCAGGGCATTTCCCGTCGATGCGTACCCGAGTTTCTGAAGGGCAGTTTTGGCGCCATGTCTTGTCTTTGGAATCGCCCGATCACGCCACCAGTCATGAAATTTCATATCATTCATCTGCCCGCCAAGAGGAAAATGATCGGCAGCCTTTTCATTTTTTCGAACGCCTCTTATATCACCATTTTCGGTGATTTCCATAAGGCAAACCCGAATATCCTTATGCATCAGAAAAAATTCACCCGCAACCTTTTTCATGCACGCCTCCTAACTCCAGATAATATCTTCCGATTTATCCAGACGGCAATCTCGCTCAAATCTTTCACGAATCTCATAGAAATCTTCAAATAAATCGTGCAGGTACAGCCCCAGATTCTGCTCTTTCACCTCAGTAATATCCGCCTTCACAATTATCTCATTCCCCAGACAATCACAGACACTATGTTTGTGCGGATTGTAATAATACTGTCTTCCGGCACGATCTGTAATCTTTTTCAGTGTCTGATCGGCAGATGGTATTGTGCGTTCAATGAGTTTCACCACATAGGGCGCCGGAGACGCCTCACCCTGCTCCCACTTTCTCAATGTACTGACAGGTATTTCATATTTTTCGGCAAAAGCGGTCTGTGACAGTCCCGTTAACAAGCGCAGTTCTTTAATCAAATGCATAGCGGCCTCCGTATCCATATTGGATAGTCTTTTCATTATTATAACCAATATGGGTAGTGCACGCAAGCACGGGGATTTACTTGGCTTATCGGGGCAGGAAAAAAGCCGCCGCACTTGCGTGCGACGGCCCCAATATTAACCTTTATCAGATTGTCTGCGATCCTTTTCGTCGAATCAGCGGCTGATTACATCATACCCATGCCCGGCGGTGTGATCGGTACGTTCGGCTGCGGTTCTTTGATCTTACCGACAGCAGATTCAGTTGTCAGCAGGACACCGGCAACAGAGTTGGCATTCTGAAGAGCGGAACGTGTAACCTTAACCGGATCCAGGATACCTTCAGCGATCATGTCGACATACTGTTCTGTCAGAGCGTTGTAGCCGATACCAACAGCGGATTCACGAACCTTGTTGATGATGACAGCGCCTTCCTGACCGGCATTGTAAGCAATGCGGAACAGCGGAGCTTCCATAGCTTTCTGGATGATCTTAGCACCAGTCTTTTCGTCACCCTGCAGAGAATCGATCAGTTCGTTCAGAGTGTCAGCGACATGGATGTAAGCAGAACCACCGCCACCGATGATACCTTCGGCAACAGCTGCTCTTGTAGCGTTAAGAGCGTCTTCCATACGATACTTCTTGTCTTTCATTTCTGTTTCTGTCGGAGCACCAACGCGGATGACACCTACACCACCAGACAGTTTGGCAAGACGTTCGATGAATTTTTCTTTGTCGTAATCAGATGTTGTTGTGGCGATCTGATCCTTCAGCATGTTGATACGTTTTTCGATGGCAGCCTTGTCGCCGGCACCGGAAACGATAGTTGTATTTTCTTTGTCAACCTTAACGGATTTAGCTTTACCAAGCATTGTGCCGTCGATGTCTTTCAGTTCCAGACCAATTTCATCGGAAACAACTGTAGCACCTGTCAGAACGGCGATATCCTTCAGCATCTCTTTTCTTCTGTCGCCATAGCCCGGAGCCTTAACAGCAACAGTGTTCAGAGTACCACGCAGCTTGTTAACGATCAGAGTTGTCAGAGCTTCGCCTTCAACATCTTCAGCGATGATGAGGAGCTGAGAACCGGCCTTGGCGATCGGATCCAGAACCGGAAGCAGATCCTGAACGTTGGAGATCTTCTTATCTGTGATCAGGATGTACGGATCTTCCATTGTGGCAACCATCTTTTCCATATCGTTGCACATATAAGCGGACAGATAACCTCTGTCGAACTGAAGACCTTCAACAACATCCAGTTCTGTATGCATTGTCTTGGATTCTTCGATTGTGATAACACCGTCGTTGGAAACTTTTTCCATAGCGTCAGCGATCATCAGACCGACTTCTTCATCACCTGAAGAAACAGCGGCAACACGAGCGATCTGCTCTTTGCCCTGAACCGGCTGGCTCATCTTCAGCAGAGCTTCAACAGCGGCATCTGTAGCCTTCTGCATACCCTTGCGCAGGATGATCGGGTTAGCGCCGGCAGCCAGGTTCTTCATACCTTCGTGAACCATAGCCTGAGCCAGAACAGTAGCTGTTGTTGTACCGTCACCGGCAACATCGTTTGTCTTGGAAGCAACTTCCTTGATGAGCTGAGCGCCCATGTTTTCGAAAGCGTCTTCAAGTTCGATTTCCTTAGCGATGGTAACACCGTCGTTTGTGATTGTCGGAGCGCCATAAGCCTTGTCAAGAACAACGTTACGACCCTTCGGGCCAAGTGTTACGCGGACTGTATCTGCCAGCTTGTCAACGCCGGCCATCAGAGCTTCACGAGCTTCTGAACCATACTTGATTTCTTTTGCCATGATAGATTCAACCTCCAAATAATATGTTCAAGCAAAAATTAGTCTTCAACGATAGCCTGGATATCAGCCTGTCTTACGATGATGTAAGCTTCGTCACCGTCTTTGACTTCTGTGCCTGTATATCTTGTGTAAACGACCTTCTGGCCAACTTCAACAACCATCTTGATGTCATCTGTGCCCGGGCCGACAGCAACGATTTCAGCGAACTGCGGTCTTTCCTGAGCCTTGCTTGTTAAAAAGATACCGCCATCAGTCTTTTCTTCTGTTTCAACTTCTTTCAGAACGATTCTGTCTGTTAACGGGATTAACTTCATATACGTATCCTCCTTGGTACGATAGTTCGTTTTTATCTTGTTAGCACTCATTTTGTTGGAGTGCTAACACCTATTGACAAATATACCCCTTGGCATGCTTGATGTCAAGGGGATTTTCTGTTTTGCACTCTTTTTTTACTTCCGATTACTTCTGTTTGCGACTTTCTTTCAAAGCAGCGATCTCATCGAAAATGTAGTCGTTGAGCACCTTGATGTATGTGCCCTTCATACCGGATGAGCGGGACTCGATAACACCGGCGCTTTCGAACTTTCTCAGCGCATTGACGATGACGGAGCGGGTGATGCCGACTCTGTCGGCGATCTTGCTGGCCACCAGATTACCCTCAGAGCCTTCCAGTTCATCAAAGATATGAATAATAGCTTCCATTTCGGAATAAGACAGTGTTGAGAAAGCGGATTTGACAACCTGGATCCGTCTTTCGTCCTCTGCATTTTCCTCATCCACGGAACGCATCATTTCAAGACCCACAACCGTGGTGCCGTACTCACTGACGATAATATCGTCGATGTCATAGTTTCTGTCGCCTCTGTAAGCAAAGACTGTGCCCAGACGTTCACCGGCGATCTCAATGGGATTGATGATGCCGATCAGACGATCCACACCTTCACCCTCAAACCCCAGCATGGCCAGGTTCACATTTTCCTTTGTTGACAGGACACCCAGGAAGCGTTCATTCAGGAGCGGGTCCACCAAACCGCCCACATGACTGACCACCAGCTCGTCCAGTTCCTTGACCTCGTCACAAAGACCGGCCCCCAGCACCTTACCCTTACAGCTCAGCACCAGGATGTTGGATTCCAGTGTCTCCACTAAAACTTTGCAGATGTCATTAAAGACCACCTTTGTTGTGTTGGTATTGTGGAGCAACTTATTGATTTTCCGTGTTTTGTCTAACAATTGAACACTCATGCCGTTCCCCTTTCCTAACAAAAATACCGTGAAAAAAGCAAGTAAAACCCTATGTTTTCAGCCGCTTGTGGCTTTCTTAAATCGCCCCGATAATAGCACAAAGCGGCCGCAATTTCAACGAAATCACGACCACTTTTCATTTAATTTATAAACATTTCAGAATATTGCAGGCTTTTGCAGTTTTTTCAGCCATTTTCCTCGGTTTTTGCCTCCCGATAACCGCAGGAAGGCTCAGAACAGACGATTTTGTTGCCTCTCTCCACCATGTACTGACCGCAGACAGGACAGGGCTTTGACACCGGTTTTGCCCAGGACATGAAGTCACATTCCGGGTGAGCGATACAGCCGTAATAACGACGCCCCTTGCGGGTCCGCTTCAGCACGATATCGCCGCCGCACTTGGGACAGCTGATGCCGGTCCGCTCATAATAAGGCTGCGTGTTCCGACATTCCGGGAATCCCGGGCAGGCCAGGAACTTGCCGTGGGGACCGTACTTGATCACCATGTGGCGGCCGCAGCTTTCGCAGACCTCCTCGGAAACCTCGTCCTCGATCTTCACGTGCTCCAGTTCTTCCTCAGCCTCACGGACAGCCTTGTCAAGATCCGGATAGAAGTTGCGGATAACCGTCTTCCATTCCAGTTCACCCTCGGCCACACTGTCCAGCAGGGTTTCCAGATTGGCAGTGAAATCTGTATCCACGATGATCGGGAATGCCTGTTTCATCAGGTTGTTGACCACTTCCCCAAGCTCGGTGATGTAAATGTTTTTCTGTTCCTTCGTCACGTAATGACGACTCTGGATCGTGGAAATGATCGGCGCATAGGTACTGGGACGACCGATGCCCTTCTCTTCCAGTGCCCGTACCAAGGTGGCTTCTGTATAATGAGCCGGCGGCTGAGTGAAATGCTGCTCGCCGTGCTTCTCACCGGCGGTGATGGCTGTCTCCGTGGTGAGTGTCTTCAGCACCGCGTTGCCGCTGCCGCTCTGCTCTTCATCATCTGTGTATACATTCATGAAGCCGGCGCTTCTTAAATAAGAGCCCGGTGCCGTAAATGTATAGCCGGCCCCGCCGATCTTGACGCTGACGGTATCATAAACCGCCGGTGCCATCCGGCTGGCCACAAAACGACGCCAGATAAGCTGATAAAGACGGAACTGATCCCGGCTTAAAGATTCCTTGATTTTCACCGGTGTCCGTTCGATATCGGTGGGACGGATGGCTTCATGGGCATCCTGCACATTGCCTTTGCGGGCCGCTGCCGTGCCTGTCCCCACAGCCTCTTCGCCGTACTCACGGGCCACATATTCCCGGGCCTTCTGATCGGCCTCATCGGAAATACGGGTGGAGTCCGTACGCAGGTAGGTAATAAGACCCACGCTGCCGCTGCCCTTCACATCAACACCTTCGTAAAGCTGCTGAGCGATCCGCATGGTCTTTGACGTGGTGAAGTTCAGTGTCTTGGCCGCCTCCTGCTGCAGTGTGGAGGTGGTAAAGGGAAGCGGAGCCTTCCGCACACGCTCGGACCGCTTCACATCTGTGATGGCAAAATCAGCCCCTTCCAGATCGGCCAGGATCTGATCCAGTTCGGCCTTGCTGCCGATGGTCATCTTTTTATCCTTGCCGTAGAAGGCCGCCGTCATCTTTTTACGGCTGCCGCCGATGGCAAAGTCCACATCCAGTGACCAGTATTCAGACGGCACAAAGGCGTTGATCTCGTCCTCCCGGTCACCGATCATCCGGAGCGCTGCCGACTGCACACGGCCGGCGGACAGACCTCTTTTGACCTTGGCCCACAGTACCGGACTGATGCTGTAACCCACCATACGGTCCAGGATACGCCGTGACTGCTGTGCGTCCACCAGATTCATATCGATATCCCGGGGATGCTTCAGCGCATCCTTCACAGCTGTCTTGGTGATCTCGTTAAAAGTCACACGCCGCGTCTTGGCCGGATCCAGCTTCAGCGCATAACCCAGATGCCAGGAAATGGCTTCGCCTTCCCGGTCAGGGTCAGTTGCGAGATAAATGCGATCGGCATTCTTGGCGGCCTTGCGCAGACCGGCCAGAAGCTCACCCTTGCCGCGGATCGTGATATATTTCGGTTCGTAATCATTTTCAATATCGATGCCCATGGTACTCTTGGGCAGATCGCGCACATGCCCCATCGAGGCCTGCACATCATAGCCGGAACCCAGAAACTTCTTGATTGTTTTAACCTTCGCCGGCGACTCGACAATGACCAGATTTTTAGCCACTGTTGATTCCTCCTTGTTTTCACGTGCCTGTTGCCGATGCCAAAAAAGCAGGATAAAACACCACATTTTCATACCGGACGGACAGGCACTTATGCACGGGAAAGCGGACACTCGCAATACGCTTCGCTCCTTGCTCGTGAACCGCAGCTACCTTCGGTAGCCCATCAGCAGGGGCTTTTACCCCTGCTGATGCAAGCTTCCCCCGTAACCCCCGCTTAAGACTCTGCGTCTTTGAAGCGGGGGAATGCTTGCTGCGGTTCAAAACTATACATCAAAAAATTTCAGGGTGCAACCTTTTTTCTTACGATTCCCGCTCCGCCAACGCAAACATTTGCGGAAATAATTCCGCCGCCTCACCCAAAAGCATCAGTTCCGACATGGCCCCGCGGGCGGCACGGCCCTCTAAATGCGCTTTTTCAGCCAGCGCATCGAGGCTCATGGGCTCATCGGACAAGGCCGTCTTTAATGTCACCGCCTCCGGGGACAGATAGTCCTGCGCCGGGCCGTTCCGGTAAGTCGTCAGAGGTGTCGGGGCCATATCCCGCGTCATCTTCTCATCCGCTGGATCTTTCATTTTCGAAAATGAGGCTGCGGAACGCCTCACATCTCCCGGCGAGCCGGCAAGCGTCGGCTGAGGGGCCGCAAGCGCCGGGCGAGCAACGGCAGTCGCAGGCTGACCGGCAATAAACGCCGCATGATGTACGGGCAGAGCCGGTTGACCGGCCGAAAATGCCGCACCCCGGCACTGCCGAATGGTTTCCAGCTCATCCAGCACCGCCTGGGGAGACAGGGCGATGCCCGCTCCCTGGGCGATGAGGGCATGGCACCCCTCTGACAGGGCATCCCCCACCCGACCGGGCAGGGCAAACACGGTCTTCCCCTGCTCCAGGGCATAATCCACCGTGATCAGGGAACCGGACCGCTGCCGGGCCTCGATCACCAGCACGATATCCGCCAGGGCACTGATGAGCCGATTCCGCACCGGAAAATGCCACCGGACCGGCGGGCTCCCGGGTTCATATTCCGACAGGAGGCCGCCCTTCAGGGGCAGCTTGTCATAGAGCACCCGGGATGAGCAGGGATAGCAAATGTCCACACCGCATCCCAGCACGCCAAAGCTTCGCCCCCCGGCCGAGAGCGCTCCCAGCTGCGCCTCCGCATCGATGCCCTCCGCCAGACCGCTGATCACCGTCACCCCGTTCCGGGCCAGTTCACGGCCGAATCGGGCCGCCTGGCGCGCACCGTACACACTGCAGGCCCGGGCGCCCACAATGGCCACCGTGGGCTCATCCCCGGGCAGTGTCCCCCGGACATAAAGTCCCGCCGGCATGCCGGTGTAACTCCGAAGCCGCGCCGGATAGGACGCCTCCCGGTCACTGACATAGTAAATGGGTTTCTCCTTCGCCATCACCTCTCGCCTGCCTCCTTCAACCTGTAAAACAACGCATCCTCCATATGGCTCTTCCCGATCACAGCCTCCTCCTCAAGATCCGCCGCGGTTCGGGCCACCCGCAGGATCCGGTGCACCGCCCGTCCCGTGAGCCCCATGCGGTGGAAGGCCCGTTCCAGAAGCGCCGAAGCCCCCTCTGTGAGCGGACAAAACTCCTCCAGGCGTGAAGCCGGGATTTCCGCATTAAAGAAAATGGGGCTGCCGGCAAACCTTCGTTCCTGAATCTGCCGGGCCTTCTCCACCCGGGCTCTGAGCTGTGCCGAGGTGGTGCCCTCCCGCCCTGTCTTCATCAGGTCCTCGTACCCCACCGCCTGTGTGTAGACAAAAAGATCAAACCGATCAAGGAGGGGACGGGAAATGCGCTCCTCATAACGCCGCACCATTTCCGGCCGACAGCTGCAGCGCTGACGGTCCGGGTAGTAGCCACAGGGACAGGGATTCATGGCCCCCAGCAGCAAAAAGGACGCCGGATAGTGATACGTCCCGGCCACCCGGGAAATGGTGATTTCCCGGTCCTCCAGAGGCTGCCGCAGCACCTCCAGGGCATTACGGGAAAACTCCGGCATTTCATCAAGAAAAAGCACACCCCGATGGGCCAGGGTGATTTCCCCGGGCCGGGGCACCGCCCCGCCGCCGGTCATGGCCCGGTCAGAGGCGGTGTGGTGGGGCGAGCGGAAGGGCCGGTCCGTGATCACGGGATGGTCCGGTGCGAGAAGCCCCGCAGCCGAATAGATCTTGGTGATCTCAAGACGCTCCTCCCGGGACAGGGTCGGCAGGATGGTCACCAGCCGCCGGGCCAGCATGGATTTCCCGGACCCCGGCGGCCCGCACATCATAAGATTATGGAACCCGGCCGCCGCCAGCACCGCTGCCTGCTTCACCGAGTCCTGACCCCGAATATCGCTCATGTCCGCCAGGGGCCCCATTTCCGAAGGGAGGGCAGGCTGAGGCAGAGGGGCTGGTGCGGACTCGCCTTTTAATAGCGCCACCGCCTCCTTGAGGGTGGCTACCCCCGCCGAGGGGATTTCTGTCACAATGGCGGCCTCCACCGCATTGTCCGCCGGCACCAGGCAGAGGCGGCACCCCGCATCCCGGGCCGCCATCACACTGGCCAGCACCCCGGGCACACCGTTGATGCGCCCGTCAAGGCTCAGTTCACCCAGCACCATAACGCCCTCCAGAGCCGTTTTCGGCAGGGCCGCCTCCGACAGCAGGATAGCCAGGGCAATGGGCAGATCGAACCGGGTGCCCTCCTTGCGCACATCCGCCGGGGAAATGTTGATGGTGATCCGACGGGGCGGCAGGGCCAGCCCCACGTTGCGCAGGGCCGTCCGCACCCGGTCCCCCGCCTCCTTCACCTGCGGGCCCAAAGACCCCACCATGGAAAAGCCGGGCAGGCCATCACTCACGTCCGCCTCCACCCGAACCGGCAGCGCCTCGATCCCCACAAGAGCTGCCGACATAACCTGATCAAACATAGGCATTATCTCCTTTGTGGGGCTATTATACGCGCAGTCGTTGTGGATTTGACAGCACAAAAAAGCATCCCGCCTCAAAAAGGCGGAATGCTGATATTGTTGTTTCTGATCGTGTTATCGAACCGTAAAGCGATCCTGTTCTGCCGAATGCCTGCGATTACCCATTTCCGTAAAACTGTCCTGTTCTGCCGGATGCCTGCGATTACCCATTTCCGTAAATCACCCCGTCCGGCAAACGCCATACGCCAAAAATGTCACGTCAAAGGTGAGAACACGGCTCACGCTTCCCGGCGGCGGATGATGTCCCCGCTCTCCGGCTGGCCCTCTGTCAGGAGCTCCAGGAAGACCTCCACCCGTTCCTTCGGATGGGGCGCGCTCTCAACGGACAGACCCTCATGGTTCAGGATCTTTGTGACCCGGGCCCGGACATCGGTGCCATCCGGCTTCATGAACTCAATGGTCTCGCCCACGGAGAATTTGTTTTTCTGGTGAAGGACGATCCGGTCGCCTGTGCTCTCCTCCGCAACACCCAGATAAGTGGATCCCTTCATATATGTATTAGAGCCGTAGATCTGCGCCGATTCATCCGGCTTCCCGTAGAAGAAGCCTGTGGTGAAATCACGGTAGGTGCAGTCGGCGATCTGGCTGCGGCACCAGTCAAGGCCCGCATCGTAGGCCTCCCGGCTTTCCTCCAGCCGTCTCATGGCGCAGCTGTAGGTGCGCGCGGCAGAGGCCACGTAAAGCGCCGTCTTCATACGGCCCTCGATCTTAAAGCTGTCCACGCCGGCCTCGTAAAGATCCGGCAGATGGTCCACCATGCACAGATCCTTGGAGTTGAAGATAAAGGTCCCCCGCTCCGTCTCCTCGATGGGGAGATACTGCCCGGGCCGGGACATTTCCGCCACGGCATACTGCCAGCGGCAGGGATGAGTACAGGCGCCGTGATTGGCATCACGCCCTGTAAAATAGTTGCTCAGAAGGCATCGACCGGAATAGGAAATGCACATGGCCCCGTGGATAAAGGCTTCGATCTCAAGCCCCGGATCTGTCTTCTCACGGATCTGACGGATTTCAGTAAGGGACAGCTCACGGGCCATCACCACGCGGGAGGCCCCCATGTCGTACCAGAAATTGCAGGTCTCATAATTGGTATTATTGGCCTGGGTACTGATGTGGATCTCCGGACGTTTGAGGTGCCGGCGCGCCAGACGGAACATACCCGGATCGGCGATCAGCACCGCATCCGGACCGATCTCCTCCAGCTCACGGAAATAGTCTTCCGCCGCCGCCAGATCGGCGTTATGGGCCAGAATGTTAGCCGTCACGTGGACACGGACACCATGCTCATGGGCATAGCGCACCGCCTCCGCCATTTCCTCGGAATTGAAATTGGTGGCCTTGGCTCTCAGACTGAAAGCCTCGCCGCCGATATAGATGGCATCGGCACCGTAACGCACCGCTACCTTAAAGACCTCCGGCGAATTTGCCGGGATCAGCAGTTCGGGATGTTTCATTTTTTCACCGTCATCGCCAGACCGTCCCCATCGGACAGGATGGTGGTCTGAAGCTCATCATCGTGGGTGAGAGCGTGAAGATAAGCCCTCATCCGTTTATAGATCGTGCGGTCGCGCCGCTCCACCGCGTAGTGGGATTCCAGAATGTCCCCCTCCCGGAGCACATTGTCGGACAGGAGCACACCGTCCTTGCCCAACAGCATCTTGATCAGCGGAAGCCAGGTCAGGTACTGACCCTTGGCCGCATCCATGAAAATAAGATCGAAGTGTTCCCCGGCCTCCGCCAGGTTCTTCAGGATATCGTCCGCATCCCCGGTAAGAAGACAGATCTCCCCCGCTTCCGCTTCCGATGCCAGCACCCCTCTTTCAAAAAATGAGGCTGCTGCCTGCGCCGCCCGTTCTTCATCCTTTTCAATGGTCACGATCGCCGCCTCCGGGCAGGTCTCGTGCATGAGCAGTGCCGAAAATCCCACGGCACAGCCCACCTCCAGAATACGGACAGGCTTTTTAATAAGAAGAAGTGTCTGCAAAAATGACTGGGTATCGGGCCGGATGATGGGCACCCGGTCCGCCAGAGCCGCCCGCTCCAGCGCCTTTAAATAAGGCGGCAGGGCAATGGGGCCTCTCAGGCATTCCAAAAAGACACTCACTCTGTCACGATTCATCATCTTCCTCCGCCGGAGACATCCGGGCCAGCATTTCCGTCGGTGTCATGGCGGTGTTCAGCTCATACTCGCCGGCCTTTTCCTTCTTGTGATAAGCCGACATTTTTTCCTGCACCACAAAGACGCGCACATCTTTGATAAGGCCGTTGACCTTCAGGATCTTGCCGATCTGTCCGGCTGAGGCATCCTCAGGGATCATCACCGTCACCGTAGTGCCGGGCTTCTCCTCCATGGGGCGCTCATTAAACACATTTTTGCCGAAGCGATAGGCCGCCTGGGCCAGCCACAGCAAAATGACCACCGCCAGCACCAGAAGCAGGACCTGCAGGATGCCGGATAAACCGGACACCGTCCGTTTGTATCGTTTACTGTTTTTCATACGCGTTCCGTTCTTTACCCGGGATAGATCATATCCGCTGCCAGAACCGTCTGGCCGCAGAACTCTCTCAGCTTCCGGTTCAGACCGGCCTCCGCTCTCAGGAAGGCCACGGCCTCCGGAATCTTCATGAGATCACCATAGGTTTTCCACAGGTTTTCATTGGCGGTGAGGAACCCCTCCGCCGGTGTGTGATCGTGCAGCTCATAGAGCGCCACCCTCAGCTTGTCGATCTCGATCTTCAGGCCGGGCACCCGGAGCATGGCCGCTTCACATTCCTGATAGCGGGCATATTCCGGCAGCTCTCTGACGCCGTATCTGTCTTCTGTCATGATCAGGCCTCCAGGATGATGGGCAGGATCATCGGCCGACGTTTCGTCTTCTTCCAGATAAATTCGGACAGATCCTCCTTCACCGTATTCTTGATCTTGGACCAGTCATGGATGCCGCGGCGCAGACAGTAATCCACCGCTTCTGCCGCCACATCGTCCGCCTCGTCCAGCAAAGCTTCGGCCTCTTTGATGTACACAAAGCCCCGGGACACGATCTCGGGACCGGCGATCAGCTCGCCGGTGGCCTTTTCCAGTGTCATGACGACCACCATGATGCCCTCCTCGGACAGCTTCTGACGATCGCGGATGACCACCTGGCCCACATCACCGACACCCAGGCCGTCCACCAGAATACCGCCGGCGGGCACCTTGCCTGTGATCTGAGCCTTCTTGTCATTGAGCTCCAGCACGTCGCCGTTGTGGAGCATCAGGATATTCTTCCGGCTCATACCAAGGGAGGCGGCCAGATCGGCCTGTGCCTGCAGATGGCGTCTTTCACCGTGAACCGGAATGGTATATTTGGGTGCTGTCAGCGCATAGATCAGCTTGATATCCTCCTGGCAGGCATGGCCGGATACATGGGTATCCTGCAGCACCACCCGGGCGCCGATCTCATAAAGCTCGTTGACAACATTGGACACAGCCTTTTCATTACCCGGGATCGGATGGGAGGAGAAGACCACCACATCCCCCGGCATGATCTTGACTTTTTTGTGGATATTCGCCGCCATACGGGACAGAGCCGCCATAGCTTCGCCCTGGCTGCCGGTGGTTACCAGCACCACCTTCTCCGGCGGATAATTATCCAGTTCATCCAGTGTGATGACCGTATGCTGACTGTCATCGATATAGCCCAGCTCGATGGCGGCACCAATGACACTGGTCATGGACCGGCCCTCCAGACAGACCTTCCGTTTATGCTTGACCGCCATGTTGATCACCTGCTGCACCCGGTCCACATTGGACGCAAAGGTGGCGATGATCAGACGGTTTCGTTTATTCTCTGTGAAAATGCGGTCGAAGGCAGCCCCCACGGTCTTCTCAGACATGGTAAAGCCCGGACGCTCCGCATTGGTGGAATCACACATCAGGGCCAGAACGCCCTTCTTGCCCAGCTCCGCAAAACGCTGGAGATCGATGGCATCACCGTAGACCGGTGTGTAATCCACCTTAAAGTCGCCGGTGTGGATCACGGTGCCTGCCGGTGTGTTGATGGCCAGCGCCGCCGCATCCTGAATGCTGTGATTGGTCTTGATAAATTCCACACGGAAATCACCCAGGGTAATGGTCTGACCGTACTTGATCACACGGCGCTTGACGGTCTTCATCATGCCGTGCTCTTCCAGCTTACGCTCAATAAGCGCCATGGTCAGGCGCGTGGAATAGATCGTGGTTTTCAGTTCCTTAAAGACATAGGGCACCGCCCCAATGTGGTCCTCGTGACCATGGGTGATCACAAAGCCCTTGATCTTGCTTTCATTTTCCTTAAGAAATGAGATATCGGGGATCACAAAGTCGATCCCCAGCATGTCATTTTCAGGAAATGCCAGACCGCAGTCTACAACAATAATACTGTCCCCAAACTGGAAGGCAGTCATGTTCATACCAATACGGTCAAGCCCGCCCAGCGGGATGACCTTCAGCTTTGCACTATTCTGTTTACGTTTTCTCAAAAAAGACCTCCTGAATATTGATTAAAGGTCGATATCCGTATCATCCAGAATCTCCGAAAACACCTTTAAGAGGGCCTGCAATTCGACGTCATCCTCCACGATGACGTACTCAGCCTCTTCACTGCTGTCGCCGGATACATCCTTCAGAATGAGGGCGTTGGCTTCTTCACTGTCCTCATCCGCATCGGATACCAATATATAACTGACACCGTTAACGCGGGTGTCTGCTTCCACATAAAATTTTTCTACTGTGCCGTCCTCGGCTCTGAATTCAAGACTCTGCATTTTTCTGATGATTCATCCAATCTTCTAAAATAACCTTAGCCGCGATCATGTCCACAAATTTTTTATAATCTTTTTCACGGATCCCGTTAAATGCCATGATCTCTTCGGCCTCTACTGTAGTCAGCCGTTCGTCGCAAAGAAAAACGGGAAGCGGTAAACGTTTCTCCAGCATCTCTTTGAATGCCAGAGTCTTTTCTGCCCTCTCCCCGAATGATCCGTCCATATTGACCGGAAGTCCGAGAACGATCGCTTCAACTTCATATTGCACCGTCAATTCCTCGATCCGGGCAATGGTTCGCCGAAGGTGATTCTCCTTCTCCCTCCTGATGATCTCGACAGCGGTGGCCCCCATTCCCATCGGGTCACTGACAGCGACGCCGACTGTTTTCGATCCGTAATCTAAGCCTATAACACGCACGTGTTAATCTTCCCAGCCTTTGTTCTGAATATAGTATTTGAGCAGTTCCTCCACCAGCTCATCCCGTTCGACCTTCAGGATCATAGAGCGGGCACCTTTGTAGCTGGTGATATATGTCGGATCGCCGGACATGATATAACCGACGATCTGATTGACCGGATTGTAACCCTTTTCAACCATGGCACTGTAAACAGCATCCAGTACAACCTTAATAGACGGTTCCGGACCGTTCTGCACTCTGAAATATTGTGTATTACCTAAATCTCCCATAATACTGACCCTCATTTCTGCTTTACAGCGCAATTGGACGAGAAAAAGCCTTATCCAGTGTCATTTTACCCCATTGATAAATTGTTTGCAATGTCAAAATATTGACCTTTTTGCAGGTTTTATGCCTTTAATTCACCACCGGGCAACAGGTGCTCTGCCTTGAGCGTGAGAATCTCATTTTCAAGATTCCCTTCCCCGGCATGGTAGACCACGATATTTTCCCGGGAATGGCCCTTCCAGAGGGTTTCCCCGTTCACCACCGCGGTTTCTTCAAAGAGGACTTCCACCTCTTTTCCCAAAAATGAGGCGGCATAAGCCTCTTTGTTCACATCATCCAGCGCAATAAGTTTGGCGGACCGTTCCGCTTTCAGCTTCTCCGGCACCTGATCCGGCAAAGACCAGGCCCTTGTCCGGCGGCGGCGTGAAAACTTAAACACATGAGTTTTCGCAAAATTGATCATTTTCGCAAAGGCATATGTTTCGGCGAATTCCTCTTCCGTCTCACCGGCAAAGCCCGCGATGATATCTGTGGTGATGGCGGGATTGTCAAAGGCCTCCCGCAGGCGACGTACCCCGTCGGCGTATTCTGCCGGTGTGTAGCGCCGATTCATGCGCTTTAAGGTAGCCTCCGACCCACTCTGAAGCGACAGATGGAACTGGGGACAAATCTTGTCGCAGGCGGCGATGCCCTTCACAAAATCCTCAGTCATGATGCCCGGCTCCAGGGACCCCAGGCGAATGCGGGCGATGCCCGGCATAGCGTTGATCTTACGGAGCAGGTCGAGCAGGGCCTCATTGGTGAAGTTTTCGGAAGCCTCCGGTGTCCGGATGGGCTTATCGCTGATGAAATCAAGACCGTAGGAGCTGACATGGATACCGGAAATGATGATTTCCTTCACCCCGTTGGCGCCCAGGGTTTCCACCTCTTTCATGACCTCCTCCGGCCGTCGGCTGCGCACACGACCCCGGGCGAAGGGAATGAGGCAATAGCTGCAGAACTGATTGCAGCCGTCCTGAATTTTCACAAAGGCCCGGGTCCGATCCAGCGGGCGCTCCAGCTGCATATCCTCATAAAGACGTTCATGATCGATATCCGGCACAAAATCCCGATTGTTATCCGGCATCAAAAGAAAGCTTTTGAGTATCTCCGGCAGACGACTCTTTTCGTTGTTGCCGATGGCGATATCCACCGTCCCGTCGGCCAGCAGCTGATCCTTGGCCTCCTGCACATAGCAGCCGGCGGCCACGATCACCGCTTCCGGATTCTTCTGACGAGCCTTGTGCAGCATCTGGCGGGACTTGCGGTCCGCGATCTGCGTGACGGTACAGGTGTTGACCACGTAAACATCCGCCGGCTCATCGAAGGGCACCACGTTGTAACCCTCCTCCAGCAGAAGCTGTTTCATGGCCTCTGTCTCATATTCATTTACCTTACACCCCAGATTGTGAAATGCTGCTCTCATGTTATGCCTCAAAAATGTTTTCTCTCTGATACAAAGTATGCTCTCAGTGTTCCAAGTCTTGATTCCTTCCTATTCTGTGATAAACTAAAGACATAAAAACCGTCTTTACTCAACGAGGAGGATTTCGACCATGAAAACTGTCAATGTCTCATTAAATTCAATCGATAAAGTTAAAAAATTCGTCAATGATATCAACCGTTTCGACTGCGATTTCGACCTGATCTCCGGCCGTTACGTTATCGATGCCAAATCCATTATGGGTATCTTCTCCCTGGATCTTTCCAAACCCATCGAACTCAATGTTCATGCTGACGGCGACGATCTCGCCGAAGTGATGGCCGTTCTTGAACGCTACATTGTCGAATAATCATCGCTGATTCATTTTTTAAAAATGTTGCCGCAGCCTTTCCACCACGGATCGGCTGCGGTTTCTTTTTTTATCAGCGGACGTAGATCACCTCAGTTGTGTCGATGGCTTCCTTAAAGAGGTCATCGATTTTTTCTTTGAGATGCATCTCGGAATGCTCGATGGTCTTTAAGTTCGGCTTTGTGACCGGATGCTTGGCCACGAAGATGGTGCAGCAATCTTCATAGGGCAGAATGGAGGTTTCGTAAGTGCCGATCTCCTTAGCCTTGGCCACAATGTCATTTTTATCAAAGGCGATCAGCGGCCGGTAAACCGGCAGAGTGCAGACCGCATTGGTGGTCATGAGAGACTGCATGGTCTGGGATGCCACCTGGCCGATGCTTTCACCGGTGACAAGACCCATGGAATGATTTTCCTTAGCGAAATGTTCGGCGATACGCATCATGTAACGACGCATGATGATGGTCAGCTCTTCATGGGGACAGGTGTCATAGATGTAAAGCTGAATATCGGTGAAGTTGACGATGTGCAGCTTGATGGGACCTGTGTATACCGCGATTTCCTTAGCCAGATCCACCACCTTCTGCTTGGCGCGTTCGGAGGTGTAGGGCGGCGCATGGAAATAAACCGCATCCAGGGTGACACCTCTCTTGGCCACCATCCAGCCGGCCACCGGAGAATCGATACCGCCGGACAGGAGCAGTGTGGCAGAACCGCCGGTGCCCACCGGCATACCGCCCGGGCCCGGAATGATCTTGGAATAGACGTAAATAAATTCACGAATCTCAATATCGATAAGAATGTCCGGGTTGTGCACATCCACGTGCATGCTCGGATAAGCTTCCAGGATAGCGCCGCCAAGTTCGGCATCGATCTCCATGGATTTCATTTCAAAGCTCTTGTTGACACGGCGGGCCTTTACCTTGAAGGAGGCTGTGCTGTTGGGATACTCTTCGCCGATGTAGGCCACCACGCCTTCGCGCAGAGCCTCAAAGTTGGAAGCCTCCAGCACCACCACCGGGCAGATACCCACGATACCGAAAACCCGGGACAGACGTGTCACGGTTTCATCGTAATGCCAGTCGCCTGAGCAATTGACATAGATGCGGCCTCTTTCCTTTTTGATATCGAATTCACCATCCAGCGGCTTTAAAGCTTCGCGGATACGACGGCAAAGGGCATCCTCAAAGACATGACGGTTGTTGCCTTTGATGCCGATTTCGCCGTATTTGATCAGAAATGAACTGTACATACTGGTCCTCTTTTCTCTGTTATTCTTGGGTCTTAATTATTCTTAGATTTCTATTGTTTTTGCCACGGCGTGAAGCACCAGCACATACCTTAATGCGCGCGATACCGCCGCAGCATGGGCAGCAGCTTGTTAAGCACCGCCACCGCTTCGTCGATTTCCTCTTTTGTGTTGGTCTCGCTGAAGGAGAACCGCACGCTGGAGCTTAAATCATCCCGGTCCACATGCAGGGCGGACAGGGTGGGGCTGGGGGCCCGTTTATGGGTGGAGCAGGCGGATCCGGCGGAAATGTAAATGCCGTTGTCCTCCAGGGAGTGAAGCAGAACCTCGGAACCCACGCCGATGAAGGCGGCATTCACAATGTGCGGAGCCTGCTGCTCCTCCGCGCCGCCGTGGACCACCACGTTATCCATTTCCGACAGACGGTCAATAAGATAACGGCGGAGGCTGCGCAGATGCTCATTTTTGGCTTCAAAGTCACGATAGGATTCCTCGGCAGCCACGCCCATACCGGCCACACCGGGCACATTATCGGTGCCGGAACGCATGGCCATCTGCTGACCGCCGCCCATGATGAGGGGGCGGATCTTCACATGCTCTTCGATATACAGGAAGCCCACGCCCTTGGGGCCGTGGAACTTGTGGGCGCTGGCGGTGAGCAGATCCACCTTCAGTTCCTTCGGGTAAATGCGATAGTGCCCGAAGGCCTGGGTGGCGTCCACATGGAAAAGAGCCCCCGGCGCCTTTGCCTTGATGAGGGTCCCGATCTCCTTCACCGGTGTCACGGTGCCCACTTCGTTATTGACATACATAATGGACACCAGGATCACGTCCTCATTTAAGGCCGCCTCCAGCTTGTCCATAGCCAGAGCCCCGGTTTTGTCCAGGGGGATCTCCACGATGTTGAACCCCTGATCCTTCAGATATTTGAGGGGCTCGGATACGGCCGGGTGTTCCATGGGGCTGGTGATAATGGTCTTGCCGGCCCGCTGATTGGCCAGAGCCGCCCCCACCAGGGCCCAGTTGTTGGATTCCGTGCCGCCGGATGTGAAAAAGATCTCCTTTTCCCGCACCTTCATCAGGCCGGCCAGGATCTTTGCCGCATCCTTTACATACTTTTCGGCCTCGACCCCCTTCTGATGCATGGAGGAGGGATTGCCGTAATCCTCCGTCATGGTGCGGACCACCATGTCCACAACCGCCGGATAGGGCTTTGTGGTGGAGGAATTGTCAAAATAAATCTCTTTCATCAGTTATAATCAACCTTTTCTAAAATGAGTCCCTGGGCCGGCGCCGTGGGACCGGCCATCCGTCTGTCCCGCGCCTCCAGCAGGGCATCCATGGAGCGGGGATCCCGCTTGCCTTCGCCCACTTCGATGAGGGTGCCCACCAGAATGCGGACCATGTACTGAAGGAAGCCCTCCCCGATAAAGGTCAGGGTGATCTCATCCTCCGTCTCATCGATGCGGATGGTGTAAATATTGCGCACGGTACTTTTGCGCATACGGGGGTTGCCACAGAAGCTCTTGAAATCATGCTCGCCGCGGAGCTGAATGGTGGCCATTTTCATGGCATTGACATCCAGCTTCCCGTCATATTCGTAGACATATTTCCGCTCAAAGACATGAGCGGCTTTATTTTTGCTGATGCGGTACACATAGGTCTTCCGGGAGGCGTTATACCGGCTGTGGAAACGGGGACCGGCCTCCGCCACGGAGAGCACACCGATGTCCTCCGGCAGATAGCGATTGAGATAGTCCCGGATCTCATCCGGTTCACGGTAATTCACCAGACGGAACTGGGCCACCTGGCCTCTGGCATGCACCCCGGCATCGGTCCGGCCGGCGCCGTGCACGTCCACCTTCTCCCCGGTCATCCGGCATAAAATGGTTTCCAGGCGGGTCTGGATGGTGTTATCCGTATCCCCCTGTTTCTGCCAGCCGTTATAGCGGGTGCCGTCGTACTGAACGACCATGCGGTAATTGGTATTTGTCATGTTCTCACCTCATCCGTCCCGGCGAAAATAACCGGTGGCGGGGAAAGCCTGAAACCGCGGTTTGCGGTCTTTATGTTGTCAGTGCATACATCAGAATCGACAATGTGGTGATGGCCGCTGTTTCGCAGCGCAAAATGCGGGGGCCCAGCGTGATGCTCTTAGCCCCGATCGCCAGAGCTTCCTCCACCTCGGAGAGCTCAAAGCCACCCTCAGGACCGATGAAAACCGCCACACTCTCACCATTTTTGACAGAAGCAATGGCGGCGCGGCTCTCTTCGATGCCCTCCGCCTTTTCGTAGGGGATGAGCACATGATCCATGGTGGCGGCCAGAGCCAACGCTTCCTTATAAGACATCACATTTTCGACAGGAGGAATGAGACTCCGCTTGCTCTGCTTGGCGGCAGACTCCGCAATGCCCTGCCAGCGCTGCTGCTTGGAGGCAGCCCGCTTTTCGTCCAGCTTGACCACGCAGCGGGCGGTCTTCACCGGCACAACGGCGGCAACGCCCAGCTCAACAGCCTTCTGGATGATGAGTTCCATTTTCTCAAACTTAGGCAGCCCCATGAAAAGCACGATGCGGTTTGGCAGCTCCGCATCGGAGGGCTCGGTGAACAGCACCTTTGCCGTCACCTGATTCTTGTCCAACGTGTCGATGCGACAGGTGTAGACAAGGCCATTTTCATCCACGGCCTCAAAATCCTCACCCGGCCGCATGCGCAGCACGTTGCGGATATGATTCACATCCGATCCTTCCACGTAGAGCGTCTCGCCCACAGCCTGATCGGAGGATATAAAAAATCGATGCATACTTGTACTCCCGGTATCCTCCCTCGCCGGTCACGCCGTCGTTTTTCCGGCATTTCCACCATCGGCGCTTTCGGCCGTTGATTCCCGGCATTTTCGCCGTCAGCGCTTGCGGCCGATCGTTCCGGCGGTTCGGTTCTTGTTCATAGAAAACAGTCCCGCACAACGGGACTCTTTGCTATGGTTAAGTGTAGTGCAGGGGCAGCGGATTTGTCAAGAAACCGCACCCACGGACAGGGTCCATGGCCGTTGCCCGCTGCCGTCAGCAGACAGTCGGCATGGTCTCTGACCTGTCAGCCGTCATCTGTGTTCTCGTTGCGTCGGATTCACGCCATGGTCAGGTCGATCCGCAGCATGGGTCGCACGACCCGGCTGTGCAGGGATGCCGCGAGACCATACTCGATGGGCCGCCCCTTATCATCAATACAGACCACACTTTCACGGATTTTACCCGGTGTCCGCAGCCACCAGTACAACTGATCCTCATGCAGCATGTTGCCGCTTAAGCTCTCGGCCACTTCCACGGCCCCGAGCCCGACGCGGTCCTTAAAATATTCATACTCCGGATAGGACATCAGGAACAGCTTGTCCACGGTGTCATTGCCCGTCTCCGTGTTAAACTCCGGATTCTTTTCCGCCAGCACCTTCGTATCGGCGATGATGCTGCGTTCCTCATGGTCAAAAGCCTCTTCCAGGAAATGGCCGTTGAGCCAGGCTCTCAGATCCGATTCCTCCCAACTGATGGGCTCTTCACTGAAATGGTACTTCCGCACGGCCACACCTTTTTCTGCCAGAAGCAGAAGGCTCGTCTCCGTCTGCTGCAGCACCAGCCAACTCAGAACCTCAGGGCCGGCGCCCACATCATAATGGCCAAACAGCACACGACCGTGGTCCGCCTGACGATTCAAAAATGCCCCGTGGCACAGCCGGGCCTTGCGGATATAGGCCGCATCTTCCCAAAGCTCGCCCGCCCGGGTGCCTTCCCGGTAGATTTCCTTCAGATAAGTGCAGGCTCTCTCATAAGCCGCCTCGTCCGGACGGACCATTTCCGTCCGGAAGCGCTTCTCCGCATCAGCGATCCGCTCCTGAAGTTCCCGCTTTTCCCGACCTTTAAACAGCCCAAGGCCGGCCAGCGCTTGGCGATCCGCCTCTGTCTGCCGACGAAGAGCCCGGAGATCCTCCCGCTCCGCCGCAAACATAACGTCTGCCTCTGCTGTCACATTTTCGAAAATGGATTCTATGCGGGCCTTTGATTCTTCCGGCGAGTCGGCATCCTGTGAAGCGCTCGCCTCCACAGGATCCGGCGGGAACAGGGTTTTGATCACGTCCCCCAGGCCCCGGGCCAGCTCATAATCTTCAGTTTCACGAAGGCGGCGGGCCGCTGCCTCCAGCTTGTCATACATTTCCTGATCAAGTGCGGGCAGGTTGGCGCCGCAGGATTGACATGTCATGACTGTCATTTTCTGATTCTCCTTAAGTGGTCGGCACGCTGCCGACCGGTTGTTTGCGGACATGCGCTATCCTCACAGGGCATGCGCTTGTCCTTATCCGGCCACCGAGCCGGTTGATGGCATCAGGCCTTCCGGGCGACGTAGGAATACCAGTCACCCATGCGGGTCCGTTCCACGATGGCCATGCCGGCTTTTTCGAGGGCTTCTTCCAGGACACCTTCATGGCCGTCCAGGATACCTGAGGTGATGAAGATGCCGCCGGGCTTAAGCTGTTCGAAGGCCGCCGGGGTGATGTCCTTCAGGATTTCCGCGATGATGTTGGCGGTGCAGATGTCGTAGCCTTCCGGGCTGATCATGCGGGCCGCTGCCTTGGTGTCCTCATCGTCGATGATGTTGCCGATGACGTAGGGGAATGTGACGGGGTCGATGTCATTTTTACGGAAATTGTCTTCGATGGCGGTCAGGATGTTGGTGTCGATGTCTGTACCAAACACTTTGCCGGCACCGCTCTTTAAGGCCACGATACCTAAAATGCCGCTGCCGGTGCCGATGTCGAGGACGGCATCGCCGGCTTTGATGTATTTACGCAGGGCGCGGATGGCCAGCTGGGTGGTGTCATGTTTGCCGGTACCGAAGGCTGTGCCCGGATCGATGCGCAGCACCATGGCCGCATCATTTTCGGGTTCCACTTCTTCCCAGGAGGGGATGATAAGGATGTCGTCTACGGTGAACTGGTGGAAGTACTGTTTCCAGTTGTTGACCCAGTCTTCATCTTCTGTTACGGAGGTGACGATGGTGCCTTCGCCGATGTCGATGAATTCACGCAGGCCTTCCAGGGCGGCGGTGACTTTGGCGATGACGGTTTCGGTGTCTTCGGTGTCTTCTGTATAGAAGGAGATGTCGGCCAGGTGGTCGTCTTCCGGCATTTCCGGCACGACGTCGCCGAAGAGCCCGGTTTGTTCTTCAAAGGAGATGGGGGCTTTGTCTTCGATTTCGACGCTGTCGTAGCCCAGGACGCTCAGGGCGTCTGTGACCAGATCTTCGGCTTCTTCGGTGGTATGGATGGTGTATTTGATCCACTGCATAGTGTAGGTGCTCCTTTTGTCTATTTTGTGAATTGTACGGTTACAATATGAAATGCCTGTTGGTTTCATGGCCTGGGCGCTGCGTACCGTTCGGGTTCGATGCGTTTGAGTTCGATACGTTTGGGCCTGGGCGTTGCGTACCGTTCGGGCACGCGCGTCGTCCCCTTCAGCCCTTCGGTCTTCAGGCTCCTTTGGCGAAGTGTGCCCTCACCGGCAACGCAGCGCCGGCGGCCCGAGGGGATTCAAGACCTCCTTGACAAAGGTGTCTTCACCGGCAACGCAGCACCGGCGGCCCGAGGTCTCAAAGCAATTATCTTATCATGGACATAGTTAGGTTAATAATAACACAGGCCGGCGGGCAATCGCAATGTAGGCGAGGCTACTCAATTTCTCACTCTCACCTCTCTCTCACCTCCCAGCTCGTGCCCCTCCAGTCCCTTGCTTCCCGAAACGCACCCTCCGGCTCTCAAATCTCCCACTTTCTCTCTTCCCACCACTGGATCGGCACCGGGACCCTTCGATTAAGCAAGACCGCAGGGCCCACAGGCCCTGCACAATTCTTTCTCTGCCTTCGCGGGCACCGGCCACTTCCCTTTTAGCAAGACCGCAGGGCCCATTGGCCCTGCACAATTATTTCTCTGCCCAATAGGGCACCGGAAACCGGCCGTTGAGCAAGGCAGTATCGACTTTTTTACTGTCCAAAATTGAGGCCAACACCGCTCAGAGGCAAAAACAGCTCCCAGCAGGGTACTTTTAGCTGTTTCCAAGCGTAAGTGGGCACTGCTGGAAGCCTGTTTCGGGACATTCCAGGGTTAGCGGGCAAAATCAGGGCTATTTTTGACACTGCTACCAGCCTTTTACGGCGCCTTCCAGGGTCGGCCGTAACCCCCGCTTAAGACTCTGCGTCTTTGAAGTGGGGGAATGCTTGCTGCAGTTCAAATCGAACAAAAACAAGCCGGAAGCGACACCTTATCGATGGCGATCCCACCAATCCGCATTTATTGACGCGAAGTATATGCCGGCGGACAATCGCAATCGGGCAGGCGTGAAAGAACCCCGGCAGGTGCCGGGGTTCTGGGTTTGTTTACATGTGTTTACATGGCCACAATGAGACAGATGGTCATGGTCAAAACGGTGAGGACCGTTGAGAAGACGGTGCATTCTGTCAGGGTCTTCATGTTGCAGCCGTTGGTGGCCGCCACCATGGAGGGAGCATTACCAACCGGAACAGACAGGCCGATGGCCAGAGCACCCAGCACGATGGGATCGCTGATGATGAAGTTCTTCAGGATCAGGATCATGGCGATGGGGAAGAGCATCTGGCGGATCAGAATGAAGAGGTAATGGCTCTTATTGGTGATGATGGCCCGGAAGTTTGTATCAGCCAGGTTGGTGCCGATGACAAACAGGGACAGGAAGAGCACGGCATTTCCGCTGTACAGAGTGGCATCGTTGATAACGGCCGGGAGACGGATCTCCAGGAAGAGCACGACGATGGCGATGATAGAGCAGATAAAGCCGGGATTCATCATTTCCTTGAAGCTGAACTTGACGGCTGTGTCATTGTCTTTCCGCAGAAGGATATACCCATAGGTATAGAACAGCGGGTTGTAGACCAGGTTGAATAAAATGAGGTACGGCAGGGCTGCCGGGCCGATGATGGCCTCGCACAGCGGCAGGCCGATGAAGCCCACATTTCCGAAAACGGACATGGCGTTGTAGAAGCGCCATTCTGATTTTTCAGCCCGGATAATAGGGCCGATGACACGACCCAGGGCCACCATCAGCATGTAAAGAATGAAGACGATGAGCAGGCCCTTGAGCATTTCCGTCCGACCCGGCAGCGCGTCCGCGTTGAAAATAGCGGAGAGGCACTGAAGGGGGCCACAGATGTTGACGACCAGCCAGGACATACCCCTGGTCTGTTCGCGATTGACGAATCCTTTTTTCCTGGAGAAGAAACCGATGGCCAGGAAAATAATGATGACCCCCATCTGGGTCAGAATAACCGGCAGTGTCATATTTGTATCTTTCCTATCTTTTCTTTCATATCGCCCGAATCATACTCAACAAACCACCATGCGCCAGACATGGTTGATGAAGCGCCATGGTCTGCAGGTACACATCAGACATCCGACCCTGTTGCTTTATTCAGCAGAAACAGTCTCAGCATTTTCCGTCTTTGAGAACTGACGATTAATCCTCGTCATCCTCAAATTCTTCCTTGGATGCCGCAGCGAAGGCCTTCAGGGCATTCTTCTGCTTGCGGTTGAGGCGTGTGGGCACTTCGACCACCAGGGTCACATAATGATCGCCGCGTCTGTCGCGGTTCTTGATGGACGGCACACCCATGCCTTTCAGGCGAATCTGGGTATCGGTCTGGGTACCGGCTTTGATCTCATGCTCGATCTCGCCGTCCACGGTTTTGATCTTGATCTTACCACCCATGGCGGCTTTCACGAAGCTGATGGGGGTAACGGAGAAGAGGTTCATATCCTGGCGCTCGAAATCGCGGGAGCCCATGACGCGGATTTCCACCATCAGGTCGCCGCGCGGACCGCCGTTGATGCCCGGTTCACCCTTTTCACGGATGCGAACACTCATACCATTATCGATACCCGCCGGAACGGACACACTGATGTTGGCCTTGCGGGACACATAACCCACGCCCCGGCATTCCGGACATTTTTCTTTGATGATCTTACCGGTCCCGCGGCAGTCACCGCAGTCGGTTTCGGTCTGCATCATGCCAAACAGGCTCTGCTGACGGATCATCACACGGCCACGACCGCCGCAGCGTGTACAGGTTTCCGGTGATGTGCCGGCCTTGGCACCGCTGCCGCCGCAGGCTTCGCAGGTATCCTTCTGATTGATGGTGATTTCTTTTTCACAGCCGAACACCGCTTCCTCAAAGGAAATGGTGATGCTTGTCCGGATATTGGCACCGCGCATGGGGCCGTTTCGTGAGGCCCGTGAGCCACGACCGCCGAAGAAGTCACCGAAGAATTCACCGAAAATGTCGCCCATGTCGAAACCGCCGGCGCCGGGACCGCCGCCCTGTTCAAAGGCTGCGAAACCGAACTGATCGTACTGACGACGCTTGTCGGCATCCGACAGGATCTGATAGGCCTCGGAGGCCTCTTTGAATTTCTCAGCCGCCTCCTCGTCACCGGGATTCATATCCGGGTGATATTTTTTGGCCAGCTGGCGATAGGCTTTTTTGATCTCGCCGTCCGTGGCTGTTTTGTCAACGCCAAGGACCTCGTAATAATCTCTTTTTTCTTTGTCTGCCATAGCACTTCCCTAACATTGATAGGCGGTAACGGTGATCTTACGATCACCCTTACCGCGTAAAATAACTTATGTGAGTTGTTGAGCCGTTTCGTTATACCGAAAACCGGCCTGTGTCTATCTTAGACTTCCTTGTAGTCAGCATCGACCACATCGTCGTCAGCAGCACCTGCAGCGCCGCCCATATCCGGAGCCGGGCCCCCCTGCTGTGTCTGTTCGTACATCTTGGCGAACAGAGCCTGAGCGGAACCCATCAGTTTATCCTTGGCAGCCTTCAGTTCGTCAAGGTCGGCATCGGACATCACACCTGTCTGAGCAGCTGTCTTAGCCAGAACATCCTTCAGGCTCTGAAGATCGGCTTCTACAGCAGACTTAGCGGCATCATCCAGCTTGCTGCCGGCTTCTTCCATAGCCTTTTCTGTCTGGAAGACCAGAGAATCGGCTTCGTTGCGGGCATCAACGCCTTCCTTGCGCTTCTTATCTTCTGCTTCGTACTGAGCAGCTTCCTTAACAGCCTTATCGATTTCTTCATCGCTCATATTTGTGGAAGCGGTGATGGTGATGTGCTGTTCTTTGCCTGTGCCCAGATCCTTAGCGGATACGTTCACGATACCGTTAGCATCGATATCGAAGGTAACTTCGATCTGCGGAACACCACGACGTGCGGGCGGGATACCATCCAGTCTGAACTGACCAAGAGACTTGTTGTCAGCGGCAAACTGTCTTTCACCCTGAAGAACATTGATATCAACGGCTGTCTGGTTGTCAGCGGCTGTTGAGAAGATCTGGCTCTTCTTTGTCGGGATTGTTGTATTTCTTTCGATCAGGTGTGTGGCCACACCACCCATTGTTTCGATGGACAGTGTCAGCGGTGTAACGTCCAGAAGAAGGATATCGCCTGCACCGGCATCACCGGCCAGCTTACCACCCTGGACAGAAGCACCAACGGCAACACATTCATCCGGGTTCAGAGTCTTGCTCGGTTCATGGCCTGTCAGAGAACGGACTCTGTCCTGAACAGCCGGAATACGTGTGGAACCACCGACCAGCAGAACCTTTGTCAGTTCGGCAGCTGTCATACCGGCATCGGACAGAGCCTTCTGTACCGGGATAACAGTTCTTTCAACCAGATCATGTGTCAGTTCATTGAACTTGGCTCTGGACAGATCCATATCGAAATGCTTCGGACCTTCGGCTGTAGCTGTGATGAACGGCAGGTTGATGTTTGTTGTTGTGGCAGTTGACAGTTCCTTTTTAGCCTTTTCAGCGGCTTCTTTCAGTCTCTGAAGGGCCATCTTGTCAGCGGAAAGGTCAACACCTTCTTTAGCCTTGAAATCCTGGATCATGTACTGTGTGATGGCATTGTCGAAGTCATCACCACCCAGGTTGCTGTCGCCGTTAACGGCCAGAACCTCGATGACACCGTCACCGATTTCGATCAGAGAAACGTCGAATGTACCGCCGCCAAGGTCATAAACCATGATCTTCTGATCTTTTTCATTGTCAAGACCGTAAGCCAGAGCGGCAGCTGTCGGTTCGTTGATGATACGCTTAACATCAAGACCGGCGATACGACCGGCATCCTTTGTGGCCTGTCTCTGGGAATCGCTGAAGTAAGCCGGCACTGTGATAACAGCTTCTGTGATCTTTTCACCGACATAGTTTTCAGCGTCAGCTTTCAGTTTCTGAAGGATCATAGCGGAGATTTCCTGCGGTGTGTAATCCTTACCACCGGCTGTGACCTTCTCATTTGTACCCATCTTTCTCTTAACGGAAGCGATGGTGTTGTCAGCGTTTGTAACAGCCTGTCTCTTGGCCGGTTCACCGACAAGTCTTTCACCGTTCTTTGTGAAAGCGACGACTGACGGTGTTGTACGAGCGCCTTCTGCGTTAGCGATAACGACCGGCTGGCCGCCTTCCATAACAGCCACGCAGCTGTTTGTTGTACCTAAATCGATACCAATAATCTTACCCATAATGTTACCTCCTGAATATAACAAATTGTACTTGTATACATTTTTGAAAATGGGGCTTCTGTTACCCCTTGGGTCGGTCCTTACGAAAATGGGGCCGACAACTTATTTTCTTAATTGGCTACTTTCACCATACTGTGACGGATCACGCTGTCGCCGTAAATGTAGCCCTTCTGGAATTCTTCCACGACGATGTTCTCGCCGACGGATTCATCCTCTGTGTGCATCACCGCGTTGTGCAGGTTCGGATCGAACTCATTGCCGACGGCCTCGATGGGTTTGACGCCCATCCCGTCAAGCACGGTCATGAACTGCTTGTAAACGGCCGTCATGCCGGTCACAAAAGCATCCTCCTGCTTGTCTTCCGGCACTGTGGCCAGACCTCTTTCGAAGTTGTCCACCACCGGCAGGATTTTTTCCACCACATCCTTCAGACCCATGCCGTACATGGCGGCTTTTTCCTTGTCTGTTCTCTTGCGGTAGTTGTCAAATTCAGCCATGGAACGTTTCAGACGGTCTGTCAGATCGGCGATCTGATCATCCTTCTTGGCCATCGCTTTCTTATCCCGACGGCTTAACGGTTCCTCAGCTTCGTCAGCAGCTTCATTTTCGTCGGCTGCATTTACCTCTTCCTGAACCTCACCCTCAGCCTGAGCGGCTTCCGGCGCTTCATTTTCTTCAGTTTCGCAGGATGCCTCGACCGTTTCCTCTGTCATCTCGTCGAGTGTCTTTTCATCAGCCACTGTCATCAGCCTCCTTGTTCTTCGTTATTGTCATCAGGATGCTTGAAGGCATCACTGAGTGATTGTTTAAATACGTTCAGGCTGCTCATAACCCGTTCGTAGTCCATACGCTTCGGCCCGATAATGCCGATCGTGCCCTGCAGACCATCGCCCAGCTCGTAGGTGGCGGTGACAACGGAGCAGTCCTTCATGGATTCCACCGGGCTTTCCTCGCCGATGTAAACCTGAATGCCCGTCCCCGGACCTTCGTTCTCGGACAGCTTCACCAGATCCGCCAGCCCGGATTTATCTTCCAGTGTGGAAATGAGGCGTGCGGCGCTCTGTGAATCTGCCAGCTCCGGATATTTGAAAATGTTATTCGCGCCGGAGGTGTAGATCTGCATGTTTTCATCTGTCTCTGCCCGGATCACATCGGCCACCGTATCCAGCACATCGTTGACGATATTGCCGTGGCTGCCGGCCTCTTCCTTGATGTTGGAAATGAGTCCCAGGTTGATGTCCGCCAGGGTCAGGCCGTTGAGCCGTGTGTTCAGCAGCAGGTTAAGCTTCAGCACCGTTTCATCGGTGATATCCTCATCAAGATCAATGATGTGATTCTTGACGATGTTGCCGTCGATGACGACCACATCCAGAAGCTGTCGGTCCGTCAGCTTGGACAGCTGAATGAACTTGATCTTATTGCGCTTCACGGATGGAGCCGAGATCATGGTGGTGTAGTTGGTGTTGTTGGCCAGCATACGGACCACCTGTTTGAGGATCTCTTCCATGCGGTTTGTCTTGGCGATCATGAGAGAATTCATGGCCGTGACCTGCTCGGTCTTTTCCTTGACCAGAGAGTCCACATAGAAGCGATAGGCTTTATCCGACGGGATCCGGCCGGCTGAGGTGTGAGGCTGAATCAGGAAGCCCATCTCCTCAAGGTCGGACATCTCGTTGCGGATGGTTGCCGAGCTTAACTTCAGATCCGAGTATTTGGAAATTGTTCGGGAGCCCACCGGTTCACCGGTTTCAAGATACGTCCGGATAACGGCATTCAAAATGGTGAGTTTTCTGTCGTCCAGTCTATCGGTCACGATGTGTCCCCTTTCAAGATTTCTTTTCGTGATTAGCACTCGATTTATATGAGTGCTAACATCTACATGTAATATACTCTCCGCTCGAAAAGATGTCAAGCACCCGACCGAAGATTTTGTGGACCTCAACAAGAGATTTCACAGGGTTTTCACAATTGAACCGCAGCTACCGAAGGTAGCTGCGGTTCACGAGCAAGGAGCAAAGCGTACATCGTGCCCTGCGGGTATTGCGAGTGTCCGCCTTACCTGCAGCGAGCATCCCCCCGCTTCAAAGACGCAGAGTCTTAAGCGGGGTTCACGAGCACGGAACGAAGCGGACACCGTGCCCTGCGGGTATTGCGCGTGTCCGCTTCGCCTTATGACGGATTTCTGCTTATAAAATACCGGGCCGGCACAACAACTGCACCCACCCGGTTTTCCTTTACATCTGATGCCGCACCACCGCGTATTCATCACCGTTGCGGTAGAACGGACAGCCGTTTCGTTTATCTGTCAGGAAGCGATAGTAATCATCCTCATCCATGTCCGCCTGACAGACATAGTCTTCCTCATCTTCATCGTATGCGTTGTAAGCGCAATTATCGCACATAGCCATAATACATCCTCCTGTCAGGCAGACACGCGCCACCCCCCACAAAGGGTGCGCTGCCCGCTTCGCCATTTTCTCAAAAATCACCACTCAGACGAGGGCGCGGGCCGGTCACCGCACGGCAATCCCGGTCCTGATGCTTCCTATCATCACTACATCCGGCCGCCCCGGTTCTGATGCTTCTTGCTGTTGTAAGCGACGGCGCTTTCCTTTTTCGGCGCGCTCTTCCGGCGGGACCGAATGCGGATCTCCCGGGCCGCTTCACCGGCTTCCTCCAGATTCTGCTTCAGGTCCACCATCTTATCACGCAGCTCGGCCGCCATCTCGAAATTGAGTTCTGCCGCTGCCGCCCGCATCTGCTTCTCCACCTTGGCAATGAGATCGATAAGCTCCTCCCGGTTCATGGATTCCGGATCCTTGCCCAGCGCCTTCTCTGTCTTCGCCACTTCCTTCGATATGGAAATGAGTTCGCGGACGCTCTTTCGGATCGTGGTGGGTGTAATGCCATGTTCCTCATTGTAGGCCTGCTGGATCCGGCGGCGGCGCTTCGTTTCTTCGATCGCCCGCTTCATGGAATCCGTCATGTTATCGGCATACATAATGACGTGGCCGTCTGCATTTCGGGCCGCACGGCCGATGGTCTGGATCAGTGAGGTCTCGGAACGGAGGAACCCTTCCTTGTCCGCATCCAGGATCGCCACCAGGGTGATCTCCGGAATATCGAGACCTTCACGGAGCAGATTGATGCCGATCAGAACATCGAACACATCAAGCCGCATATCCCGAATGATCTCCATACGCTCCATGGTGTCGATATCGGAATGGAGATACCGCACCCGGATGCCCAGATCCTTCATATAAGTGGTGAGGTCCTCCGCCATCCGCTTGGTCAGGGTGGTGATCATCACCTTGTTGTGGGCCGCGGCCTCCTTCTTCACCTCGCCCACCAGATCGTCGATCTGGCCGTCGATGGGCCGCACCTCCACATCGGGATCCAGAAGCCCGGTGGGACGGATGACCTGCTCAGTCCGTAACAGCTCGTGTTCAGCCTCATATTTGCCCGGTGTGGCCGACACAAACATGACCTGATCGAGTCGTTCTTCAAATTCCTCGAAATTAAGAGGCCGGTTATCCTTGGCTGACGGCAGACGGAACCCATAGTCCACCAGGGTCTTTTTCCGATTCCGGTCCCCGTGATACATGGCCCCGATCTGGGGCACCGTCATATGGGATTCATCCACGATGAGCAGAAACTCTGTGGGGAAGTAATCGATAAGGGTGTACGGCGGCTGTCCCTCCTCACGGCCGGTCAGATGACGGGAATAGTTCTCAATACCGGAACAGAAACCTGTTTCCCGCAACATTTCCACATCAAAGCCGGTGCGCTCCTCGATACGCTGAGCCTCCAGCAGTTTTTCTTCACTCTTAAAATATGCCACCTGCTCAGCCAGCTCATTTTCGATGGCCACACAGGCCGCATTGATCTTGTCCTGGGGGACCACATAAAAGGATGCCGGATAAAGAGCCGCGTGGTTGAGTTCGGCCTTCATTTCCCCTGTCAGAGGATCCACCTGGGACACCCGGTCGATCTCATCTCCGAAAAACTCCACCCGGATCACGTAGTCGCTGTTATCCGCCGGGATCACCTCCACCGTATCTCCCTTCACCCGGAAGGTGCCGCGGTGGAAATCAATCTCGTTGCGTTCATATTGCATGTCGATGAGTTCGTGGATCAGCTGATCCCGATCCTTCATCATGCCCGGCCGCACAGAGGTCATCATATTCATGTAATCGTCCGGGGCGCCAATGCCGTAAATACAGGACACGGATGACACAATGATCACATCCCGTCGTTCGGCCAATGAGGAAATGGCGGATAAGCGCAGCTTGTCGATTTCATCATTCACCGATGAGTCCTTGGCGATATAGGTATCAGAGGAAGGCACATAAGCCTCCGGCTGATAGTAATCGTAGTAAGAAACGTAGTACTCCACCGCATTTTCGGGGAAAAATTCCTTAAACTCGCTGTAGAGCTGCGCCGCCAGGGTTTTGTTGTGGGCAATGATCAGCGTGGGCTTATTCAGACCCGCGATGACATTGGCCATGGTAAAGGTCTTACCCGAACCGGTGACGCCCAGCAGTGTCTGCATCTGGTTGCCGGCCTTGAAACCCTCCACCAGTTCGGCGATGGCCGCGGGCTGATCCCCGGTGGGGCTGTATTCCGAATGTAACTTAAAATCCATGTGTTCTCCTTTTTCCGGCGAGGTATTTATCGCCGCAGATACCGCTGCCGATGCATCATCACATCGGACAGGTCTGATCCAGGACTCGGTTTCTTAGAAGAGGCGCATACCGGGCAGCGTAAACTGCGGAATCCTGTCCTATGACAGGCCCGCCTGCTCGCGCACCAGGCGCAGAGCCTCCTGATACTGAGTATCCTCCTCGGACATGGCCTCGATGGTGTCGGTGCCCTCCGGCACTTCAATTTCCACCGGATAATCCGGTTCAAGACCCACGCCGTTGATATCATCACCGTTGGGTGTGTAATAGTGGGCTGTGGTCAGCTTCACGCTGCTGCCGTCATCCAGTTTCACCGTGGTCTGGATGATGCCCTTACCAAAGGTGGGCTGACCCACCAGCACAGCGCCCAGTCTGTCACGGCAGGCGCCGGCAAAAATCTCCGAGGAGCTGGCGGTCCGACCGTTCACCAGAATGGCCAGAGGCACCTCCAGCGGCGCCGTCCCTTCACAGACATAGTCCTTCCGCGTGCCGTCCTTTGTCTGGGTATAGACCATAAGGCCTTCCGGCAAAATGTGATTCAGGCACTCCCGTGTGATATCCACCAGACCGCCCGTATTGTCCCGCAGGTCGATGATAAGCCCCTTGAGGCCCTGTTCCTTCAGTTCGGTCAGTGCTTCGCCAAACTGCTCTGCCGTCAGCTTATTAAACTTTTCGATTCGAATGAAGCCGATGCCATCCTCTGTCATGGAAGAGAACACCCGGGGCACCACCACCTCACCGGGAGTGATGGCAAATGTCAGTGTTTCCTCACCTCGTTTCACGGTCAGGACCACATTGTCGCCCATTTCCGCGATCAGGGTCAAAACCTCTGTGAGGGTCCAGCCCTCATCCGCATTCTCGTCATCCACATAGGTGTCATTATGGACGGAGGTGTCACCCACCATTTCCACAATATCGCCCGCCATCACGCCGGCCTTCTCAGCCGGGGAATCGGGGTAGACACCGCCCACCACAAAGCTGCCGTCAACCTCACCCACCAGGATGATGCCGAGGCCCTCATAGGTGCCGCTGCGCTTGTCGGTGTTGTCGGTGGTTTCTTCTGCTGTAAAATACCCGGCATAGGGATCCTCAAGAGCCGCCACCATGCCTTTGTACTTGCCCTCGTTAAGCGCAGCATCCGGCGCATCGGTGACCGCCGTGGTATGAATGAGGCGGCGGATCAGTTTCTCCTTCGGGTCACCGCCCAGGAACATGAACATAAGACTCGCCACCAGAGCGCCGATGATCACCCCCGCCAGGAGTGGCAGGAGCACCCTTTTCAGACCGCCGCAGCATTTCCGTTTGCCGGTTGCCGAAACAACGGATGCGCCTGAAGCTGCGCCATTTTCTGAAAATGTCTGATCGGCGGCAGGCTCTGCCGGGTTGTCTGTTGCGTTGTCAACCGGCGTTTCTGAGATCGCCGGTGCTTCTGAAGTTATCGGTGTTTCTGAAGTTATCGGTGCTTCTGAAGGTACGGGTACTTCTGAAAGTACCGATGTTTCTTCTTTTAATTCTGTCATGGTGTTGCCTCTTTTCTTGCGCCCTTTATTCACCAGAACCAGTATGACTGTCGGGCACAATCGTGATAGGAAGAATGTTCTGTTTTGTTTTCATTCTTAACATATTTATGATAGCAGTCATCTCGTCCCTGTAAATACCTGATTTACAACGAACAAGAACCCACACCGCCATTATATCGAACATTTGTTCTGCATTCAAGACCGATCCATTCGGATAAAGAAAAAACCGCCCCCGGGATACCGGGAGCGGCTGTTGATATCTGTTGAATCTCTTTAGACGTTCAGATGACGACGAACCGTGATGATGGAGCCTAAGAGACCGATGCCCACACCAAGGATCAGTGAGATCGGGATCAGATAAGCAAAAATCTCATTGACTGTCATGAAGACAGAGGACAGAGAACTCAGATATTTTTCAATGATGCTGCCCACAAGGCCATTGTAGGTGAAGTACAGGATGACCAGCGGGATGATGGCACCGATGAGGCCGATGAGCACACCTTCCACCAGGAAGGGGGCACGGACGAAACCATCTGTGGCGCCGATAAGCTTCATGATGCTGATCTCATTCTTTCTGACGGAGATACCAACGTTTACCGTCATGGAAATGAGGATAACGGCCACGATCAGAAGGATGGCTGTGATACCCACGGACACCACTGTCAGGATCGTGTTGAATTTTGTCAGGGCCTTGACCACATCGTCGGAGCGGTTAACGGTACGGACGCCATCGATGCCTGTGATGTATTTCTCAACAGCTGTCTGCTCTTCGATGGAAGTGGTCTTGACGGAATAGCTGGCGGAATTCACCAGCGGGTTGTCGGTGCCGAAGCTGGCAGCCGCTTCCGGATCCCCTTCAAAATAAGTTTCCTGGAATTCCTTCCAGGCTTCATCTGCGGAAATGAAATCGATGGAGGCCACGCCTTCACATTTCTGAATCTCCTGACCGATTTCCTGAATGCGTTCTTCGGAAATGCCTTCGTCAAAGAGAACGGTGATGCCGACTTCCTGCTCGTAGTATTTCGCCGCTGTGTTGACGTTGAGGACCACGGACAGCAGTGTACCGAAAAGGAACACGCAGGTGGTCATGGTGATCAGGGATGCCAGTGTGAACATCCGGTTACGCCAGATATTCTTGATACCCTGTTTGATGTTGTAACCCAGAGAACTAATCGCCATTGTAACCACCTTCCTCGATGTCATTCGCGATGACACCACGTCTCATCGTGATAACACGTTTTCTGAAGCTGTTGACGAGTTCCTGATTGTGGGTAACAACCAGCACGGTGGTGCCGCGCTCGTTGATCTGCTCAAGCAGTTTCATAATCTCGTATGAGTTATGCGGATCGAGGTTACCGGTGGGCTCGTCGCACAGAAGGATTTCCGGACGATTGACGAGGGCACGGGCAACGGCAACTCTCTGCTGCTCACCGCCGGATAACTGACGGGGCAGAGATTTGTATTTTTCGGCCAGGCCGACCATTTTCAGCACCTCCGGCACATTCTTGCGAATGAGTCGGTTGGGGCAGCCCACAACGTGCTGGGCAAAAGCGACATTTTCGTAAACATTTCTGTCCTTTAACAGACGGAAATCCTGGAACACACAGCCGATCTCACGGCGGTAAGCCGCAACCTTCTTGTGTTTCATGGTGTTTAGGACATGGCCGTTGACGGTGATGATGCCGCTGGTCGGTTCAAGCTCCTTCAGAAGCAGCTTGATCAGTGTGGACTTACCTGAGCCGGAATCACCGACGACGAATACAAATTCACCTTTATCCACATGTAGAGAGATTTCATCAACCGCTGACTGGCCTTTTTCGTACGTCTTCGTGACGCAGTCAAGATCGATCATGATAGACCTCCTTTAAATCAATATTCAAGAGTTTCCATATATTCCATATACTGAACGACCATCAGCGCGATCTTGAGTGTCATGGCATCATCAAAGACACGCAGGTCAAGACCAGTGCTCTTTTCCAGCTTATCCAGACGGTAAACCAGTGTGTTGCGGTGAACAAACAGCTGTCTGGAGGTCTCGGATACGTTCAGTGAATTTTCGAAGAATTTGTTAATGGTCTCAAATGTTTCCGGTTCGAAATCTTCCAGGTTCTTGTCGCCGAAGATCTCGCGGATGAACATTTTGCACAGCGGAATGGGCAGCTGGTAAATGAGACGGCCGATGCCCAGCTGGCTGTAGGCGATCATATTCTGATCACCGAAGAAGATCTTACCCACATCAAGCGCCATACGGGCTTCCTTGTAGGAGCGGGAAACATCCTTCAGTTCGTTGATCACATTGCCGTAAGCCACATGGAGTCTTTCTTCTTCGCCGCGACCGGCAGCCGCCACGATGGACTGACCGATGGCCTTAAGTTCTTCGGTGCCGTCCTTCTCATCCAGTTCCTTGATGACGATAATGCTGCGTTCATCAATGGCTGTGATAAAGTCGTTCTTCGATTTGCTGAAGACCTCTTTGACGGCCTCCAGTGTGCTGTAATCCTTGCTCTGCTCGGATTCCAGAATAAAGACAACACGACGAGCAGTGGGCTGGATGTGCAGCTTTTTGGCTCTGTTGTAGATGTCCACCAGGAGCAGGTTGTCAAGAAGCAGGTTCTTGATAAAGTTCTCCCGATTGTAGTGCTCTCTGTAGGCCACCAGAAGACTTTCGATCTGAAGTGTGGCCATCTTGCCGATGAGCATGGCATTTTCACCATCGGCTTCAAGCATGATGATGTATTCTTCCTGATATTCTTCCTTCGCCTTCAGGAACAGGCGCCCCTTCATTTCCTGGACATCCGCTTCGGATTCTGTGAAGCTTCTGATCTCGCGGGGGTTCACACTGACGGAATCCAGTGTGGTAGCCACCACTTTACCTTCCGGATCGAGAAGTGTCAAATCCGTTTTTGAAACAGCCTTGATGCTGTTCAGCGTATCCATTAAAACCACGTTCGATATCATATTTAACCCTCACCAAAAACCTACAAGTTTTTTTGTGAAAAAATGACTATACTTACGAGTAATACTACACCAAAATAACCAAAAAGAAAAGTGAAATATTTACAAATTTTGTCACGAGCATCAACAAAGCAAAATGCAAAGGCCGAAAACCCTTGATTTTACTTGATTTTCGGCCGAAAAAAGTTTATAAAAATTTTTCAATTGTAACCTGTTTTCATGCCTCATTTTGCTCGATTTTACCCATTTTGGTGTCCTCATCCTCCTGAAGGACTGCCTCCTCAACAGCCGTCTTCAGTTCCCATTTTCCCAACATGAGAGGCATATGGTTGTGCAGATTGTCGATGCGGCACTCCTGCAGGCGGCCGCCGAATTCACCGTCCAGTGTCCACTCAACCTCATTTTCGGAATGGAACACGATATGCTTTGTCTTAAACTTCCGGACAAACAAGGAGGGTTCGTCCGTCATCAGCGCCCGGATCACATCCTGCCATTCCATCAACGTCTCCGGTTCGTGAATGAGCATGACCTCGAAAAGCCCGTCATTGAGCGTGATGTCCCGCCCCATGATAAACCGGACACCGCCCACAGACAGGGAGTTTGTCACCATCCCGAAAATGAATTTGCCTTCCAGCACGCCATCATCGGTTTCAACGGTCATGGCCTCCGATTTGATCTCGTTGAGCTGACGGCCGGCTTCGGCCAGATACGCCAGTCTTCCGAAAATGTTTTTCATGTCCTGACTGGTCTTATAGGCCACCGATGTGAAGACGCCGAAGGCTGCCACATAAAGGAAATGGGCTTCGTTGAAGCGCCCGATATCGATGGTCACCACTTCGCCGCCCACGATCTCCCGGGCCGCCTCCACCGGATCTCCCGGCATGCCCAGGGACTGGGCAAAGTCATTGGTGGACCCCACGGGAATGAAACCGATGGGCACAAAGTTGCCGGAACGGCAAAGCCCTGAGATCACCTCATCCATGGCACCGTCGCCGCCGGCAGCCACAACCAGATCAAATTCCCCGGCCAGCGCCTCCGCTGTTTCGCCGCCGTCGCCGGCATGCTGTGTGGGATGAACCTCCACGCGATAGCCCGCCGACACAAAGACATCCACCACATCGGACAGGTGTTCCGGGAAGACCCCCTTGCCGGCTTTCGGATTGTAGATCAGTAAGACACGTTTCATGTTTATCTCCATTGGCAGCCAGACGGGCCGGATCTCCGGGCATGGTGTCTGCTGCGCTGTTTGTTCGTAAAGCGGACACTCGCCATACCCACAGGGCACGATGTCCGCTTCGCTACTTGCTCTTCAAAAAAGTACACTTATTATACTCTTTCTCACGAAAGAATGCGAGAATATCTCAAGCACGTAAAATGAGGATGTGTGCGACAATGCCGTGGTAAACCGGGCAAGGCAAGCGAAAAGAAAAGCGGGCTATTTTGAAGTTCGCACGATATTCTATTGTTCATTTTGTTTGACGGGTGTATGCTTGTCTGTGGTTTTTGTCACGACCGAGACAACCCTTGACGAATCCGTCGTCGAGGCCCGGCTTCGGCCGAAACCTCACCGATCCCGCGCCGAAAGGACAGCTCTTTCCCGCGTGGGAGCTATCTCTAACACGAAAATGAAACCGACAGGAGATTTATATAGATGAAACCTCTTTCAGAACGCACCAAAACCTTTACGGATTCTGTGATCCGTCGTATGACCCGCATTTCCCTGCAGTACGATGCGGTGAATCTGTCTCAGGGCTTCCCGGATTTTGATCCGCCCAAAGCCCTGCTGGAGGCTCTGGCCAAAACCACCACCCAGGATGTCCATCAGTATGCCATCACCTGGGGTGCCCCGAATTTCTGCGAAGCCCTGGCGGAGAAGCAGAGCCATTTCATGCAGCATCCCATCGATCCGAAAACCGAGATCGTGGTGACCTGCGGCAGCACCGAAGCCATGACGTGCGCCATGATGACCGTCACCAATCCGGGCGACAAGGTGGTCATTTTCTCACCCTTCTATGAAAATTACGGCGCCGACACCATTCTGTCCGGAGCAGAGCCCATCTATGTGCCGCTGAACCCGCCGAACTTCACATTTAATAAGGAAGATTTAGAAGCGGCTTTCGCTCAGCACCCGAAGGCGCTCATTCTGTGCAACCCCTCTAACCCCTGTGGCAAGGTCTTTACCCGGGAGGAGTTGCTGTACATTGCGTCTCTGGCGGAGAAATATGACACCTACGTTATCACCGACGAGGTCTACGAGCATCTGGTGTACGCCCCCCACGAGCATGTGTATTTTGCCACACTGCCGGGCATGTGGGAACGGACACTCTCCTGCTCATCTCTGTCCAAGACCTATTCCATCACAGGCTGGCGTCTTGGCTACATCATCGCACCGCCCAACATCATCGAAACCGCCCGAAAGGTTCACGATTTCCTGACCGTGGGCGCTGCCGCTCCGCTTCAGGAGGCTGCCGTGACAGCGCTGCGCTTCCCGCAGGCCTATTACGATGAGTTGCTGGACCTGTATACAAAGAAACGCGATTTCTTCTGCGGCGCTCTGACTGACCTTGGCATCGGCCACACCACACCGGAGGGTGCCTACTATGTGCTCCTGGATGTGAGTGACTTCGCCTTCGACAGCGACCTTGAGTTCTGTGAGGTGCTGGCCCGCGACGTCGGTGTCGGGGCTGTACCCGGCTCCAGCTTTTTCAAGGAAGACATTAACAGCTATATCCGGCTCCATTTTGCCAAGCAGGAGGACACCCTGAAGCGTGCCCTTGACCGGCTGGATGGCTGGAAGAAAAAGATTCCGGCAAGACGATAAGGCAAAAGCACTCTTGATCAGTCTGACTGATGCAAGAGTGCTTTTTTCTGTGATTGATTATTTAATGCGTTGGTCTGTTTGGTGTCGTAAAGCGGACACTCGCAATATGCTGCGGTTCACGCGGCGGAGCGAATGCCCTTCAGAGCTTTGTGGAGAACCGGATAGAGAACCACAGCCAGGATCAGGCCGGACACACCCTGAATGATGTTCGGGATGATGGAAGCCGCCGCAGCTGCTGTGCCGTAAAGACCGCATTCAGGCAGGAAATAGCCCACGGCAACGATGATGATGTCGATGACACCGCCGATCACAACCGCCAGATAACGGGACATACCGCTCTCGGTCGCTTTCTGATAAACCAGACCGGCCAGCAGAGCCACCAGGCCTTTCACCACAAAGGTGATCGGGATGTAAATGAAATAGCCGCCGAGAAGATCCGCTAGAGCAGAACCGATACCGGCTGCCAGGAGGCCCGGCACAGATCCTAAAAAAATGCCGCATAGGATAACCAGGGCATCACCGGGATGCACATAACCACCGGTGCCCGGCACCGGAATGCGGATGATCATGGTGGCCACGCAAGTCAAGGCCGCAAACAAAGCCGCCAGTACAATACGTTTAACAGATTTATCGTTCATATTTATATCCTCCAACCTCACGAGCCTCTTCCGCGCTTTTCATGAATTATGTGCGGTGTGTCGTTCAGTCGCCAACAGGCTCTGAATGGACCATACCCTGATCGGGTTATGCACAGAATCGACTATGCTCGACGAGCCTTATGATACGGGATATCTGGCCTATCCAAAATGGCCAAAATCATTATTTTTTATATGCCCAGTTTTATCATACTTTATTCTTGTTATAGACGAACCGGATGATCGCAGCGCCCAGAATGACGAAATAGCCGATCACACTGAAGACGTCCGGCACCTGTCCAAAGAGCATGAAGCCCCAGATGGCCGCAAAGAGAATCTGGGTATAATCGTAGATCGAGATCTCTTTTGCCGGTGCAAAGGTGTAGGCTGCCGTGATGGCGAACTGGCCGCCGGCTGCGGCGATACCGGCCATGAGCAGCATGCTCACCTGGAAAAGGCTCATGGGTTTGTAACCGGCGATGAAAAACGGCAGGGACGCCAGTGTGGAAAATGTCGAGAAAAACATAACGATCACAGGTCCCTTGACGCCCCGAGTGCCCATTTTCCGGACGATGGTGTAGGCCAGGCCTGCGCCAAAACCACCCATCAGGCCCGCAAAGCCCGGAATGGCCGCCATGGAAAAGCCCGGTTTGATGACCAGGAGAGCCCCCGCAAAGGCGATGGCTACCGCGGCCCACTCCCACTTGGATACCTTCTCCTTAAGGATCACCAGACTCATCAGGATGGCAAAGAAGGGTGAGAGCTTGTTGAGCATATTGGCATCTGACAGCGCCAGATGGTCAATGGCATAGAAGTTGAGAATGATCCCGGAGAACCCGAAGATCGAACGCAGCAGAAGATCCCGCAAATCGCACTTGCTGATGACGATCTTCTCCCGACTTTTGATCAGCATACCCCAGGCAATGACACTGGCCACCAGGTTGCGGAACAACACCTTCTGCATGGTGGGCAGATCACCGGCCATTTTCACCCCCACCGTCATGAGGGAGAAGAAAAAGGCCGCCAGGAGAATGCACAATATACCTTTATTTCTTTGTGACAACATAGTTTTTCTCTTTCTGTTTTCAAAGCGGACACGCGCCATACCCGCAGGGCACGATGTCCGCTTCGCTATTTGCTCTTCACACTAAAGGGCCACTGCTATACAGCGGCAGCCCTGTCAGATCTGTCTTGTGAGCCGACACCCCATTTTCTAAAAATGAGTATGCGGATATCGGCAAAAGTGCTTGCGTGAAGCGATCAGTTTTCCGGCTTCTCGAAAGCAGCCAGTTCCGGATGTTCCTGTTTTTCCTTTGAGTAAGCCATGTAAGTCGGTGTCTTGTGAGTCTGGCTATCCCAGATTTCCTTGGCCACCGGAGCCCATTCTGCGGCGTAATCGTCGCACTTGCCACAAAGTTCTTCAACCTCTTCCGGAGATTCCTGGTTGGTCTGATGAGCGCCTGTTTCGGCGACCATCTGACGCAGAGCCTTCGGGTTCTCAAGCATCGGGCAGGGACGCAGGTGGTTACGGTTGAAGGGCTGGCCTTCATGATACTTCATGAACAGCGGAGACTGCAGCATTTCCAGGATAGACTTATCGCGGATGTTGGAGTCTGAGAAGTGGATGAAGACGCAGGGTTCGGCATCACCGTTGGAGTTGATGTGGAAGTAGTTACGACCACCGGCAATGCAGCCGCCGACGAATTCGCCGTCGTTCTGGAAGTCCATCGGGAAGAACTCGATGTCGCATTCATCGGAACGGATGTAGCGGATCCGGTCAACCATGACACGTCTCTGTTCAACAGTGGGCATCAGCTGCGGCGCAGCATTGGTGCCGACCGGCATGTAATGGAAGTAGAAGCCGAAACGAGCGCCCTTGGAAGCGATGAAACGCAGGAACTCGTCGCTTGTGACAGCTTCGATATTTTCGCGTGTGTAGCAGATGGATGTACCGAAGACGATACCGTGCTTCTTAAGCAGATCCATGGCGTTCATGCAGGCGGCATAGTGGCCGTCACCACGACGGGCATCGTTTGTTTCCGGTGTACCCTCGATGGACAGCATGAAGGTCAGGTTGCCCAGGTCTTCAACCTGCTGGCACAGTTCTTCGTCGATCAGTGTTGAGTTTGTGTAAGCCGCGAAGAAGCAGTCATTGTGCTTTTCGCAAAGACGGAGTACGTCTTTCTTGCGGACCATCGGTTCGCCGCCGGTCATCATGTAAAGGTAGGCACCCAGTTCCTTACCCTGTGTGACGATCTTATCCATTTCCTCAAAGGTCAGGTTGCTCTTGTGGCCGTATGTACCGGACCAGCAGCCGACGCAGTGCAGGTTGCAGGCGGATGTGGGATCAAAAAGGATCAGCCACGGGATGTTGCAGCCGTATTTTTCACGGTTGGCGCGGATCATCTTTGTGCCGCGGAAGAAAGCTTCGTAACCGAGGTTCAGAAGCATCTTCTTAGCGTACTTCGGATTGGCCTCGTCGATAACCTTATTGATGAATTTGACCCAGCGATTGTTCGGGTCCTTAAGGGCAGCTCTCACAGCGTCCAGCTTTTCAGCCTTAGCGCCCTTACCATAGAATTTTGCAGCGTAATCAACGATAGAAAGATAGGTTTCTGTTCTGTCTTCGCTGTTTGCGATATTATTATAAAATTTGTTGATCAGCAGTTCGAATGTTTTGCGTTCTGCCGCATGCTTCAGATCTAAAGCCATGTTGTCTTATCCTCCAAATTAAATCCATAGCAACTTTACACATTATATAGCCTTGATATTTGGTTGTCATGCTACAATACATCGTTTTTGTTGCCCTATCAAGCGTTATCGAGCAAATAATCAGATTTTCAGGCCACATTTTTGGCCGATCAAGGCTCTCGGGCTGTCAGATCTATCCCTTAACAGCCGTATCAAACAGCAATGTCACCGGTCCGTCATTGACGGAAGCCACCTGCATATCAGCACCAAACTCCCCGTGAGCCACCCGGAAGCCCCGGCTTTCACAGGCCTTCATGAAGTATTCGTAGAGGGGCTTGGCCACATCCGGTCCCGCCGCCCTGGTGAATCCGGGCCGACGGCTCTTCAGATCCGCAAACAGGGTGAACTGGGATACTACCAGAAGTTCCCCGCCCACAGCCTCAAGATTGAGGTTCATCTTACCATTTTCGTCTTCAAAGACGCGGACACCGCAGACCTTGTCCGCCAGCTTGTCCGCTTCTGCTTCTGTATCCTCCGGCCCCACGCCCAGAAGCACCAGAAATCCTTTACCGATGGCACCGTTCACCTGACCGTCGATGGTGACGGAAGCCTCGGATACCCGTGTCACAACTGCTCTCATATGTTGTCTCCTCGTTCTTATTCTTAACAAAGTTTTCGTCTGTTTCCATCTGAAAAATCTGTTTCTCTTGTTACTATCTGTTATATGACCCTGCTGTTTTTCAGGGCTAATCCGTCTGATTATCTCACAAAACCGGCGGGATTTCAAAATACCAGAAACGAATTAACTTGCCACCTCGTCAGACCCTCAAGCCACCTCGATTCCGCTTGGCTTCATCTCGGTGATTACGTTTCGCCAAATGTAAAAGGTGCTGCCGCAGACAGCGACAGCACCCAGTCATTTGCTTCAATTCAGATTTAAAATGATATTTCGGAACAACCGTCCTTTTATTTGATGGTCGGTGTGTTGTCCGGGCTGATAACCGGCTTATCCCAGACAGCCGGATTCTTCTTACGCATGATACGGGCATACAGCCAGAACGGCACACCCAGTACGATGTAGATCAGAAGAACGATCCAGGCGCCAAGGTCCATGGTTGTCAGTGTCACGTAGATAACGTAGATACAGAACAGGAAACCGACGACACCACAGATAACTGTTGCCGGGCCGTTCAGCTTGTACGGACGTTCCCACTGCGGTTTGGACTTTCTCAACTTGATGAAGGACAGAACAACCAGGAGATAAACAACACCGGCTGTCAGACCATAGATGGTGTAAATGTAGTTAACCCAGGCATCCGGAGCAAATACAGTGAAGTAGATGGACAGGATACCAACGATGATGTTAGCCAGAACCGGCTGACCATGCTTGTTGAGCTTAGCCAGCTTCATGGTGAACTGACCCTGCTTGGCAGCGCCGAACAGTGTACGGGAAGCGCACATCCAGAAACCGCTCAGTGTTGTGAGGCAAGTACCGGTACCCATGATAACGATAATGACGCCCAGCCAGTGCAGGTCGATCATATCGGCCACACGCGGGTCAACGATGTCAGTCTGCAGAACCCAATCCTGGGAAATGATACCGCCGACACCAAAGACGGCCAGACCATAGATCAGGATTGTGAGGCCCAGAGAACCAACGAAGGCCATCCACAGTTTTTTCTTCGGGAAGTTGGATTCCTCAGACAGCTGCGGAATGAGGTCGAAACCGATAAACTTCATGATGAGCAGCGCGATGGCAGCCATGAAGCCCTTGCCGCCGTTCGGAAGCAGGTTGCCTGTGAAGTTTGAGAAATGCCAGGAACCGCTGAACACAAAGATAAGTGAAGCGATCAGTGACACAACCAGTGTGGCCCAGAACAGGATGCTCTGCAGCTTGGCGATGAACTTGATCTCGAAGTTTGTCAGGAAGAACCAGCCCACCAGGATCAGAGCAGCCACCAGTTTAACAGTGGCATCGCTGACCGGTGTCAGGTAACCTAACATACTGGCGATACCGTAAGCAACTGTCGGCATGGCCATGACGTACATCAGAAGCACGAACCAACAGCAGATCCAGCCGGCATCCCAGCCGAATGCGTTGGAGACCCAGATGTTCTCACCGCCGGCATACGGCATGGTGGAAGTCATCTCAGCGTAAATGAAGCAAAGCGGCAGAACCAGAAGGCCGCAAACAATAAGTGCAAACAGAGCACCTGTACCGGTCAGTTCGAACCAGTACTGGATCTCGACCATCCAGGCCGCGATCATACCGCCGGCAGCCAGCGCAATCATCTGCGGCAGCTTAAGGCTTTTCTTTAAACCATTTTCCATAGTGTTAAATCCCCTCTCCTGAAAGTATATCTTTTGAAGCTTAAATGGCTTTATTTACTTTTTATTAGCTTCCAGCACCTCGATGGTCTCATCGGATGACAGAACGTTGCAGTAAATGATGTTCATGATCTTCAGCTCGGCATCATGCAGAGTGATGTCGGCAGCTGCACAACCATCTTCAACAACGATAACCTGGAAACCTTCGTCAGCCAGGTCGCGGACTGTACCGGCGACGCACTGGTCTGTGACGATACCGCACACAACAACAGTCTCAACGCCCATGTTGCGAAGCAGACGGACATAGTTGGTACCGGTGACAACGGAGTCTGTTGTCTTGTTGACAACGATCTCATTTTCCATCGGTGTCAGTTCGTCGATCATCTGTGCTGCATAGGAATTGATCGGCAGCAGCATACCGTTCCAGCCTTCTGACTTCTGGACCGGGCTTCTGTCTTCGCCGGATTCCATCAGGCAGGCAATACGACCGAAAGTGACGAACATTTTATTTTCACGGAAATAGTCCAGCATCTTCTTGCAGGCCGGGATGGTGACATCATCCAGTCTGTCGTGGAACGGGATCCAACGTTCCCATTCGCCCATTTCCTTGTACTGCTTGGCTTCACCGAAGTCTCTCAGAATGAATTCGTTCTGCATATCGATGATGCAAAGCGCTGTCTTATCACGGTCAAGCACGATGTCCGGGAATTCTTTTGTTGTTTCATAGTAGAATGATAAGTATTTAGGATTCGGTTTCATCGCTATCTCCTTTATATAAAAATGATGAATGTCTGGTCTTTCTCATGTCGTCGGACTGCAATAAAACTCCGACAATGGAGAAAGGATAGCACATAATTTATAAAGATTCAAGAAAAACTTATAAAAAATGCATATTATACAATTTTCTGCATATTTTATGTATGAAGAGGCTATCAAAGCGCTCATAGGGCCTGAGCTGAAAGAGCTGAGTGCCTGAAGCCGTCTCATTTTTGAAAAAAAACATGACAATTCTAACACACCTTCACAGATTATGCACATGAAAATGGTTTTTTCGACAATCTTAGGCATTGTGACAAGAAAAAATCATTTGTTGAGTCCGACACTGTAACGGTTGTATAATAAAGATTACCTATTATTGATGACCCCACCGCCCGGGATTTGCGTTTTTATCTCAAAAAATGCTGCGAAAACCGGCGGTCCGATGGAGAGCCACAACTCTCCGGCCAGAAAGGAGCCCACTATGGAAACACGCGTAGCCAGCATCAGCATTATCGTAGAAAATAAAGAATCCACCGAAGCTTTAAACACTCTGCTTCACAAATACGGCGATGCCATCATCGGCCGCATGGGCATCCCCTATCCGGCCAAGGGCATCAACATCATTTCCATCGTCATCGATGCACCACTGGATGACATCAATGCCCTGACCGGTGCGCTGGGCAACATTGAGGGTATCACCGCCAAGGCCACAACCTCACGCATCTGAAAAAATGCTGACGCGTTTCTTCTATATATAGATGACACGCCCACACCATTTGAATCAAAACCAAAAATAATATCTAAGGGGAAAGATGCCGGCACCGCCGGTTCTGACCTTAAAGAAAGGCAGGTATAAACCACTATGTACGACGTAAAATCCATGAACGCAGTTGAATTCATCGACCACGATGAGATCCTGGCCACGCTGGCCTATGCCGACGAGCATTGCCGGGACGGGGCGCTGATCGATGAGATCCTGGCTAAGGCCGAGCTTCGCAAGGGGCTGACTCACCGGGAAGCCTCCGTGCTGCTGGCCTGTGAGGACCCGGAACGACTGGAGCGGGTCTACAAACTGGCGGAACAGATCAAGAAGGACTTCTACGGCAACCGCATCGTCATGTTTGCCCCCCTCTATCTGTCCAACTACTGCGTGAATGGCTGCACCTATTGTCCGTATCATGCCATCAACCGCACCATTCCCCGGAAGAAGCTCACACAGGATGAGATCCGGGCCGAGGTTATGGCGCTGCAGGATATGGGCCACAAGCGACTGGCGCTGGAGGCCGGCGAGGATCCGGTGAACAATCCGCTGGAATACATCCTGGAATCCATCAAAACCATTTACTCCATTAAGCACAAAAATGGGGCCATTCGCCGCGTCAATGTCAACATTGCCGCCACCACCGTTGAAAACTATCGCCGTCTGAAGGACGCCGGCATCGGCACCTACATCCTCTTCCAGGAAACCTATCACAAGGAATCCTACGAAGAGCTCCATCCCTGGGGACCGAAGCACGATTACTGCTATCACACCGAGGCCATGGACCGCGCCATGCAGGGCGGCATCGATGATGTGGGGCTCGGGGTTCTCTTTGGCCTGGACAAATACCGCTATGAGCTGGCCGGTCTGCTGATGCATGCCGAACACCTCGAAGCCGTTTTTGGCGTGGGCCCGCACACCATTTCCGTGCCCCGTATCTGCCCGGCGGACGACATCGATCCGACGAAGTTCACCAACGCCATCGACGACGATACCTTTGCCAAGATCGTGGCGGTCATCCGCATCGCCGTGCCGTACACCGGCATGATCATTTCCACAAGAGAAAGCCAGAAGACCCGCGAACGTCTCCTGCACCTGGGCATTTCCCAGATCTCCGGCGGCTCCCGCACCTCCGTGGGCGGTTACACCGAAGAAGAACGGCCGGAGGACACCTCTCAGTTTGATGTCTCCGACCGCCGCACGTTGGACGAAGTGGTCCGTTGGCTGATGGAAATGGATTATATTCCGTCCTTCTGTACCGCCTGCTACCGGGAAGGCCGCACCGGCGACCGGTTCATGTCTCTGTGCAAATCCGGCCAGATTCAGAACTGCTGTCTGCCCAACGCCATCATGACCCTGCAGGAGTATCTTGAGGATTACGCCTCACCCGAAACTCAGGCCGTGGGCCGCGCCATTATCGAGCGCCGCGTTGACGACATCCCCAACGAAAAGGTTAAGGGCATCGTCAAGGAACGCCTTGAGAAGATTGTGGCCGGCGAACGGGATTTCCGATTCTGAAACACCCACTCAATCATAAGCAGGGCTGTCACGATCGACAGCCCTGTTTTCCAGTTTTTCCGCAGCCGGCCTTCAGAAAAACCTGAATGCCGGCGGTCTGTTTGCATACCTTCAGCGTTCTTCAGGAGGTTTCCATGAGCAATTTAAATACTGCCGCCGGCGCCGACCGGCTTCACATCGGTTTTTTCGGTTGCCGGAATGCCGGCAAATCAAGTCTTGTTAATGCCGTGACCGGTCAGCCCATGTCCGTGGTGTCGGATGTCAAAGGCACCACCACCGACCCGGTGACCAAATCCATGGAACTGTTGCCCCTGGGCCCGGTGGTCATCATCGACACCCCGGGCTTTGACGATTCCGGTGCTTTGGGGGATCTCCGGGTCCTCCGCTCCCGCCGTCTCATCAACCGGGTGGACATCGCCGTGCTGGCGGTTGATCACACCGTGGGACTTTCGGCCTACGACGAAGAGCTCCTTAAGCTGTTTCAGGAGAAGAAGATCCCCGCTCTCATCGCCCTGACCAAGTGCGATAACGGCGAGGTGGCACGGGAGGCGGTGCCCGGGCTTGCCGGTTTCGCCGGTTTTGCCGGTCTCGCCGGATCGGATGCCTCAGGCCAAAACGCCGCCGGAACGCCGGCTATCGACTATGCCTCGGCATCCGAAAAACAGCCGTCCATCCCCGTCATCTGTGTCAGCGCCGAGACGGGTTATCACTTAACCGAGTTCAAAGAACTGCTGGGCCATATCCGGCCGGAGGAAAATCCGCTCCGTCTTGTGGGGGATCTCATTGCTCCGGGCGACACGGTGGTGCTGGTTTGCCCCATCGATGCTTCCGCACCGAAAGGCCGTCTCATCCTGCCCCAGGTCAAAGCCATCCGGGATATCCTGGATGCCGGCGCCGTCTGTCTCACCTGCCGGGAAACGGAACTTCAGCGCACACTGGATGCCCTCAAAGAACCGCCCCGGCTTGTCATCACCGACAGCCAGGCGCTGGGCGTTGTGGCCCCCATTGTGCCGGCGGATGTGCCGCTTACCACATTTTCGATTCTGATGGCCCGGTATAAAGGCTTCCTTGAGTGTGCTATCCGGGGCATCGCAGCCGCCACTGCTCTGCCCGATCAGGCCCGTATCCTCATGGCCGAGGGCTGCACTCATCATCGCCAGTGCGAAGACATCGGCACTGTCAAGATCCCGAAAATGCTGCAGGCGCTCTGCGGCAAAACCTTCTGCTTTGAAACCTCCTCCGGACAGGGCTTCCCGGAAGATCTGTCCGGCTATGACCTCATCATCCATTGCGGGGCCTGTATGCTCAATGACCGGGAGGTCCGCTTCCGCATGACCTGCGCCGAGGATCAGGGGATTCCTTTTACAAACTACGGCATCACCCTGGCCCGCTGCACCGGCACCCTGAAACGGACGCTGGAGATTTTCCCGGAACTGGCCGCCCTGCTGCCGGAGGACTGACGTCGGCGGGAGACCCATTTTCAACCCCAAAAGCGACGCCTGAACAGCCTCATAATTAAAGGCCCGCCGTCGACCTCGGCTGAAAACCGGAACATTTTCCGAATAAAAATTCCAAAAGAAAAAGCGTGATCCGCCACAACATAATGCTGTGACGCATCACGCTATTTTTTTCGCTTGTGGAGGTAAATCCCCGTTTATACCGTCATCTATACCGATAGTTATACCGTCATTTGCACCGTCGTTGATGACGAAAATGGGGCTCCGCTTCCCCTCACTTCAGGAACAGCCGCAGCAGTTTATTCCGGAATTCCGTGTAGGGTGCGTAGCGCACCGGCATATCCATCCAGGTGTATTTTTTGACGATGCTCTTTTCATGGCTGAAGGTGTCAAAGCTCTTCTTGCCGTGGTAGCTGCCCATGCCGCTGCCACCCACACCGCCGAAGCCCATTTCCGATGTGGCCAGGTGGATGATGGTGTCATTGATGCAGCCGCCGCCGAAGGTCACCTCCCGGAGGAACCGCTTTTCCAGGGCTTTATCCTGTGTGAAAAGATAGGCCGCCAGGGGATGGGGCCGACTCTTGATGAACGCGAAGACCTCTTCGATATTGTCGTAGGTCATCACCGGCAGCACCGGTCCGAAAATTTCCTCCTGCATCACCGCATCCTCCGGCACCACGTGCTGCAGGATGGTGGGCTGGATCCGCAGGGTTGCCCGGTCGCCCTTGCCGCCGCAGTAAACCTTCGCCGGGTCAATGAGCCCCATCACACGATCAAAATGCTTCTCGTTGATCATGTGGACATAATCATCATTTTTGAAAGGATCCGCCCCGACCATGGCCTGAATCTGATCCTTCAGGTAGCCGAGAAACTCATTTTCGACACGCTTATCGATCAGGAGGTAATCCGGCGCCACGCAGGTCTGGCCACAGTTGAGCACCTTACCGAAGGCCAGGCGCTTCGCCGCCAGCTTGAGGTTGGCCGAATCCGTCACCACGCAGGGGCTCTTGCCCCCCAGCTCCAATGTGAGCGGTGTCAGATGCTCCGCGGCATGCCGCATCACTTCCTTGCCCGCCGTCACACCGCCGGTGAAGAAAATGTAATCAAAGGTCTGATCCAGCAGCGCTTTATTTTCCTCGCGGCCACCTTCCACCACCGTGACAAATTCCGGCGGGAAACATTCGGAGATAATCCGGCCCATCACCGCCGAGGTGGCGGGGGAATAGGCCGAGGGCTTCACCACGCAGCAGTTGCCGCAGGCGATGGCTCCGATGAGCGGCTCCATGGTGAGTAAAAACGGATAATTCCAGGGGGACATGATGAGCACAACGCCATAAGGATCCCGCACCGTAAAGCTCGAGGCGTGGAACTGGGCCAGAGGCGTGGCCACCCGATGGGGGCGGGACCATTTTTTAAGGTGTCGCTCCATGTAGCCAAGCTCCGACAGGGTAAGGCCCACCTCGCACATGTAGCTTTCCATGGTGCTCTTCCCCAGGTCCGCCGCCAGAGCCGCATTGATCTCAGCCTCATGACTCTTGATGGACGCCTTCAATTTACGCAGGGCGCGGCGTCTTTCTTCTATCGAAAATGTGGCGCCGGTCCCGAAATACGTTCTCTGGGCCGCCACGATCTTTTCCACGGAGGTTTCCTTCTCTTTTACCATCAGCTGATGATAGACCGGCTCCAGTTCTTTGGCATTAAAGAGCATGGGCACGGGATAAAGCGGATTGCTCTCCTTCGCCGCATGAGCCGCCATGACCGGAATGTCTGCTTCCTCAATCTCGGGAAAGCCATTCGGCAGATCAAATTCACGGTTGAGATCATAGATCCAGTCGATAAATCGGCGGGCTGTCTTCTCATCGGACAGGCCCTCTTCCACCACACCGGCCTTGCGGGCCAGCTTCGCCAGCTTCTTTTCACAGGCCTTGCCGTATCGATCCAGGAAACGGGGCAGGATCACCGCATTGGCCAGACCGTGGGCAATGCCATACTGGCCACCCAGGGAATGGGCCACACCGTGAATGTACCCCACATAGGACCGGGTGAAGGCCACACCGGCACAATAAGCAGCCCGGAGCATACCCGCCCGGGCTGTTTCATTTTCACCATTGTGATAGGCTTCCTTAAGATGACGGTGGATCAGGGTCACCGCCTCCTCGCTCATGGCCCGGGTCAGTCTGGTGGTGGAACGACCGATGTAGGCCTCCACCGCGTGGGTCAGCGCATCAAGACCGGTTGTGGCCGTGATAAACGGCGGCAGTTTCCGAGTGATCTTGGGCTCCAGTACCGCATAATCCGGGATAAGCGGAAAGTCATTGATGGGATATTTATGTTTGGTTTTGGCATCCGTGATGACCGCTGCCAGCGTGGCTTCTGAGCCGGTGCCGGCGGTGGTGGGCACCGCGATGAGGAGCGGTGTCTTCTTAAGGATCTTCAGGATACCCTTCATTTTCGAAATCGGCTGACGGGGTTTGGCGATGCGAGCCCCCGCGGCCTTGGCACAATCCATGGCAGACCCGCCGCCCATGGCGATGATGGCCTGCGCCCCGGCGGAGAGATAAACCTCCCGGGCATGCTCCACATCATCAATGGTGGGATTCGGTGTGTTCTGCTCATGCAACGCCACTGTGATGCCCTGCTCCTTCAGCAGGTTTTCAAGAAAGGCTGTCAGACCGAGACGGCGCACACCGCCGTCGGCCACCAGGAGAACGGTCGATACCTGCTTTTCCTTCAGAAGTCCGGGAATGGCCCGCGTGCCGTTGAGCTGCTGAGGATTGCGATAGGGCAGCACCGGCAGGGCGATTCTCAGACACAACTGAAAAGCCCGGCAATAGATCTTCTCAATGGGATTCATGCACGACCCTCCTCAGAGGCCTTGCCATGAGCCATCTCCGGTGCTTCAACAGCCGGGAAACCACTCTGGCTCAGGGTCCGCATGTTATCGGTGATCTGGTCCAGGACTTTATAGAAGGTTTCCCGTTCTTCATCATCCAGATGACCGCCCACATGGAAGACAGCGGTTTCGGCCCGTTTGATCACAGTGTCGGCCACTTTACGGCCTTCCTCTGTGAGAAGAATGCGGGTTCTGTATTTGGCATTGACACCCTGGATACGCTTCATCAGCCCCTTGGCCACAAGCGCTGCCACATCACGTGAGATGTCAGCCTTATCACGGCCACAGGTCTTGGACAGTTCCAGCGCTGTCAGACCATCGGAAAACTTGTGCAGCATGGTGAAGTAAACCACGTAATTGCCCTTCAGACCATGCTCCTTCATAACGTTTGCAGCCAGTCTATGCCAGTAAAGATCGATTTCTGTAATGTTATAGACAAACTTCTCAAACCTGTTCAACATATTTCCCTCCATATAAGTCATACCTCCTGCATGCCGCCCCCGCGGCTATTTCCTTTCAATCAATTTGTGTAGCAAATTCCAGCAATTTGCATTTCGTCCATATTTTACTCCGCTTTACCAACATTCTACCCACCGGTTGATGATTTGTCCAAATAATTCGCCTTGAATCCTCAACAATAATTTCACTCATTTCTTAACTATTTTGCACGATGTTATTTATTTGTCACACATTTCAGCCATATATAAACCAAAAAGCGGTACAATCGAGCAATTATGTCTATTTTAGCAGGAGTTTTTTCGCCATTTGTCCCTTTCAACAAATACGAGGCTTGATTTTCCTTTGTTCCGATGCCATCTTGACAGAAAGCTTCGACAACGCAAAACCCTCGCATAACAGCCTGTCCGGCCATCATGCGAGGGTTTATAGAAATCGAATATAATCTGATAAAACAAAGCAAGATTTCCCCTAAGGCCATGCCTTAAGTTCTACTTCAATAAATCAGGGAAATAGTTGCTGTTCTGCAATGACATCCTGAATGCACCGCTCAGAACACCACCTGCACCAGCACCATATAAATGGCGGTGCCGCCGAGGATACTCAGAACCGCATTCCGGCGCCAGACCTGCAGCAGGGCCACCGCCGCAGCGGCGAGGATTTCCGGCAAACCAAAAGGGGCCACCCTGGGGCTGATATCCTTCAGGCAATAAATCACCAGCATGCCGATGACTGCCTGGGGCAGAACCTTGCCCAGATAGATAATATAGGCCGGTGTCTTCCGATCCTTTGTGAAAATAAGAAACGGCAGGGCTCTCAAAGCAATGGTGATGAGGGCCATGATCAGAATCAGGATGAACGTATAACTCATTTCACAGCCTCCTCTCTCATCACATCAGATGCATTGTCATACAGCATCTTTCCTGCATCTGTCGCACTACTATTCTCCTGCGGCATACCGTCAACGATCGCCTGCAATTTCTCACTATCCGCGGCTGTCTTCACTTTATCTTCGGCACACGAGGTGCTTTCGACCGCAGCGCTTTCGGCTGCCGTATCCTGGGTTGCTTCACTGTCATAAGTCAGATGCTCCCGGTGTTCCATCGGCCCCCGCAGAACGGTGAGCACAAAGGTAATGACGATCATGGACGGGATCAGGAATTTTTCCGGTCCGAAAAGCAGCAGGCAGGCCAGGGTGGAAATGATGCCGGTGAGGGCCGGCACGTGATTTTTGGTGCTGATCCACTGCTCGGTCAAGGATGCCACAAAAAGGGCTGTCATGGAATATGAAATGCCCTGTGTGCTGAAGGGCAGCACATTGCCAAGGCCATTGCCCAGAAGACCGCCGATGATCCAGTAACACTGACAGAACAGGCAGACCCAGAAACGATACTCATGAGGATCAACCCCCTCCGGTGTTTTGCCGTTTGACAGCAGAGAATAGGTCTCGTCCGTGACGGACAGCACCAGATAAGGCTTGAATTTCCCGGCATCCTTATACAGGGTGATCATGGAAATGGCATAGAACAGCTGCCGGGCATTGATCATCAAGGATGTCAGAATCGTGGAAATGATGGATGCGGGGCCCGCAATGAGACTGACCCCCACATACTGGATGGTGCCGCCATAGATCACAAGGCTCATCAAAAATGCCCAGGGCAACCCATACCCGGCATTTCTGAGCAAAATGCCGAAGCCCATCCCCAGGGCGATATAACCGGCCAGAATCGGGATTGAGGCCGTAAATGATTTTTTTATCGTCGATGTATGCATAACATTCTTCCTCAAGTGGTGAGCATCAAAGGCTCACAACCGGAACATTTTAGCAAATTATTCATTTTTATGCCATACCATCATATTGAAATCATATGATTTTTTTCGTTTTTCCATCATTTTCTCCTCTGTCGATACCGCGGGCCGCGATGTCCGCTTTGCTACTTGCTCGTGAACCGCAGCTACCTTCGGTAGCCCATCAGCAGGGGCTTTTACCCCTGCTGATGCGAGCTTCCCCCGCACCCCACTTAAAACTCTACGTCTTTGAAGCGGGGGAATGCTCGCTGCGGTTCAAAACCGGCCGCCATGCGAGTGTCTGACACTCAGCATCGACGGCCGGTTTCGGCATAATCATCAATCATTCACTTAAGGATCTGCCCCACACTGTTGTTGAGCACCGAGGTGCTGTAGAGGAAAAGCACATCCGCATTTTCAAAATCAATGAAGCGGTCCAGGATGGACGGGCTGATGTAGCGAATGTCCACCACCGTCACCTGCCGGTACCCCTCCAGAAGAAGCGGCGCCAGGCTGCTGCCGAAGGAATCCCGGAAAAGCACCAGATGTCCCTCGGGCGCCGCAGGATTTTCCATGGTGATGAGCCCCTTTGACCCGGACAGGAAAAACTCATAAGGATCCGCCCCAGCCAGCTTGTCCGTGTTGTAAAGCGGCATGGCCACAGGCTTCCCGCTGTCATGATCCCATACCGACACATTTTCCATGCCGTCCCAGGTCAGATAGTTGAGGGTATCCGCTGCAAGCGGCAACGCCGCCTGCCCATAGTAAACACCGCGGAAATCATCGGCCGCCCGTTCGCACCGGTACGCCGTGGCGCCCGCCGGACGCCCCATTTCCGAAAGGAGTCTTGCGGCGATCTCCGGCAACATGTCCTGCTTCCAGTGAGAATCCGTCCGATAAAAATGGTCCTTCGTAAGCTGTCCTTTGAGATCGACAAAGCTCACCCGGTCCCCGAGCCGCTCCTCAAAATACCCTTCGAAAGCCGTCATATCAAGAGCCGGCGCCCCCATTTCCGGGGCCAGATAATAATTCTTGTCGGGAATGATGGCCATGGTGGCCCGGTCGCTGCCGTACTTATCAAGGATCGCCCCGATCCGGTCCGCCGCCCAGACCATATCCGCCTCGTGGCAGCCATCCTCCAGCTTCGCGATGAACCCGTCCGTCACGTAAAGGTCGTTAATTTCCTGCCGCCCCAGCCCATAGCGCCCGCTCAGAGCATGCAGGGTGCGGAACCCCTCCCGCATCGGGAACTGGTCCTTGGCGTAAACCTCAAATTCGTCCATAAACGAACTGCCGCCTTTTTTTCCGAAAATGGTTTCCACGCTGGCCTCGGGCATGGTTTTCAGCGGCCGCCGCTCGCTGAGGGACACCGCGTCATCGGGCTTCACCACAAAGAAAATGAAAAGGCCCAGGAAAATGACTACCGCCAGCGCGATATTCAATTTATCTCCAATCGATCGTTTCATATCTCTCATACGCTCCATTCAAGAGAACATCTCTCAACCGTCAGAACATATCTATTCATTTTCAGAACCGGAAATACAGGAAGGGGTTAAAGGACCCGTTCACAATAAAGGCCGTGGCCAGCAGAATGAGCGCCGCGTTGAAAAATGGCGTTACGATCGCCACCGCGCCTTCGTGCCGGGTTTTCAGCTTCTGCACCAGCATCAGCGGCAGCCGGGTGGCCCCCAGCACCGCGATGAGAAGGATTATCCCGAAATCCTTCAGATAAAACAGGGTTTCCGCCGATGAAAATGGGATGCCCCCGGCCCCGAAGAGACTGCCGATACGGGCCAGTCCCATTGCCAGGACATCATTATCAAAAATGATGAAGCTGATGCCCACCGTGAGAATCAGGTAAAAGTGGCTGAGCACACGCCATTTTCCAAGGTGTTTTAACAGGCCGTACTTTTCAATGATGAGGAGCACCGCAAAAAAGAGCCCCCAGATGATGAAATTCCAGCCGGCGCCGTGCCAGAAGCCGGTGGCCATCCAGACCACGAAAATGTTTAAGATATGGCGCCACGGAGCCACTCGGTTGCCGCCCAGGGGGATATAGAGATAATCCCGGAACCAGCTGCCCAGGGTGATGTGCCAGCGCCGCCAGAAATCCGTGACACTCCCCGCCGTCAAAGGATGACGGAAGTTTTCCGGAAATGAAAAGCCCAGCACCCGGCCAAGACCGATGGCCATATCGCTGTAGCCGGAAAAATCAAAATAAATCTGCAAGGTTACCGCCGCCGCATAGAGCCAGGTGAACAGCACGGTGGGTTCAGAAATTCCCCGATAGACGGCGCACAGCTCACCCAGGGTGTTGGCAATGAGCACCTTTTTACCGAGACCGATGGCAAACCGGGTGATGCCCTCCGACACCGCCGGTGCCGTGATCTGCCGATCCGTCAGGGCCGCCTTCACATCGGTGTAACGGACAATGGGTCCTGCGATAAGCTGCGGGAACATGGCGATATACACCGCCAGGGTCAGCGGATTTTTCTGCGCCTCCGTCCGGCCCCGGTACACATCCGCCATGTAGCTGATGACCTGGAACATATAGAAGCTGATGCCGATGGGCAGCGCCAGCTTCAAAAGCGGCAGGGCACCGCCGAAGGCCTGATTGAAGCTGCTGATGAAAAAGTCTGCGTATTTAAAGATGCCCAGAATCCCCAGACACAGCAAAACGGCCGCTGCCAGCACAAGTTTGCCGGCACGGCGACCGCTCATTTTTTCGATCAGGAGGCCGGCCACGTAGCCAAGGGCGATGGCCCCCACCATCAACAGCAGGTAGCGAATCTCACCCCAGGCATAGAAAAACAGGCTGGCCAGCAGCAACACGATATTTTTGCCCCGCCCCGGCACCAACATATAAAGCAGGATCACCACAGGCAGGAATACATATAAGAAGCTGATACTTGAAAACAGCATGCGTTGCCACTCCCGTTTGATTTACATATAGTTTTCTTCCACCACCAGCTTGGCGCCTTCCAGTTTTTCGGCGGCAGCTTTCACCTCATCGATGTTAACGGCAAGGCCATAGGCATACACAAGACCGGTGCCCACGGTGTAAATGACGATTTTTTCCGGAGCCCCGCACATGAACTGATTGGCCAGGAAAGCCTCTTTCAGCTTTGTGGCGGCTTCATCGGCGCTCATACCGTCCAGAATAAGGGCAGCGCCGGTGAACATGTTGGTGTTCATCATGTGGAATACGGTAGCCGCATCTTTCACCTTCGCCTGCACATCCTCCGGGATGAGCAACATGGCAGTCATGGTATCGGTATCGCTGATGGGCAGCGCCCCCGGTGCGTTGTCCACGCTGGATTCAAAGTTGCCGCCCACGGCCGGGAATTCCCAGTTGCCGTTGTCCCAGACCACATTTAACATATCCACAGCGGTATCATAGGGGCAGTCCGCGCTTTCGGAACCGCCATTGCCTTTGCCGCAGCCGGCTAACATGGCCATTGTGAGAAGGGCGGCCAAAAAAAGAGCCGTGATGCGTGTCAGAGTCATTTTCTTCATAAATACTTGTTCCTTTCTACTACAAGGCTCCGTCGTGTCATTTTCAGGAGCTGTTTTTTCTTTTGTGAGCACCCCTCAGGCTGGGGCTTTAGATGATAAAAGCCATCCGATGTCTCTATCATAACATCAAATGGCTTTTTGTCTCATGAATTATTTGTGAAACCTGCAGATTATCATCATCCGACAGGCGGACCGGACGGCTGACACCCCAAACGAAGCGGGAGAAACTCAGCCGGGCCGGTGGGGTCGACCTGTCGGCCTCTTCTTTCACATCCCCCTACAGGTAAAGGAAAAGCACATAGGAGGCCACGATGCCCACAAGGGACAGCACCCGCACCGCTTTGTTCTTCACCTTCAGCGCCAGATACATCAGCACCGTGGACACAATGCCGGTATACATCAGGTTGACGGTCTTGGGATCCGTGAAGTCGTAGACACTGCCGCCCACATAGATGATGTCCACCACACCCAGGATCGCCAGATTGAAAATATTGCTGCCGATGATATTGCCCACCGCAATGTCATAATTCTTCTTGCGGAACAGCGCGATGGAGGATGCCACCTCCGGCAGGGATGTGGCCACGCCCATAAAGAGGGCCCCGGCAATACCCTTGCCCAGACTGAACCGGTCGGAAATCGCATCTGTCACATAGGAAATGAGGATGCTGAGGGCGATAATGCCGATGCTGACGATCACAAACCGGATGATGATCTGCTTGAGTGTCAGCGGTACGTCATCCTCCGATTCGTCGGCAGCCCCATTTTCATCAGATAAATGACGCACACTGATGATGTACCCGGCGATGATCAGCACCGATGTCACGGAAATGGTCAGTACCTCAAAGGTGAGAATGCCCCACATATTAAGGGCAATGGCCAGGTAAGACACCAGGACCATCACCAGCACAACGCGGTGACTGTCGGCGATGTGGGCCTGTGAAAAGCCTTTGTAGAAAACAAGGATCAAAAGGGCGATCACCATGATATTGAAAAGATCGCTCCCCAGTATGTTCCCGATACACAGCCCCGGCTGATCCAGCATAAGGGTTGAGGACAGGCTGGTGAAAAGCTCCGGCAGGGAGGTCACCGCCGACAGCATGATGCCGCCGATGAAAGCCCCGGACAGGCTGGTCTTCTTGTCGATCCAGTCGACGTAATCCGCCGCCTTGATGGACAGGAAGGTGACGCCGGCCGCCACAACGAGGTAGGCTGCGAGCAGAATAAGGTTATTAGAAAGAATCATATGATAACTCCTTGATGGTGCCTCGCGTGTCAGACGGACACGTGCACACCGTTAAGACTTGGCATCTTTGATACGCGGAAATGCCTGCTGTTTTCAGTCCGCAGATGCGATGACTTTTAGTATGTTATCACTTCCGCCCTTCTCATGCAACAGCCCCTCTAAAATCATTTTCTAAAAAAACGGACACCTCCCGCAAATTGAAAGCCAGGCAGGCGATCTTTTTACTTCCACCTGAAGGTCACCAGCCCATAGACATAGATGACCAGAATAAGCCCCGGCACCACAAAGCGGAACACCGGCTTCATCCAGCGGGCCACCTTCAAACCGGTACCGGTATTGGCTTCCTGCAGGAATTTGTCCCAGCCCCAGCCGATCTTATTACAGCAGAACAGAGCCAGCACCAGAGAGCCCAGCGGCAGGATATTGGTAGACACGATAAAGTCCCAGAAATCAAGCCAGGTGGTCCCTTCCGCAAAGGGTTGGAAATGGAGCACACTAAAACCCAGAGCCGTGGTCAGACCCAGCACAAAGACACCGATCCCGCAGATAACACTGCCTTTGGCGCGTGACCAGCCGGTCAGTTCCCGAACCATGGCCAGGATATTTTCGCAAACACCAAACACCGTGGACAGGGCCGCAAAGATCATAAAGAGGAAGAACAGCGCGCCCCAGAGGCGACCGCCGGCCATGTTGTTGAAAACGGTGGCCATGGTGTCGAAAAGGAGGCTCGGCCCGGCATTCACTTCAAGACCATAGGTAAAGCAGGATGGGAAAATGATGACGCCGGCCAGCACTGCCACCAATGTATCCAGAGCCACCACGTTGACAGCCTCGCCCATCAGTGAACGCTTTTTGTCAATATAGCTGCCGAAAATGGCCATGCCGCCCATACCGGCAGACAATGTGAAGAAGGCCTGGTTCATGGCCCCCACAATGACGGACCCGTCGATTTTTGAAAAGTCCGGTTTCAGATAGAAGGTCATGCCTTCAGCCGCACCGGCCAGCATAAGGCTGCGGCCTGCCAGCACCAGCATCAGAAGCATGAGCAGGATCATCATGATCTTTGTCACGCGCTCAAGACCGCTTTGAATGTTGAAGGACAACACCACAAAGGCGATCACCACGGTAACCAGGAGGAAGAAAACATTGACTTCCGGCCTGGCGATCATCATGGCAAAGCCAAAGCCCTGATTCTGCCCCGTCACAAATCTGTAGAAAAAATAAATGAGCCAGCCGCAGACCACGGCGTAGAAGGCCATGAGGGCAATATTGCCGATGAGGCATATCCACCCGAAAGCACCCCACTTTTGTCCGGGCTTTTGGAGTTTTCGGTACATATAAAGGGGGCTGGTCTGCGCAGCCCGGCCGATAGCAAATTCCATGACCAGTACCGGGATACCCAGCAGAATCAGGCAGATAAAGTACACCAGCATAAAACTGCCGCCACCGTTCTGACCGCACATCCGCGGGAATTTCCAGACATTACCGCAGCCGATGGCACAGCCCACGGATAACATGATAAAGCCCAGGCGACTTCCCAGACGTTCTCGCTTCATAAGTTGTTCTCCCTCATTCCGCCCCGGCATGCTGATGGCATGCGCACGGGACTTGTTGTTGGTTTTTCACATTTTTTGTTATGTGAAACGAAATCACATTAGTCAATATTATAGGGGATGCCCCGGCTTTTGTAAATCAAATCACACCATAAGCATCAAACTCCGCGTCTTTGTTTGCCAACCTTTGTTCGCCAAATGAATCCTTCCATGCAAGCATGAGGATTCACTTGGCTCATCGGGGCAGGAGCAAAACCTTCTCCTGCCTTTATCCCTCCGGTAACACCTCGATTCCGCTTCGCTTCTTCTCGGTGATTACCGTTCGCCAAATGAATCCTTCCATGCAAGCATGGGGATTCACTTGGCTCATCGGGATATACAAAACGAGGCAGCCGCAGCTGCCTCGTCTATCAATACTAACTTATATAACACCAACCACAGAAACCATTTACCGCAATGGAATCCGACGAACACTATCAAATGTTCCGGTGTTGTTTTTGAGGGGTTCAGCCTCTCAACCTTACGCCCTTTTGCTCACCAGTTCTTCTGCGCGCTTCAGAGCCTCATCGATATGGGGCTGGAAGTTCTCAGCGCCAAGGCTGTCGACAAAACCGGCCTTTTCCATGGATTTCATAGGCTGCTCATTGACATGGGACAGCACCATGTGGATCTTCTTCTGCTTACATTCCTTGTAAAGCTCTTCCAGTGCATGGATGGCTGTGGCGTCAATGGAGTTGACACTTCTCATACGCAGCACCAGACACTTGTCATGCATCCGGAGCGTGATGTCCATGATCTTGTCAGTCACACCAAAGAACAGCGGACCGCTGATTTCATAGACCAGCACGCCCTTCGGCACGGTGCGCAGTGTGATGCTGTCCGGATCGTGATCCGCATCATCCACATATTTCCAACCGGAAACTTCTGTCTCTTCGCTCATACGCTTCATGAAGAGCACAACCGCCAGCAGCATACCGAACTCGATGGCCACAACCAGGTCGAACAGGACTGTCAGGATAAAGGTCACCACCAGCACGATGATATCGCTCTTGGGTGAGGTGCGGACCAGATACACAAACTTCCGCCATTCGCACATGTTGTAAGCGACGATAAACAGGATGGCAGCGATGGCCGGCATCGGAATAAGCGCCGCATAGGGCATCAGCAGCACCAGGATGAGCAGCAGGGTCACGCTGTGAATCATACCTGAAACCGGTGTGCGGCCGCCGTTTTTCACGTTGGCGGCAGTACGGGCGATGGCGCCTGTGGCCGGGATACCACCGAACAGGGCGGAGGCAATATTACCGGCACCCTGAGCCACCAGTTCCATGTTGGAATTGTGGCGATCGTTCACCATACTGTCGGCCACAACGCAGGACAGCAGGGATTCGATAGCTGCCAGAATGGCAATGGTAAAGGCATCCGGCAGCAATGCCCCGATGGTGGATAAGGAAATGCCCGGAAGCTGAATGCTGGGCAGGCTGCTGGAAATCTCATAAAGATCACCGATGGTGTTGACGTTCATGTGGAAGCCCTTCACCATAATAATGCCCACCACAACAGCGGCCAGTGAACCGGGGATCTTCTTCAGCACGCCCGGCAGCATCGGGAAAATGATCAGGACCGCCAGACACACCACGCCGACGATCACCGCCTGCATGTTGATGGTGCTGAAGTTCTTGACCACCGCAGACAGCTTTTCTGTGGTTTCAATAAGCGGTTCCTCCGTCACAATGGTCAGACCGAAGAAATCCTTCAGCTGGCCCACCACAATGGTCAGGGCAATACCGGCGGTAAAGCCTGTGGTAATGGTGTACGGAATAAACTTAATGAGACTGCCCAAACGCAGAAGCCCCATCACAATCAGAATAATACCGGCCATGATCGTGGCGATGATCAACCCCGACATACCGTTCCGGGCCACAATGCCGGCAACGATAGTGGCAAAAGCCGCCGTCGGACCGGCGATCTGCACCAGTGAACCTCCGAGGAAGGAGATCACGAAGCCGGCGGCAATAGCCGTGTAAAGACCCTGCTCCGGTGAAACCCCGGAAGCCAGAGCCAAAGCGATCGACAGCGGTAAGGCAATGATCGCGACGATAATACCCGCCGTGATATCCTTAATGAACTGCTGCCGGGTGTAACTCTTCAGTATCGTGAAAAATTTCGGTACCAGTTTTCCCATAGTGTTTTGTATCCTCTTTCCGTTCCTTTATATGCTGAACTTTTCATTTTTGCGCAAAATATCAGATATTATTCCATCACCCGCTCTGATTTCACCCTGTTTTTTGCGCACATTTCACAAAGTCGCGTAATGTATACATTGTCCTATTTGGCGATTTAACTGTCAACTCCTTTCATGTTTTGTATGTTATTTCGTGCAAGCCACACGGGGGTGTATCTCATTTTAGCCCGCAAAACAGTCGACACTCCCGTTCTCACCCTAATGGTTTTGGTGTCCAACCGGCCTGAATAATAATTGAGCAGGGCCCACTGGCCCTGCTCGCTTGCTTTTCTCATCATCCCGGTGCCGAAAACCTCTCCGACCCTGGAATCTTGCTTTCAGCACGGTTATCAGTGTCAATTTCAGGCCGTTTTGAGACCTCTAACCCTGCGCAGACAAAAAGCATGCTTCCATCAGTGCCCACTTCCGCTTGAAAACAGCCAAAAGTACACTGCTACTACGTATATTTTGAGCTTATCAGGGCCGAGCCTGATTTTTGCCCTCGAAACAGTCGATACTCCTGTTCTCAACCTAATGGTTTTGGTGCCCGAATGGCCTGCGAAACAATTGAGCAGGGCCCGCCGGCCCTGCTATCTTGCTTTCACTATCGGTTTTGGTGCCCGAACGGCTTGAGAAATAATTGGGCAGGGCCCGCAGGCCCAGAAATACCCCAGCGTGCCGGTGACAAATTAGTCTTCCGGGGCCTCCTCCGAAAAAGTAATTCTCGCCAGCAATAAAAGGAGCAGACCCAATCGAATCTGCTCCTTTATCTGTCGGTTTTCAGTACACATCATGCCGTTAAGCCAAAACCTTATTTAGTTTTTCTCTTCCTGAATACCACTGCCATACCCAGCGCACTCACCAGCAGCATAGCGCCCCAAAGGAACGGCAGGCTGGCATCCCCGGTATTGGGGGTGCGATGCGTCGCATCACCCGGTGTGGGATTGGACGGCCCGTCTGTCGGTGTGGGCACCGGCGGATTCGGATTCGGCGTCGGTGTGGGCATCGGCGGATTCGGACCAGGTGTCGGTTCCGGTGTCGGCGGATTCGGGCCCGGCGTTGGTGTCGGCTCCGGTGTCGGAGTCGGTTCCGGTGTCGGGGTCGTTTGCGGTGTTGGCGTCGGTGTCGGTGTCGGGATGAGCGCCATATTAACGGCTGTCAGTTCCCAGGTATAGGGTGTGAATGATGTTTCATACATGACCTCATACCCCTCCGGCACCACATTTTCCCTTAAGGCGTAGATGTAAGGCAGACCATTTTCATCAAACCGGTCAAAACCTGTCAGGGTCTGAGTCCAACCATTTTCTTCAGAAAGCATCACCTCTTCATTAAGCGCCTCATCATTTCTTAAAATGGTCATGGTCACCGGCGCATGCTCTGTCTCTTCGGTATCATCCCATTCCTTCACAACACGCAGGTCAACGGTTTCCTTAAGATTTGTCTTGGTATTGGTCACCGTGAACCCGTCATAGGTTGTGGCATAACCGGCCACCGGCTGCTCCAGAATGTTGTAGGCGATGGTGTTTCCGGCCGCATTCTTGATCGGCACCGTCTTTGTGAGACTCCAGCTGTTTTCTTCACTGAGGGTAATTTCCTCAGAAATCTCGCCGTCGGCCAGGAGATACACCGTCACAGACTCAGGTCTGGCATCAAGCGCTTTCTCATCGCCTGCCCAGGTCTTGGCAATGGTGATGTCCTGTGTCTCCGGTTCTACAGGCTGAACGTCCCGTTTGTTGGCAATGGTCAGCACCCAAAGCTTCTCATCAGCATCATAGGTGGCGCCGTAGGTAGCGGTGTAGCCGTCGATCGGTTCGATGGAGGCGCTGTAGCTGTAGGGATTGCCGTCGGCATCTTTTGCGGGGAACTGACCCGCATTTTTTTCCAGCCGATCCGGTGTCTCTAAATCGGTCAGCGTTGTCTCCATGGTTTCCGCAGCCGAACTCTGCTGAATATTGACATTCACCTTCTCCGGACGACCCTCATAACTATCATCGTCCCAGGTCACGATCAGCTGAACATCCACGTTTTCCTCTTCCGGTGTGCCCACGTAGGTGTTGGTGACATTCAAGCCGTCATAGGTGGTGGTGTATCCGGTCACGGCCTTTTCGACAACACTGTAGGAAATGGCCTCGCCGGATGCTGAGTATTTCGGCATCTGCAATTCTGACCAGCTCCAGTTATTGCCTGCATTTAAGACCACTGTCTGAATTGTGTCATTGTCAGCCTTCAGATCAACCTGAACAGACTCCGGTCTTGCGCCGGCAGCATCGTCACTATCCACCCAGGTCTTTGACACGTACAGATCGACCGTTTCCGGTTCATCCTCCTCAGCGGTATTGGTGATGGCCAGCGTCCAGGTGCGGCTTTCCGCATCAACCGCCGTTTCATAAGAGGCGGTGTAACCATCCGGCACCTCTTCGGTTACAGAATAGCTGTAAGCATTGCCCTCTCCGTCTCTCACCGGGTAGTCATTCAGCGTGGCCTCCCAGTTGTTGTCCGCCGACAGCGTCAGCGGATCGTCGATCGCCTTGGCATTTTGCCACAGCTGAACGGTGACAGCCTCATGTGAATCTTTCTTATCGACCCAGGTCTTCTTAATCTTGATGACCGCCTTATTGTCTGGCTTGCCGATATACGTATTGGTCACATCAAGCCCTTTATAAGAGGTGAGATAACCTTCGACCGGATCTTCCGTCACTGTATACGTGATGGTGTCGCCTGCGGCATCCCGCTTGGGATATTCACCGCTCCAGCTCCAGTTATTGTCTTCCGAAAGCTCATAGACTTCCACGTCCTCATTGTTGGCTTTCAGATGCACGGTGACCTTTTCAGGTCTGGCCTCCGTCTTGTCGTCATCACCCACCCAGGTCTTCTTGCCTGAGAGTGTCTGCTCATTGTCATTGATCTTCTTGTTGACAGCCTCCAGCTCCCAGCCATCCGGAACTGATGTGACGGATGTGGTGACTTTGTAGCCCTCCGGCACATTATCTTCCCTCAGGGCGAAGGTATAAGCCTTATTGTTTTTATCCTGCAGCTTACAGTGTGTCAGATTCGCTGCCCAATCGTTTTCCTTTGACAGTGTGACTTTCTGATAGGGCACATCATTTCTGAGAACTGTCAGGGTGACGGCCTCATGATCGACCGGAGAGGACCAGGCCTCTTCTTTCCAGGTCTTTTTAATATGAAGTGTGCCTTCTTCAGTGCCGGTATAAGCATTGGTGATGTCATAACCGTCGACAGACCCGTCATAGGCCGCCACCGGATCCTCGGTGATGGTATAGGTCTTGGTCAGGTCAACACCCTTATCCTCCGGACCGGCCCAGAACCACTCCCATTCCGTCTCTGCGGAAATGTCGAGCTTGGCCACCTCATCGTCACCATCCCATATATGGATCGTGACCTTTTCGGGTCTTTCGCCGGCTTCATTGTTATTGTCATCCCAGATGACTTTACCGCTGATCATCGCCGCCGTTGTCTTCACGGCATTGGTGACTTCCAGCGTTGCCCCGTCACTGTTGTTTGAAATCCAGGCTGCACTCTTATTGTCATGAATCTCGATGCTTTCGGCACCGGGCGCTTTGACCGCCCATTCTGTTTCCGTCTTGCCATCAGCTGTCTTCAGGCAATAGGTGACATCGTAGTCGGATTCATAGGTATCGGATGTCTCTTCAATAGCTGCATAGATATAGCCCGGCACAAGGTTCATCGCCTGCTGCCAGCCATTTTCTTCATTAAGAACGGCCACGAAGGCGGCGCGCTGCACATCTTTATCATCCAACCGGAGCGGCGCCATATTATCATCCATCAGGCTCTTGCCGCTGTAAAGCGGAATGAACTCAACAGAAACCTCGCTTCTCTGATCAGCCGGCACGCTCTCGTCCCAGATTTTCTTAACCGTCAGGGCCAGTGAACCGGTAGCGGTATTATGAAGACTGTAAACCCCTGCGCTGTTCGCGGATTCCCGGACCTCGCGGGCATTATCCATAACCCGGGTCACCTTGCCGCCGCTGACCGTGACACTCCAGTTACCACCGGTATAACCTTCCGGTGTAACGGTTTCGGTCAGTGTCCAGACACCGTCTTCCATACCCTTGGCGGTGAACAGGCCGGTGCCCTTATCATAGGTCACAGCGACGGATTTGCCGCCTTTTTCCATGGTGAACTGTGCCCCGTCTTCACCGCCGGCGAAGAGTTCGAGGCCATTGTACAGATAGAAATCAAATTCGGATTCCTGAAGCACGATCTTAACCGTGATCTTCTTGCCGTTTGTGCTGCCATTTCTGAAATCGGAAATGCGGTTCGTCCGGCTCTTCTGGACGACACCGTCCACGGTCCAGATATAGGACGCCTGATAATGGTTGTCGCTGCCATCGGCTGTCAGCGTGTAGTTGATGGCATAGGTATCATCCTTAACCGGGAACAGGTTCCGGCTCTTCCAGCCATTTTCGGCGCAGAGAAGCCCCGTTGTGTTCTCAGACAATGACGCACCGCCGTCCTTCATCTCATACGTGATGGTTTCGATATCTTCAGGAAGGACGGTCACATCACCATTTTCATTATGATACTCGACCGTGACGTTGATCTCATCGCTGGCGGCACCGATATTATCCATGACGTAGCGATTTTTACCGTCGATCAGACCTTCGTAAATGATATTGCCGGCCTGACCGCTACGGCTCACGACTTCAAGAACGCCCTCGCCGTTGAGCTTCACATCCCAGGACGCCTGGATTTCCCGTAAGGCTTTCTGAGCAGACCCCACATCCGAACCAAAGACCTCTCTGACAAGACTTGTGAACGGGGTATTTCTTGACCCGTATTCCTTATCCTGGATCAGAAGACCCTTCGTCTCATTGATGGTGTAAACGGCATTGAGGATAAACGGTTCACCGGTATAAACCAGCTCACCCGCTTCGTTAGCCTTGATCGTCCCGACCTCGGTTTTGTTTCTGGTAACGGAGAATTCCGGATAATCTGTCAGATCATCAAACTTTGTCGTCCCGACACCATTGGGCAGAACGCCATATACCGATTTGGCAAAGACCCAACTTTCGGAAAGCGTATCCGGCGTGATATAAAGATCGGCATAAATATTGCCCTTTTTCATCGTGACGCGAGACTGCTGCTGATAGGTATACCCTTCATCCGCATCATTGACTTTGATCTTCTGCGCCGTACAGAACAGACCAAACACACCGGTAGCGCCCACCGGCGGCACCATTTCCACGGTGTCATTCGTCGGCAGGGTCAGCTGACGCGGTTCAGCCCCTTCCTGATAAGACACGGAAACCGGAATGCTGGCCGGGATCTTCGCCATATCAAAGCCTTCCGGCCAATGCACTGTGGCATAGAACTTACCGGGTGTATCAAGCGTCATGGCGATCAGATGGTTATCCGTGGCAGAATACTAACTTTTCAGTTTCAGTGTTTTGCCGTAAGCCGCCGCGATCTGAACCCGTGTCTGATCATTGGTGGCAGAATCCCTGGTTTCGTCATTTGACTGCCGCTCATTCGGCACACCGGTCAGAATAAACTCCGGTTCTGCGCCGGCCTGCATCGCCCCGATAATCTGATAATTACCGGTCGGGATTCTCATGCCGGGATTGTAGCGATAAGCGCCTTCCGCCCCTGATTCGGCATAAAGCGGAAAGGTTTGCTTTGTGTCCTTATTATAAAGGGACATCTCCATCTGATAGTACGGAGCCTCGATCGTCACATTGGCGGTTTTTCTGTCAAGACGATTCTCGATGTAATAGAACGTATCGCCGGGTGAATACCAGGAAAACTCTTCCGTGCGGAATTCAAAGGACTTGTCCTTTTCCTTAACAACCGGCACACCACTCTTGACAAATTCGCCGGCCACCGTGAAGGCCTGGCCCCCCGGAATAAAAGACACACCAAAAAGAATGACTTTCATGCAGCGGCTCAGCCATTTCGGGGCACCGGCAAAATCACGGTCTATGTCGAGCACCAGATGTCTGGAGCCGTACATATTGTAATCATCCGGCACAAACTTGGCCCGGGCGTCAAAATAAGCCGACGGCACAGGCGTATACGAGACATGCGGAAATGTCGTGACACCATACTGGTTCGTCGTCTGGGTTTTGTCATAATTGCTGGCCATCATATTATAACGATAGCCACGATACGTGACCCCCTGAATCGGTTCCCCCGTGATGCTGTCGATCGCCAGCACGTTAATGTTATAGTGGAAAGAATCCGTCGCTTTCGGTGACCATCTTTCCATGTGCTGCGTATAACTTGATGCGAAAACAGCCACAGAATTGAACATAAAGCAGACGACCAGCAAAATAGCGATCATCGACTTCATCAATCTGCGTCTTCTTCCGCGCAGGTTCTGACGTTTTGAATCACACGTCTTCATAGTAAATCTCCCTCTGTTTCCCCTTTTTTAGAAAATGAGGCTGTCTCTGTCCCATTTCCTTGATAAAGCAAATTCAGCGTCACCGTTCCCGCATGGGTCTGGTGCGCCGAGGATAACCTAATATAGTCAGTGTAAATGACAGGAGGGGAACTAAAGGGGAATCATTTCTTCGCAGCTAACTCATGTCAGCTTATGTTGCAGAATATGATCTCACAATCTGAAACACATGCGCCCATGATACTTTACCGCCAGACTATTTCTTAGCTTCATCTATTACCTCTTGTATTGATGCATACTCTTTGCTGCTGAATAACAGATCCAGGTTGTCCACTTCCCCCAAAACATCCGCTATTTTTATCAACGAAACAAAGGAGATTTCCCCCGTCTGTTCAAAACGTTTCAAGGATGCCAGGCTGATGCCGGCTCGAGCACTGAGCTCAGCCTGCGTCAGTTTTCTTTTTTTTCTTTTCTCTTTCTCCCGGCAGGCAATATCTTTAGCGATCTCCTTCGGGAAGCGCATCTGATCAAACATCCGTTTTCTCCTTGGCTAATATATTATTCTTTTTCCCCATTTTCCCTTCTTTTAGATAATATATTATCCCTATTATATCAGTGCACATATGTGTCGTAAAGAGTCCCTAAAGCCGCATTGACTTCTATCGACTACTTATCTAACATGTCAGTCAAAACGCTTTCTGCCGTCTTCCCGCTTTCATTCTCTCGATAAGCTATAGCGTCAGTTGCCGGAATCGCTACACAAGATGCCAGATTTACGCACCCCCTGTTTTGATCACATATACATCAACAGGCTCGCCGTCTAACTCAAATGTTCTTTCATAGACTCCACCATTTGCAATAATTGTCTTAACGGAAGCTTTATTATGTCTTTCTACCGACAATTGCAGTTGGTCCATTCCTGAAGCATAAGCCACATTCAAAATGAGTTTGAGCATTTCTGTTGCATAACCTTGTCTTCTCTGTGTTGGTCTGACACTATACCCACAATGCCCAAAATCCAAAAGGAAACCTTTCAGCTCATGACGCAAGTCAACAATTCCGACGATTGTATCCAAATCATCTACTGCAAAAAAAGTATCCGTCAACACCCACTCCGGATTCACCGTTTCAGAGTGTGCATTATTCGTCACCGCAGTCAGCCATTCCTCGTATTCTTCCATCTGATCCAGCAGTTCACTTCCGTTAATGACGCTTTCTCCATTAACAATAAATTCCTGTTTGAAATCCAATGCACTTTCTTTATGTTCTATTGTAGGCACTACCAATCTTATACTCATATCCTTAACCCTCTCTCGTTTTATTTTTCTACTAATCCTTATTTATAAGCATCCATTTTTAATAACATAATTCTGTTTTCTTCCATTGTGACGCCCCTCATGTATCAAAAGTGAATCTGAATTCACCCATATTATAGTGAACCCAAAGTCACCTTTCAACAATATTCTATATAATTGAAAAAACCCGAAAACCATTGGTTTACGGGTTTTTTCTTTCGGAATTATTATAACACTATCGGCAATATATAACACCATTTCGTCATTCGGAATGATATTATATATTGCCGATAGAATAATAACTGCAGCCTCCTTCAGATTCCATCGAACCTGCTCCGCTTTGCCTTTTTCTGTTTTGTATGTTTCCGTTATATTTACGCCCGGTTTATCGGACAAACAGTTTATGTCTTTATGAAATGCTGATCTTTTTATCCAGTCCTATCATCTCAAAGACCGACTTGATTGACGGACTGACATTGATGATAGAAAATGTCCCTTCCGGCTGTCTTAAAACCACGGAAACAATCTCACGTATACCGGATGATGATATATACTCCAGATTCTGAAAATCCATCACCAGCTTTTCCTGAACAGGAATCTCGCTCATAAACGCCGCAAATTCCTTGTTTGACTGGATATCAAGCCACCCCTCCACCTTCACGATCATTGTCTTGTCTGTCAACTCTTTTGTCACTTTCATGATTGGTTCCTTTCAGCCGCATCAAAGCTTTTTTCGATGCGGAAAATGTTTTTGCCATCGTGATGATCATAATGAATCTTATCCGCTATGCCGGATATAAGGATCCGTCCTGCCCCGCCTATCTGAGCCGTCGGGTCGTAACCGATTTTATAGTCAGAGGACACCGCCTGATTATAGGGCTTCCCGCTGTCGATAAATGTAATCTGACACTTATTATCGTCTGATTCAATATCAACTTCAACCATATTGTCATCAGAAGGCGTATCTTCATAGGCATAAGACACGATATTGACCATGATTTCTTCCGCTGCAAGGCACAACCCCAGCTTTTCTGTCGTCTCTATCCATGGGATGCCATAAATGTATGAACGTACCGTCTCCCAGCTTTCGATCTTTGCCGGAAGGCTGAAAACCTTTCTGTTTTCAAAAGTCATCGTCAGGAGCGTCACATCATCTGTAACCTCTTTTCCGGCTAAAAACTCTTTAAGATCTGAAGAGATCTGATTGATAACAGCCGGACCATTTCTATGACTTAACAGGCAGGCCTTCAGACGTTCTTCGCCATACATGTCTTTATTTTCATTGAAGGCCTCTGTCAGTCCGTCGGTATACAGAACCAACGTATCCCCCGGCGAAAGGCTGACCGTTTCACTTGTGTACACCTCTCCCGGAAAGATACCAAGCAAAAGCCCTCCGGCTCCATTAAGTGCTTTTAATTCTTTTCCGATCAAAAATGGCTTGTTATGACCCCCGTTTGCATAGGTTAAGACGCCGGTCTTTTTGTTAAAAACCGCTGCAAACAGTGTCACAAAGAGTCTTTCAGGATTGATGCCCGCCAGGTCATTATTGACCTCTGCCAGAACTCTGGCGGGGTCCTTGTACCACATAGCATTATTTCTCAGGGAAATACAGGCACTCGACATAAGCATCGCGGCTGATACCCCGTGACCGGACACATCGCCCACCGCCAGAAATACCCGGTCATCATCAATATCAAAATACTGATAAAGATCTCCCCCGACCGCATCCATCATTTTCAGACTGGCCTTGATCGTGACATAGGCTCCGGTGTACGCCGGAGGCGGCAGCATACCGTTCTGGATTTTTCTGGCAATATCCAGCTCAGCCTCCCGGGCCGTACTGTTTCGGGTTATGTTTTCAACATCAGAGATGCCCTGTGCCAGCTCCGGTGAGAACTCTCCGATACTCCCTGTCACCGTTGTCATCGCCTTTTCACTTATGGCGCCCTTTTCTTTAATACCGGCCAGCAGCTGACCGGCCCTTCTCACAGGAGAGACGACCTTTAAGTAAAACATCACACTGATCAGTATGGCAAATATGACAAGGGCTTCAAAGATCCTTATGACATACTTGGCAATCTCACTCAGCATGGCCCTCATGTACAGATTTTGTTTTACCTGTATTTCCACGAGACCAACCCAGTTGTCATCTGACAGGGGCACAAGATAGGCATAAGCCTCATTCTTATCATTTACAGAAAATGGCATTGTCACAGCCTCGCCGTTTACCAGTGCCGCCTCTTCTTTCAACAGATTGGCGAAGGACTCGCTATCGGTTTGGTCGACCGTGTTGCGATTCACCTTTAACACGTATATATTGTCCGGTTTGTTTTTATTGACATACTTGATCTGTATTTCATCAACACTGGACTCGCAGAGCTTACGCAGATAATTGACGCTGTTGAGAAGATTGGTTTCCACCAATTCTCCTGATGGCGTATTGAAAAAAGCCCGGCAGTACTCTGAAAGGACCTCCACGGTGAATTCAACATCCTCCTGGATCTTTGCCCTCATATCATCCCACTCGCGAAAAGACAGATAGGCTGTGATTCCGATGATAATGATCAGCAAAACGACCACCATCTGTCCGATCATATTCTTAAAAAGCTTTTTCATATCTTTACAGGAACTCCGTCAGTTTTGGCACGATGATATCAAGGGACTCGCTATCCATCATGAGGTCATGTTCATGAGGGGTCATGACGATCGTCAGCTTATCCGCATCGATAAAGTTCTCATATCCGCCGGCTTTTTTCGCCAGAATGGCTTCCTGATAGGCAAGAGCAGCTCCTGATGCCCCCTCCGGCACAACCTTGGGTTTAAAGTAAAGCACCCTGCCATGATAGTGTGACGGTGTGTAATCCACCACGTCCATGGCTAAATGGGTGTAATTTGAGATAAGGGTCTCAAGCATACCCTTAACGCGCATATCCTCAAATAAAGGACTTGTCTCGAAGTACTCACGCTTCACCGTCTGCTGATTATCGTAGGACAGTTTTTTCATGTGCTCGCCTACAGCAGCCTGGGAGTCTAAAAGAACAAGGCTCTCTACCGCCTCGCCCTCCTGCTCTAAAAGACAGGCCATCTCATAGGCCAGCATACCGCCATAACACCAGCCCCCCAGTCTATAGGGGCCTTCCGGCTGGTACTCCCGTAATATCTCCAGGTACTTTTTCGCAAGATTCTTTATGCCATAGACCTCGTGGCCCGGGTGATAAATATTGTACTGCTCCATAACGGCAAATGAGTATGTGGACTCAATCTGCTTTGCCAGATTATAGTAAGCCTCACTGCCTGTATTGGCCGTGTGGACAAATATCAGTTTTTTGCCGCCTTCCACATCTGAGTAAGTAAAGATCGGAGCCTCCGGGGCATCTTGTCTTTCTCTGAGTTTCCCCAGGTATGACCCGTCAGCTTCTTTGGTCCGAAGAACCCGGTCCTCTTCCCCTATCCCCATCGACAGAAGTTCTATCCATGTTGGAATCTCAAGGGAATCCGGGTAATCATTCAAAAGTTCTGTAAACAGTTCCGAGATATACCATCTGAGTCTGATATTATCGAGAAGCAGACGTCTGACACTGGTGAGAATCAGGCATTTTCCGTCATCAATATTAATACAGGCCACCCGGAGCTGTGCTTCCGTTTGAAGATCAAAGCTAAAGGCACTGTTTTTCTGTCTGAACGCCAGAGCCAAAGCCTGCGCCTCATCGTGATCTGCCGCCCGGCAAACCTGAAGGGGTATCTGTCGATCTGTCACCACCTGCTGGATCGCACTGACACCTTTGTAAATGACGGAAGCTCGCAGGCACTCGAATCTTTGGCTCACCTTATCAAGAGCCTTGCGGACATCCCGCTCCCTGACATGACAATCAATAAGGAAAGAATGAGCCTGCACCTGCCCCGGGTCATCCGGGTAAAGCAGCTGATTCATCAGCATCATTTCCTGATCACCGGTAAGGGGCAGGACCTTCAGGATCTTCTCACCTCTGGCAGAAAAACTATCCTGAAGCCGTTGCCACTCATCGTCTTCCCAGATCTTTTCATACTCAACACTTGCCCTTTGACAAAGCTCTGCCACATTTTTCGTCTGAAGGATATCACTGCTGGAAATAATGATCCCTCTTTGTCTCAGTCTTGATGACAAAGACATGGCCGACAGAGAGTCTCCCCCCATATTTAAAAAGCTGTCATTAAGACCGATTCTTTCTATCTTAAGAAGTTCTTCAAGGTTCTTAACGATCATGGCCTGGACATCGTTTGCCGGCGCCACGTAGTCCGTTTGCTCAATGTCAGGTACCGGAAGCTCACGTCTGACAATCTTGCCATTTGCATTTCTGGGCAGGGCATCAATGGCAATCCAAAGATCCGGCATCATGTAATGAGCCAGTTCTTTTGAAATCTTTGCTTTTATACCTTCCGCGTCAAAGCTCTGCCCATTTTCATAAAAACAGCACAGCTTATCGGCTCCGCGCACCTTTCTGACCACGCAGGCAAAGTTTTTTCCGCCGGCCTTTGCTATGCAGCTCTCCACCTCTCCCAGTTCAACGCGAAAGCCACGCAGCTTGACCATGTCATCAGCGCGGCCCACATAACGGAACAGGCCGTCTTCATCCTCGCGCATACGGTCACCGGTTTTATAGTAGCGTTTACCGTTGAGGCTTATCCATTTTTTACGGGTTTCCTCCGGCAGGTGAAGATAGCCTTTAGCCATAAAACCTGAGCTGTATAAAAGCTCCCCGATTTCACCGCATTTTACCTGTTCCAGATTCTCATCAACAAGAAGAACCTCTGTGCCGGGAGTCGGATGACCAATCGGAATATCCTCTTCACCGCCGCTTAGCTTATAGCCAAATACGTTAACACCTTCTGTGCTTCCATAAACATTCATAATATGGGGACGGCCTATGGCCTTGACAGGCCTCATCTTTTCACCGCCAAAGAGCAGCGTCACATCGCCGATATCATAGCGCTCAAGCAGCAATACCCCAAGGGAGGGCGGCAGGAAAAGGTGGCTGATCTTCTCCTTTTTCAGTGTTCGGTACAGGCCATCCAGGTCAGTTCTTAGCATTTCTGAAATGATATGGCTGCTACCGCCTTCAAATACCGGTGTCAGCAGACAAAGCGCACTGGCGATAAAGGTAAAGCCGGAAAAGACAGCAAATCGACACCCTTCAGAAGCCGGGGGCATAGTAACCGGAAATGAACGCGTCATCGCGCTGATCGACCCGTGGGTGTGGATAACCCCCTTCGGTTTACCCGTTGTGCCTGACGTATAAAGGAGCATGGCATGGCTGTCAGCCTTTATCGCCTCTTCTGCCGCAAGGAGTCCACCTTTGCCCTCGTCCGGCAAAGCATCCGCTGCCAAAGCATCTGCGGCTGCTTCATCCAAAAATACAACCTCGCCCTTAAAGCCCGGTACAGGTTTTTTCTCCCAAAGCTTTGACACGGTCAGAATAAAGCCGCAGTCAGCATCCTCTATGATGTAGAGTATCCGATCATCCGGATACTCTGCATCGATCGGGATATAAGCACCGCCTGCTTTTAAAACAGAAAGAGCCCCTGCCAGAATGTCATAGGTTCTTGGCACATAGACAGCAGCAAAGTCTTCTGCCTTTAAGCCTTTTTGAAGTAAATGCCATGCCACCTTGTCAGTTATGCGATCCAGTTCACCGTAACTTATAACGGTATCCTTATCGGACACGGCTGTTTCAAAAGGTATCTCTTTTGACCATTTTCTAAAAACACTGACAATGTTACTCATCGCATTTACTCTCTTCTCTATTATTTCTTAGTTTCTGTCAGGAAAGCGGACACTCGCTTAAGACTCTGCGTCTTTGAAGCGGGGGAATGCTTGCTACGGTTCAAAAAATCCAAGTTTTTTCAGTTTTTCTGCAAAGCATGTCACATAGTCATCGCCTGTGGTCAGCCATCTGAAGCCCATGCTGTAAAGGGCCTGTGTCGTGAGGCTGTTATCGATACTATCCGGGCCAAGAAGTCTTATATTGGAGCTTCCCGGATTGTACATCACAAGCTCGCTGGCATATTTCATCAGCTCGGGATCCTTCTGGGCTTCTTTGATTCTTGCGGCAAATGCCTCTGACGATACCACCCCGATCGGGTTGTCGTCATCAGCAAGAGCCATCACTATGTCACCATATCTCACCAGCCTGTTATTGGATGCTGCAAAGCAGACACATGCCTTTGGCATCTTAGCCAGCAGATAGACCGCATGAGCCACATCCTCGATAGGTGAAAACTCAACCAGACCATCCATCGTCAGGTACGGCAGAATGCCAAGTTTCTCAGACGGATCATACGGGATCACGCCCAACTTACGATAAGACTTCAGGCAGTTCATAAAGCTGTTTGTCGCGTAGTTCAACTGGAACTGACCGTCACGTCTCGGTGCCAGGTTACCCACACGGATAACACGGCCATTGAGACCTCTATCCAGAATCGCCTCGTAGATTGCTCTTTCCGCCAGGAATTTCGATCTGGTATACCGATTGCTTTCATAATCCTGACCGACATAAAGGACATTTTCTGTAAATGAGAAGCTTGCCGGCGGGACCTGACCCACGGCGTTACCCATGACACTCTCCGTTGATATATGGACCAGCCGTGAATCGTGCGCCAGACACCAGTCGATCATGTCCAGAACGGCATCATAGTTGGCCTTCTCGATATCATTTGTTCTTGAGAAATGCTTAACGTTTGCTGAGCAGTTGATAACGGTCAGACCATTTTCGGTAATCTGGCCAAGGGCCGCTTTATCGATCTCACTGCAAGCGTAAACCTCTACACGGCCTTCAAAAGCCGCTTTGGCATCGGTATAGAAGTACTTTTGATAATAGTCTTCCAGACGCTCTTTGGCCGACATATCCTTGCCGGGTCTTACAAGGCATGTGATTTTCCCTGTGCCGCTTGTCAGAAGCTCACGCAGCATATGGATGCCTAAGTATCCTGTGGCACCAAAGAGGAGCACATCGCCCACATCCTGAGCCTCCCCGTTCTTTATGACATCAAGGGTATTCTGCCGAAGCAGGGCATTGATCCTTGTGTAATCATAGCCGTCGCGATCGATTTCCACTGTGTGCGGCCCATAATATGACCCGTCACAGGCTGCTCCGTCTGATGCTTCACCAGCCGGATCTGTTTCACCTTCACCTGAGAACATAGCGGCCAGCTCTGTCGGTACCGGATGATCAAAGAGATTCTGGTAAACAATATGGTAGCCCAGATTTTCAGCTTCAGTCACGACCTTCATGGCCGCAATAGAGCTGCCGCCAATGTCAAAGAAGTTATCCTCGGCACTGACCTTTTCTAAATCCAGAACCTCGCCAAATATCTGACAGAAGTCCTGTTCTGCCTTTGTTTTCGGCTCAACATAGCCCTTCTTCTTTGCCTCAGGCTTTGGCAGAGCCTTTCTGTCAACCTTCTGATTGACGGTAAGCGGGATAGCCTCCAGCTGCATGATCACAGCCGGCACCATGTAGGCCGGTTTGCGAGACTTGATAAAGTCTGCCAGTTCTTCTGCCGAAAGCTCACCATCATATACCACAAATGCAGCCAGATACTTGCCGCCGCTTTCATAGTCATAGGGCTGTACGGTGGTGTCCCTGACACCGGGGAAGTCTCTGATCACAGTCTCAACTTCCTTTGTCTCGATACGGAAGCCTCGAATCTTAACCTGGTTATCCTTTCTGCCCACAAACTCCACATCGCCATTCTGACGGTAGCGCACAATGTCGCCGGTGTGATACAGACGGAACTCATCAAACGGACAGTCTTCATATGCTTCTTTTGTTTTTTCCGGACGGTTCAGGTAGCCACGGCTGACCTGCGGTCCGGAAAGGCAATATTCACCGGCTGCCCCGGCCGGCAGTCTGTGGCCTGTCTTATCAAGGACATAGCCATGGATCGTCTTCATCGGCTTTCCAAGCGGGATATTGGCCTCCCACTCTTTGACCGGGAACAGGCTGACACCGCAGCAGTTCTCTGTCGGCCCATAGCCGTTTATGATCGTGTAGCTTAATTCCTCCGGATGGACGGCCGGCAGCTTTTCACCGCCAAGGGTGATGTGTTTGAGTGTTTTCAGTGTCGGATAGTTCTGAAGGAACTGAACACCAACCTGGGTTGTCATCAGGATCTCGGTTATGCCATTGGCGTCAAAGTAGCCGGCCAGTTCCCCAAGGTTCATACGAATGTCTTCAGGCACCAGGTTGACAGTGCCGCCGTTTAACAAGGTGGCAAAGACATCGGCCATATTGACGTCAAAACCAAAGGAGGCATAAGCGGCGGTGACGTCATCACCGGTATAAAAGCCCTCTAACGCAGTGCCATGGGCAAATGCCACAACGTTACCGTGCTCAATCTGGACGCCCTTCGGTTGCCCGGCTGTCCCCGACGTGTAGAGCATGACAAAAAGATCCTTCGGCTCGATCTTAATATCGACAGGCTTGATATCCGGGCAAGCCTCCAACAGGCCATAAAGTTCTGAGAATGTCAGACGCTGACCCGTATACTCATCCACCAGACCGCCAAGTTCATCCTCTGCCAGCAAAAGAACAGCGCCGGCATCTGACACCATAAAATTAAGACGTTCCTTCGGGTAGCTCGGGTCAAGGGGCTGGTAGGCGCAGCCCGCTTTGAGCACAGACAGCGGCATGATAAAGGTTTTTTCATTTCTTCCGGAAATGATCGCAACGACACACTCCGACAGCTTGTCCCGTCCTGTCTGCTTTGAAATCCTGTCATAAATGATAGCTGACAGCTTGTCTGTCAGGTCATCAAGTTCCTTAAATGTAAAGGCCTTATCCTTGTAGACAGCGGCAATCTTATCAGGATGCGCTTTAGCCTGATATCTGAATCTGGAAACGGCCGTATCATTTTTATCATAATCAAGGTCAAACGGCCGGTTATAGCCATCCAGCATCTGCCAGGCCTTTTCATCTGTCAGACTAATTTCAGAGAGAGTCTTTTTACAGATCATCTCCCGGATAACATTGGCGATACTCTCGGCAAAGCCGGTCATCATCTGATGACTGTACAGGCTTTCATCATAAACCACACGTACCTTGCCGCCCTTTTCATCGTCCTCAAAGAAGACACTCACTGGAATCTTGGCCATGCTTAATGACAACGGCTCCAGGAAAAGCTCGCCATACTGTGTGGCGTGGCCGGTGAGTGTGCCCACCTGCCAGGCATAGGATACCGCCGGGTAGAAATCATAATTGCCGGCCAGACGAGCAAAGGGATAGTGCTCGTGGTCGATCACCTCACCAAAGTTTTTGGCTGTTGCCTTGATATAATCATCAATACTCACCTGCCAATCGATCTGAGATGTTAAGGCCAGTGTATTGACAAACATACCAATGGTGTTGGCGATCCTTAAGTTACTTCTGCCGTTTGAAATCGTCGCTATAGCGGTGATATCCTCTGCCAGGAAACGGGCTACCGTTACCTGAACAGCTGCCAGGCCAACCGATGCCGGTGTGGCATTGACTTTTGCGGCGATGGCCTCGATGGTTTCCAGATCCACCGCCACAGCCACTTCACCTTCGGTAGAGGAAAGCCCATTTTCAAAAATATCCGGCAGAAGCTTACTGGCCTCTTCCACATCGCCCATCTGCTCAGCAAAGAACGCCTCATCTTCCGGACGGATCGTCTCCTCCTTTGAGTAAGCAAAGTAGCTTAAGTCCTCTTTTTCAGGCTCCTTGCCATCCAGAACAAGGCAAAGTTCTTCTTCAAACAGATCGATCGATGCCCCATCTGCCAGCAGGTGATGGATATCAAACAGAAGGTAAAGATTGTCTGCCTTGACGATCTCGTATCTGGCCGGTACCTCATGAAGGTCGAAGGGGCGTACAAAGTTCTTCTTATACTGACCAAGCTCAGCCTCGCTCATATCTCTTATCGGAATCTCCGGTTTGTAATCCGGCACATACGCCATAACGACATTATGATCCGCATCGGAGGTAAAGTGACTCTTTAAAGACGGATGGGCATCGATAACCTTAAGAAGAGCCTCTTTTAAGTTATCAGCACCGACAGCAGCCGGAAGCTTCAGGGCAAAGGGCATGTTATATAAGGTCGCCTCAGGATTTGCCAGACACTCTGTGTAAACGCCCTGCTGTTCAAAGGTCAGCGGACACACAAGCTCAGACCCTTCCGATGAGGCCTCAGCTGTTCCGGTCTTTTCTGTGCCGACCTTTTCTGTCCCGATCTCGTTTGCTGAAGAAGCACCCGACTCCCTGACACCGCTCATCATCCACTGATCGAGGATAGCATTTTCGATGGTCTGCAGGCTTCCGCTGTTGACAAAGCTTCTGGCCTCAAGCTGTACCCCAAATCTCTTATAGATAAGCAGTGCCAGCTTGATGGCAGAAATGGATGTCAGGCCCAACATGGACAGGGGTTCTGTAATATCCTGAACCTCTGTCTTCAGGACCTCTTCAACAATGCCTGAGATTTCCTTTTCAAGCTTATTAAGAGGTGCTGATACGGCCGCTCTTTCTTTGTCAGCCTTAAAGTCAGGTTCCGGAAGGGCTCGCTTATTGACCTTTTGGTTTGTGTTATAGGGGATGGCCTCCAGCTGCATGATGGCTGCCGGCACCATGTAGGGCGGCTTTTCTGCAGCGATATAGGCTTTCAGAGCATTGACATCAAGTGTGCCGTCAACAACCACATAAGCCGCTATGGCTTTTCCGCCGTTGGGATCATCAAAGGCTTTTACCGTCGCATCCTTGACGCCCTCAAACCGTCTGATCACTTCTTCTACTTCTGTCAGCTCGATTCTGAAGCCCCGGACCTTTACCTGGTCATCATTTCTGCCCACAATGTCCAGTGTGCCGTCCGGCAGGAATCTGACGACATCACCGGTGCGGTAGGCTGTTTTGTAGCCGTCCTCCTGACAGAAAGGATTCTCAATAAAGCTCTTAGCTGTATTTTCAGGACGATTCAGATAACCTCTTGAAACCTGCGGGCCGGCTACGATCAGTTCGCCACAGGCACCCGCCGGCTGACGGTTGCCGTCCTTGTCCAGAACATAGGCTTTAAAGTTGTCCAGAACCTTTCCGATCGGGACTCTTTCGTAATATTTATCCACATCAAAAGCTGTGGTGAATATGGTGCATTCCGTCGGACCATAGCCATTGACGATACGAAATGCCTTATCCGACACAGCGAGAGGCACTAACTTTTCCCCGCCCAGTGATAAGGACTTTAAGGACGGACACTGCGTTTCCAGCGCAAAGGCTCGACCGATCTGAGTGGTCATAAAGGCATCTGTGATTTCATTGTCACAGAAATACTTGTTTAAGGCCACAAAATCAAGACGCATGTCTTCGGTGATGATGTAAAGGCTGGCACCGTTTGTCAATGCGCCGTAAAGATCCATCATGTTGGCATCAAAACCAAAGCTTGCGTAGGCCGCCACCCGTGAGCTGCTGTTTATCCCGTAGAATTTCCGATACCAGCCACAGAAAGTCGCAATATTCCCCTGCTCAATCTGCACACCCTTCGGCAGACCTGTGGTGCCGGAGGTATACAACAGGCAGAAAAGATCATGCATATCCGGGATAATGCCGGAATTTTCGGCGGTGGGCAGTTTGGGCAGATCCTCCAGATATAAAACCTCACCCTGATAATCCGGCACCAGAGCTATCATGTTTTTTGTTGTGATCAGGATCTTAGCCCCCGAATCCTCCAGCATAAACTGAAGGCGCTCCTTCGGATAGCTGGCATCAAGGGGCTGATAGGCGCTGCCGGCTTTTTGCACACCAAGAGCTGCCGTTGCCATATGAACGCCTCTCGGAATAAGGATGCCGGCCACATTCTCTGCCCCCATCCCCTTTGAGATCAGGCAGGCACCGATACGCTCTGACAGGTCGTCCAGCTCCGCGTAGGTCAGAACGTCGTCACCGCAGACGACGGCTTTATGATCGGGATATGCTTTTGCCATTTCCCTGAACTGCTCCACAACAGGCGCTTTTATGTAGTCAGTTTCCGTGTCATTAAAGCTGTCAAGATGTCCGATCTCGTCTTCATCACAAAGGGAAATGTTTTTGATTTCCTCCTCAGCTAAAAGACCTTTGACGGCACAGATATAGGCAGCCACCATGCCGGCCGCATAAGCCTCGGAATAGCTGTCTTTGCGGTAGCCGAAATGGACTTCGAAGCTGTCATCGGCCAGATAATTAACCTCTAACAGAAGCTTTGTTTCTTCGATATGGGCTTCATCGTAAAGTCTGTCCGCAGAATCAAAGATAAGACTTTCGGCTTCTGTCAGGGAGAACTCAACATGCTTCCCATGGTAAACAAAATTGATATTATTTGAAACGCCCAGGTCATTGGCCAGATCAACAAACGAGTAGTTCAGGTTCTCACGACTCATTTTCAATTGATTCTCTGCCGCAGCCACAAAAGAAACCGTATCCCGGCACTTCACCAGGTCGGTGACAAACGGATAGGTTTTGACAAACATACCCATGGTGTTTGAAAGCTGCTCATTTCTGCAGGAGGACACCGTGCTGATCACAGAAGAGTCAGCATAGTTATACCGGGCGATCATAAGACCCATGGCCGCCGTAAAGACAGCTGTGGTCGAGGCCGAGGCACGATTTCTTAAAGCCTTTAACTTGTCATAGTCCAGCGTGAAGCTTTTTTTGTACCAGCCCTGGGACGGTTTATCCGGGGAACAGTCATTGACAGGCGTATTGTCCCTGTCATACGGTCCGAGCAGGCTCTCCCAGTAGGCCTTTGCTCCGGCACACGCATTATCATCGGATACACACGCTTCATTTTCCACAAAGTCATAGAAGTCTGTTTTTTCCTCAGAAATCGCCTCACCCTCATAGGCCTTGACCAGTTCATGCTTAAACACAGAGAGAGAAGAACCGTCAAACACCAGATGGTGGATATCATAGAAGAAATAGGTTCTGCCTTCGGTCATATAAAGCTCAAACCTGGATAAACAGTCCTTTTTGAGATCAAAGGGGCGCACCAGGTCCTTTTTTCGATTTTAAAACGCTTCATCGCTTAACCGATATTCCTTAAGCCGGTTATCATGACGTTTTTCCATGTAAACCTGACCGGACTCTTCCACCAGATGGGAAGACAGGGCCGGGTGTTTATCTAAAACCGCTTCGACGGCACTTTTAAACCTTGAAACATCCGTTTCCTTTTTCAACGCACATAAAAACGGCATATTGTATGTCGTTCTTTCCGGGTACTGGTCGCACTCCAGATAGAGTCCGAGCTGTGTCTTTGAAAGTAAACTTTTTTCACTCACAGAAAACTCTCCTCCTTATTTATAATCATCAATTCTTCATTTGATTGCGTGACGCAGGCTATCACATAGGCCCCATCATCAAACGCTTCAGCATGACCGTACCACAAAGCACCCTGGCAGGATACAGCCCGCCCCTCCAGAAACGGCAATACCGAAATATCCTTAAACGTCATCTGAAGTCCTGTCCCCACGGCCTTTGCAAGGCTTTCCTTCAAGGTCCAGACTTTATAGAAGGCTGTCAGGTTTCGCCCCACATAGCGGATTTCCTCTTTTGTGAATACCTGAGGCATGATGTCCAGATAATCCTTATCCGTCTTTTCTATATCGATGCCTATAAGACCTGATGCTATCCCCAGTGCCGCGTAACCGCCGCTATGGGAAAGGGAAAAGCCCGGGCATTTTTTCGAAAATGGTTTCCCATATTCATTTACGCTGATATCTTTTTCCTCAAGCCCCGGAACGCTGTACAACAAAACCGCCGCGGCAGCGCTTCTATAGCGATCGTCATGGAAACGAAACCGCTTCATTTTCTCAAATCTGTCTGGGAAATGCATTCTGAAAAAATCATCCGGCACGCCTTTAACAGCCTCTATGGCCATCACATACACCTTTGCCATAATAACCCTCATTGCTCATGAAAATGTCCGGCATAACAAGAAAAGAGATAACCGTATCCTTCTTATCCTTATATTTTATAATAATTCTCTCGCAAAAGGGGAAAGAAATTGTCACGTTACAAATTTTGTTACATTGTCCCATAAAAGAAACACGGAAAGAAACAACTCATTCATTTACAATAAAAAAAGTCCACCCGGGATAATCCCGGATGGACTGTAATTGACTGTATTTGTCTCTGCTTAACGTTTTGAGAACTGCGGAGCTCTTCTGGCGCCTTTGAGACCGTACTTCTCATGTTTCTTTCATAGAAACCCTTGATTTTACGGGCTTTTCAGCGTTTTGC
>JAUNDG010000021.1:0-15601 GCA_030526195.1 Lachnospiraceae bacterium
CGGCTCCGGTGTCGGTTCCGGTGTCGGCGTCGGGGTCGGCGCTGTCACCGGGCTGCCGATGGCCTTGATGCGCAGGTTCCCCCGTTTGCTGTACGCATCGCGCACATCTATCCAGTCGTAAGCTGTCGAATTAAAAGCCGCACTGTCACCGACAAAGTTTTCGCCGTATTCAGCTTTCACGGTGCTGTTCAGAGCCAGCGTCTCGGTGCCGCTGTACTTGATCTGCATCCCGGATTCCAGAATGATGTTCACGCCGTTGGGATTGCGCAGCCCCACCAGCACAGAATACCGTTCACCCTGCTCCACCACCACAGGTGTTGTCAGCTTCACCTCCTGGTAGCCCGAATCCCGCTGGATACCGGACACGGTGGCAGCGGACACCAGTGTGCCGGCTGTGGGATCTGACTCTGCCACTACATTTTTATAAACACGGATCTCGTAATCGGTGTTTTCCATTTCCCTTGTCCAGAAGGACACCGCCTCCACCTGATGACGTTCCTGACTGGTGAACACCGCAGCCTGCCAGATGACCCTGTAATTATAGTAGATAGGCGCCCAGGCAATATCCATACCGCCGTCGTGCTGATCGATGATCTCGCGACCTGTTATGGGCTCACATTCAAACCAGGTGGCAGTGGTGCTCTGGAAGACGACATCCTCATAGGAAATCCAGAAATAACCGCCGATCTTGTTGTAATTGCCCCAGCTGTTCTTGCACAGCCAGGCCCCGTCACGCTCGGGGCGGATAGGATCCGCCGCGCCGGCTTTACCAAAGTTTTCCCGTGAATAATGATCATCCCAGCCCACCAGCAAGACCGCGTGATTCGTGGTGGAAGGTGTCGGCACATAGAGATTCTCCTGGCCGGGTCCCACATAGGCATCCCAGTAGGCCACATCAATATCCGCCGCCCCGTAGGCCATGATATTTTCTTTCACATGATTGGGATCATTGAAGCGGCACTGACGGGCATTGACCAGACGTTCCGTCCGCGTATCCTTATGGGCACCGCCGTTTAAAGCCGCAGTAACACCGGTATAGTCATTTTGAAGCCGGTTATAGGGCAACACCGCTTCTTTGGCAATACCGCGGCCCTTGGACCAGGCGGACATGACCCATCTGGCGTTCCCGCCGTTATTGGCCCAGTCTGAATTGTAGGCCACATCGCCCTCCGTGCCGACCGGCGTGTCATTTTCATTGGACACAGCACCGTAAAAGGCGGTATGGGCTTCGGAAAAGTCAACATCCGCCGATGCGGCATCTGTGTAATACCCGTTTTTCAGCATACCGGATTCTGCGGAGCCCACACCACCGAAGGCCCAGCAGTTGCCATAGGGATTCTGCTGTTTGATGGGTGTCACCAGCTGTCTATCCGGCACTGTAAAGTACCCGGCACTTCTGCCGAAAAGGGTGTCCGCATTCACCTCCAGGCTGTAGGCCTCAGGCAGTGACACCTCAGGATCTGCGGCAGCTCTCATGAAAGCCTCCTCCAGATCCACCGGTTCATAAACATCCCCCGGTGATGGTATATGACCGCTGACGATATGGCCGTATTCACCGGAACTGCCGGAGGTGTAACCGATGAGGCCATCCTCCGTGACGAGTTCTTGAGGTGCCGGCGGGTTCGCCTCATTTGCTCCCTCTGTCATCAGATCATCCGTCGCATGCATAGCCACATCATCATCGGTGGCCACAGCCGCATCCGCTGCCAAAGCATCACCAATGCCCTCTGTCGCTTCATCGCCGGCGCCGATCACGGACTCTGCCGTGACATCGTTGTCACCACTCATGGGCTCGGCCGTCACCGGCACCGCTGTCATCAGCAGCAAACCGGCTAACAGCCCTGCTAGTATTCTCTTTCTCATATTATTCCCACTTATTTATTGTCTTGTACACAAACCGAAGGCCCGGTCCGTGTCTTTAGAATAACCCGGCAGAGGGCTTGCCCCACCGCCGGGTTATACAAATCAGTTCATCAAAAGGCCCGCCAGTTTGTCGGCAACATCATGCGACACCGCCGCATCGCTGCCCAGCACATAGAAAGTCTTCAGGTTCTTCTGATAGTTGTCCTTGTTGGCCGTCAGGAACTGCGTCGGCCACTGATTGCCGGCGGGATTCTGCCCTCTCACCAGCACGATCTGACCGCCCTTCCGGCCCAGCAGCATGCCGCCCACCAGGGCATCCGGATAGTTGGCATTGGCCCCGGCGGCGATGGCCACATAATCAAAGCCGATGCCGTCCTTCAGCGTATTGACGCAGAAATCGGAAAACTTTACAGACGTTTCGTACCGATCGTTGCCGGCATACCGATTGTTTTTAAAATATTCAAGCAACTCATCGTTGCAGTTTTCTTCACTGCCCAGAATGATGAGCTTAAAACACTTTGATACCACCAGGCGCCGGGCTTCCGTCGACAGCCCGTTCTTCCGGCAAAGCAGGATCGGATACCCGTAGCGATAAGCCGCGGCTGAAGCGGACAAAGCATCCGCCGGATTTTTGCCCGTTGTGACGATCGCATACTCCGGCTCATAACCCGGATCGTCCAGCAGCACCTTCATCACCGCCAGTGAGGTTTCATACCGGTCACTGCCATAAATTTTGAAAATGCCGTTCTCGGCCCGCTCATTATCCTTCTGCTTTGTGAGTCCCGTCAGGGCCTCCAGCTCACGATAGAAATTATCCGAAAATGTATCGCCGATGATCGCCACCCGTTTCAGGTTCTTGCCGTAGCTTTGTAGCAGGGCTTTGGTGTTATCATTAAGGCGTGACTCATTGGAAATGAGGACCGGGCAATCATAATAACCGGCATATCCGCCGGCGGACAGAGCATCCGGGAAACTGCGGCCGGTGACAATGACCACCTCTTCCACCGTTTCACCGGCAAAAGCTTCCTCGGCGATCTTGCGGGCGGTGGCATAGCGGTCGGCGCCGCCCAGGCGCTTCACCTCGGCCTTTTCAGGTGTGGGTGTCGGCGTCGGTGTCGGCGCGAGATCATGGCCGATCGCCTTGATGCGCAAATTACCTCTTGAGGACAACACATCCCTGACATCTTTCCAGTCAGTGGCCAGCACATCATCAAAGGTCTCACTGGACACCAGAGCATTTTCGCCTCTTTCCGCCTTGACAACGGCTGATTCGTAAAGTTCTCCCGTTTCGGCATCACGATCATTGATCGCGGTTTCAGCCAGCACCATCACCTCTTTGTCATTGGACAACCCCACCACGACTGAGAAGCGTTCCCCGGCCTCTACAATCACGGGCGCAGCCAGTTCCACTTCATGATAGCCGGAATCCGGCACCACATCGTGAACGGTGGCTTCGGCAACCAACGTGCCGGATGTGGGCACGGCCGCATCGGTGACATTTTTATAAATACGGATTTCAAATTCCGTATTCACCATATCATACAGCCAGAAGGTCGCAGTGTTCAGCTCCGTCTTCCGATCAGCCGTAAACACAGCGGACTGCCAGAGCACCGGATAGGTCTCATGGGGGAATCTGGCATTGGCATGATTGATGCCGCCATCGTGCTGATAGATCACCGCATTTTCTTCGGAAGCCGGTACACACTCAAACCAGACAGCCGGCTCCAGGCCGATCGAGCTATCCTCATAAGACACCCAGAAATAACCGCCGATCGCATTGTACGCGGAACCCCAGCTGTTTTTCATGAGCCAGGCCCCGTCATGTTCCGGCCTGATCGGTCCGCCGGCCTGATCCTCATGGCCAAAGTTCTCACGGGGATAATGATCATCCCATCCCACCAGAAGTACGGTGTGATTGAGATACGTGGCATTCGGCTTATAAAGTGACTCCTGACCATTGCCAATATATTGATCGTCATAATCCACGCTGACATTGGCAGCCCCGTGGGTCATGAGATTTTCCTTGATGCGGGCCGGATTATTGAAAAATACCTCGTGGGCATCCGTCAGATGCTCTGTGCGGGCCTTATGATAAGTACCGCTCTTTAATTCGTCGGTCACAGTATCATAGTCATTGATCAGGCGCGTGTACGGTAAAACCGCTTCCTTGGCCAGACCTCTGCCTTTGCTCCAGGAGGAAATGACCCATTCCCAGGTCCCGCCGTTATCGACATAATCCGAGGAAAATGCCACATCCCCCTCGGTACCGGCCGGTTCCTGCCCCTCCGGGGTCATCGCCCCGTAATAAAGTGTCAGCGCTTCCGAAAGATCGGCCTCGGGTGAAGTCGGATCCGTATAAAGATCACTCATGAGGCCAGTTGATTCAGCAGACCCCACAGCGCCGAAGGTCCAACAGCTCCCATAGGGCGCCTGCTGTTTTACCGACGTGACCATCTGACGGGACGGCACAGAAAAATAGCCACTCGCCTGCCCGAACAGATTATCCGCGTTCACATCAAGACTGAAAGCTGACGGATAATTATTCGCCGTCTCATTCAGCCTGTTCAGTGTCTCTTCGATATCAACCGACTCCGATCTGACAGTGGAGGTGGGTCTGTGCCCGCTGACTCTGTGACCGAATCGTCCGGAGCTGCCGGAAGTGGTCCCGATCTTCCCCTCTTCATTGACGATAAGTCTGGGGGCGTTCGGCTCCGCCATGACCGGCAGTGCCGTCATCGCCATCATAGCAGCCAGAAGGCCGGCTAATAATGATCGTTTTCTCATAGGTCTCCCTCTCTTATGTTCAATACAAAGCCTGAAGCAGTTCGCCTACCCGGGCATCGGTGATCAGGATATCACCGCCCATAACATAAATATCCTCCAGGATATCTGTCCGGCCGCGATAGATGTCTCGCAGATACTGATCCGCCATCAGGAATTTTGACGCCGTCTTGCTTACCAGCAGCATGGCTGACTGTCTGGCTCCCAGCACCGGTCCGCCCACCAGGGCATCCGGGAAATTGGCATCGGCGCCCATGGCAAAGGCCACCGCATGGCCGGGGTTCACACTGTCTGTGAAATAACGGGCGATCACCGCACTGGTGGCATATCGATCCGGGCCCTCCAGACGTGTGACCCGATCGCCATTTTGCGCCTTCAGCGCTTCCAGCCGGGGATCATTCACCACGGAGGCACCGCCGGCGATATACACCTTGTCAAACTGCCCGATGTACCGGTAGGAGCTGTCCCTCAAGATTCCCTGTCTTGCCAGCAGGATGGGCATCTGTCGATCATAGCACCAGGGTGACATGGACAGGGCATCCGCCGGCACCTTGCCGGTGGCCACCACCACCTCATGGCCCTTGTAATCGGGATCCGCCAGCACACTTTCCAGCACCAGTTCCGCCGTCTCATAACGATCACCGCCGCCGATGGTGACAATGCCTGTCGCCGCCGGATCCGCGGCCCGATGGAGCCGTCTGTCCGACCGCATGCCGGTCACATCCTCCAGTTCATTATAGAAGCGATCGCCGAAACCGCCGCCCACAATGGTCACGCGGCGCAGCTCATCGCCCCATTTTGAAAACAGGAGCTGACGCACCTGATCATTGAGCTTTGTCAGATTTGATAACAGGATCGGCGCTTTTCTCACGGAAGCCAGCGCCGAAGCCGCCAGAGCATCCGGGAAATTCTTGCCGGTCACAATAATGACCTCTTCCGGCCCCTCCGGATAAGCCTCCTTTGCCGCCATGACACCGGTGGCGTACCGGTCGCTGCCGCCTAAGCGTGTCAGCGGCACCACCTCGCCGTGGGCCTTGATCCGGATATTCTTTGGTGTCCATTTTGTTGTCCCGACACCGCTGTCCACCCAGGAGCTGCCGTTCTTATACCAGCTCTGCCCCTTTTCTGCGGAAATGGCGCTGTCGATCTGGCTGGATTTGCTTTCAAATGTAATCGGGGCTATGGTGCCGTTCCCCTGAAGGGTGACGCAAATGCTGAACCGTTCACCGGGTGTCACCATCACCGCCTCTGCCAGTTCCACCGTGTGATAACCGGCGGTGGGCAGGGAAACAGTGGTCCGGGCGGCGGTCACGCAGGAACCGATGGGTGAGCCGGCCGGCACATTTTTGTAAACATCGATGACCGCCGTTTCACGATCGGCACCGGTCCAGAAGGACACCTGATTGATCTCCTCCGGCATGCTGCCCGCCGTAAACGTATTGGCCATCACGCTGCGGCCCAGGGTATCGGTAACCGTCGTTAAGTAGGCGTTGGTGATACCGCCGTCGTACTGATGTAGCACTCCATTTTCGTCGGGCGCCTCCATCACCTCATAAGCGTACACCCGTGTCACCTTCTGGGCTGTTTTATAAGAAAATGCCGCATCCTCGTAAGACAGCCAGTAATAACCTTCCCGGTTGTTCCCGGTGCCCCAGCTGTTCTTGACCAGAAATGCCCCGTCTGATGTGGGCATCACACCATTTTTTTCAAACCATTCCGCTTTGAAATCATCATCCCAGCCCACGATAAGGCCCTCGTGATTGGTCACGGTCCCGCGGGAAGCGCTGTTTTTCCAGCCGGTCGCTGAAGGGGATGTATACAAAGCATCATAGGTCTTGTTGTAATTCTGAGCATCCCAATAAAGCCAGGCCACCGCGGAGCCGTAGGTCTGCACCAGCGCCTTCACCGCATCTGTATCGGCACCGGGCACGTAGGTCATGTTTTCCAGCACATAAGACCGATCCGCTCCGGCCAGGCTCCCGTTCTTAAGAGCCGCGCTCAGACTGCTGCTCAAAAGATCACTAAAGGGCGCCACCGCTTCGTCACAGATGCCGATGCCTCTGGACACAGAAGTGGTCACGAAAATGTCATTCCCGCCGATGCCCCATGTGCCCTTGGCGCTGTAATCATCTTTGTTGCCGTAGGATACAACATCGCCCTCACAACCTGCCGGGTTTGTGGATGCCTCCCGGAACTGATGGTGGAAAGCGGTGTGCAATTCGGAAAAATCAAGCGTGCTCGGGTCCACCCCGTACTTTTTCGCCGCCGAAGCCTCCATGGCTGCGATGGGCGCAAAGACATAGCAAAGGCCGAAACTGTCCTGATCCTTCACCGTTGTGATGCAGGGTGTATCGGCGATCACAAATGCGTGGTCATTTTCCGGGAACAGGGCTCTTAAGTCCGCTGACAGATAAGCCGCCGGCAGGTCCGTTGCCGTATTCAGGGCCTCAGCCGCCTCATTTTCGAAAACCGGCAGATCCGCTTCCATAAGACCATATTCGGAGGCCTCTGACACCGCCATAGTATACAGGCTGTCGGCCGCCGCCTCATCCGGTTCTTCGATCGTCACCATTTCAGCTTCCGGCGTTTCTGCTTCTGGCGTGCCTTCATCGAGGATCAGCTCATCGGCTGTAAGCGCATCGGTCGCCCGGCCATCATCAGCAGGCTCAGCCATAACCGGCAGCACCGTGCCGGCCAGCAGAGAACCGGTCACAAGGCACGGTAAAAAAGTACGTATTAATTTATGTTTCATAAAACTCCTTATATTAATATCTATATCCAAAACACACCGTCTGACGGCATGTTACTTATTTCCGAAAATGTTTCATCATACCCCTGACAGGTCTGACTGTCTGAGGTCTTTCAGCAGAAAATGGCACCTCTTATGCCGAAATGATTTTATTGCCGTGTTATTCTGACATATCCTCCTGCAGGCGCCTGGCGAGACTCTCCCCGTCCATACCCAGCGCTTTCCGCAGCTGTGCCACTGACCCATGGGGCACGAAGGCATCCGGCAATGTCACCTGATCGATGGTAAGCTTTCGGCCACACCGATTGAGCACACAGACTGCCCGTTCACCGAAACCGCCCGCTGCCACATTATCTTCCACGATGAGGAAGCGGTCGTGATCGTCTGTCAGTTTAAGAAGCAGGTCTTCATCCATGGGCTTCACAAAACGCATATCGGCCACTGTTACATTTTTGCCCTGCTCTGCCAGGATATCCGCCGCCTTCAGAGCTTCTGAGCCCATGCTGCCCACGGAAATGATAGCCGTGCCGCTGCCCTTGCGCAGGATACGGCCCTTGCCAAGCGTGATCGGACTGTCGGCGCTTCTATCCGGCGGACAGGCGAAAACAGTAGTGCCCTGAGCCGGCTCATTTTCATGAGAGGATGCGTGCGTTGCCACTGATTCAAGGCGGTAGGCTTCGCCCCTGGGATACCGCAGAGCCACCGGGCCTTCGGCATCGATGGCAAAGGCCAGCATATCTTCCAGGTCGGCCTTGTCCATGGGGGCCATCACGGTCATATTCGGCATGAGGGCCAGGAAGGATAAGTCAAAAGCCCCCTGATGGGTCTCGCCGTCATTGCCCACAAGACCGGCCCGGTCGAGAGCAAAGACGATGTGGAGGTTCTGCATGCAGGCATCCATCAGCATCTGGTCAAAGGCCCGCTGCATGAATGAGGAATAGACCGCCACCACCGGCACAAGACCGCCGGCCGCCAGGCCCGCCGCAAAGGTCACGGCATGCTCCTCCGCAATGCCCACATCGATAAAGCGCTTCGGATAAAGCGCCGCAAATTTCTTAAGGCCGGTGCCCTGAGGCATGGCCGCTGTGATGGCGGTGATACGTCCGTTTTTGGCCGCCAGCTGACAGAGGGCCTCGGAGAACACATGGGTATAGTCCTCCCGGCCGCTGGAAATGATCTCACCGCTGTCCGGATCGAAGGTGCCGATGCCGTGGAACAGATCCGGCTTTTTCTCGGCGGGCTCATAGCCCTTGCCCTTCTTGGTGATGACATGCACAATGACAGGCCCCTCCACACGGGCGGCCTCTTCAAAGACACGGATCATCATGGGAATATCATGACCATCCACCGGACCCAAATACGTAATCCCCAGGTTTTCGAAAAGCATGCCGGGGATCACCAGCTGCTTGATACTGCTCTTTGTCTTGCGCAGGCCGCTGACCATTTTCTCACCGACCTTCGGAATGTGATTGAGCATGTTGGACACGCCCATTTTGAGTCCCGTGTAAGAGGCAGCGGTGCGGATCCGGCCCAGGTACTGCGCCATGCCGCCCACATTTCGGGAAATGGACATGGAATTGTCATTTAAGACCACCACATAGTTGGTCTTGAGGGTGGCCGCATTGTTAAGGGCCTCAAAGCCCATGCCGCCGGTAAGGGACCCGTCACCGATAACGGCAAACACCTTGTGGCGCTGCCGCTGCAAATCCCGGGCCTTCACATAGCCAAGGCCGGCGGAAATCGAGGTGGTGCTATGGCCGGTGTCAAAGGCATCGCAGTCACTTTCCGACCGCTTCGGGAAGCCGCTCATGCCGTCAAGCTGACGCAGGCTGTCAAAGCCTTCTTTCCGGCCTGTGAGGATCTTGTGGGTATAAGCCTGATGGCCCACGTCCCAGATCAGTTTATCCTCCGGGAATGACAGGACCTTATGCAGGGCAATGGTCAGTTCCACCACCCCAAGATTTGAAGCCAGATGGCCGCCGGTCCGGCTGACCTTATCGATCAGAAATGAGCGGATCTCCTCCGCCAGTGTATTTAAATCTTCACCCTCGAGAAGGTGAATGTCGTTCGCTTTATTGATACGTTCAAGCATGGTTAATCCTTCTTGTTCATAAGCATAGTTAATGTTATTATAACATTTTTTTCCTGTCCCGCACGGGGACTTGTTCATTAACATAAAAAAGGTGATAAAAACGAGACCGTTAAGGTCATAGTCTTTATCACCACCATGCCGAATCATGATACTATCAAAACTGTTCAAATCTTACGAGAATCTCATCGCCACTTTTCTCCCAAAACTCAAAAACGTAGAAGTCATTCCATTTTTCTGAAACATCATCTGCTAAAAACTCGGGTTCAAATTCATCTGCTACTGATTTTGGGATAAGCCACCCAGACAGATCTTCACACTCCATAGTATCAGTTTCAACTTCATTACCTTCTCCACAGTTTATGAAGAATACAGCGTCATTTCTGTCAGCTTCTTTTCGTACAATCGAAAAGAACTTCTCAAACTTTTCGTTTTCGGGCGTTCTTGACTCTCTCATTGTATTTATTTCCATTTCTACCACTAATATTATGTACCACTTTTCATATCATAATTATTCCGGCAACTTTGTCATAGATTCGTCTACTATCACAGATCCATCAACCTTATTCACAATGACAGAAACATAATAGTCGAAGGGCTTCTCTTCAATCACTATTCCAGTAGGCTCATCATCAAATGGTGACCACAAGAGAGAATACTCAAACAGCTTATTGTCCGAATACCGTGTTGAGCAAAACTCCGGCCTGTGTTCGCGAATAAATTTCTCGCCAAACAAAGCTTCGCACTTTTCTCTCGCAATCAGTAAACACTGTTCATCACTAAGCATATATTATTATCCTTCGTGTCTTATATCAAAAATAGACTGCAATTTCCCTTCATCTATGTTATAAAAAACCAATATAGAAAGGTCGCTCCTCCGCCCGTTTTGGTGGGGTTCAACGGTCTTTCTTTTTTTAAGCCTAATCTTGTTTTAATTAAAAACTATCATTACTCAGGCTTAAACAGGCTTGCATTTTTTAATCTTTCACCATAGGTCTTATCAAACATTTCCCGCAATTTTTTCTTTCTTTTTCGCTTTTAGCTTTTAATAATGCCTCGTATATTTTTCTCTCTTCTTCATTCGGCAATAGCATCATGATTCTTATCCTCATTTCCATGAAGTGATTGTTGTATTTCATTCGCATAATAAATCCCAATAAGATACATTTCTTATTGGCATATATAGCGATATATGTCACAATAATAATTGTAAGTTTGTAATGCAATGGACATGGGCAAAGAGCGGCTAACACAGCCCTCTTGTTCCCACCACCTTATACTGGAAACAGTCATTTGTCAAAGGAGGCTTTATGAAAACCGCATTTTTAATTTTCCAGATAGCTTTTGACCTTCTTGTTATTTACTACATATTAAGAAAGGGATGAAGCATGGCCGGAAATTATACAGAAGCACAAAAGAAAGCAACCTTAAAATACATGAGCAAAACAGTCTCAATCCAGATTCGCGTCACATCGGATCAAAGAGAAAAATACCGCAAAGCTGCTGAAGCTCAAGGCTTAAGTTTGAGCCAATACATTATCAAATTATTAGAGGAGGCCTAGAGCCTCCTCTTTAAGTGAAATAAAGATTAATTGTAAATGACAATTTCGCCATCAGGAAGTACTTTTCTTCCAAATCGCATTTGTGACATTTCTTTTCTTCTCTCTTCCATAAATGCCTTGAACTCATCAGAACATTTTTCTGTGATATAGTCCTATGATACGTACATTATCGGGATAAGCTGCTTCTATCCCGGAAATGCCAATAAAAAAAGAACTTATCAGCAGATTCGCTTCTGCAGACAGTTCTTTGAAAGTAATGAGCGTGTAACCGCTCTTTTCAGTGTATGAAATTGTGTCATCTGTCAATTGTTCAATTGACTCGATCAGAGTCTGTGTCAATGCTGATACAGCAGCACAGACAATATCTTTACCGGATGGTCCGTAATTGGCATGGCCGGTTATTATGATTATTCGTTCTGAAGGTATTATCTCAATCATTTGTATTTTCCATTTTACTATAAAATGTCTGCTCATTTCTAAAAGCAAAAAGCATCTTGCTCAAGACATTTGTGTCCTTAACAAAATGCTATATATCAAATTACATTTTCGAGATTAAGTTCAGAATCTACATAAACAGCATCAACCAAATAATCGTTGAATACAGTTATTTCTCCATTTTTTGTGTGGTAAGTCTGAATAAGAGAACCATCAACATCAACAAGAAGATCTTCCTTTTTTATTTCATTTATTCCAGATTCAATTCGAGAACAAACCATTTTGAACGCTTGATTGTTAGCATTTTTTGAAATGTTATATGAAAACATTTTATTCACCACCTATGCCGAAATCTCTATTCACGTTTTCATTTGTTTTTGTTGCTGTTTCGAATATGTCTTGTGCTGCCTCTTCTCTCGTCATATTTTTTCGTTTCATTTTTGATTCTATAAGTTGTTCAAACGTCGGATTTTTGCTTTTTTCATAAAGTTCTACACGCCTCTTTTCGTCATTCATCATTTCTCTGGCTGTAGTTCTTATTCTATTTCTTAACAAAAATGCTTGTTTGGCTTTCTCTTCGTTGTTTATATTTTTGTCAATATTGCTTTTTATTCTTGACACAGAATCAACATACCATTCACGAACAGTTTTGTTATCTAACTTAATAATAACGCCATTTTCACATTTCTCAACTGCTTTTTGTGGGTTTTTTCAATATCTGAAACTCTTTTTTGTAATTCATTCCACGATTCCGCTGAACCGCCTTTCTCAAGATAATTAATCCATACTTCGTATTCAAAAGCGTCTTCATATGCTGCAATCGAACACCTGCAGTTCGGATGGAACGGAGGAGCATTCTCTCCCGGAGCCATCTTTTCTACCGGATAATGCTTATCGTCCTTCGGCAGGCATTCCTTGCAGGCATCCGGTGAACAGATCACCACATACTCATCGTATCCGGACTCTTCAAATGATTCTTTAGGTGAAAATCTTATAAAAGCTATATTTTGGCTATATAACTTACAAAAAACGCAATAAAAAAAGCCCGAAACCCCTGATTTTTCAAGGATTCCGGGTTTTTCATTGTATGGACCTGGCGGGAATCGAACCCGCGTCCGAAAGCCCATCCATAAGGGCATCTCCCATCACAGTCATTCCTTTTACATTCCCTCAATCAGTCGGCGAATGACGTCCTCCTGAAATCAGTAGCTTCATATTACGCCCGCGATCTCAAAGCTTTGACCGTGTCGTTTCCCGTAAGGATGACGCCGGTGATCCGAGGTTACGGGTACCCCCGGGCCGACGAAGCAGCTTAAGCTGCTAAGGCAACAGTTTTGTTGTCTGCGTTTATATTTAAGTTTCCCTTTTAACGTGGTGGGACCACGGATGGCTTCCCCGACTTCAAGACCCCCGTCGAAACCTTTACAAGCCCGCGGGTATTGTAAGGGGTGTGCAGACAATTCCTTTAATGTTCACTTATCTTATGCCATGACCGGACGTTTGTCAATGCGTCCGGTCGGATTATTCTGTGAACATTTTGTGTGCTAACCTTAAGTTACCTGAGCGAAATCTTCATCGCCCGGTCGGCTTCCCGCTTATCTTCCTTCTTCTTCAGGTCATCGCGCTTATCGTAGAGTTTCTTACCTCTGGCAAGGCCGATCTCCACCTTGATAAGGCTCCCTTTGAAGTAGATCTGAAGCGGCACCAGCGTGAGGCCTTTTTCCTTCAGCTTACCAATGAGGGTGCGGATTTCCTGCTTATGCATCAGGAGCTTCCGGTCTCTTAATGGATCCCGATTAAAAAGGTTGCCCTTCTCATAGGGGGTGATGTGCATACCGGTGATATACACCTCACCCTTGCGGATCTGGACGTAGGCCTCTTTAATGGAGCACTTGCCCATACGGAGGGACTTGACTTCTGTCCCTACCAGCTCAATGCCGCATTCATACTGTTTTAAAATGAAATAATCATGATACGCCTTTTTATTATTGGCAATCAGCTTAATACTCTCTTTCATGACGTCGAACTCCGTCCTGTCTTACAAATATCAACCGACTTTCATGGGCTTTGGCCCATGTCTGTCGGCTTATGTCAGTTTTTGTCGGCCACTCTGCGCCGTTTGCCAGCCGTGTCGTTCTTCTTATCATACTCATCCGCCACCTCAAAATCAATGGTTGACAAATGGGTATCCACGTCCTTGCAGCGCACCCGCACCACATCACCGAGACGATACATCTTCCCGGATAAACGGCCCATGATGGCATGCTCATCTTCGTTCAGATCATAATAGTCATCTATGAGGAGACTCATGGGCACCAGACCTTCCACGGTGTTGGGCAGTTCCACATAGAAGCCCCAGCCGGTAACACCGGAAATGTGGCCCTCGAAGGTATCCCCCACATGGGCCTTCATGAACTGAGCGGCCTTCACCTTATCGCATTTGCGTTCAAGGTCCGCTGCCCGTTTTTCTGTCATAGAGGTCTGTTCACACACATCCGGCAGGAAATCAGCATACTGTTCCATTTTATCCGGTGTGAGCCGGCCTCTCAGTTCATCCTTGATGATGCGGTGGATTTGAAGATCCGGATAACGGCGGATCGGTGAGGTGAAATGGCAATAATCCTTGGCCGCCAGGCCAAAATGCCCGGCCGGCTCTTCGGAATATCGGGCTTTGGCCATGGATCTGAGCAGTTCCTGGGCCACCAGCCGTTCGAAGGGCGCTTTCCGCACCTTTCGCAGGATCTGCTGGCAGAATTTGGCTGAGAAATTGCCGTCCGCCGGCACTTCTGCCGGGATGCCTTCCCGGTTGATGTACTCCAGCACGCGGCGCACCTTGTCCTCATCCGGCTTCTCGTGGATCCGGTAAACAAAGGGACTCTTCATTTTCCGGAAATGCTTGGCCACGGTCTCATTGGCGGTCAGCATGAAATCCTCGATAAGCTCAGTGGCACAGTTGGCCTCGTGAGCGCGGATATCGAGCACAGCCCCATTTTCATCAAGGACAAATTCCGGTTCCGGGAAATTGAAATCAATGGCGCCGCGTTTCCAACGGCGGGCCCGGATCAGTTTTGACAGCTCCAACATGTCCCGCAGCATGGGCACAAAGGCCGCATCCCGCTCCGTCAGAACCGGGTCCTGATCTTCTAAAATGGCTTTCACATCGGGATAACTCATACGGCGGTCAACGCAAATGACGGTTTCCGCTAGTTTGTAATCGATGACACGGCCCAGATGATTGAGGGTCATAAGGCAGGACAGGGCCAGGCGCTCTTCCCCTGCGTTGAGGGAACAGATCCCGTTGGACAGTTTTTCCGGCAGCATGGGGACCACCCGGTCCGGCACATAGACACTGGTGCCGCGCTTTAAGGCTTCCCGGTCCATGGCGGAGCCGGCCTGGACATAGTTGGCCACGTCCGCAATGTGGACCCCCAGATGATACTCATCACCCACCTTTTCAAGGGAGACCGCATCGTCCAGGTCCTTGGCATCCGGACCATCGATGGTGACCATCATCATATCCCGGAGGTCAAGTCGCCCCTCGAAATCAGCCGGAATGGGCGCATCCGGAATACGGGCGGCCATGTTGAGGACCTTCTCCGGAAAATCCAGCGGAATGTCGGCTTCCATCAGCACTGACAGCATGTCAACACCCGGATCATCCTCCCGGCCCAGCACCTCGGTGATGCGGGCTGTGGGATTTTCGAAGTCTGTGCCGTAGCGCAGGATCTCGGCCCGTACCTTGTCACCGCTCATGGCACCGCCGGCCATGGCCCGGTCAACAAAGAAATCCCGGTTCTGCTTGGCATTATCCGGCACGATGAAGCCGAAGTTCTTATTCTTGAAATAGGTGCCCACCACAACGCGGACGGCCCGTTCCAGAATGCGAACCACTTCGCCCCGTGTGCGGGGGCCGTCGTGACCTTTCAGAAGACGCACCTGCACCGTATCACCCTGCATGGCGCCCATGGTCATTTCCGCCGGCACAAAGATGTCTTCTTCCCGGTCGGGAATCATAACAAAGCCAAAGCCCTTGCCGTGGGCACAGAAGGTGCCGGTGAGGAACTGCTTACCCGGCAGCGGCAGCTGTTTGCCGGCAGCCTCGTCAAAGCCACCTTTTTTGCC
>JAUNDG010000021.1:15701-41805 GCA_030526195.1 Lachnospiraceae bacterium
ATATAGAAAAAACCCCTGCTGATTGCAGGGGTTAAAAATATTCCTTAATGGAAAACTTTAAGCTGAAGCACGATGGCCAGGACAAAGAACAGGACGACCATAAGCTTAGTCATCTTGACAAGGGTTCCTTCCATGGAACGACCTTTATTCTTGCCCCAATAGGATTCGGAAGCACCGGCGATAGCACCAAGGCCGGCAGACTTACCTTCCTGCATCAGAACAACTGCTGTTAAACCAATACAATCGATCACAAAAATGATTGTCAGAATAATTTTTAAAATAGACATAATGTACCCTCCGATTCGGCAACATTTGCATATTACCACACGGTACCATTCTTGGCAAGAAAAAATTAATAAACGCGGATGACTGAAGAGATTTCTTCCACAACATCGGAAGCTTTCAGCTTGTCGAGGCTGTTTCTGAAGCTCTTTTCGTTGACCTTCTCTGTTGTCAGGATGATCTCAGCGCTGTTGTCATCATTCAGGTTCTGGATGATGGAGGCAATGCTGATCTGATCTTCTGCCAGAGTGCCCACCACTGTGGCCAGAACACCGACAGTATCCTTCACAGTCATACGAACGAAGAACTTGTTGCAGACTTCGTCGATGGTGCGGATGCGATAGTTGTTGTATGTGCTGTTATCCCACTTACCGGTCACACCATTGTTGATGTTGCGGACAACCTCAAAGATATCACCTGTAACAGCGGAGGCTGTGGGCATTTCGCCGGCACCACGGCCGTACAGCATGATGTCATCAACAGCATCGCCGTGGATGAAGACAGCGTTGAAAGCGTCATCAACCTTAGCCAGCATATGATCAGCCGGGATCAGCATCGGGTAAACACAAACTTCGACTTCGTCATCCACCAGTCTGTCCATACCGATGAGCTTGATGGTGTAGCCCAGTTCCTTAGCGCTGGCAAAATCCTTCTCTGTCAGCTTTGTGATGCCTTCTTTGTAAACATCATCGAAGCGGATATCACGATGGAAAGCCAGAGTACCCATGATGGCCACCTTACGGCCGGCATCAAGACCTTCAACGTCTGATGTGGGGTTGGCTTCGGCATAACCCAGATCGGAAGCGATCTTCAGGGCTTCTTCATAGCCCATGCCTTCGTTGGCCATCTTGGACAGGATGAAGTTTGTGGTACCATTGACGATACCCAGGATCTCTGTCACATGGTTGCCGGCCAGACACATCTTCAGCGGACGTATGACCGGGATACCACCGGCAACGGCGGCTTCATAGTTATAATCAAGACCGTTGGCAGCGGCCAGAGCAATGAGTTCATAACCTTTTGTGGCCACCAGGTCCTTGTTGGCTGTGACGATGTGCTTGCCATTCTCAAGAGCCTTCTTCTGGAAGGTGTAAGCGGCATTGGTGCCACCGATAAGTTCGACCACCAGATCGATCTCCGGATCGCACAGAATGTCGTCGGCATTTTCTGTCAGGATAGACGGATCCTCTACCTTATCGGCAAAATCAGCCACCTTGAGAACCAGGATACGCTTGATCTCAATCTTGCTGCCTAATTTGGCCATCATATCATTTTCCTGAAGCTTCAGTGTTTTGAAAACACCGTAACCGACTGTACCAAGGCCTAACAGACCTACTTTGATGACATCTTTCTTTGCCATAATACCCTCCTGCTATTGAAACGTCGGGAGATGCTTGATATCTGCCGCGGCAGTCATCTCCTGCGTTGTATTCCTGTGAACTGTCGCCGGCGCGTACGGACATGGCCGGCTGATTAAAAATAAAGGAGACGGTCGGCACCGTCTCCTTATAATGTCTTGACAGTATGCAAAACAAATTATAACAACTTTTCGACAGGTTGACAACGTGTCTTTTAATCCGGATTTTTGATGAGCACCACCAGCTCCAGATTGCCCTCTTTTTTCGAAAATGGTTTGAACCGCTCATCCCCCAGGGGATTAAGCCGCACCTCGGGATGCTCCAGTTCGCCGCCGCTGCGAATCCAGCCCAGCAGCACCTCGCTCTCCTGAGGATTCTTCCGACCGCGGCTCCGCACGATCCGTTCCAGGTCATGGAAGCTGACATCGGCGGATTCGTCGACGTATTCGGAGATATGGCGCAGCGCCAGCTCAGACCCCTGATCCCGTAAAAGCTCCACAAACACGGAGAAAATATCGGGATTGTTGGCCACCTGCACCATCATGCGGTTGGCGATCTCTGAGCCCACAATGAAGTCATTGACCGTCTTATGCTCCAGCAGATGCTGGTCTTCCGGCATGTTGAGCTCAGTCGTGATACTGATAGCGTTGTCCAGCTTCATTTCCGTCAGGAAATGGCGAATATTAAGGAGCAGCACAGTGGCTCGCTCGTCAGCCTTCGTCTTCGTGATGTCATCATCCTGGCACAGAATGATGATGTTGGTGGGTCGATAATCCGCCTCCCAGACACCCATTTCATCCAGATCCTTGCTGACCCAATCCCAGTCGTAGGGTTCCCGGGTCCAGCGGGTATACAGGGTCATGCGCTCAAGCTGACCGTCCAACACGGTGCCGGCATCTTTGTTGCGGGATAAAATGTGGACAGTGCTGCCCTTTGCGGCGTACCGATCGATATCCGTCAGCACCTCCGGCAGCTTCTTGCTCCAGCCAAAGACCAGCAGATGATAGGCCTTTTCCTGATGGCCGGCCGCTCGCCCGGCAACCACCACATCACGCTTCTCGGGGGCCAGCTCGATCTCATTATCGTCGACAGCCAGGTGGATAATCTTGTCGCCTTTTTCAAAGCGCACATCCGGTGAGGGATTGACCAGCATGCGCCGCCCCTTCTGGATGCCCACCGCGATGGAATTGACCATCATTTCACTGATATCGCCGAAGGTCCGGCCGTCGAAGCTATCGCTTAAACTGCAGCCGTCTTTATCCACACTTTCGATGTAAAGCTCGGAATTCTGATAGTCAAAGAGCTCGGACAGCACCCAGGACAGGCCGGGTTCACGGCACACCTGGGCAAAAATATGGGCCAGAATATTTTCAAAATACAGCACCCGGACCTTGGTTCCGTCCGCTTTGCCCACATAAGAGATGATGTTCTGCTCTTCATCGCTTTGATGTTTGGCCGTCTCCACATTGAGACCCGCGGCGATCTTGGCCGCTGTGATGTTCTTGGCCTTATGCATCAGGGTGACAATAGCCGGATAATCCTCTTCCACACCGGCCGCCACCTTCTCAGGATCAAAATAGGCATCGTGCTTCTTAAGATAAGCCACCACCGCCAGCATGACCCGGATCACCGTAAAGTCGTCATCGTGATTGATGATGATGGCCCGGGCATCCTCAATGGCTGCCATCTCAAAGGTGTGGTCGCTGACCAGGCTGCCGGAACGGAAAATGGTGTGGTTTTTCATTTTTTTGCGTTGACGACGCCCCGTCCGTTCAGCGGCATTCAGGTAATGCTCCAGCTCCGTCATACGATGCTCAATATCGTCTCGGCTCATGTCATCCACCACCACGATCTTCTTGTTGCCAGGCCAGTTTCGATTGCTTTCCTCCATTTCGGCAATGAGGGTATACACCGTTTCGTTGAAGCCGATGATGACTACATGACCCTTCTCGATAATACGGGAATGCCCCCGGCGCAGCTCGTTAAGCTTATTGGTCAGAGCGTTATTGATGATACCGACGACAGAACCGGTGAGGGTCATCCCCATGAAGGTGACCAGCAGCATCAGGACAATATAGCCCCGTTCTTTGGTGTCATCAGCGGTGATGGTCCCCTGATCGATGATGTGGATCAGAGCCTGCCAGAGGCCACCGCGAAAGGTCAGCGACCGGGACAGAACGCTGACACAGGTCCCGAAAATGAGGATCGCCAGTGTAATGGTCAGAAACAGCAACAGGAACTGAGACTTGACTCCCTTGGCGATATAATTGTCGAACTTATAGCGCAGCCATTTTTTAAAACGGCCTTTGTTCTTTTTCATAAATGGGTTTCTCTCCTGAAATTTTTGGGTTTTCACTTAAAACATCATCTTACAGGACATAGCCCGCGAGCGCAAGTCAAACCATGGTGCGCCCCACATCTCCATGACTTATGGCCAACATAACCGCTGATCGACAATGGCCGGCGGATTTTCTGCGATATAGAAAAACATCGCCTGTACCCGCAGATACAGACGATGTTATGTCTTTTCATATTGACCCGATCAGCAGCATGACCGAAAAAGCGCGAAAAGGCTGATGCTAGGTCGCTGTGGGTCGATTACTTGTAGTTGACGATCTTACCGAAGTCTTCCTTCAGAGAAGCGCCGCCTACCAGACCGCCGTCGATGTCCGGTTTGCCGAACAGTTCGGCAGCGTTGCCGGCATTGACAGAACCGCCGTACTGAATACGAACAGCTTCAGCAGTGGCTTCGTCATACATAGCAGCGATTGTTCTACGGATAGCACCGCAGACTTCTTCAGCCTGATCGGAAGTAGCTGTCTTGCCTGTGCCGATAGCCCAGATCGGTTCATAAGCAATGATCATGTTGGCCACATCTGAAGCGGCAACGCCGTCCAGATCGGACTTGATCTGCAGGTTGATCCAGTCAAGTGTGACGCCCATTTCTCTCTGTTCCAGAGATTCGCCGCAGCAAAGGATCGGTGTCAGACCGGCTTCGATGGCCTTCTTCACTTTCTTGTTCAGAAGAGCGTCATCTTCCTTGAAGTAGTCACGTCTTTCGGAATGACCGATGATGACATACTTAACACCGGCATCCACCAGCATTTCAGCAGAGATTTCGCCTGTGTAGGCACCCTTCTCTTCGAAATACATGTTTTCGGCACCGACTTCAACGTTTGTACCCTTGCAGGCTTCCACAACCGGCACGATGTCGATGGCCGGAACGCAGTAAACAACATCCACGTCATCGGAAGCTACCAGCGGTTTCAGAGTTTCAACAAGCTTAACGGCCTGGCTCGGAGTCATGTTCATCTTCCAGTTGCCGGCCACGATTTTCTTTCTAGCCATTTTTAATCTCCTGATTGAAAAATTATTTATTGTCAGCTGCAGCTACGCCCGGCAGTTCCTTGCCTTCCAGGAATTCAAGAGAAGCACCGCCGCCTGTGGAAATGTGAGACATCTTCGGACCAAAGCCCATGATGTTGACAGCAGCTGCGGAATCACCGCCACCGATGATGGTTGTGGCATCTGTTTCAGCCAGAGCTTCGGCAACAGCCTTTGTACCGGCAGCCAGAACCGGGTTTTCGAAGACACCCATCGGACCGTTCCAGACAACTGTCTTGGCAGACTTCACAGCATCAGCGTAAAGAGCCTGAGTCTTCGGACCGATATCAGCGCCTTCTCTGTCAGCCGGCATATTTTCTGTATCGTAAACAACTGTTTCGATTGTCGGATCGTCGATCGGGTTCGGGAAATCTGTGATGGTCACAGCGTCCACCGGCAGAAGCAGCTTCTTGCCAAGCTTTTCAGCCTTTTCGATCATTTCCTTGCAGTAATCGATCTTGGATTCATCCAGCATGGACTTACCGATTTCGTAACCCATAGCCTTCTGGAATGTGTAGCTCATACCACCACCGATGATCAGGGTGTCGCACTTTTCAAGCAGGTTGGAGATAACGTTCAGCTTGTCAGCGATCTTGGCACCACCCAGGATGGCAACGAAGGGACGTTCCGGATTGTTAACGGCATTGCCCAGGAAATCGATTTCCTTCTGCATCAGGTAACCCACAACGCAAGTATCAACATATTCTGTCACACCAACGTTTGAGCAGTGAGCACGGTGAGCTGTACCGAAAGCATCGTTCACAAAGACATCGGCCAGAGAAGCCAGATCCTTGGAGAAGGCTTCGCCGTTCTTTGTTTCTTCCGGACGGAAACGTGTATTTTCAAGAAGAACAACTTCGCCGTCCTTCATAGCGGCAACAGCTGCCTTGGCGTTTTCACCGACAACTTCCGGATCGGCAGCGAACTTCACTTCCTGACCCAGCAGCTCAGACAGTCTCACGGCAACCGGAGCCAGAGTCTTTGTCAGCTTATCTTCTTCTGTTTTGACCTTGCCCAGATGGCTGCACAGGATAACCTTGCCGCCGTCAGCGATCAGCTTTTTGATTGTCGGCAGAGCGGCCACCAGTCTGTTCTCATCTGTGATCACACCACCCTTAAGCGGTACGTTGAAATCGCAGCGGCACAGAACGCGCAGACCCTTGACATTGATATCATCAACGGATTTTTTATTCAGCATAATAGCCTCCTTTTGAAAATGTTTCGGCCTCGAAAATTTAAAAAGGTTCGATCCAACCTTGGCCGGACCGAACCCTTCTTTCATTTAAAAATTATTTGTTCAGCAGCTTGCCGAAGTATTTGATTGTACGGCACATATTGGATGTGAAGGAGTTTTCATTGTCATACCATGATACGACCTGAACCTCTGTTGTACCGTTTTCCATTTCGTTGACCATTGTCTGAGTAGCATCAAACAGTGAGCCATATGTCATGCCAACGATGTCGCTGGAAACGATTTCGTCTTCGTTGTAACCGAAGGATTCGTTTGTAGCGGCCTTCATAGCGGCATTAACTTCTTCCTTTGTAACCTTGCCGTTAACAACAGCTGTCAGGATTGTTGTGGAACCTGTCGGAACCGGAACACGCTGAGCAGAACCGATCAGCTTGCCGTTCAGTTCCGGGATAACCAGACCGATAGCCTTGGCAGCACCTGTGCTGTTCGGAACGATGTTAACAGCGCCGGCACGGCTTCTTCTCTTGTCGCCCTTTCTCTGCGGACCGTCAAGGATCATCTGATCGCCTGTGTAAGCATGGATTGTGACCATGATACCGGACATGATCGGGCAAAGGTCGTTAAGAGCCTTAGCCATCGGAGCCAGACAGTTTGTTGTACAGGAAGCAGCAGAGATGATGTGATCATCAGCTGTCAGTGTTTCGTGGTTTGTGTTGTAAACGATTGTCTTCAGATCGTTGCCGGCCGGAGCGGAAATGATAACGTTCTTGGCACCGGCATCGATGTGAGCCTGAGATTTAGCCTTGGATGTGTAGAAGCCTGTGCATTCCAGGACAACGTCGATGTCCAGTTCGCCCCACGGCAGCTTGGAAGCATCAGCTTCTTTGTAGATTTCGATTTCTGTACCATCAACAACGATGGAGTGATCTGTGCAGGAAACCTTGTCGCACAGAGCATAGCGACCCTGAGAAGAGTCATATTTCAGAAGATGAGCCAGCATGTCCGGGCTTGTCAGATCGTTGATGGCAACGATTTCAAAACCTTCAGCGCGGAACATCTGACGGAAAGCAAGACGGCCAATACGACCAAAACCATTAATTGCAACTTTTACTGCCATAAATAAAATCCTCCTGATTTGTATGGAACATTCGCTCAAAGATAGATTTTACTCATACCGACAAAAAATGCAAGCGTTTTTTGTTATATTTTAAACAATTGGGGCATTCTTTTTTCGTATACCACCACATGCTCGAATCCGAGCTCCCTTAAAAGGGTTGCTGTTTTGCCAAAAGCATACCCCACACTGTAGGCCTTATGGGAATCGGACCCCACCGTGATGAGGGAACCGCCCAGGGCTTTGTAGCGTTTTAAGACGTCTGTATGGGGGTTCGGATGGCCCAGTTTTTTCCGGATACCGGCGGTGTTCACTTCCAGGGCGATCTCGTAACGGATGAGGGTCTTCAGGATCTCATCGATCACATCAGCGTAATCCTCATAGGCATATTCCCGATCCCCTGCCTTGCCGTAACGGACAATGTAATCAAGGTGGCCCAGAGAATCAAAGCTGTGGAACAGACGGATATTCTCCAGCATTTCCTCAAAATACTGTCTCAGCACACTGTTCATGCTGCGGCCGGCCATGGTTTCCGGATAATAGGGATCCATGCCGTCCACCAGATGCTGGGACCCGATGACGAAATCAAAGGGATAGGCTTTAAGCAGGGCATCGTAGCGCTCCGCCAGCTGAGGTTGCATCCCCAGTTCCACGCCGATGAGTACCTTAATGCTGTTGGCGTATTTTGCCTTCAGATCCGTGAGTTCCCGCACATAGGCCGCCACATCAAAATCAAAGACAAGATCTTCCACCGGGTAATCCCAGTCGATATGATCCGTGATACAGATATAAGGCAGGCGCTTTTCGATCGCCGCCTTAATATTCTCTTCCACCGGTGTCTCGGAATCTTCCGAATACACGGAATGAACATGCACATCACCGATCAGCATACGATCACACCTCCTCCCAGAATATGGTCCTCCTGATAAAAGACAACTGCCTGGCCCGGTGTGGGGGCCCGCTGCGGTTCATCGAAGGTACACAGCACCCGGCCGTCTTCTTTTCTTTCAATGATGGCGGGAGCACCCTTATGGCTATAGCGGATTTTTGCCGTCACTCTCACCGGGCCGGCAATATCTTCCACCGCCATGAAGTTTACCTGCTCCGCCAGCAGGGTGGACCGGAACAGTTCATCATTATCGGCTAACACGATCTCGTTTGTCTCGGGACAGATCCGGCTCACAAACACCGGTCGGCCCAGGGCCAGGCCCAGGTGCTTACGCTGACCGATGGTGTAATGGGTGATGCCCTTATGCGTCCCCAGCACATTTCCGTTCTTATCAACAAAATGCCCCGGCTCGTCGGGACGCCCGGTGTATTCCGTGATAAACCGGCCGTAATCCCCGTCCGGCACAAAACAAATGTCCTGAGAATCCGGCTTATGAGCCACCGGCAGCCCCGCCTCCTCGGCGATCTTTCGGATATCGTCCTTCCCGGCGTAAATGCCCAGCGGCATCAGGGTATGGGCCAGCTGATCCTGGGTCAGGTTGTAAAGCGCGTAGGTCTGATCCTTCACGCTTAAAGCCTTCTTAAGTGTCAGACGGCCGTTGGCCAGTTTTTCCACGGTGGCATAATGACCGGTGGCGATATAATCGGCCCCCAGGTCAAGACTCTTCCGCAGAAGGGATTCCCATTTCACATAGCGATTGCAGGCAATGCAGGGATTCGGTGTCCGACCGGCCAGATACTCCGCCGTGAAATAATCGATCACCATTTCCTTGAAATCCTTGCGGAAATTCATCACGTAATGAGGGATTCCGATCACATCCGCCACCCGGCGGGCATCCTCCACAGCCGACAGACCGCAGCAGCCGCCATTTTCGGCCGCATCCTGCGGGTTTTCCTCCTGCCAGATCTGCATGGTCACCCCGATGACATCATATCCCTCTTCTTTTAAAAGAAATGCGGCAGCTGAGCTGTCCACACCGCCGGACATGCCGACGACTACTTTCCCTTTACTCATAACTCTCCTTTTTCGTAAACACAGCCCGCGGCTTCACAGGCCTTCTGTCAAACAGCCCGATCCCGTTTTATCGCGGCAATGGTATGTCACTATCCCGTCATGGACAGGCATGAGTTATCTCTAAAATCCGGCACCCGTCCGCTGAAGGGCCACGGCCTTTGCGATAATGGCGGCCGCTTCGTCGATCTCCGCCTCCATGTTATTCTCCGAAAGGGTAAGGCGTATGGTGGCATGGGCATCCTCATAGGACAGGCCCATGGCTGTCAGCACGTGGGACGGTGATAATGACCCGGAAGCACAGGCGGAACCTGCCGAACAGGCCAGCCCCTGCATATCCAGGAAAATGAGTAATGATTCCCCGTCCGTGCCGTGGCAGGTCACATTGACATGCCCCGGCAGGCGTTCTCCCGTGCCGTTAAAAGTGATGTCCGGCACTGTCTCACTCAGCCGTGACACCAGCCGGTCTCTTAATGCCGTCACATAGCGGGCATTCTCTTCAAGATCCCGTTTTGCCAGCGCCGCCGCTTCGCCAAAGCCCACGATACCGGCCACATTTTCGGTACCGGCCCGACGGTCCTTCTCCTGAGCACCGCCGTGGATAAAGCCGCCAAAGGACACACCTCGACGGATAAACAGACAGCCCACACCCTTGGGACCGCCCATTTTGTGGGCACTGATGCTGAGAAGATCCACCGGCAGTGTCTGAAGGTCAAGAGGCACATGGCCCGCCGCCTGCACCGCGTCCGTGTGGAACAGGATGCCATTTTCATGGGCGATGGCACCGATTTCGGCGACCGGCTGCAGGATGCCGGTTTCATTATTAGCGCTCATCACGGAAATGAGGCCTGTCTCCGGCCGGATTGCCTCTCTTATCACCTCGGGGTCCACCCGGCCGCTTGAATTCACCGGGACATAAGTGACCTCAGCGCCCCGCTTTTCCAGGTAATGGCAGGTTTCCAGCACAGCGTGATGCTCGATGGCTGTGGTGATGATGTGGGGTTTATCCGCCTGATGAGCCTCAAAGGCTGTGGCGAGAGCCCAGTTATCGGCCTCTGTGCCGCCGGAGGTGAAAAAGATCTCATCCGGCCGACAGTTTAACAAAGAGGCTACCTTTTCCCGGGCGAGGGCAACCGCATTTCTGGCCTTCTGCGCCGAGCGGTAGATGGCGGAGGGATTGCCGAAATGCTCTGTCAGGTACGGCATCATGACCGTTAAAACCTCGGGTTTAAGCGGCTGCGTGGCCGCATTGTCGAAATAAATCTCTGTCATGGTGTTACTTTAACTCATTTTGATAAGAACATCCGACTTAAGTCTAACTCAAATCAGAATAATGTCAGAAAAAACAACGTATCATCAGGATACAGTATGATGCCGGACTGATTCAAGACTGATTCTTGCTTCCTCCGTCATCTCCGCTTAAACGCTCTGCCTTTGAAGCGATGGCATGCCCGCGGCACGTCACAACCAGATTGGCACCAGTGCAACCTGACTCACGACTGAAACAAGGACAGCCGCTCCCCGGGAGCGGCTGACATTATTTTCTGGGATGCGCTTTATCGTAAACATCGCGGATCCTGTTCAGATTCATATTGACATAGACCTGTGTGGTGCTGATATCGGAATGACCCAACATCTCCTGCAGGCTCTTTAAATCCGCACCGTTCTGGATCATGTGGACAGCAAAGGAATGCCGCAACGTATGCGGTGTAATGTCCGACTTGATACCGGCGGCCTCGGCATAACCCTTCAGCACCTTCCAGAAGCCCTGACGGGACATCTGACGGCCGTTCGTATTGGTGAACAGACTGTCGCTGTGAGTCCCTTTGACAAAGCCCGGCCGGGCCTCCTCCAGGTAGACATCCAGTGCCTTACGGGCAGTCTGCCCGAAGGGAATGATACGTTCTGTCTTACGGTCTGTGCAGGTCACATAGCACATGGTCATATTGACATCTGTCATTTTCAGGCCGATCAGCTCGGACACCCGCATGCCGGTGGCGTATAACAACTCCAGCATGGCAATATCACGCAGGCCCTTCGGTGTGGCAGGATCCGGCTGCTTAAGCAGCTTATCCACATCCGTCACATCCATGATCTTCGGCGCCTTCTTTTCGATCTTCGGCGGTTTGAGCTCCTCGGCGTAATTCTCCGCTATCAGATTTTTCTTCTCAAGATAATGGAAGAAAGCTCTCATAGAGGCAATGCTTCGTGAAATTGAGGAGGAGGCGTATTTGCACTCTTCCATGTAAAGCATATAAGAATTGAGGTGGGTCGCATTGACCTGTGCCCAGTCCGTCAGACGAAAATTCTCTTCCAGATAAGCCTTCAGCTTTTCCAGGTCGCGTCTGTAGGATGCTTCCGTATTTTCAGATGACTTTTTTATTTTGTGATAATATTTGATAAACTTCTGAATCGCTTCTTCCATTAACGATCGATACCAACTTTCTCGGATCTGTAAAAAAGCAATTCACCCTTCAAAACGATCCCCTTAATACGGCTTCCCCCGAAACCGTATGGTTATTATAAGGGGTAATTAACATAAAATCAAATGTAAATTTGTTGTCGGAAAACGGCATAATCCGTAGGTTTTCACCCCATTTTCCAAATGTAGGTTGACACATAAGTGACAGCCCTATATCTAGTGCTCCGGTCATTGAAGGCTCATCAATTTACGGTGAGATTATGATAATCCGTGTAAAATTGTCCCTATTGTTTGTGAAATTTCACGAAGACACCCGGCGTCTTTTAAAGAAAAAAATATTGCCTTTCGCTCCCATCCAGCCACCGGTGTGACACGATTCGCCATTTTCAGGACAGCGTGTTCTTAGACACATCGGCACAAAAAAAATCCCCGCACAGCGGGGATTTTTTTATTTGGCGTAATCAACGGCCCGGCTTTCGCGGACCATATTGACCTTGATCTGTCCGGGATATTCCAGTTCAGCTTCGATCTGCTTGGCAATATCTCTGGCCAGAAGGACCATTTCGGCATCTGATACCTGTTCGGGCACAACCGCGATACGGATCTCACGGCCGGCCTGGATAGCGTATGATTTATCAACACCCTTGAAGCTGTTGGTAATATCCTCCAGTTTCTTAAGACGGTTGGTATAGGTCTCAAGAGTCTCTCTTCTGGCGCCGGGTCTGGCAGCGGAAATAGCATCGGCTGCTTTGACAAGGCAGGCAATAAGAGTCTTGGGATCTGTATCACCGTGATGGGCTTCGACTGCATTGATGATCGTTTCGCTCTCTTTGTACTTACGGCAGATGTCGGCACCGATGGTGATATGGGAACCCTCGATCTCGTGGTCGATGGATTTACCGATATCATGAAGAAGACCGGCGCGTTTTGCCAGACGCACATCACAGCCGCATTCGCCTGCCAGAAGACCTGACAGCTGAGCGACCTCGATAGAATGACGCAGGGCGTTCTGTCCGTAAGATGTTCTGTAACGCATACGGCCGAGAAGCTTGATGATCTCCGGATGAAGGTTGTTGACACCGACCTCAAGAGCGGCATTTTCACCGTCCTCGCGCATCTTGCGTTCCACTTCCTTCTGGGCTTTTTCAACCATCTCTTCGATGCGGGCCGGATGAATACGGCCGTCTACGATGAGCTTCTCCAGGGCGATACGGGCGATCTCGCGGCGAACCGGATCAAAACCGGATAAAACAACCGCTTCCGGTGTATCATCGATGATCAGGTCAACACCGGTCATGGTTTCCAGAGTCCGGATGTTGCGGCCTTCGCGGCCGATGATACGGCCCTTCATTTCGTCACTGGGCAGCTGAACAACTGAAATCGTCGATTCGGATACATGATCCACAGCACATCTCTGAATCGTGTTGACCACGATCTCCTGTGCCTTTTTGTCAGCATCAAGTTTAGCCTGCTCGTTGATCTCGCGGTAGATACGGGCGATATCCGCTGTCGCATCTTCCTTGACCTCAGCCAGGATCTTCTGCTTGGCTTCTTCCGAAGTCATGCCGGAGATCTTTTCCAGCTCGCGCATAGCGATCTCGTGCTGCTCTTCGACGGCTTTCTGCTTCTTCGACAATGCATTTTCTTTTGCTGCGTAGTCAGCTTCACGCTTTTCCATCTGTTCCGTCTTCTTATCCAGGGCATCTTCCTTGGACTGAATACGTCTTTCCTGTTTGGAAATCTCAGCTCGTCTTTCCTTCAGTTCCTTTTCAACCTCATTACGGGCATGTAAGGATTTTTCCTGAATCTCGATCATGGATTCACGCTTTTTGGTTTCAGCCTGTTTGATGGCGTCATCAATAATACTTCTGGCTTTTTCCTCGGCGCTGCCAATCTTCTGAGCGTCCTGTTTGGCCTTGCTGGCAATAGCAAGCTTCCAGGTTAACAGAATAGCGATAAGCAGAATGACTACTGCAACAATGATGAAGATTAAATTCGGCATTACAGTAGCACCTCCAATATTTAGTTTTCATTGTACAAAATCCAACTATATAATAGTAACGGATAATAGTTTTTGTGTCAAGTTTGCCAAAAGATACTTCAAAAAAAACCTTTGTGACCGACAAATTCCGACGATACCACCCAAAAGAAAACCCCCGCTTAAGACTCTGTGTCTTGAAGCGGGGGAATGCTTGCTGCAGTTCATTTCTTATTTTGACAAAAATGTTTCCACAAACTGCTTCCGGTGGATGGAGCAGGGACCGTAGGTCTTCAGCGCCTCCTTATGGGCGGCCGTGCCATACCCCTTATGGGACGCAAACCCGTACTGAGGGAACATCTCGTCATATTCCAGCATCATCCGGTCTCGGGTAACCTTGGCCAGAATACTGGCCGCCGCAATGGAGCAGCTTAAGGCATCCCCGTGGACAATGGGAATCTGTCGCATGGGCAGATCCGGAATCCGCACCGCATCATTGAGGCACACATCCGGCACCGGTGTCAGCTTCCCCACCGCCTCACGCATGGCCTCATAAGTGGCATTCAGAATCCCGATCTCATCGATCCGGGCCGGTGAAGCCATGCCGATACCGTAGGACGCGGCTTCCTTCAGAATCACCTCGTAAAGCTCATCCCGCTTTTTGGCGGAGAGCTTCTTGGAATCGTTGAGATAAAGGATCAGGTGATCGGGCAGGATGCATGCTGCCGCCACAACAGGACCCGCCAGGGGTCCGCGGCCGGCCTCGTCAATACCGCACACTACGCCGTAAGAGGCATACTTCTCCTCGAAGGCCATCATCTCCTTCGTGCGGGCGATCTCCTTTTCCAGCTTCAGCCGGGCCTTCTCTTCCTTTTCCTTAAGCTTTGCCAGCTGTTTTTCAGTCATTGGGCGCCTCCAGCGTCATGCGGCCCAGAACGCCGCTGCGGAACTCATGCAGCAAAAGCGCTGCCGCCTTATCAAGATCCGCCTCACCACCGGCCTTGAGGCACTTGCGGTTAAGGGCGAGGCTTTCCAGAAGTTCTGCCACCGGCAGGCTTTCATCAACCTCATAACGACTGTTTAAGCAGCCCGGATAACGCTCGGTCAGACGGCCGATAAGGATCGCTGCCAGCTCGCCGGCATCCATGACCTCGTCGCGGATAGCTCCGATGAGCGCCAGATTCTCGCCCACCCTGTCCTCTTCGATCTTCGGCCACAGCACACCCGGTGTGTCCAGAAGCTCCAGGTTCTTGTTTAAGCGGATCCACTGCTTGCCCTTAGTGACACCCGGCTTGTTGCCGGTCTTGGCCGTGGAGCGGCCCACAAAGGAATTGATGAAGGTGGATTTACCCACATTGGGAATCCCCACCACCATGGCGCGGATGGGGCGATTGATACCCCGGCGCTTGTTCCGCTCGATCTTCTCCTTTGACGCCTCTAAAAGGACAGACTCCAGTGACCGGATGGCCCGATTCTGACGGGAATCCGTGAAAACACAGGAAATGCCGATGGATTTGTAGTATTCAGACCAGGCCGCTGTGGCAGACGGATCCGCCAGGTCGGCCTTATTGAGCAGCAGGATGTGGGATTTCCCATTTCCGAGATTCTTAAGTTCCGGATTGCGGCCGGAACCGGGAATCCTGGCATCGGACAGCTCGATGATCAGATCGATGAGCTTGATATTTTCCTGCATCATGCGCATGGATTTGGTCATATGACCCGGATACCATTGATAAGCCATAATACACTCCTTTTACTCGACAAAGCCCATGTGGCTGAAGGGCTTGCCCACAAACCAGACACGGCCGACAATGTCATCCACGTCGATGTTGCCGACGGTGGCAAAGCGACTGTCTTCACTGTCATTTCTGTTATCACCGAGGACAAAATACTCACGACTCTTTAAGGAAATGGGGCGTTCGGCCACGCCGGCATTGACGATGGACGCAAACTGTTTGTCCTCAATGTAGGTTTCATCATTAATGGAAATGAGGCCGCCGCGGATCTGAACGGTTTCGCCGGGCAGGCCGATCACCCGCTTCACATGGATCTGACCGTCCGTGCTGTCACTGTCCCGGTAGGCGATGAGATCCCCGTGCTTGACGCTTCCCACCCGATAAGCCAGGCGGTTGATGAGCACGCGGTCGCCGGCCTCCATGGTGGGTGACATGGACGCGTCCTGAAGCGGCACATTGTAGCAGAAGGCCAGCGCAAAAAATGCGGCCAGGACCAGAGCCGCCACGATCTCCACCACCCAGGAAATGGTGGAACGGATCTTTCTCTGGCGGGCTTCCTGACGGGCCCTTTCCAATCGTTTTTCGTTAATATCAGATTTTGCCATATCTATATCCTAAACAACGGCAGGCCAGAAGCCGACCGGTTATGCCTGATAAAAAGAAAGAGGCAAATACATACCGTATCTGCCTCCTGCTGCTCTTATTATGAGCGGACGAGTTCTTTAACTTTGGCGCGCTTACCTGTTCTCTGACGCAGATAGTTCAGTTTAGCACGTCTGACCTTACCCATACGAACGACTTCGATCTTAACAACGTTCGGGGAATGAAGCGGCCATGTCTTTTCAACACCAATACCGTTGGATGTCTTTCTGACTGTGAATGTTTCACGGTTAGAACCACCCTGTCTCTTCAGGACAACGCCTTCGAAAACCTGGATTCTTTCACGTGTGCCTTCAACGATACGGCTGGAAACACGGACTGTGTCACCGACGCGGAAGCTGTCTACGGATTCTTTCTTTTCGGCATCTTCGATAGCCTTGATAATTTCGTTCATGATACTCTCCTTATCTCACTGGATGTTCTTAATACCGTATGTACCAGAGGACCATCTCTTTTTACGCAACATTTAAATTATACTACTGCTCTTTTTGATTTTCAAGAAATTTCGCAATAAAGGCTTTTTCTTTCGGACTGATCTGCGCAGTTTCCAGAAGATCCGGGCGTCGGAGCGCCGTGCGGATAAGGGACTGCTCCCGTCTCCAGGCGTCGACCTTGGCATGATCGCCGGATAACAGGATCTTGGGCACGGGGATACCGTTCCAGACCTCCGGCCGGGAGTACTGCGGGAATTCAAGGAGCCCGTCACCGAAGGAATCATCCTCCGCGGACTCATCATTATGCAGCACACCGGGGATCATGCGTGAAATGGCATCGATCATGACCATGGCCGGCAGCTCGCCGCCGGTCAGCACGTAATCGCCGATGGAAATGTTATCCGTCACGATCTCGTCCAGGACACGTTCATCAATGCCTTCATAATGGCCACAGATAATGACAATGTCCTTCTCCAGCGCCAGTTCCCTGGCCATCTGCTGATTAAAGACACTGCCCTGCGGTGTTACATAGATCACACGGGGCTTAGCTTCCGTTCTTTCAAGCACTGCCTGAAAAGCGTCATACACAGGCTGAGCCTGCATGACCATACCGGCACCACCGCCATAGGGATAATCATCCGTTTTGCCGTGTTTATTCGTTGTATAATCCCGGATATTGACAGCCTCCAGGGAAATCTTCCCGTCAGCCATCGCACGTCCGATGATACTGTTATTCATGCCCTGCTCGATCATATCGGGGAACAGGGTGAGCACATGATAATTCATTCTGATAATAGTCCTTTGATCAGATGGATCACGATCCTATCTTCAGCAGGTGCGATCTCCACCATACAATCCTTGATAACAGGCACGAGCACTTCTTTTTTGCCCTCGCGCTTAATGACCAGCACGTCATTGGCCCCGGTCTCGATGACATCACTCACAATACCGAATGATGCCCCGTCCTCCAGGTAGACATGACAGTCATAGAGGTCACTGCGATAGTATTCGCCCTCTTCCAGGGGTTCGGCCTGATCCCGGTCAATGCAGAGCTTGACACCCCGCAGACCTTCCACATCCTCGATGCGATCCAGGTCCTCGAATTTGACGATGGCCTGATTCTTAAAATAACGGATGTTCTCAAGCACCAGATCCCGACGGACGCCTTTTACAGTAATAAAGACAGAGTCCAGGTATTCCAGACGATACGGATCGTCCGAAATGACCTGCACCTTGACTTCACCCTTCAGACCATGGGTCGTGGTGATGATCCCCACTTCAAAATAATCTCTCATGTATCTGCCTTACTGAATAATATCGACAACAGTCTTCTTGTCATCTCTGGCAGCGGAAGCTTTCACGACAGAGCGCAGAGCCTTGGCGATACGACCCTGACGGCCGATCACCTTGCCCATATCTTCCGGAGCCACCTTCAGCTCAATATAAATGGTATTACCTTCTTCACGTTCAGTAACCACAACCGCAGCCGGGTTTTCAACAAGAGCTTTTGCAATAACTTCTACAAGTTCTTTCATAAGGCTCCTTTCAGAGTGAGCGTGGATTATTTTGTAATACCGGCCAGTTTAAGAAGCTTGGCAACTTCTGTTGTCGGCTGAGCGCCGTTAGCCAGCCATTTCTTAGCCAGTTCTTCATTTACATGATATTCGCTCGGATCCTTTGTCGGATCATATGTACCGATTTCTTCGATGAAACGGCCGTCACGCGGAGAACGGGCATCGGCTACGATAATTCTGTAAAACGGTGCTTTCTTCTTACCCATTCTTGTTAATCTGATCTTTACTGCCATTGTTCTAATCTCCTTATAAATAAATATTAATGGTTTAACTTAACTATCTATCAGAAAGGAAGGCCGAAGCCGCCTTTTCTTCCGAATTTCTTCATGCCCTTGCCTTTCATCATGCCGGGCATCTTCTTCATCATCTTGCGGGCCTCGTTGAACTGCTTCACAAGACGATTGACTTCCGCGATATCCACACCGGCGCCTTTGGCGATGCGGTTCTTGCGGGACGGGTTCATCAGATCCGGGTTGGCTCTTTCCTGGGCTGTCATGGAATGAATGATGGCCTCTGTTCTGGCCAGCTGCTTTTCATCCACCATAGCGCTCAGATCGGCTTTGCCGCCGAGCCCCGGCATCATGGACAGGACTGAACTCAAGCCGCCCATGTTGTTGATCTGACTCATACTGTCTAAATAATCGTTGAAGTCGAAATTGGCTTTTTTCAACTTCTCCTGCATGGCCTTGGCTTTGTCGGCATCCACATTTTCCTGAGCTTTTTCGATCAGGGTCAGGATGTCGCCCATACCGAGGATTCGGTCGGCCATACGGTCCGGATGGAAGGGCTCAAGGTCATTGAGCTTCTCGCCCATACCGACGTAGAGGATCGGCTTCTGGGTCACTGACTTGACTGACAGCGCCGCACCGCCTCTGGTATCACCGTCGCACTTGGTGAGGATCACGCCGTCGATACCTGTGCGCTCCGCAAATGTGGAGGCCACGTTGACAGCTTCCTGACCGGTCATGGCATCCACCACCAGGATGGTGAAGTCCACGTGGACAGCGGCTTTGATATCGGAAAGCTCGGTCATCATCTCTTCATCGATCTGAAGACGACCGGCTGTATCGATCATCACGATATTGTTGCTGTTTTTTTCCGCATGTGAAATGGCGGCTTTGGCAATATCCACCGGGCTCTTGGCATCGCCCATGGCAAAGACCGGAACCCCGACCTTTTCGCCGTTGACCTGCAGCTGTTTGATGGCAGCGGGACGATACACATCACCGGCGACCAGCAGAGGTCTCTTGCCCTTGGATTTGAACTGAGCGGCCAGCTTGGCGGCGGTAGTGGTTTTACCGGCACCCTGAAGACCCGCCATCATGATCACTGTCATGGCAACGCCGGGCTTAATGGGGATTTCCGTCATCTCGGAACCCATGAGAGCCACCAGCTCGTCATGCACGATCTTGACCACCATCTGAGCCGGGTTGAGGCCGTTCATCACGTCCTGACCCACGGCCTTTTCCTGAACGGTTCTGATGAACTGCTTGACGACCTTGAAGTTAACATCGGCCTCCAGCAACGCCATCTTGATCTCTTTCATGGCCTCCTTAACGTCAGCCTCTGTCAGACGACCCTTGCCGCGCAGCTTTTTAAACACATTCTGAAGTTTTTCCGACAGGCTTTCAAAGGCCATTACAGTTCCTCCAGGATTTCTTCCGCCAGTCGTTTGATTTCCTCGTTATCCGTGAGGGAAGCGATCCGACTGACCTTGTTCTTCATATCGAGAAATCGGCCGACCAGGTGAAGCTTATCTTCGTAATCGACCAGCTGTTTGTTGATCCTTTTCACAAGATCATGGACACCCTGGCGGCTGATGCCGCACTCCTCCGCCACCTCACTCAGGGAGCGGTCCTCCATGACCACCATCTCATAGACGGTTTTTCTATGGGGTGTCAGAAGTTCTCCGTAAAAATCAAATAGCAAAGTTCTCTCGTACAGATTGTCCATGGTGTCTAATATACTAAAACGCCGCCGGAGTGTCAAGCATTTTTTCTTGACACCGTCAGCGACGTCCGTATTTTTTTATGCAGGATGCTGATATAAGCCCCCTCATTTTTGGCAAAGCGACAAATTTCGGCAGCAGTCCCATTTTCCTTATGAAAATGATTTTCCCGGTTGCCCGATTGTCTTTGGCTCAGAATAAGCCGTCAAGCCGGAAATGCTTCTGTGCATGACATCATGTGTCTTCTTTCCCGTCAGTCAGGGCCCGCATGATGGCTTCATAGCCTTTTTCAGCGCCCAGCAGTTCGGAAAGTTCCACATATTCGTCGATGGTGTGGGCCAGATTCTCCCGTGAAGGACCGAAGCCCACGGTGCGGATGCCGGCCTCACCGGCATAATGGCTTCCGTTGGTGCAGAAATCGTAGCGACTGATCTCATGGGACAGGCCCTCGGCCTCCATCTGCTCCTCGATGCGGCGGATGAAGCCCTCGCTTCTTTCATAGAGCCAGCCCGGGAAGAACCGCTCCCCTTCAATAGGGGCACCGGTGTAGCAGATTTCAGAACCGGTGGCATAGGACACTTTGGCCTTCAGCTCCGGCATTTCCTTTGTCAGTTCATCGATGACAGCCTGCAGCGGAGCCAGGACACTTTCCTTTGTTTCGCCCACCAGAAGGCGGCGGTCATAGGTAGCCAGACAATATTCCGGCACCACGGAGGCTCCGGGATAGGGTGAGGATTTGATGTCTGTCAGCTCCTGGATGCCCTTGCCCATAAAATCATGCTCGGGACAGGGCAGAGCCCGGATGGCTTCGATAACCCGGCAGATGCCGTAAACCGCATTGACGCCCTTATCCGGATTGGAGGAATGAGCCGGCACACCAAAGGTCTCCAGACGGATCTCCGCCCGGCCTCTCTGGGAAATCTTCAGCTTCAGTTCGGAGGCCTCGCCGATGACCACGATATCCGGCTTCACGATGGCGCTGACACTGCGGGCGGCCACACCTTCAAAACATTCCTCATGGACGATCCCCGCGATATAGATATCGCCGGCAAAATCATGATTATTGGCTTTGGCAAAACGCGCCGCTGCCACCGCCATGGCCCCCAGGGCACATTTCATATCAGAAGTGCCGCGGCCGTACAGACGGCCATTTTCCACTTCAGCCCCATAGGGATCATGCTGCCAGTCGGATTTCTCTCCCACCGGCACCGTGTCCATGTGACCGTCGAAAAGAATCTTAAGACCCGGCTTTGAGCCGTGAATGCAGCCGATGAGATTGCCGTAATCGTCACGGGTCACCTCATCAAACCCATTTTCCAGAAAATAATGCTCCAGGATCGCCGCCACCTTGTCTTCCTGACCGGAAAGGCTGGGGGTTTTGATCAGTTCACGGCAAAGCGTTAATAACTCCTGATCTTCAAAGGTATTCATAATAATCCTCCTTAAGCATTGTGTCTTCTGATCACGTGTCCCGGATAATCCTCCGTGAACGTGCCGCTTTCCATAACCAACTGCCCGTTGATCCAGGTAGCCCGGATGCCCGCCGGCACGTGGGCCGGGTCCTCGTAGGTGCCGGTTTCATGGATTTTTGACAGGTCAAGCAGATTAAGATCCGCAAAATAGCCTTCTTTGATAAGGCCTCTCTTCGGGATGCTGTGGGACAGGGCCCCCGCATAGGACAGGCGATAGACCACCTCTTCCAGCGAAAATGCCTTATCCGACACGTACCGTTCCAATATGCGGGCGCAGGTGCCCCAGGCCCGGGGATGGGGACGGCGACTCCAAAGCAGCCCGTCGGTGCACATATTCATTTCCGGCCTCTTCATGAGGGCCAGCATCACCGCTTCCGTGCCATAGTAATCCACCATGGTCACATGATTTTCCTCCTCGGTGATGAGGTCATAAACCGCGTCGAAGACCTCCTTGCCCTGAAGAGCGGCAATCTCCGTCAGGGACTTGCCGATGAGCGGTCGGTTCTTTTCTGTCACAAGATCCGTCACCACGATCTTATCAAAACCGACGGAATCGTAGAAATTATCCCACTCTGGCAGGCCCGTCAGTGTATCGGCCTTCATTTTCGCCCGCTCAGCAGGGTCTTTCAGCCGTGCCATCAAAGCCTCCGGTCCGCCGTCAAAGGCCCAGGGCGGCAGCACCACCCCAAGGGTTGTGGAACCGGCGGTGTAGGGATACTGGTCAAAGGTCACCTCAAGGCCCTCGGCCCTGGCTTCATCAAGAAGTCTCAGTACCTCATCGATGAAAGCCTGATTCTTCCGACCCTGCACCTTAAAATGAGAAAAATGAATGTGCACGCCGGTTTCCCGACCGATGTTGAGCACCTCCTTCATGGAGTCCAGGAGGTCACTCCCCTCGCTGCGCTGATGGATGGCAAATACGCCGTTGTACTCGGCCACCACCCGGCACATGGCCGTCAGTTCCTCCCGATCTGCAAAGACACAGGGCACGTAAATGAGTCCCGTGGATAACCCCAGGGCTCCCGCTTCCAGTTCCCGGCGCAGCACCCGACACATTTCGTCGATCTGCTCCTTTGTGGGGGAAACCGCATCAAGCCCCAGCACCTCCATGCGGATGTTGCCATGGGGCACCAGGTAAGCGGTGTTACAGGTGCAATGGGTGTCTTCCAGTTCCTTTAAATAACCGGCGGTGTCATGGAAATGCCAGTCGATGTCATCGCTGTCACCGTCGATGTTCTGCAGATTTTCACGCCACCGGCCGATGAGCCCCTCCGGAAGCGGTGCCATAGAGACACCGTCCTGCCCTAAGACGCAGGTGGTGATGCCCTGCCCGATGTTGGGCAGCAGCACCCGGTCCGACAATGCGAAAAGATCCGCGTGGGCATGGGTATCAATAAAGCCCGGCGTCAGCACCAGGCCAGTCCCGTCGATCACCTGATCGGCTGTCATTTCATCGGCTGACACATCTCCTGTCTTATCCTCTGTTGCATCGGCCGTCACGTGTTCACGCCTGCTGTCATTGTCAATCTTGCCGTTTCCGGCTGTCCCCTCTGTGGGGAAAATGCGATTCTCCGTGCTTTCTCCTTCCGCACATCTTTGAACCGCTGCAATGCGATCGCCGCTGATCACCACGTGGCCTTTGAAGGGTTTCTCCCCACTGCCGTCCGCGATCAGCGCGTTCTTAATCATGGTTGTCATGTTTCGCCTCAGAAAGAGCCGGCCCTGCCGGTCTTTCGTTATCTTGAATTTTTTTGATGCTTCTCAATACCTTATATCTTGAAACATCCTCTTTGATAACGGTTATCGTCCTAATCCCCGTTTTAGACTCTGCGTCTTTGAAGCAGGAAAATGCTTACTGCAATTCAGGCTCTAACCGAAAATGATCTCCGCCACGGATGAGCGCCGTTTCTCACGAATGACCTCGCCCAGTCCCAGCCGGGTAATATCCACCGCTTCCGCGTGCACCCGGTCAGCTTTCAGCGCCGCTTTTAAAGTCTGCAGCACCCGTTCCTCCGCCTCCCGGCTTGTCATCTTGATGAAATCCACCAGGATCATGCCGGAAAGATTCCGAAGCCTTAGCTGCCGGGCAATCTCCTCCGCCGCTTCACAATTGATGGCCTCATAAACCGCCTGGGCATCCTTGCCCTTCTTGCAGTGACCGGAATTGATATCGATTGACACAAAAGCCTCCGTCTGCTCGATCACCAGATACGCCCCGGACTTCAGCCACACCGCCTTCCGGGTCAGCTTATCAACCTCGTGGGGCAGATCATATTTCTCCGCAAGCGTGAGGCCCCGCTCCTCGTAAAATTCACACACCGCCAGGGTGTTGTGCACCAGCGGGATGTCCGTCACGGTCCGGTCCGGCATCTCACTCATTTCCGAAAGCATCACCTCATAAAATGTCTCCGGCTGATAGAGCACCGTTCCCACATGCTTCTCCTTAGATGCACGCCGCACCTCTTCGATGACCCCGCGCCCCCGACTCACCGCCTCCAGAAGTGCCTCCTCCGGCACCTCCCGGGCATTAGTCCGCACCAGAATGTCATAATGACGCTCTCCATTTTCGGAAATGGTGAATGTGGCAGCCAATGGGTCGAGGCCGGCCCGGATCGCCATTTTCTCCTCACCCGTCAGCTTTTTGGAATAGGTGATGCGGCCCTTTCCTTCGGAAATGACGCATAGGGCATCCGTCACGGACAGCCGTTCATCGCAGGTGATCTGCTTGTTGGCGTGGGCATCCTTGGTGATCACCACCGGCACCTTCTCAGACCCCCGAAGCTTCGTATCCGGCCGCAGAGGCATGAAGGCCCGGGTTGTGGGGCCAAGCCGCACGAAAGCACCGGAAATGCCCTTATCCACTTTTTCAACAAGACCGTTGACGATCTCACCCACCCGAGAGGTCTTGTCACGGTTTTCAAGACGGATATCCGAAAGCGACCCGTCTTTAAAAATGGCTGCGACCCGCAGCGGGCGGTTATTGACCGTCAGGTCTGTGATGACAAATTCTTTCATAGGTATCCTTTTTCAAGGGCCTCAAGGCCCGCAAAGACACAGGCAGCCGGCGACTATATAGCCGCCGGCATCACCATTTTTTCTTTCATTATACGCTTTTCTTCGCTGATGGAGCACCACAAAATGTGACGAATATGAGCCGCCGCATTTACCACTTTTTTCATCAGCACACCGCCGTCAGCGGTTGGCCAGTTCCCCGGCTACATCCTCCCAGGAAAGACCATTTTCCACCATACGGGCCATGAGCAGATAAAGATCGTCGGCGATCTCCTGCTTCACCTCGGCAGCCTCGGCACTGTCAGCCTTTGTCTCCGGCTGGTCAGCCGTGCGGCGGGCGATCCGATCACAGGTATCCCGCAGCACCTGCATGGTGTTTTTCTCCGAGCCGGCCTCCTCATGAAGATCCTTGAAGAAGCAGCTCTTGCTGCCGGTATGGCAGGCCGGACCCACCTGGATCACCTTAGCCAGCATGGTGTCGTTGTCGCAATCAAGCTTCAAAGACCGCACATACTGCAAATGACCGCTGGTGGCACCCTTGGTCCACAGCTCCTGACGGCTCCGGCTCCAGTAAGTCATCTTGCCGGTGCGCAGTGTCATCTCATAGGCCTCTTCATTCATGTAGGCCAGGATGAGCACCTCATCCGTCAGATAATCCTGGGAAATGACCGGCAGAAGGCCGTCCTTATTTAACTTAAACTCCGACCAGGGAATGGCACTGACAGGCACCTCACGGTCCTCGTCCACCCAGGAAGTCGGCATCATTTTCATAGACATAGTGTATTCCTCGCTAATTAATCAAAGACTCCCTTTAGTGGACAGCACATCGCTGATGCGCTCATCGTAGGAAGTGGCCTGATCCAGAGCCTTGGCGAATGCCTTGAAGGCAGCTTCTGCCATGTGATGATTGTTGCCCGGCTCGATCATACGGATGTGAAGATTCATCGCCGCATTGTTGGCCACGGCCAGGAAGAACTCCTTGATCATCTCCGTCTCCAGGTTGCCAATCATGGGCACGGTGTAAGTCATGTTGGACACATAAGACGCCCGACCGCAAAGATCCACCGCTGCCAGAGCCAGCACCTCATCCATGGGCAGGATAAAGGAACCGTAACGGCAGATACCCTTCTTGTCACCCACAGCCTGAGCGATGGCCTGCCCCAGCACAATGCCGGTATCCTCGATGGTATGGTGACCATCCACCTCCAGATCGCCCCGCACCTTAACCGTCAGGTCAAAAAAGCCGTGGCGCCCGAAAGCATCCAGCATATGATCGAAAAAGCCGATGCCGGTGTCAATATCCGTCACACCACTGCCATCCAGGTTCAGGATCACCGTGATGTTCGTCTCTTTAGTTTTACGAGTAATCTCAGCACGTCTCATGCTTCTATCCTCATACTTTCTGTTTATTACAATCAAACCAATCAAAACATGCACCTGGCCTGAGTATAGTGCCTCCTATAGTGATACACCATAACCAGCGCCGAAGCGAGTGCATGTTTGCGCAGGCACACTTCGCCAAAGGAGCCTGAAGACCCGTAGGGGCTGAAGGGGACGACGCGCGTGCCGAGCATCATG
>JAUNDG010000022.1 GCA_030526195.1 Lachnospiraceae bacterium
GGGCGGGAACAAGATGATGGTGGGCAGAGATGTAGTCCTTGACGATGGTTTTACCACCAGTGAATCCACCCTTGCGAAGTTTATCAAGGCACACAACAGAGTTTACAATGCCTGCTTTGAGTAGGCCGTCCAAAATGCCGGTGTAGCCACTCAGGAGAGTGGTTGTGGCCTTGCGGCCCTTCAATGCGTGTTGGACATCCTCAAAGTCATGTTCTTTCATGCGGCGCAGTTTGGCGCGGGAAATGCCTGTACGACGTCCAAGGTCTGCGAGGTTGATTTCTTCCAGAGAGAACTTGTCTCCCTGTTCAGCCATTATCTGCTGTATAGCTTCTGCTACTACTGGATTCATGGCTGCAAAGTTAGGTTTCTTCATGATTCCTCCTTTCACCGAGGGCTGGCTACCCTCTAAGTGTAAAGGATTTCATGAAATCATGATTGGCTATTTTCATCCGGCCAAAATTGGCGATTTTCGCCCGGCCCGGAATGGCTAATTCCGCCCGGCGCTAACAAAGGTTGCCATTCTTTTCAAACATTCACTAAGAAAAGCCATCCTACTCTATGTCAGCAAAAAAAACATTCCGCCCGAGGAGCCCGAAGACCTGTCACATAGGAAGCTTGCTTGAGGAGACCATGTGACGGTTAGAGTTGAGGGGGATGAAGCGTGTGCTTAAGCAACAAAGAGCAAGGATGGCTTAGCTAATAATCTGCCAAGTTCGCATTTCCAAAAGACAGCATACATTTATATTAAGAAAACCGCCACCTATCATGCGATAAGCAGCGGTTATGTTATGCATTATATAATAATATGAGAATTATTCGCAATCTTCCGGATCAGCGCAGGCGACCAGGTTGCCGAGGGCTTCCTGACCTTCCTTCGGGCAATCCTTGATGGAGAAGCTAATGCGACCCATCTTGTCCTTGCCAAGGCAGATAGCGCGGACAACATCACCCAGCTGAAGGACATCTTCAACCTTGTTGATGCGTGTGTTAGCGATCTTGGAGATGTGAACCATGCTCTCCTTGCCGGGAGCGAACTCAAGGAAGGCACCGAATTCCTTAATGGACACGACCTTACCTGTGAGAATCATACCCTTTTCGAATTCTGTTACGATGATGCGGATAGCCTGAGCAGCCTGTTCCATCTTTTCGGCATCATCACCGCAGATAGAAACCTTGCCGTCATCGTCGATGTCGATCTGGACACCGTACATATCGATAAGAGCGTTGATGGTCTTACCTCTCTGGCCGACAACCTCACCGATCTTTTCCGGATCGATGGTGATGGACATGATCTTCGGCGCATACTTGGACAGTTCCTTACGCGGCTCGGCGATGCACTTTTCCATAACCTCTGTGAGGATATATTCACGAGCTTCCTTTGTGCGACGGATAGCTTCTTCAACGATCGGACGTGTCAGACCGTGAATCTTGATATCCATCTGGATAGCTGTGATACCGTCATGAGTACCGGCAACCTTGAAGTCCATGTCGCCAAAGAAGTCTTCGAGACCCTGGATATCAGTCAGCACGATGTAGTCATCATCTGTTTCGCCTGTGACCAGACCGCAGGAGATACCGGCAACAGCCTTCTTGATCGGAACACCGGCAGCCATCAGAGCCATAGAGGAAGCACAGATGGAAGCCTGTGATGTGGAACCGTTGGACTCGAATGTTTCAGAGACCGCACGGATAGCATACGGGAATTCTTCTTCGCTCGGCAGAACCGGAATCAGAGCCTTTTCAGCCAGGGCACCATGACCGATTTCACGACGACCCGGACCACGTGACGGCTTTGTTTCACCGACAGAGTATGACGGGAAGTTGTACTGATGCATGTAGCGGGCCTTTGTGATGAACGGGTTCAGACCTTCGATCTTCTGAGCTTCGGAAAGCGGAGCCAGAGTGACGCAGTCGCAGATCTGTGTCTGACCACGTGTGAACATGGCAGAACCGTGAGCACGCGGGATAAGATCAATCTCAGCGGCCAGCGGACGGATCTGGTTGATGGCACGGCCATCCGGTCTCTTCTGATCCTTCAGGATCATCTTACGAACGGTCTTCTTCTGATACTGATACAGGCAGTCGTCGATAAGACCCATCCATTCATCATTGTCGCCATATTTTTCCACGAACTGATCGCGGATAGCGGCGATGTTGTTTTCTCTTGTCTGCTTATCATCGGAGAAGACGGCCACTTCCATCTGTTCCGGCGGGCAGATTTCCTTAACGGCAGCAAACAGATCTTCCGGGATCTCATAATGAGCGTAGTCATGTTTAGCCTTGCCGCATTCAGCGATGATCTGATCGAAGAACTTGATGATCTCCTTGTTGACTTCATCGCACTTGTAGATAGCTTCGATCATGACATCTTCCGGCAGTTCGTTAGCGCCAGCTTCGATCATGATGACCTTTTCACGTGTGGAAGCCACTGTCAGAGAAAGATCGGAATGCATTCTCTGTTCATAGCCCGGGTTGATCACGAATTCACCATCGATACGACCCATCTGTGTCATAGCGCAGGGACCGTCGAACGGGATATCGGAAATTGATGTTGCCAGAGAAGAACCCAGCATAGCGACAACTTCCGGATCACAGGCCGGGTCAACAGACATGACCAGGTTGTTCAGGGTAACGTCGTTACGATAGTCCTTCGGGAACAGCGGACGCATCGGTCTGTCGATAACGCGGCTTGTCAGAACGGCATGTGTGCTGGCTTTGCCTTCACGCTTATTGAAGCCGCCCGGGAATTTACCGACGGCATACATCTTTTCTTCGAATTCCACTGAAAGCGGGAAGAAATCGATGCCTTCACGCGGTGCACGGGAAGCTGTAGCTGTTGATAAAACAACAGTTTCACCGTAATGCATGAAACAGCAACCGTTTGCCTGCTTGCCTACGCGGCCGATATCGACTGATAATGTTCTGCCGCCGAGTTCCATAGAAAATGTTTTGTAATCTGCCATTTCTCCACCTTCTGCCCGAATGGGCGATAAAAAATTGTCGAATTCCGATCAAATATCGAAATCTGAAATACTAAAAGATGGGACAGAGCAATCTGTCCCATCCTTTTTTCATTATTTACGAAGACCAAGTCTTTCGATAAGAGCACGATATCTGTTGATATCTTTTTTCTTCAGATAACCAAGAAGGCTTCTTCTCTGGCCAACCATCTTAAGAAGACCTCTTCTTGAATGATGGTCTTTCTTGTGTGTTTTCAGATGCTCTGTCAGTTCGTTGATTCTGGCTGTCAGAACAGCAACCTGAACTTCCGGTGAACCTGTGTCGCCTTCAGTTCTGGCATAAGCCTGCATGATTTCCTGTTTCTTTTCTTTTGCGATCATAATGATTCCTCCAAATAAATCTTTAAATCTATGAGCCAATCACTAAGAAGCAGCCGGAGCAGCCAACATCTGAGTGGTGGTCGCGTACTTTAATACTATATCATGTACCCCACACTGTGTCAACGAGAACCTGACAATCTTCGGACAGAACCCACCCTGCGTTTTTGGGAAAGCATCTGAAAGACTGACGGCATCGTCAACACCATCGGTATCCGGATCCTGACAGAATCCTCGCTCCTTACCGCTTCCGGTGGAACTGCATATCCTGCACGGTACCGCGGATCAGCTTGCGGGGATCCCCCTGGTTGAGGATGATATCGTTTACCTTGAAGAATGTCTCCGTCTCCGCCTTGTCCAGCACCAGACGCTGGGCCAGCTCGGTCACGGACTTAAACTTTCGTTCGGGCCGTGTGTAATGATAGAAGTACACACGCATCTCCTTACCATAGATATCGCCTTTGAAGTTGTGGATGTGCGTCTCCACCATCAAAGCCTTCCCGTCAACGGTGGGCTTATTGCCGATATTGGTCATACCGGTGTAGCGCTTGTTGTCGATCTTCACCATGGTGGCATAAACACCATTGGGCGGCAGATACTTATTAGCCGGCGGCACGATGTTCGCCGTGGGTGTTGAAATCTGACGGCCCAGCTGATTGCCGGTTATGACCTTGCCCTCCAGGCTGTAAAAATAACCCAGACGGTCATTCACCATTTCCATGGCCCCGATCTCAAGGCACTGACGGATAGATGAGCTGCTGACCCGATCGCCCTCTTCTGCCAGAATAATGGGCATGACGTGACAGGCCACCCCCACCTTTTCAAGCTCAGCTTTCAGGTAAGCCGCATCGCCCTTCCGGGCCCGGCCGAAGCGATAGTTTTCACCCACCACCACAGCTTTGGCATTGACCCTTTTGATCAGTACCTCATGGATGAAGTCATCCGGTTCAATGGACTTAAACTCATCCGTCAAGGGCAACTCCATGGTGATCTTGATGCCATACTTATCAAGCCAGAAGAGGCGTTCCTCCCGGGTCAGCAGCATTTTTTCGCTGTTATCGAAAATAAAGGCTGCCGGTACCAGGTCATCCCCTGCCAGCTTAACCGTCTTGCGCAGCAATGTCTGATGGCCGCGATGAAGACCGTCAAACTTGCCGAGCATCACCACCGTGGGCACGGTATTATGGATATCTTCAAGTTTATTAAGAAAGATCATAGAAAAATTTTACCAGTTTGATTTTCTGTTCGGCGGCTTCATAGCGGTAGATGCCGATGAAGTCACCGGTAGACGTATATACCCTGAATTCAACCCCGTCATTATCTTTGCTGAGGGGATGACGGATTCCCCGGCCGTTTAAGAGGAGTTTATCCTCTGCGGCATGGGCGGCATTAAGCCGCGGCATTTTTGAAAAGACACTGTCCACCGGCATAAGGCGCGCTTCCCGCTCTTCCGGCGTCATCTCACGCAGTTCGTCAAGAGACACCGCATTTTCGAGGGAAAAACTGCCCACACGGGTTCTGGTGAGGTGGGCCATAGCCGCGCCGCACCCAAGCGCCTCTCCGGCGTCATGGCACAACGTGCGAATATAAGCCCCCTTACTGCAGGTGACCTCAAAGGTCACCTCCGGCAGGTCGATGCTGTGGATCTTAAGCTCGGAAAAATGCACTTTTCGGGGCTTCCGTTCCACTTCGATGCCCTTCCGGGCCAGGTCCACCAGCTTCTGACCGTTGATCTTGATGGCGGAATACATGGGCGGCAACTGCATCTGATCCCCCATAAGGGCCTCCAGCGCCGATCGCACCTGCTCTTCCGTCACATTAACCGGTCGTTTCGTCAGGATGGTCCCGGATGTGTCCTGTGTATCGGTGGTGATCCCGAGCCGCATCACGGCCCGGTAGGTCTTGGTTTCATTGGTGAGAAGGTCCACCACCTTGGTGCCCTTGCCCAGGCAAATGGGGAGCACCCCCACGGCGTCCGGATCCAGAGTCCCGGTGTGGCCCACCTTCTTCATATTATAAAGCTTCCGGATGTGGTAGACGACGTCAAAAGATGTCATGCCGGGGGCTTTATTGACGATAATAATTCCGTTTGGCACTTACTGAAGCTCCTTTTCCACTGCTTTCATAAGGGTCTCCCGGACGGTGTCCGCTGTGCCCTCCAGGCTGGCACCTGCGGCCCGGATATGGCCGCCGCCGCCAAACTGATTGGCCAGGGCATTCACATCAAGGTAACGCGCGCTGCGGAAGGACACTTTGAACACGCCGTCCTTCAGCGGGTAGGCGAACACGGATACCTCAATGCCTTTGATAAGACGCATAGCCGAAACCACCTCACCAAGGTCCGGTCGCCGGGCCTCGTAGGCTGCCATGGTGGCCTCATCGAGCACCATGATGACCGCCTTGTCATGGGCGAACCGGATGCAGTGATCCAGGCAATAGCCCAGGATTTTCGACTGCTTGAAGGTCCGGGATGTAAAGGAATCGTAGACGATGGTGGCGGTATCGATGCCGTAGGTCATAAGATCCGCAGCGATCCGCAGCGTCTCCGGCCGGGCGTTTGAATACTGGAACACACCGGTATCCTGAATAATGGCCAGATACAGCGCCTCGGCAATGGCCTTATCCAGATAAGCCGGATCCAGCAGCTCATAGAGCACCTCTGCACAGGAGCCGTAGGTTGATTTGATGACGGCCTGCTCCGCACTGGTGCCGTGATCCACATGGTGATCAATGCACAGGCTGTGCCTGGCTCTCTTAAATGTCTCAGCGGCAAAGCCGATCCGTTCGCTGTCAGCGCAGTCCAGCAGGATAAAGAGGTCCGGTTCAAGGCCGGTATCCTCGGAAATGATGCTGTCGACGCCCTCAAGGAAGGCGATTTCCTCCCGGGGCTTTTCCAGGAGTACCTGCACATCCAGCCCGGGGCATGCCTTCTTCAGATATAAACGAAGAGCCATGCAGCTCCCCAGGCAGTCGCCGTCGGGATTTACATGGCCGCTGATGACGACGGAATGAACTTCAGTTGTCAGAAAGTCCTGAATGGTCATCTCCTGCCACCTCTTCAATCATTTTTGTCATTTTGACACCGTATTCGATGGAATGGTCCGGCAGGAAAATGAGCTGCGGCGTGTGCCGCAGGTTCATATTCTTAGCCAGAGTGCTGCGGATGAAGCCCTCAGCACTCTTAAGACCCGCCATGGTGTCTTTTTCCATTTTCTCATCACCCAGAACGCTGATGTAGACCTTGCAGGTCTTCAGGTCTGTGGCAACGATGGCGTCTGTGACGGTTGTCATCATGGCAACGCGGGGATCCTTCAGATCATTTCTGATAATGGAGGACAGTTCGCGCTGCACTTCCTGATTCAACCGGGTATTTTTTATACTGTTCTTTTTCAATCCTGTTCAACCTCAACCATCTTGTAGCATTCAACGATGTCTTCTTCGTGGAAGTCGTTGAAGTCCTCAAAGACGAGACCGCACTCGAAGCCTTCTCTGACTTCCTTGACGTCGTCCTTGAAACGTTTCAGTGATTTCAACTTGCCTTCATAGATCTTTTCGCCCTCATGGAAGATACGGCACTGTGTGCCTCTTTCCACGACACCGTCACGCACAAGGGAACCGGCGATGTTGCCGATAACGGAAGCCTTGAAGATCTGACGGATTTCCACATGGGCTGTGACCTTTTCTTCGTAGACAGCGGCACGCATACCTTTGATGGCGCGTTCCACGTCTTCGATGGCCTGGTAAATGACGTTGTAAAGCTTAACCTCAACATTTTCACGATCGGCACTGGCCTTGGCCTGAGCATCCAGACGGACATTAAAGCCGATGATGATGGCGTTGGAGGCAGAAGCCAGCGTAACGTCGGATTCGGTGATGGCACCAACGGCACCGTGGATCACCTTGACCACGATCTCGTCGTTGGACAGCTTAAGCAGAGACTGCTTGACAGCTTCCACAGAACCCTGAACGTCGGCCTTGACGATAAGCGGCAGTTCCTTGAGTGTACCCTCCTGGATCTGTTCGAAGAGATCGTTGAGTGACATCTGATGACGTGTTTCCTCAAGCAGTGTCTTCTTGCCTTCGTTGATGAAGGTAGCGGCGAATTCCTTGGCTTCCTTATCTGTGTTGAGGGAAACCAGAACCTCACCGGCTGACGGTACGGCGTTCAGACCGATGATCTCAACCGGCATAGACGGTGTGGCCTTCTTCAGTGTGCGGCCCTTTTCGTCTGTCATGGCACGGACCTTACCGGAAGCGGCACCGCAGGCGATGAAGTCGCCCTGCTTCAGGGTACCCTTCTGGACCAGGATGGTGGCTACCGGACCGCGGCCCTTATCCAGCTTGGCTTCCAGAACCAGACCTCTGGCCTTACGGTTCGGGTTAGCCTTCAGTTCAAGCACTTCGGCAGTCAGCAGGATCATATCCAGCAGGTCGTCGATGCCTTCGTGTGTCTTGGCGGAAACCGGAACCACGATGGTGGAACCGCCCCAGTCTTCAGCGATGAGTTCGTATTCTGTCAGCTCCTGCTTGACACGGTTGATGTCAGCGGCCGGCTTATCGATCTTGTTGACAGCGACAATGATCTCAACGCCGGCAGCCTTGGCATGGTTGATGGCCTCGACTGTCTGCGGCATGATACCGTCATCGGCAGCCACAACAAGAACAGCGATATCTGTGGAGTTGGCACCACGCATACGCATGGCGGTGAAAGCTTCGTGACCCGGTGTATCCAGGAAGGTGATCTTCTGGTCTTTTGCTGTGACCATGTAGGCACCGATGTGCTGGGTGATACCGCCGGCTTCACGGTCTGTGACATGAGTATCACGGATGGCATCAAGCAGAGATGTTTTACCGTGGTCAACGTGACCCATGACGCAGACAACGGGCGGACGATGCTTCATGCTGTCTTCGCTTTCTTCTTCCTCAGCCAGCAGAGCGCCGATCACATCTTCCTTTTCCTCTTCTTCGGCAATGATGTCGAATTCCATGGCGATTTCCTGAGCTTTTTCGAACAGGACCTCATGGTTCACGGTGACCATTTCACCCTTCATGAAGAGGTTCTTGATGATCAGAGAGGCATTGATGCCCATCTTTTCAGCCAGATCGCGGATGGTGATACGATCCGGAATGGTGATTTCTGTAATCTTTTCAACCTTCTTGGCTTCCTGTTCCTTCGGCTTCTGAGTCTGCAGAGCCTTCGGGATGCGGTTGAACTGACGACCGCCGCGGTTGAAACGAGAATCCTGGTTGTTACGACGTTCATCACGTTCCTTATCGCGATGCTTATCGCGGTAATCACGTGTTGTCTTGGAGGCTAAAGCTTCGCCTTCCACCGGAGCGGCCGGTCTCATGCCGCCACGGTTGCCGCCGAAGTTGCGGTTGCCGCCGTCACGACCCGGGGCACCGTCTCTGTTGAAGGGACGGTTGCCGCCCTGACCATTTCTGCCCTGGCCGTCACGACCCTGACCCGGTCTGCCATTGTTATTGAAGGGACGATTGCCGCCACGCTGACCGTCACGGCCGCCCTGGCCCTGGCCCGGTCTGCCATCACGATTCTGCGGACCTCTGCCGCCCTGACGATTACCGTCGTTGGGGCGATTGTTGTTGCGCGGGCCCTGATTTCTGTCGCGGTTATCATTTCTGTCACGATTGTCGCGGGGACCGCGGCCTTCGTTCTTTCTCCCCTGCTGGGGTCTTCCGGCATTTCTGTCCTGTGCAGGTCTTTCCTGTGCGGGTGTGCTCATTTTCTCTTCTTTCACTTCGGATTTGTTTTCTGTGCGGGCTGCGGCTTCTTTAGCCGGTGCAGCCGGCTGAGCATTAACGGGTGCGGCGGCTGCCGGTGCTTCGCTCTTCTTAGCGGGTGCCGGTGCGGCCTGAGTTTCTTTTACGGGTTCTGCGGGAGCGGCGGCTACCGGTGCCTCTTCAGCCTTCGGGGCTGCGGCCGGCTTCGGAGCCGGTTTACGGGGCCGTCTGTTTAACTCCGTTGAAGCGTTCTGTGAACGGAGAACCCGGATAATGGTCTTTTTCTTCGGCTTGCCGTCGTCTGCTGCCTGATCGGCCGGTGCAGCCTTGGCTTCAGCCGGTGCTTCTGCCGGAGCCTTGGGGGCTGCCGGTGCTTTTCCGTATTTTTCACGCAGAATTTCCACTTCGTGATCGGGCACGTTGCTGACAGCGGTGATGGACTTATGACCCTTTTCGATCAGGTAATCCGCAATCTCACGCTTGTCACATCCCAATTCCTTTGCTAACTCGTGGACTCTGATTTTTGGCATTCACTATTCCTCCGATGCTTTATTACTCTCTATCTTCACTTACTTGTTCTATACGTCATATCGGACACACGCATCATACGCTTTCCCGGGCATTGCCAGGGTCAGCTCTTGTTTGCCTGCTGTCGGTCATATTGCTTCAGGATCAGGGTTGTCAGATTCTCATCCGTACAAGCCGCTGAAGCCCGATACTCTTTCCCGATCAGCCGGCCCAATGTCTCCTTATCCGGGAGCTCAATGAGCGGCACCTCATAATAGGCACAATGATCTTTGAATGTTTTGCGTGTGGCTTCCGATGCGTCGGCGGCGATCATCACCAGACAGGCACCGCCCGCCCGGATGGTTTTCTCCGTCATCATCTCACCGCTGACGATCTTACCGGCCTTAGCCGCCAGGGAGATGCCCATATAGTGATCAGGTTGTCTGGCCATGGTCATATGCCTCCCTTAATCTCAAAAATACCTCTTCGCTCACCGGCACCTTCAGGGCCCGTTCCAGAGCTTTCTTTTTCTGAGCCGTCACCAGACAGGCGGCATCATCGGCACACAGATACGCGCCGCGGCCGTTCTTCCGGCCAGAAAAATCAAGCACTGCTTCCCCCTCGGGTGTGCGGATCACACGGATCAGTTCCGCCTTGGGACGGATCCGGCGGCAGCCGATACACTGCCTGGTGGTTTCACGCTTATTATTTTCCAAAAGTCACGCCTTTATATCTTTTATATCCTGTCGGATCGATCACGCTTCTTCTTCGATCTTATCCTCGTCTTCGGCCTCAACCTCAACGATCTCATCGTCAGCCTCAGTCACTTCTTCAACTTCGGCAGCGTCATCATCTTCTTCGTAGGTTTCTTCGTAATATTCGCCGTTTTCGTCGTAGTCATCGACATACATATCATCGAAATCACCGGATTCCTGAGCCTGTGTTTCGGACTTGATATCGATCTTGTACCCTGTCAGACGGGCAGCCAGACGGGCGTTCTGGCCTTCCTTGCCGATGGCCAGTGACAGCTGGTAATCCGGCACGATGACGATGGCTTCTTTTTCGTCCGGATCGGCGCTGACGGAAATGACTTTCGCCGGGCTGAGGGCATTCTCAATGAGAACGGCCGGGTTTTCATCCCAGGCGATGATGTCGATCTTTTCACCGTGGAGTTCGTTGACCACCATGTTAACACGGCTGCCGTTCATACCGACGCAGGCGCCTACCGGATCGACGTCCGGATCATTTGACCAGACGGCCATCTTGGTACGGGAACCGGCTTCACGGGACACACCCTTGATCTCAACAATGCCTTCCTTCACTTCGGTGACTTCTTCTTCGAAGAGGCCCTTCACCAGTTCCGGATGAGTACGGGAGGCCAGGATGCGCGGACCCTTGGAGGAGTTACGGACCTCAAGGATGTAAACGCGGACACGGTCACGGATGTTAAAGGTTTCATTCTTAACCTGTTCGACCTCGTTCAGCAGAGCATCTGTCTTGCCCAGGTTGATGATGTAATTCTTACCCTGGATACGGGAAACGGTACCGGTCATGATGGTTTTGGCCTTCTCGGCATACTGATTGTAAACAGCGTTCCGTTCCTCTTCACGCAGTTTCTGCAGGATGACGTTCTTGGCGTTCTGAGCCGCGATACGGCTGAAAGCCTTGGAATCCAGGTCGATGGTGACGATATCACCGATTTCGGCCTTCGGATCGATCTTCAGGGCCTCGGCCAGAGTCATTTCCATGTTGGCGTTGGTCACATGTTCCACAACTTCCTTCTCAGCCACGACGCTGTATTCGAAGGTTTCCGGATCGATGGACACGTTGATGTTGTCGTTCTTGGTGAACTGAGCCTTGCTGGCCTGTAAGAGAGAATTTTCAATGGCCTCTAACAGAGTGGCCTGGGAGATACCCTTTTCTTCTTCAAGCATTTTAATAGCGGCCTTAAGTTCGGCATTCATGGTATTCTTTTCCTCCTGTATGACTGCATGATTGCGGGAAAACCGTCTTCTGACGGTCGTGTTCGGTTTCTAATATCTTAAAAATCAAAAGCCAGACGGATCTTTGAGATGTCTGATTTCAGGAAATGCTTCAGCTCGCCTTCAATTTCCACGTCGACGCTTTCCTTATCGGATGCGCGCAGGATACCGCGCCATTCCTTCTGACCATCGATGGCCTTATAGCTGTGGAGCTCCACTTCCTTGCCTTCGCCGAAAATGAAATCCCGGGGGCGACGCAGCGGACGGCCCAGGCCCGGTGAGGTCACTTCCATGGTGTAGATATCGGGGATGTAATCCTTCTCATCCAGCATGGGGTCGATCATGCGGCTCAGGGCTTCACAGTCGTTAATGCCCACACCGCCTTCCTTGTCGATGGTGATGCGCAGCACGTAATCGCTGCCTTCTTTGAGATACTCAGCGTCAACGGGAATGAGCCCCAGACCCTTGGCCGGTTCGGCGATCAGTTCCCATGTGGTCTCTTCGATCCGTTCTTTCTTTGTCAAAATACACCTCTTAGCTGTTTTATCTGTTGTTTGTTCCTTCAGATGAGGCATGCTTCCTTTTATCCGATGAAAATGGATCTGTCTCAGACCCTCTCTTTATCATCTTTCCGCCTTATCTGACGGATAACAATGAATTGAGCGGACCTTTCGGTCCGCTCAACATAACACATCTGAAGCATATCGAGTATAACACATGCATCTTATGTAAAACAAGATGTAAATAAGAAGAAATGCCAATTATTTTGCCGATTTTTCGGCGAAAATGTCGCATTCTTCCCTTTTGCCATCCCCCGCACGTCGCCCCGCGTTGATTGTCACCGGCGGGTGCAGACGGCTGCGTTTTGATGCGTCGCCGGCGGGTGCAAACGGCTGTGTGTTATCCCCGTGTTCTGGTGCCCTTGCCGGCCCGCTTGGCCAGCTTCAGCCGGTTGATGGACACCGTCTTGTCCTTATAGACAGCGTTGTACTCTGTGCCCATGCCCAGAAGGTATGCCTGCTCCACCCGGTCATCACCGGTGAGGGTGATACCCCGGACGCCCTTGGCTGTCTTCTTAAGCAATGAAGCTTCCGCCTGCAGGAAACGGATGAAGAAGCCATCCCGTGTCTGCAGCACGGCAAATTCCATGTCATCGCAGCCACCCACAAAGATCAGATCATCCTGATCGTCCAGCTTGATGGCAGCGATGGTCTTATTGGCTGACTGGAGCTCGGCCCCGTCGGTCCTCTTCACAAGACCTAAGGCTGTGGCAAAGAAAAGCTCGGAGGTGGTGATCACGGATACCGGCATCACCTGAATAATGCGCTCTTCTTCGCTGTTGTATTTACACAGGTTATCAAGGGGCACACCCTTATCCCGCAGCTTGCCGCACTTGATATGCGTCACCTTGATCATATGGAGACGGCCCCGGGAGGTGAAGACACCCACCCGGTCTGTGTTCAGGATCTTGAAGCCGTAGGTAAAGTCAGAAGCCACGGCCTCGGCATTTTTGTCAAATGCGGTTTCGTCGATGGTCTTGAAGTACCCGAAACGATCCACCAGAAGACCCATGGTCTCCTCCTTGAGCACCGGAGCCTCAATGACCACCTCAGCCGCATTTTCTAAAGATGTGCGACGATCGCGGCCAAAGGCTTTGGCTGTGGCATCAAGGTCAGCGGTGACTACCCGCGCCATGGAATCGTAATTATTGAGGATGTCCTCATAGGTGGTGATGTTCTTCAGGGTCTGCTCATGGGCCTCCATCAGCGCCTTGATTTCAAGACCGATGAGTTTGGCCAGACGCATGTCAAGAATGGCGGATGCCTGCTTATCCGTGAAGCACAGCTTCGCGGCAGCCCGGCGGCTCTTCTCTGTCTTGAAGCGAATGCCCTTCACATCACCCTTGGTGAGGCAGGCTTTGGCCATGGCCTGATCCTTGGAGCCCCGCAGAATCTCGATGATGAGGTCGATGACATCGCAGGCCTTGATGAGACCTTCCTGGATCTCACATTTTTCCTGTTCTTTTGCCAGAAGGTTGGTGTACTTCCGGTTGCAGACCTCGAACTGGAAATCCACATGAGCTTCGATGATGCGCTTTAAGCTCATGGTTTCCGGCCGGCCGTCATAGACCGCCAGCATGTTGACACCGAAGGTGTCCTCCAGCTTGGTCTTCTTATAGAGGAGGTTCAGAAGCTTTTCGGGATCAGCACCCTTCTTCAGTTCGATGACGATGCGGATACCTTCCTTTGAAGACTGGTTAGAAATGTCCGCGATGTCCTGGGTAGCCCGGGACTCGGCCAGATTGGCCACATCATTTAAGAACTTGCCGATACCGGCCCCGATCATGGTGTAGGGGATCTCGGTGATCACCAGGGCTTCCTTGCCGCCCTTCATTTTCTCGATCTCCACACGGCCGCGGATACGGATACGACCGGCACCGGATTCATAGATAGCCGGCAGATCGGCCGCATTGGCCACGATGCCGCCGGTGGGGAAATCCGGGCCCTTGATGTAAGTCATGAGCTCCGCTGTGGTGATGTCATTGTTTTTGATATAGGCTTTCACGGCCTCCACGATTTCCCGCAGGTTGTGGGTGGGAATCGAAGTGGCCATGCCGACGGCGATACCCTCGGCGCCGTTTAACAGAATATTGGGGATACGGACCGGCAGAACCTCCGGTTCCTTCTCTGTCTCATCAAAGTTTGGCAGATAATCCACCACATCCTTGTCAAGATCCGCCAGGAATACCTCCTGAGCAATGCGGCTCAGACGGGCTTCGGTGTAACGGTGGGCGGCGGCGCCGTCCCCTTCGATGGAACCGAAGTTGCCGTGGCCGTCCACCAGGATCTGACCCTTCTTGAAATCCTGGGCCATGACGACAAGAGCTTCATAGATGGAGCTGTCGCCGTGGGGGTGATACTTACCCATGGTGTCACCCACGATACGGGCGCATTTTCGGTAGGGCTGGTCGTAGCGGATGCCCAGCTGCAGCATATCAAACAGGATACGGCGCTGAACCGGCTTCAGACCGTCACGCACATCCGGCAGGGCCCGGGACACGATGACGCTCATGGCGTAGTCGATATAATTTTTCTGCATCAGCTCGGAATAATCCGTGCGGATGATCCGCTCCTCCGGTGTGCCCGGCATCACGGTGGTTGTCTTCTTTCCGGCCATAATTACCTCCTGCCCTTACACATCAAGTGACGCATCCTGCGCATGCTCGTAAATGAATGCGCGGCGCGGTGCTACGTCATTACCCATCAGGATCTCCGTGACATCGGAGGCCAGACGGGCATCGCCGATCCGAATACGGCGCAGGCGACGGGTCTCGGGATTCAGCGTGGTTTCCCAGAGCTGATCCGGATCCATTTCACCAAGACCTTTGTAGCGCTGCAGGGTGAACTTCTGGTTGCGGTGAGCCTTCCGGTATTCCCGGAGAGCTTTATCATCATACAGATATTCGCCTTCCCCGCGGGATGGGATCACCTTGTAAAGCGGCGGCATGGCCACATACACATGCCCCTCCCGGATAAGCTCCGGCATAAACCGATAAAACAGGGTCAGCAGCAGGGTGCCGATATGAGCACCGTCCACGTCGGCATCGGCCATGATAATGATCTTGTCATAACGCAGCTTTGAAATATCAAAGTCGTTGCCGTAGCCTTCGGAGAAGCCACAGCCGAAGCTGTTGATCATGGTCTTGATCTCTTCGTTGGCCAACACCTTGTCGATGGAGGCTTTCTCCACGTTAAGGATCTTACCGCGGATGGGCAGGATGGCCTGGAACTCACGGTTCCGGGCTGTCTTGGCGCTGCCGCCGGCGGAATCACCCTCAACGATGAAGATCTCGCACTTTGAGGCATCACGGCTGCCGCAGTTGGCCAGCTTGCCGTTGCTGTCAAAGGAGTATTTCGGTTTGGCCAGGAGGTTTGTCTTGACCCTCTCCTCCTGCTTGCGGATCTTGGCGGATTTTTCGGCACAGCTTAAAACGGCCTTCAGGACCTCTACATTTCTGTCAAAGAAAAGCGGGATCTTGTCGGCTGTGATCTTGGCCACCACCTTGGCCGCGTCCGGATTGTCCAGTTTGGTCTTGGTCTGACCTTCGAATCGGGGATCCGGGTGCTTGATGGAAATGATGGCGGTCATGCCGTTTCGGATATCGGTACCGGTGAAGTTGGCATCCTTCTCTTTCAGAATGCCCAGCTCCTTGGCGTAGTTATTCATGACGGTGGTAAAGGCCGTCTTGAAACCGGTCAGATGGGTGCCGCCGTCCGCATTGTAAATGTTGTTGCAGTAGCCGATGACATCTTCACGAAAAGCATTGATGTACTGGAAGGCCACCTCCACGGTGATGCCATCCTCCATGCCGCTGAAGTAAATGGGTTCTGTGACCTGTTCATCGGATTTATTGAGTTCACGCAGGTACCCCACGATGCCTTCGGTCTCATGGAAAACCACATGGAAGGGTTCCTTTGTCTTGTCGTTATTGTAATCCTCTGTGCAGCGATTATCGGTGTAATCGATGGTGAGGCCCGGGTTCAGATAGGCTGTGTCATGAAGACGACGCACCACTTCTTTCCCCGCATAATTGGTGGTATCGAAAATGTCCGGATCCGGCAAAAATGTGACCTGTGTGCCGGTTTCCTTCGTTTTTCCCAGTGTGGGCAGATGGCCGTTCACCAGGGCAATGGTGGGCTCGCCCTTTTCAAAATGGTCATGATGGATGGCGCCGTCACGTTTGATGACCACGTCCATATAAACAGACAGGGCATTCACAACAGAGGAACCCACACCATGAAGACCACCTGAGGTTTTGTAGGCGTTGTTGTCAAATTTACCGCCGGCATGAAGTGTGGTATACACCAGACGCTCCGCCGGGACACCCTTTTCGTGGATACCGACAGGCACACCACGGCCGTTATCCCGTACCAGGCAGGAGCCGTCCTTCTCCAGCACGACTTCGATATGATCGCAGTAACCCGCCAGATGTTCGTCAACGGCGTTATCAACGATCTCATAGATCAGATGGTTAAGACCCTTGCGGGACGTTGAGCCGATATACATACCCGGTCTCATTCTGACCGCTTCAAGCCCCTCCAGTACGTGAATACTGCTTTCATCGTATTTTTGCGTTTTTGCCATAAAAACCTCCCGAAAATCGCACTGATTATAGCATACGAACATATGTTTTGCAACGAAAACGCAAGGAAATAAGCCAAATCACGCGATCACCATATACAAGAAAATCCGAGGAACCTTTCGATTCCTCGGATTTTTGGATAGCCAGTACGGGATTCGAACCCGTGTTTCCGCCGTGAGAGGGCGGCGTCTTAACCCCTTGACCAACTGGCCGGACTCCAATACTATACACAATACTGAGGGGATTTGCAAGTCCTTTTTAATATTTTTTATTCCATACCGGATTTGCCGGATTTGAGGTCATCCATGACGGCCTTGACTGTACTGATCTTAGTGATGCGTTCCACCTGTGAGCCAGCAAAGATCAGGCCATTATCCACATCACCCTTGACGGCGTTGATCAGAGCCTCGGTGATGCAATACGGAATACTCTTGGGATCACACTTGGCCAGACACCCAAAGCACCGACTCACGCGGCACTCACCCCGGCCCACCTTGTCAAGAAAAGCATTATGCAGCGCCCGGCCCGGCATGCCAACCGGACTTTTGATGATCCGCACATCTTCTTTTCCGGCTGCCACATAGGCGGCCTTATAAGCCGGCGCAGCATCGCACTCTTCTGTGGCCACAAAACGGGTAGCAGCCTGAACGCCGTCAGCTCCCAGGGCCATCACACGAGCCACATCCTTGCCGTCAAAGATACCGCCGGCCACGATCACCGGAATTTTGCGGCCATAAGCCATTTCCTGTTGTCTCACCCGGGCAATGATCTTCACAATCTCATCGTCGAAGGCAGCAGACCCATTTTCAAAAGTTGCCACCTGATCCGCCGAGAAGCCCAGGTGACCGCCGGCCTGGGGACCCTCGATCACCACGAAATCAGCGGTGGTGTTGTAAGTCTTGTCCCATTTTCGGAATAGCAGGTTGATGGCCTTTTCAGAAGACACGATGGGCGCAAACTTGGTATCACTCCCGGCCACCAGCTCGGGCAGTTCCAGGGGCAGACCGGCACCGCTGATGACCACATCAGCCCCGGCAGCCACCGCAGCCTTCACATGAGCCTCATAATCCTTCAGCGCCCGCATGACATTGACGCCCACAAGACCGCCCCGGGCCCTGGCCTTTGCCGCGGCGATATGCTTGCCGATGGCTCTGATGTTGGCAGCCTGATGATCCGTTGCAAAATCAGGCTCGTCATAACCGATCTGGGCTGTGGAGATGATACCCACACCACCCTCAGCAGCCACAGCCCCCGCCAGGCCGCTTAAACTCACGCCAACACCCATACCGCCCTGGATCACGGCCACTTCTGCTCTCTTATTTCCGATCTGAAGACCTCTCATTGATACTCCCCCATAGTCATTTGTTGGTCAAATCATTATTGTTGAATTCTCATCGATTACCATAGGGAAGTTTAACGCACATAGTATTCTATGTCAATACTATGTAGTATCAAATACTATGTGGAGAGGTAATCTTTTCCCGTTTTCTATCTTCATTATGGGACATTTTAGTCATTTTCTAAATGTGTTGTCTATCCCATTATCAAACGATCGATGGCATATAAAAAGGATCGTGGCTCTTTTCGTGAACCACGATCCTTTTACATATACATTTTGTGATATATTTGCTGCCTGATGAAGTCTTTCTGATGTCAGGCATGACGGCGATTTCGGGTTTCACTGATCACCGACTGTTTCGTATGATCAGATTTTCCTGATCACCGTCTGTTCCGGCGTATTTACGCTTTCTTAGCGGCCAGCTTGGCACCCGGATTCAGCTTTTCAACGATGACGTAGCAGATGATGGCAATACCGACACCACCCACCATATCAAGGAAGAAGTGCTGTTTTGTGAACTGTGTGGACAGACAGATCAGCACAGCCATGATGAAGCTGTAAATCTTGAAGCCCTTGGAGATCTCCGGCTGCTTTCTGATACCCAGATAGCAGTAAACACTGATGAGGCAGTGATAAGACGGGAACAGATTGAAGGCTTTTTCTGAACCGTCAGCGGAATATACCCACTGAAGGATGCCATCGAAGACGCTGCCCGTGCCCTGAACATTCATAAGACCTTCTGCCACACGATCCATATAAGTCGGGGCAAAGGTGAAGATCAGGAAGCCCACCAGATAAGCGGCCAGGATACCAATGAGGAAGTTGTAGAAGTTAGACTTCTTTGTCAGAGATACCGCCACCGGGCCAAATACCCAGAATACATAAGAAAAGACGTAGATGGTGGCAAAGATAGCGACCACACCCACCAGATCGTCAATAGCTGCGATCTTCGGGCTCCAGGCATTGGCTTTTGTCCCGATGACACCGCTCAGGAAATCACCGAGACGATACAGGCCAAACTGTAAAACAAAAAGGCCGATACCGGCGATCCAGCCATAGGCCGGGACCTGTTTTAATTTTTTCAGCATGAATAAATCCCCCTATAGAAATTTTCAATATCCTGTATACGATACTACAAATGGCCTGATAATTCAAATTCTTTATGCTTCGCAGCACCGTTTTATTCCCCTTTTATTCCCCTATTTCCATAATATCTCACGTTTTCCTGACGAGGACCGAATCCACTCTCCTGCCAACAATGGTGCAAAGTAACTTTAATCAACGGTCATACAATACGATAGACAGTGCATCCTGCAACACAGAGCTGTCAGCAAGAAAACCGGGGACACCGCTCACAGGAGCGGTATCCCCGGTCTCAATTACTGTATTCGTTTTGATAACATGGATCACCCACATCCGACACATTTGATGCTGAGTCAATGCCAAGTCATTTACTCGCTTTCGATCGGTGTTGTGCGGTCCGGATCGAACCAGGCGGCGATGTCATGGATACCCAGTGCTTCATAGTTGCTTGAGCAGCGGGCATGTGAGTGAGCATCCGGTGTCATAGCCTGATACAGGGTAAAACCATCGATGGCGAAACGACCGGTCCGGACAAAGTTCGGGTTGATCTGGCACCAGCCCAGTGTGCCGTCACAGTTGCAGAAGAACTTGAAGCCCTGGTCTGCAAAGTAGGCATACTTGGGATTGTCACGGGTGTACTCGGAAGCACCGCCGATATCGGCACCAAAGGCAAAGATGATCTTGTCGGTGGGGCCGATAATCTTTTCAACGGCGATCTTCCACCGTTCATGGTCTCTCTGAAGTGTTTCCAGCGGCTGAGCATTGGCATCCAGATGACCATAGGTGTGGCTGGCGAAGGTCCAGCCGGCAGCCTTCAGAGCATCGGCGATCTTAGTGGCCTCAGCACAGGCTGTGTCGTAGTCATACTCCGGATGATTCTGAAGATAGGCGATCTGAGCGGTGCCCAGGTTTTCCATATCCCCGCCGTTGGCATAATAGTCATTGGTCACATAACCGAACACACCGTTGTAACCTGTCAGGGCAATGGTGGGACGGGCATTGTGATAGGCAAAATCCGGATGATTCTTGATGAAGGTCTCAAGACGCGGCACCATATCGTAGTCGCCGATATGTTCAACGCCGTCCTTGTCGACAAAGCGGCATTTCACCTCACCATTTTCGTCCAGCACCAGTCTGTCGGCATAGCCCTGAACGCCATTTTCACCATAAGAATGGTAATAGCTCAAGTCATCCTCTGACATGATGAAGGGCTTCTTGCCCGGCGGCAGCATCAGGTTGGTGTTCTTACTGAAGGTGCCGTCTGCGTTGACGGTGACCATATCGTCCAGGGAAATGAGGACGAAACCGGCATCGTACATGTACTGCAGCACATGGTCAAATTCGTCAACGGTGGCCATAGCCGCATTGTTGGCGGTGACACGGCCTTCGGTGACCTGATCGGTCACAATAAAGGCACGGTTATCATTGATCAGAGAATGGAAGAAAATGTGGGGGGCAGCGGCTACATCCACAGCCACGCAGCTGTCCCGGCGAGCGGTATAATCCGCTGCGGCAGCCTGCACATCACCGTCATTCTGATCGGTGTAGCTGGCCAGTGTGGCCAGAGCGCCGTCATAATCGTAGGTCTGAGCCTGGGCCAGCGCTGTCTGGAGCACGTAACCCTTATCGCCTGTGGCATTAAGAGCGGCTTCCTCCTGAGCATCGGCTTCCGGAGCCGGAGCGGGCTCTTCTGCCACCTGTTCAGATTCAGGCAACGGCGTGTCGATGGGGGCTGTCTGCTCGGTCAGAATATCCTGAACCGGTGCTTCGGCCTTATCTTTTTTCAGGGTTTTCATCAGGATCACCACACAGACGATCAATACGACCACCAGTACGGCAAAAAGAATAGCCCGTTTGATGAGACGCTGGCGTCGCTTTTTCGCCTGGCGACGACGCTTGGCCTCGCGGCGGCGACGACGTTCCAGCTCGATCTCTTCGGGACTTCTGTTATCATTTTCGGGCATGTCATCTCTCCTTTCTTTATTGTGCGGATGCACACATCATCGCGTCTCCCGGATCCGGTACACAGAGTCCGGGACTTATGGAAAAACGAACGTGACGATTATTTACTCCGGAATGGCTACCGGGATCACGCGGGCATAATCGAAGAAGCTTTCGATGTCGTGGATACCGAGGTAGTTCATCACGTTGATGGAATTTTCATTACCGCTCATGGTCTGGTACAGACGATAGCCGTCCAGATTGATGCGGCCGGACCGCACATTGGTATCGTTGATCTGCATCCAGACCGGTGTGGACCCGTCCACGTTGCAGAAATAACGATAGCCGCTGTTGTAGAAGTAAGCATACTTCTCATTGTCCATGGTGTAGGGCTGAATATCGCCGATATCGCTGCCATGGGCGAAAATGATGGTATCGACGGGGCCGGTAATGGGCTGAACGGTATCCACCCACTTGTTGTTGTCCTCCATGAGAGACTCAACAGAGGCTGTATCCGCATGACGATGGCCCCAGGTATGGGAGGCAAACTCATAGCCTTCGGCTTTTAAGGCATCAGCCACCACCTTTGCCTGCGCCACTTCATTTTCATAATTAAAGTCCGGTGTCTGCTGCAGATAAACGATCTGATTGTCATCCAGACGTTCCGGATCACGGGTCAGGTAAACGGAGTCGGTGCGATAACCGAAGACACCGTTGTAACCTGTGAGGGCAATGATGGCATGGGCATTCCGATACGAGAAATCCGGATGCTCATCGATAAACTTTGACAGAAGCGGCACCATATCGTAGTCGCCCACGGAGGTGTTGCCGGCTTCGTCTGTATAGACACATTTCACACGGCCCTGATCATCCAGCACCAGCTTCTCGGCGATGCCCTGACCGCCGTAGGCATGGTAATAACTGAGGTCATCCTCAGACATGATGAGGGGCTTTTTGCCCGCCGGGAGCATCAGATTCGTGTTAGGCTGATAGTGGGACACGCCATTTTCATCAACCGTCTCCACCACCAGATCACGGAGACGCACCAGCACATAGCCGGAGTCGTACATCTGCTGGATCATCACATTAAACTCGTTGACGGAGCACATCCAGCAGCCGTTGTCCCGGGCCACGAAATCACCGCACATTTCGGGGATAAAGCCCCGGTCATCGTTGAGCAGCGAATGGAAGAAAACATGGGGTGTGCTGAACACATCCGCCGGCACGCAGGCCATCTTCTGCTCATTGAAAATGTTGATGGCTTCCGTAAATGCGGGCAGATTTTCATACCCGGCATAGCTACTCAGAGTGGCGATGGCGGCATCATAATCGTACATGGCCGCCTGTCGGGCCGCTGTATAGAAGACATCCTGCCCTTCCGTCACCGGTGAGGACACCGCCGGCAGCCAGTAGGCAGAGCCGTCTGTCGACACGGCGGGTGTCTGCGTGTTGGCCGGATCCGGGTTTTCAGCGCCGGCAGCCTCGCCGGTCCCGTCACCTTCGCCGGTCACACCAATCGCATTCGGATCTGTCACCATGGCCTCCGTGGTCTCCTGGGGCTGTTTATCCGCCTTCTTGCCTTTCACGGCACCGACCACGGCACGCACGCCGAAAATGATGATGAGGAGCACCGCCAGACAGGCCACTCCGAAAATGGCCCGTTTGATCATCAGCTGGCGTCTTCTTCGCCGCCGCAGTTCCTCTCTTCTCTTTTTTCTCAGCAGTGCTTTTCTTCTTTCGATCAGCTCACGTCTTCTCTCGTCATCCATGAGTATTCTCCCTTGGGTGATTTTTTTCGACATGGCATCTACTGACACCATGGTAGCTTTGTTTTGTGAAAATATAGTGTCCTTTTATTATACTAAAAAAATATCCTAATGTTCAACATAGAGATCGTGGCCTTCGGCATCAATAATGACGATCAGAGGCATATCCACCACCTCAAACCGACGCAGAGCTTCCGGGCCCAGTTCCGGCCAGGCAATAATTTCCTGTTCTTTAATACAGCCGGCCAGCAGCGCACCGGCACCGCCGACGGCCCCGAAGTAGATGCATTTATTCCGCACCATGGCATCCACCACATCTTTGGAACGAGCACCTTTACCGATCATGCCGCGAAGACCCAGGTCGAGAAGTGTGGGCGCAAAGGCATCCATACGGCCTGAGGTGGTGGGACCGGCGGAACCGATCACATCACCGGGCTTGGCCGGGGCGGGCCCCACATAGTAAATGGTGGCATCCTTGATGTCGATGGGCAGCGGTTTGCCCTCCTCAAGAAGGGCGATCATATTTTCATGAGCCTCATCGCGGGCGGCGTAAATGGTACCGGTCAGGCTGACACGGTCACCCATTTTCAGACTCTCTGCCATTTCCTTTGTGAGGGGCAGGGTAATTTTCTTCACATCATCCATCAGATCACCTCCGATTTATGGCGGGTCACATGGCAGTTGATATTAACCGCCACCGGAAGCCCTGCGATATGGGTGGGCAGTGTCTCGATGTTCAGCCCCAGTGCGGTAGTCTTGCCGCCGAAACCCTGAGGGCCGATATTCAGATCGTTGATGGCCTCGAGAAGCTCATTTTCAAGAGCCGCATAATAGGGATCCGGATGAGAGCTGTCCACGGGGCGCAGCAGCGCCTGTTTGGCCAGCATGGCGCATTTATCAAAGGTGCCGCCGATGCCCACACCCACCACGATGGGCGGACAGGGATTGGGGCCGGCCTTTTTCACGGTCTCGATGATGAAATCCTTGACGCCCTTGAGACCCTGAGCGGGTTTGAGCATCTTGATGGCGGACATATTTTCGGAACCGAAGCCTTTGGGGGCGATGGTGATCTTCACCTGATCGCCGGGCACAATGGTCTGATAGATCATGGCCGGCGTGTTGTCACCGGTGTTGCCCCGGCGAATGGGATCGATGACCACGGACTTGCGCAGGTACCCTTCGGTGTACCCCTGACGGACACCTTCGTTAACGGCATCGGTAAGATTACCGTCTGTGAAATGGACATCCTGGCCGATCTCCATAAAGATGCAGGCCATACCGGTGTCCTGGCAGATGGGCATCTGCTTTTCTTCCGCAATCTGATAATTTTCCTTAATGGTGGATAAAACGGAGGCCGCCACCGGATTTTTTTCGGTTTCAAGGGCCCCATCAATGGCTTTTCGCACGTCAAAAGGAAGCTCTGTACAGGCTTCTATACAGAGCTTCCGAATGACTGTCGTAATTGTACTGACAGATATATTTCTCATAGATAATTATGCTTTACCTTCTGAACCAAGAACGTCTTTGATCTTGTGTGTGACAACGTCTTTGATGTTAGCACGAGCCGGTTTCAGATATTCTCTCGGGTCGAACTTGGACGGTGTATCAGCCATTACGCTGCGAACGCCGGCTGTGAAGGCCAGACGAAGGTCAGAGTCGATGTTGATCTTGCAGACAGCAGATCTGGCAGCCTGACGCAGCATGTCTTCCGGGATACCGATGGCATCAGCCAGGTTACCGCCCTTTTCGTTGATGATGCGGACATATTCCTGCGGAACAGAAGAAGCACCGTGAAGAACGATCGGGAAGTTCGGCAGTCTCTTGGAAACTTCATCCAGAATGTCGAAACGCAGCTGCGGATTTGTGCCCGGTTTGAACTTGAAAGCGCCATGGCTTGTACCGATGGCGATGGCCAGAGAATCGCAGCCTGTGCTGTTGACGAATTCTTCAACTTCTTCCGGACGTGTGTAGCAGGAGTTTTCAGCGCTGACAACAACGTCATCTTCGACGCCGGCCAGAGCACCAAGCTCAGCTTCAACAGTAACGCCATACTTGTGAGCGTATTCAACAACGCGACGTGTTGTTTCGATATTTTCTTCAAACGGCAGTGAAGAAGCGTCGATCATAACAGATGTGAAACCGTTGTCGATGCAGGACACACATGTTTCGAAGTCCGGGCCGTGATCCAGATGCAGAGCGATCGGGATGTTCGGGCATTCGATAACAGCAGCTTCAACCATCTTACGCAGGTATGTCGGGTTGGCATAATTGCGGGCACCCTTGGAAGCCTGAAGGATGATCGGGGAATTCAGTTCAGCGGCAGCTTCTGTGATACCCTGAACGATTTCCATGTTGTTGACGTTGAAAGCGCCGACAGCGTAGCCGCCTTCATAAGCCTTTTTGAACATTTCAATTGTGTTAACTAAAGCCATTATGCAATCCTCCTTGATTGTGCATGTATGTGAGTTGACTTATATAAATGATGTGTCCGAGGACAATCAGTTAAGACCTGTCAGACGATCGTATCCGGCAAAGAAGGGACGGATGCGGTCGAGGATAATCTTGGTGCCGCCCGGAGCCTTGGCTTCCAGGTTCATCGGCATCTTCGGTTCGTGCAGAGACATACGCAGGAGCACCCAGCCCTTGACCTCTTCATCGTCAAAAGCGATGCGGATACCTTCGTAGTTCGGCTCTACGATATGGAAACGGCTGTCTGCTTCGGCGAAAGCCTTGAAGCCTTCCAGCACACTAAGACCGTATTCTTTAAAGTCATCGCCGGCGATCTTGAAACGGATTTCGGCGGCATCGGCGGGCTGTTCCAGATCAGCGATCAGTTCGCGGACATTGCGGCCCTCTTTGCGCATACGGGCCATTTCACAAATAATCTTAACAGCCAGATAAGCACCGTCATCAGAGAAATAGTTCTCTTTCAGAGCGCCGTGACCGGAGGTCTCGATGGCCAGCTGGCAATCCTGACCGGCGGCATTGAGTTCGATGCCCTTGTCGATGACATTCTTGTAACCACGTTTGAAACGCAGATGCTTAAGACCCAGACCTTTTTCAAGGAACACAGCCAGTTCGTCGGATGTGACGGAGTCTGTGACAATGGTGGTACCCGGATGCTGTCTGACTAAAATGGCGGATAATAAGGCGATCAGTGTGTTCCGGTTGGCTTCTTCGCCGTCTTCCAGAACAACAGCGCCTCTGTCACCATCACAGTCGAAAATGACGCCCAGGTCAGCCTTGGCATCCAGTGTAGCTTTCTTGACAGCCGCCATGGCTTCGCCATCTTCCGGATTCGGGATATGGTTCGGGAAATGGCCATCCGGATCCAGATAAACGGAGCCTTCTGTATCAGCGCCCAGCGGTTCCAGGATGCGGGAAGCAAAGAAACCGGCAGCACCGTTACCGGCATCCACCACGATATGAAGGCCCTTCAGCGGGTGATCGTAATCTTCCGCTTCCACTTCCTTCTTAATGATAGCCTGCTGATGCTCGCAGTACAGAGTCAGAAGGTCGAAGGGTTCAGCCTTCACATCAGCCTTCTCTGTCTGGATATTGTCAGCAGCCGCTGTCAGGATATCGGTGATTTCATCATGTTCAAGACCGGAGGCCTTGGAGAAGAACTTCAGACCATTTCTGTCTGAGGGCATATGGCTGGCAGTGATCATAACCGCGCCGTCGAAATCGCTGCCCGGCAGAACCGTTGACAGGAACATGGACGGTGTGGACACAAGGCCACAGTCATAAGCCTTGGCTCCGGCTGTGATGAAGCCCTGAGCCGCGCCGGCAGCCAGCCAGTCGGCGGAAAGACGGCTGTCGTGACCGATACCGATCTTCAATTCCTCCGGCTTTTTGCCGCATTTATTGGCCAGGAAACCCACGAAAGCATGGGCGATAGTTCTGGCCTCTTCCTCATGCAGATTGGCTTCGCCATTCTCGGATGTGATGGCGATACCGCGGACATCGCTGCCGTTCTGCAGTTTCAAATAACGCTTAAGATTATCATTATTCATAGGACTATCCTCCTGTCGACATATTACCACAAACCATTATCGTACAAAAGCGAATCGCAGAAAATTGAATGTTGAAAAATAACCGAGATTTTGGCTGTTTTTCGGCCGAAAACAGTCAATATGACAATTTTTTGACATTCTTGCAGGGCACGACTCCGCTTAGCCGATGACGCCTTATTTGATATCAGCATTTCCGGATGACAACGGACGCCGCATCCACCGCTCCCAGATGGGTGGTGATGATCTCATGTTCGGACATCCGGGAATAGAGTCCCATGAAATGCCCGTCTACCGCGTAAATGCCGGTGGTGTTGTAGAACGACCTGAGGCTTAAAACAGCCTCATTTTCTACTGAGGACACATCCTCCGACTCAGCCTCGCGGGTCAGCGCCTCCGCCCCGCTCTTTTTAATAAGAAAATGGCCGCTTTCCATGGGACGGATTTTCTCCTGGCAGATATACCCGTGATCGGCATGCGCCTGCAGGGCCGCGGCCCACTCGTCCTCGGTGCAGAGGCTTCCCATGTAGACACCCTTTGAGCCATAGGCGCTCACCGGCTTCAGCACCCAGCGGTCCTTGGCGTTTCGCACTGCCTCGCTGCCCGCCTCATCCTTCGTCAGATACATGGTTTTGGGCATATGGCCGGTCACCAGCCGACGCTCACTATCGGTCAGAGTGTTCAAAAATGCCTCGTCCTGCACGGCCATCATGAAGCCTTTGTCGTGGATCACCTGGGTTTCAAAGCCCCCAAGGAGGCACACGCGTCCGGCTCGATAAGCCGCCAGCAGTGCCGTCGCCTCACGGGGCATGGCCAGAATGTCCGAAGTCACAGCCCGGCGGTAAATCGCCCCCACCATCCGGCCATCCGGCAGGCGCAGGGCCTCGCCGTCAAAATCAAGCTCCCGGATATCCGCCACCACGCAAGGTTCCCCGGCCCGCTCGAAAGCATCGCGATAAGCCTCAAATTCGTCGAGACTGCTGGCATTTTCGAGGTAGTCCACGATCGCGATAACGGGCTGATCGTCCAAATCCGATGCACCGGTTATCTCATCCGGTCGCGGCGTATCTTCACAGTGACATTGTCTGTCAGCGCCATCATTTTCAATTGCCTGAGTCATCGGATTGATCGTGGCCAACGACATAAGCGAACGCCGCACCCGGCTCTCCCGCCAGATCCGCACATAGGCCTTCGCCAGGGTATCAAAAAGCTCAAAGCTCTCGACCTGCAAGTCCTCATCGCGGCAACGCTCACACAGCGCCTCGTACAGCGGCGTCTGCTCAAAGGCCCGCACCAGCTCCCGATCCTCGATCATGCCGCTGGACCCGTCCGTGTTGAACTCACAGAACATGAAATCCCCGGTCTTATCATCATAGAAAATGTCCGACCGCAGCATGGGCAGATGAGCTCCGTACCCCGGGTCCTGCATAATAAGCTCATGCATCAGAGGCGAGAACTCATAGTACTTTCGGAAATGGGGCTCCTGCTTGTAATACGCCATGGCTTTCCGCCCGATGGAGGCCATATCCGTCGCGATCCGTTCGAAAATGGCGATGTCCCGCTCTCCGAAAATGCGGGGATTGTACACGCCCTTCACCGGCTGACCGCCCACGGTGACACCGTTTCCGGCCAGGTAATCTTGCATGGCCTGTACCCCTTTTACATGAACAAACGGATCGGGTGCCATCATGCGATGCTCAGCATGCTTGCCCGCCGCGCAGCCGTCATCAACGCCGTTACTCATCAGCTCCCTGTGATGGATACCAATCGCCGCGCAGCCGTCATCGCCGTCACTCATGGCGTCATATTCGTCCGCATCCATGTCGTCCGGACAGGCCATTAAGTTACCAAGTGCGCCATCAAGCACAAGATCCATGGACAGGCGATTTAAGTCTGCCACTGTGGATAAGGGAGACGGATCAAGCGGACGGCTCATGACAAGATGACCATTTTCGGCTAGACCTGCGCGATAAAGGGCGAGATACATCCGCTCCTTTTCCGGCAGTCCGGCCATTGCCAGATCCACCAGCTCGGCGATGGCCTGTCCCAAAGTTACAGAACCGTACATCTCATGGGCACAGAGATACCACCAATCGGGATGCGCCTCGTGGGCCGCCCGCAGGCGGTTGAATGTCTCGTAGAGATCAAAGATGCCGGCACTCATCTCACCACGCGCATCGCACACCCTATCATTGAGTTCCGCATCAGTTTCAGCCTGCGCCTGATTATCTGCTGATATCACAGCAAGGCTTTCAAACCACCGCTTCTCCAGCTGCTCCAGCTCATCCAGCTTAAGATACAGCCCCTTCACGATCATGGCATAAGCCATGGCCTCATTCAAGGGCAAGCTGTCCGCCACCCGCAGCTCCAGGAAACTCTTCAGCCGGATATACGGGAACAGCATACTCTGAAAATGGGTCAGCGCCTCATCACTCAGGTCCGCCTCACCCATGATCGTGCCCATGGTTGCCTCGGAGTATACCTCCGAACACCCATCAGCATCCGATTCAGAAACCTCTTTTTCTCTGTTTGCCGATGCCACCCTCGCGCTCTTGCTGAAATCTTCCGACGCAGCGATCGGCTCAGCATCTATCGCCCCAGCTGCTTGCGCTTCCGTCGGCAGTGTCTCCGCCGGCCGCACGATCACAGGGGCCGCCTCCAGAAAATGCGCATACCCTTCAAAGGTCATGGTCCCGTCATTTTCTAAAAATGACGCGGCGTTCACCCGATCCTCATCGGTGTACTGCCAGATTTTCATCCGCAGAAGGGCTTCTTTGGCAGCCTCATTTTCGAAAATGGAGGTGTTCTCGCCCAGCACAGCCAGAAGGGGCACGATACGGTAAAAAGCCCGGTAAAGACGACCCATGTGGGCCTCTGAATGATAATCCATGGAGATATGAACGGAGGCAGTGCCCTTCATCATGTGAGGGCCGAGGCCATAGAGGGACTCAAAATAGCGGTACATGAAGGCGTACCGATCCTTCGGGATCATGGGCAGATCATCAATGGATACGGCAGGCTGATACCCCTCCCGCACAAGATGAGCACCGCGCCGACGCAGGATAGGATAAAGTTCCTCTTCCGCCTTCTCGATAATGGCCCGGACAGCCATGAGATCCGACAGAGCCTTGGCGCTGAACTCAAGCTGGGCCGCCGGCTCAATGGTGATGGCCATATCGGGGCGGGTCAGACCGATGAGATGCCCGTGGGTGCGGGTCTCGTGTTCATAAAGCGGGGACAGTTCCGCAAGGATCTCCTCCACCTCATCATAAGGCAAAGTCTTGCCGGTTCTGTCGTCCACGATGAACTGCTCGATCTCCAGCCCGAAAATGTCCTCCCCGGAGGTTTTACAGGCTTTCTGCCAGCTTGCGATCAGTTTGTTGTGATTTATTTTGTACGTGTTCGTCATCATTTTCTTTATCCGTTTGTCGGTTCATGTCATTAGGATACAGGCTCAGAGAGCATTTCAACAGAGGACACACCTCTCTGCCACGACTCGAAGTCCGGAAAGGCGCCTCCTCCATTGAAAATAAAGACCCTGCATCGGCCTTTCGACTGACGCAGGGTCAAAATTTGAATCAATAGATTATTCTTCGTCGAATCAGATCTGCGGACCAGCAGCAACCAGAGCCTTGCCGGCATCGTTTGTTGTGTACTTGACGAAGTTCTTGTTGAATCTGGAAGCCAGATCCTGAGCCTTTGTTTCCCATTCGGAAGCATCAGCGTATGTATCGCGCGGATCAAGGATAGCCGGATCAACGCCCGGAAGTTCTGTCGGAACTTCGAAGTTGAAGTACGGGATTGTCTTTGTCGGAGCAGTCTTGATATCGCCGTTCAGGATAGCATCGATGATACCACGTGTATCCTTGATGGAGATACGCTTGCCTGTGCCGTTCCAACCTGTGTTAACCAGGTAAGCCTTGGCGCCGGATTTTTCCATTCTCTTAACCAGCTCTTCAGCATATTTTGTCGGGTGCAGTTCCAGGAAGGCCTGACCGAAGCAAGCTGAGAATGTCGGTGTCGGTTCTGTGATACCACGTTCTGTACCGGCCAGCTTAGCTGTGAAGCCGCTCAGGAAGTAGTACTGTGTCTGTTCCGGTGTCAGGATAGAAACCGGCGGCAGAACGCCGAAAGCATCAGCTGACAGGAAGATAACGTTGTCAGCAGCCGGGCCGGCAGACTTGCCGTTAACCTTCAGAGCGATCTTTTCGATGTGATCGATCGGATAGGAAACACGTGTGTTTTCTGTGACAGACTTGTCATCGAAGTCGATCTTGCCGTCTTCGGCAACAGTAACATTTTCAAGAAGAGCGTTTCTCTTGATGGCGTTGTAGATATCCGGTTCGGATTCTTTGTCAAGGCCGATAACCTTGGCATAGCAGCCGCCTTCGAAGTTGAAGACGCCGTCATCGTCCCAGCCGTGTTCGTCATCACCAATCAGGAGACGCTTCGGATCTGTAGACAGAGTTGTCTTACCTGTACCGGACAGACCGAAGAAGATAGCTGTGTGTTCACCGTTCATATCTGTGTTGGCGGAGCAATGCATAGAAGCGATGCCCTTCAGCGGCAGATAGTAGTTCATCATGGAGAACATACCCTTCTTCATTTCGCCGCCGTACCATGTGTTCAGGATAACCTGTTCACGGCTTGTGATGTTGAAGGCAGCGCATGTTTCAGAGTTCATGCCCAGTTCTTTGTAGTTTTCGACTTTAGCCTTGGAAGCGTTGTAAACAACGAAGTCCGGTTCGAATGTCTTCAGTTCTTCGTCAGTCGGGATGATGAACATGTTCTTGACGAAGTGAGCCTGCCAGGCAACTTCAACGATGAAACGGATAGCCATACGGGTATCAGCGTTTGTACCGCAGAAAGCGTCAACAACGAACAGTCTCTTGTTGCAAAGTTCTTTAACAGCCAGATCTTTCACAACAGCCCATGTCTCTTCTGACATCGGATGGTTGTCGTTCTTGTATTCATCTGTTGTCCACCAAACTGTATCTTTGGAGTTTTCATCCATAACGATATATTTGTCTTTGGGTGAACGGCCTGTGTAGATACCTGTCATAACGTTAACAGTATCCAGCTCAGTAACCTTACCGATATCATAACCGGTCAGTTCCGGCTTTGTTTCCTCTTCGAACAGCTGCTCGAAAGACGGATTGTAAACGATTTCGGTTGTACCTGTGATGCCATACTTTGTTAAATCAATTGCTGCCATCTTTTTCATACCTCTTTCTTTAATAATTATGTTCACACTGCAGACATCTTTCTGACTGCAGAATCACAATAAACATATTCTCGTTTAATATACACTATTTCTTTTGGTTTGCCAACATCGAATCATATCATTTTCGTATCTCACCTTCGGCCGGTTGATTCACGAAAATGATTCTGTCGGGGCACCGGAAATCCGCCTCTGCCCTTCAGAACATTTCCGAAAAAAATGAGTCAGCAACAACATAACGCTGCCGCTGACCCATTTTCTAAATAATTATATGTTAGGTTTAGCGCAGGCCCAGTTGCTTGCCGGTCTTGATGGTGGCAGCATAGGCGCTGTTCATAAGGCCCAGCACCGCCGACAGGATGAAGAGGGTCTCCACACCCAGGGTCTGCCAGATCCAGCCGCCAAACAGGGCGATGCCGATGGTGATAAGGTGGTTGACGGAAATGCCGGTGGAAATGGTGGCTTTCACCTCTTCCTGGCTGTCCGCGATGTCCTGGACATAGACGTTGGAGGCCATACTGGCCAGAGAAATGACGGAATCCAGCACGTAGTTCACGCAGCAGATCACGAATGCCACAGGCATCGGGAAGAAATGGTGAGCGAAGCCGTAGAAGAAGCACACCACCACGAGAATCAGGGTGTCGGCCACCATGATGACCTTATACCCCAGTTTGTCGATGAGGCGGCCCACCAGCGGCGCCAGGAAAAAGCCCGCAATGGCGGACACCGCAAAGAGCAGACTGATGACCGTGGCGGAGGCGCCGTAAAACAGGATCAGCACGTAGGGACCGAAGGTGAAAAAGACCTGTTTGCGCGCGCCATAGAAAACCTCAAGCATATAATACTTGGTGAATTTCTTTCGGAAATAGAACCGGTTTTTCGATTTATCCGTTTCACTCTTCCCTTTGATCTTAAAGCCGATGAGCATGGCCACTGCGGTGATCGCCGCGGACACAGCAAAAAACGGCTTGAAGGGCTTCACCTGAGCCAGCAGGAAAAAAGCCAGCATAACGATGGCGTAACCCACCAGGGTGCCCACCTGCGTCAGGGCATTTAAGTAGCCGAGGCCCGTGCCGCCTTTGCCGGGCCGGGCATATTCCAGGGTCAGGGTGTTCTTCATCCCCAGCTGAATGTGTTCACCCAGGGAATGGATGCAGATGGCCAGGGTGACCAGGAGCTTCGTGGGCGTCACCACCGACAACATAGTGAGACCGATAACCATGATCACCGCGCCCACTTTGTAGATTTTTTCTGCAGAAAATGTGTACATCACCGCCAAAAGCAAAATGAGCACAAGTCCCGGCAGCTCCCGGAAGAATTCTGCCAGGCCCCGGTCAAACTCGCCCATGACAACAATCTCCGCCAGGTAATTGTCGATCATGCCCTTGTAAAGGCCGTAACCGATACCGGTCAGCAGGATGGCCAGAAAGAAGATCCGCCAGCTGGAATCCGGTTTAAATGTCTGTTTTAATTTTTCAAGCATATCTCTCCCCTGCCGATGAATAATCGGCACAACAGACCGGCTATGAAAGCCCGATCATCTTCTCGGCTTTGTCAGCCACAGCTACGTCGCACTTGGCGCGAACCAGAATGCCCTCCGCCGTATAGTCTGCCATTTCCACAATGGCATTTTCCATAAGATAGGAATGCACGGCCCCCTTGTCATAGGGAATCAGGAAATCCCGCACCACGGCACCGCTTTCCAGCTTGCCCAGGATCACCTCCGTCAGAAGCTCGATGGATGAAGCTTCCCGCGCGGAAATGTAAATGTTCTCGTTGCGATCCCCGGCCACGCTGCTTTCCTTCAAACCGCGCCGCGGGTACTCAATGGCCGGCTCCACACGGTCGGATTTGTTAAAGACCGTGATCATGGGAATGTGACCGGCCCCCAGATCCGCAATGGTCTGCTTGGTTACCTCGATGTGATCCCGGCAATGGGGATCGGAGCCGTCCACCACCTGCAGCAGGAGATCTGCCTCCTTCACTTCTTCCAGTGTGGACTTGAAGGCTTCCACCAGAGCCGTGGGCAGCTTATGAATAAAGCCGACGGTATCTGATAAGAGGAAATGGCGCCCTCTTTCCACTTCAATCTTTCTCACCGTGGTGTCCAGTGTGGCAAAGAGCATATCCGCCTCGAACACCTTGCGGTCTTCACCGGCCGTGTCCGGCACGTACCGATTGATCATGGCATTCATGATGGTGGATTTGCCTGCATTGGTGTAGCCAACCAGTGCCACCAGGGGCAGACCGGAATGCTGACGCTTCTTGCGCTGGGTCTCCCGTTCACGGCTCACCACCTTCAGTTCCTTGCTCAGTTCTGACAGGCGGTGATCGATGGTCCGTCTGTCGATTTCAAGCTGGGTTTCACCTTCACCCTTGCTGGACATGGAACCGGAGGCACCACCCTGACGGTTCTGGGTTTCCCACATACCGATAAGACGGGGCTTTAAGTAGCGGAGCTTCGCCAGTTCAACCTGAAGCTTGGCTTCCCGGGACCGGGCCCGGCGCTCGAAAATCTCAAGAATAAGACCTGTCCGGTCCATGACCGGCAGGTTCAGAGTCTTCTGAAGGTTCCGCATCTGGGAGGGTGACAGGGTGTCATTGAAAACAATCCGGCTCGCCTCCATGGCCTCGGCATTTTCGCGAATCTCCTCTGCCTTGCCGGTCCCCACATAAAGAGCGGCATTCACCTTGGGCAGCTGCTGGGTCACGATACCCACCGGGTGCATCATGCAAGCCTCGGCCAGCTCCGTCAGCTCATCCAGCGAATGTAAAAAATCTTCTTCAGACGCATAACCGTCACCGGAGGTCTCCCAGACCCCCACCGCCAGCACGCGTTCCTTCTCACCGCCCTCTTCCCGGCGGCTCCAAATATCATCAGCACCAAAAAATGCAGCCATATTTTCTATCCGTTTCTTTGTCTTCTATAATTAATGATGGTTCTATCTTAATTCAGTCTTTATACAACAGGCTCTAATTGTAGCATACCCCGTTGATTACCAACATCCCTAATTTGATCAGTCCATTTGTTCTCTGTTATTTGTTGTATGTTAGTTCATTCTGTCCAATCTTATCTCATACAATAGTGGACAGATAATATCGATTCATTATGTCAACTAACAGCTGTTTTTTCATTGTTTTATTCTGTCCATTATGAAAAAAGATTAATTTGGACAGACATGGTGATGACATTATGTCACCCAACATCAAATTCAAGCTATATTTTATCTGTCCAAAATCAAATTTCTGTCGAATGGACAGACTATCCAGGTTAACTTGCTTCCGTCAAACCATCTTGTTTCGTTATTTTGTCTGTCCAAAATCAAAATACTCTTGAATGGACAGACTTGCCGTGCCCCAGGCTGAATCCGGACATGACCAGTTGACCAGGAAGAACCAAATATGGGGAAAGTTTAGGATTAAGTCGAGAACCGCCGTGTCAGTGTGGGCAGGATTTCCACGTTCACCACATGATGATACTTGTTTTCGATCTGGCCGATCAGATTATCCGCCGCCACACTGCCGATGAAATAACGGGGAACATCCATGGTGGTAAGAGCAGGCTCAATGATCCGGGCCTCGGAAATGTTATCGAACCCCATCACCGCCACATCTTCGGGGATCCGATACCCCCGGAGCTTCAGCGCCTTGATGGCCCCGATGGCAATGGCGTCATTATCCGAATAATAGCAGCGCGCCAGCTTCTCGCCGGAATCGATCACCTCCAGCATATCCGCCATGGCATATTCAATGGACGGTGCCAGCTGGTGCGTGATGGCGTGGGACCGGGACATGCCGTTGTCATTGAGTGCCTTGTGGAAGCCCCGGGTTCGTTCCTCAAAGTTGGCAATGGTATAGGCTGATTGTAAATAGCCCGGTGTTTCCCGATACTGAGCGATGAGATAATTGGTGGCAATGTAGGCCCCCTGGAAATTGTTGATGAGGACGCTGTTGCAGGGATATTCCCGGCTCTGGGAGTCCAGCAGCGTGATGGGCATCCCCAGACTCATAAAAGCCCGCAGCTTGTCAGGCTTCATTTCCGTACCGACCAGAATGATCCCCACGCAGTCAGATCCTCTGATCTCTTCGAAAATGAGGTCCAGGTTGTCCAGTTTTTCATACACCTGCAGCATCCGCACGGGATAATTCCGTTTCTGACAGGCATTCACAAGTCCCTCCCATAATTCATCGAAAATGGGGTTGTAGGACAAAATGACGTTACTGCTTCTATAGGAAATAAAGTAAATCGACCCTTTTTTCTGGCTCTTGGCATTAATCCGTTCAAAATCATAACCGGCCTGCTCTGCTGCCTCTATGACGCGCTTCCGCGTATTGGTGCTGACACCGGGTTTGTTGTTTAACGCCATAGAAACGGCGGTTTCGGATAATCCCAGTTTCTTCGCCAGTTCTTTTGCCGTGATGCTCATGTCCCGCATCTCCTTCCTTATTATTCATATATTCCAACAGTACATTTCGAAGTGTATCATAGTTCATTTTTAAAATAAAGTAATAATTTAGTAAATGACTCTTGATTTGAGATTGAAATAAAGTTGTCTTCTCATTATCCTATATGATGTAACAACCAATACTGTATTATTTTTTTGAGGATAAATATATATGAAGAAAATCACACTTGGTTTTGCGCCCACACGACGCAGCATTTTCTCAGCTCCTGCCGCTGTTGAATATGCCAACTACACACGTAAGAAACTGACTGAAATGGGTGTTGACTTCGTTGATATCGATGACATCTCCGAAGACGGCTTACTCCATGATGACAACGATCGCATCAAGATCGAAGAAAAATTCAGAGCCGCTAAAGTCGATGGTCTGTTCTTCCCCCACGGCAACTTCGGTACTGAATTTGAAGTCGCTCGTTTAGCCAAGAGCTTAAATGTCCCCGTTTTACTGTGGGGTCCCCGCGATGAATGTCCGGATGAAAATGGTATTCGTCTCCGCGACAGCCAGTGCGGTATCTTCGCCACAGGCAAGGTTCTGCGTCGTTTCCGCGTGCCCTTCACATATCTGACAAACTGCAACCTGGAAGACAAAGCCTTCGAACAGGGCGTCCGTCGCTTCCTGGCCGTTTGTAATGTTGTTAAAGCTTTCCGCGGCATCCGCATTCTGCAGATCGGTCCGAGACCCATGGAATTCTGGTCCACCATGTGCAATGAAGGCGAACTGCTGGAGAAATTCAACATCCAGCTGAACCCGATCCCGATGCCGGAACTGACAGCTGCTATGAAGGAAGCCAAGGCTGAAGGCACTAAGGTGGCTGAGGTTATGGCTTACTGCCGTGAACGCTTTGACGTTAAGATCAAAGACAACGAACTTGAAAATGTGGCTGCTCTCAAGGTTGCCATGAGAAACCTGGCCGATAAATACGGCTGCACTGCCGGTGCTATCCAGTGCTGGAACGCCCTTCAGGGTGAAATCGGCATCATGCCCTGCGCTGCCAACTCTCTTCTGAACGAAGAAGGCTTCCCGGTTGTCTGCGAAACAGACATCCATGGTGCCATCACCGCTCTTATGGTCGAAGCCGCCGGTATGGACGAAGCCAGAAGCTTCTTTGCTGACTGGACTGTCCGTCATCCGTTCAACGATAACGGCGAACTGCTGCAGCACTGCGGTCCGTGGCCGCTCTCCTGCGCCGGCTGCAAACCGGCTATCGGTTATCCGCTGGCCTTCAGCCATCCGGGCGCTGTTGAAGCTGAAGCTAAGCATGGCGACATCACTCTGTGCCGTTTCGATGGCGACAATGGTGAATACTCTCTTCTGCTTGGTAATGCCAAGGGCATCGATGGCCCGTACACCAAGGGCACATACCTCTGGATCGAAGTTGAAAACTGGCCGAGACTGGAAGCCAAGCTGGTGGAAGGTCCGTACATCCACCACTGCGTCGGTATTCACAAAGATATCGTGCCGGTACTTTATGAAGCTTGCAAGTATATCGGCGTGAAGGCTGACCTTTACGATGATATCGAACAGGAAGTCATCGACCGTATCCACGGTGTCATCGAAGAATAATTCTCTCTAAATAAAAGCCTGCAGGCAGAGATTCTAACACCCTCCTGCAGGCATCAATCATAAACCAGCTGTTAACACCCTTTTTTGTCCATCAGACGACACAAAAGGGCCGCACAGTCTCATTTTCTAAAAGAGGTTTAACATGAGTCAATTTGATGCTAAAGCTTTGGAGAAGCTTTCCTACGAACTCCGCCAGGTCGTGGTGGAAATGATCATGAAGTCCGGCGCCGGCCATATCGGCGGTGACTTTTCGGTTATCGATACTCTGATCACTCTTTATTTCGACCAGATGAACATTTCCGTCGAAAATGCCGATGATCCCAATCGTGACTATTTTGTCATGAGCAAGGGTCACGCTGTTGAAGCCTACTACGCTGTTCTGGCTAAGAAAGGCTTCTTCGATACAGAAACTCTGATCAACGAATTCTCTCAGTTCGGTTCCAAATTCATCGGTCATCCGAACAACGAGCTGCCGGGCATCGAAATGAATTCCGGTTCTCTTGGTCATGGTCTTCCGGTTTGCGTAGGTATGGCCCTGGCTAACCGCATGAACAACCGTCCGAGCCGCGTTTACACCGTCATGGGTGACGGCGAGCTGGCTGAAGGCTCCGTCTGGGAAGGCTTCATGGCTGCCGGTCATTACAAGCTGGGCAACCTGTGTGCTGTCGTTGACCGCAACCATCTGCAGATTTCCGGTACAACAGAAGAAGTCATGACACATGACAACCTGCACGCTCAGGTTGAAAGCTTCGGCTGGAACGTCATCGAAGTTAACGGCAACGACATTCAGGCTCTGCACGATGCCTTCGAAAGCGCCAAGACCGTGAACGATCGTCCCACCTGCATCATCGCCAACACCATCAAGGGCTTCGGCGGCGGTGAAACCATGGAAAATAAAGCCGCATGGCATCACCACGTACCGAACGAAGAAGAATACAAAGCCATCATGGCTGAAATTGAAAGAAGAAAGGAGAACGTCTGATCATGAATAAAATTCCTAACAGACAGGCAATCTGCGATACACTGATGGCCAATGCCAAGGATGACAAGGACATCGTCGCTCTTTGTTCAGATTCCAGAGGTTCTGCCTCTATGACACCGTTCTTTAAAGAGTTCCCGGAACAGTCCATTGAAGTGGGTATTGCCGAACAGAACCTGGTATCCATCGCTGCCGGTTTAGCCAAATGCGGCAAAAAACCCTACTGCTTCTCTCCGGCCTGCTTCATTTCCACAAGAAGCTACGAACAGGCTAAGGTTGACGTGGCTTACTCCAACACCAATGTTAAGCTGATCGGCATCTCCGGTGGCATCAGCTACGGCGCCCTTGGTATGAGCCATCACAGCGCCCAGGATATCGCCGCCATGAGCGCCATCCCGAACATGCGTGTCTACCTGCCCAGCGATCGCTTCCAGACAGCCAAGCTCATCGAATGCCTGCTGGCCGATGAAAAACCGGCTTATGTCCGCGTCGGTCGTAATCCGGTTGAAGATATTTATTCTGAAAATGACTGTCCGTTTGAAATGGACAAGGCTGTGGTCAAGACCTTTGATCCGGCCGGTGAAGCTTCCAAGACTGTCACTATCGTGGCCTGTGGTGAAATGGTCCGTCCCGCTCTTGAAGCCGGCGCTCTGTTAGCCGCTCAGGGTATCCGCGCCATCGTGCTCGATATGTACTGCGTGAAACCCATGGACGCCACAAGCCTCATTTCCGCAGGAAAAGAATCTGATCTTGTGGTTTCTATCGAAGAACATGCCCCGTTCGGCGGCCTTGGCGCCAATGTGGCTTCTATCATCTCCGCTAACTGCCCGGTTAAGGTTGTCCAGATGGCTCTGCCGGATGATCATGTCATCACCGGCACAAGCCCGGAGGTCTTCAACCACTACGGCTTAAATGCTGCGGGTATTGTTAAGAAAGTTCAGGAAAACGTATGAGTGGTTATTTAATCAGTGTTGATCAAAGTACGCAGGGGACAAAGGCGCTTCTGTTTAATGACAAAGGTCAGCTGATGCAAAGAACCGACCTGCCCCATGAGCAGATCATCAATGAGGAAGGCTGGGTGTCTCACGACGCCGACGAGATTTATGCCAACACACTGGGTGTTATTCGCAATCTTGTCGAAGCAGCCGGCATCAACAAGGATGAGGTCAAGGGTCTTGCCATCAGCAATCAGCGCGAAACCTCTGTTATGTGGGATCGTTTAACGGGCCAGCCCCTGGCCAAGGCGATCGTCTGGCAGTGCGCCAGAGCGACAGCCATCACGGAACGTCCCGCTATCGTCAAAGAAACTGAGTATATTGAAAGCCGCACAGGCTTGAAACTCTCCCCTTACTTCTCTGCGGCAAAGATTTCCTGGCTTCTGGAAAATGTTCCGGGGGCCGGCGAAAAGGCTGCCCGTCATGAGGTATGCCACGGCACCATCGACTCCTATCTGGTCTTCCGTCTGACAGACGGTCAGGCTTACCGGACCGATTATTCCAATGCCAGCCGCACCATGCTGTTTGACATTTTCGATCTGAAATGGAACGAAAAGATCTGTGATCTCTTCGGTATCGATGTGGCCAACATGCCGGAGGTTACCGATTCCAATGCCGTTTACGGTTACACCACCTGCGGCGGTTTCTTCAATACACCGATTCCGATCTGCGGTGTTCTGGGTGATTCCCACGCCGCTCTCTTCGGACAGAACTGCCGCCGTGTCGGTGAGACAAAAACCACCTACGGCACAGGCTCATCCATCATGATGAACATCGGTAAAACACCGGTTAAGAGCACTCACGGCGTGGTCACATCCCTTGCCTGGAGCTGCAACGGCACAGCTGAGTACGTGCTGGAGGGCAACCTCAATTATACCGGTGCCACCATCACCTGGCTGAAAACGGATATGGAGCTCATTCAGAGCGCTGCCGAAACCGAAGCTCTGGCTGAGGCGGCTCATCGTGATGATGATCTTTATCTTGTCCCGGCCTTCACTGGTCTTGGCGCTCCCTATTGGGACTCTCATGCCAAGGCTGCCGTTGTGGGCATGGACCGTACAACTCGCAAGGCTGAATTTGTCAGAGCGGCTCTGGAAAGCATCGCTTATCAGATCTCCGATGTCATCTTCGCCATGACACAGGATGCTCACATCCGTCTGGGCCAGCTCAATGTTGACGGCGGTCCCACCCGGAACAAGTACCTGATGCAGTTCCAGAGCGACATCATCGGCACCAAGGTTGTGGTACCGGATGCTGAAGAGCTCTCAGGCATCGGTGCCGCCTATATGGGCGGTATGGCCCTTGGCCTCTGGGGCGATGAAGTCTTTGACAACATCGGCCACACCACCTACGTACCCAAGATGCCCCCCGCCAGACGCGACAGCAAGCTCGCCGGCTGGAAAAAGGCTGTAGAACGGGTGCTGCAGTAAAAGCCTTCCGGTCATCACCGGCAAGCGCACCTACATCGCGCCGTTTGTCAACGC
>JAUNDG010000023.1 GCA_030526195.1 Lachnospiraceae bacterium
CAAGAAACTTCCATCTTGGGAGAGATGGGGGTGGAATTTACTTTTTCAAATGAGGATTGATGAAAGAGGAGGTGCCTTCGGGTGCTTCCTCTTTTTACATCTTTAATTTATGTCACAAAAATGCTATAGTAATACAAACTATGCAAACCAATCAGTAAAGGATGATAGAACATGAAAAGCTTAACGGAACAGTTATCCGATATTCTGGGCCGCGCCTTTGAAAGTGCCGGCTATGATCCCACATATGCCGCCGTTCGTTATTCCGACCGGCCGGACCTTTGCGAATTCCAGTGCAACGGCGCCATGGCAGCGGCCAAGGCTTATCACAAAGCCCCCTTTATGATCGCTGACGATGTGCTGGCTGCCATTCCCGAAAATGACCTGATCGGCCGCATCGAAGTGGTGAAGCCGGGCTTCATCAACATCGACTGCGCCGACAGCGCTTTAGCCGACCTCTTAAAGGCCATCGGCGAGGATGAGAACCTGTCCATCCCCCAGGCCGAAAAGGCTGATACCGTGGTCATCGACTACGGCGGTCCGAACGTGGCCAAGCCGCTGCATGTCGGCCATCTGCGTTCCGCTGTTATCGGTGAATGCATCAAGCGTCTCAAACGGGCCGTTGGCCACGAGGTGCTGGGTGATGTCCATCTGGGCGACTGGGGTCTTCAGATGGGTCTTATTATCACGGAAATGAAAGAGCGTCAGCCGGAACTGCCGTATTTCGATGAGTCATTTACAGGGGAATACCCGGCAGAGGCTCCCTTTACCATCAGCGAGCTGGAGGAGATCTACCCGACAGCTTCCGGTAAATCAAAGGCTGATGAGGCTTACAAGGCCAAGGCTCTGGATGCCACCTATCAGCTGCAGATCGGCAACAGAGGGTATCGCGCTCTGTGGAACAAGATTATGGAAGTGTCCATCGCCGACCTGAAGCGCAACTACAGCAATCTGAACGTTGACTTTGACCTGTGGAAGGCCGAATCTGATGCCCAGCCCTACATCCCGGCTATGATCGAGGATATGAAGGCTCAGGGTATCCTTCATGAAAGCGAAGGCGCCATGGTCATCGACGTTATGGAAGACACCGATACCAAGGAAATCCCGCCCTGCATCATTCAGAAGTCAGACGGGGCTTCCCTCTATGCCACCACCGACCTGGCCACCCTTGTGGAGCGCGAAAAGCTCTTCAAGCCGGATGAAGTGCTCTATGTAGTGGATAAGAGACAGGAGATGCATTTCACTCAGGTCTTCCGTTCCGCCCGTAAGGCCGGTATCGTCCGTCCGGAAACCAGACTGAAGTTCCTGGGCTTCGGCACCATGAACGGCCGCGACGGCAAGCCCTTCAAGACACGTGACGGCGGCGTTATGCGTCTTGAGATGCTGCTCAATGACATTTACGCGGAAATGGAAAAGAAGATCAGCGAAAACCGTAACGTGAAGGAAGAAGACGCTGCGGCTACAGCCAAGATCGTCGGTCTGTCCGCAGTGAAGTACGGTGACCTGTCCAACCAGGCCACAAAGGATTACATTTTCGACGTGGACAAGTTCACATCCTTTGAAGGCAACACAGGTCCCTACATTCTGTACACCATCGTGCGTATCAAATCGATTCTTGAGAAAAATGACGGTCCGGTTGGCCCGATCATTTCTGCTGCCTCACCGGCTGAAAAGTCTCTTATGCTGAAGCTGGCCCGTTTTGGCACTGTGATCGATGAAGCTGCCGCTGAACTGGCACCGCACAAGATCTGTGCGTATATTTACAGCACAGCCAACGATTTCAACAGATTCTATCATGACACCCGTATTCTGACGGAAGAGAACGCCGCTCAGAAGGCCTCCTGGATCGGCCTGCTTGAGCTGACAAAACGTATTCTTGAGAAGAGCATTGATATTCTCGGATTCTCTGCACCGGAGCATATGTAAATGAAACAAGACAGCCGTAAACCGAAACACCGCAAACCGATCGATCGCCGGATAGCCGCCCTTGTTGTGGGGGCTGTCGTTCTGGTACTCCTCATTGTGGGGATCGTGACCGGTATCCGGCTCGGAGCGGCCCGTCGTGTGGCTCTTGAGATGGAGCGCCAGGAGGCAGCGGCTTTTGAAGCTGAAGCCAAATGGCAGGCGGAACAGGAAGCTAAGGAAGCTGCCGAAAAAGAGGCGCAGGCTCTGGCGGAAGCGGCAGAGCGTGAAGCCCGTGAGGCGGATGAAGCCGCCACGGCGGCCATGCTGGCAGAACAAAGCAAAGCCGCCAATGTGGAGGATGCCATGGTCCTGAAGGACATCGCGCTTCTGGGTATGCCCAATGTGAACGCCGTTATTATGGAGGAAATGCGTCCGCGCATCATTTGTCTCAATGCCGCCCATGAAAGCGTGCCTATTCCCGACCTTGAGCCCATCGGCCCGGGATCGGAGGAAATGGCGCCCATCGCCCAGGTGGGGACTGAGGGGCAGGCTTCCGGTCTCTTTGAATATCAGCTGACCCTCATTATGGCCTTTAAACTCAAAAATGTGCTGGAGGCTCGGGGCTATCAGGTGATCATGCCGCGAATGGATAACGATGTGGCCATCGGCTGTGTGGAACGGGCCCGGATCGCTAATGAGAATGGTGCTGAGGTGGTGATCAACCTTCACGCGGAGAGCGAGGCTGATCCCAACGTGACCGGCGTGCGCACCATCAGTCCCGGCTCGGACAATCTCTTCCTCACATCGGAGCAGATCGTGGCTGACCAGCAGCTGGCTCAGCTGGTGCTGTCATCCCTGTGTGCTGCCACCGGTGCGGTTAACCGGGGTCGGAGCGAGACCAATGCTTTGGCGGAACTTAACTGGTCCGCAGCCCCTGCCGTTTCTGTGGAAATGGGTCTTATGTCCAACCGCGATGAGGACCTGCGCATGACGGAAGAGTCTTATCAGATGATGATCGTGAACGGCATTGCCGACGGCATCGATGCCTTCCTGGCAAAATAGGAATAAGATATGTGGAAAACAGTTGTTTTTGACCTTGACGGGACTCTGACGGATTCCGGTGAGGGCATCAAAAAAAGTATTTTATATGCACTTGAAAAAATGGGGCGTGAGCCCCTGCCCGACGAGGCGCTTAATGCCTTCGTCGGCCCGCCACTGCCGGATTCATTCCGGCAGTTTGCGCATTTAGAGGGGGCGGATGTGGATGAAGCAGTCCGCCTTTACCGTGAGCGCTACTTTGACATCGGCATTTTTGAAAATGAGGTGTATCCCGGCATTGAGAACTGTCTCAAAACCCTGAAGGAGGCCGGGTTCCGCCTGGCGGTGGCATCCTCAAAGCCTCAGGTGATGGTCTATCAGGTGCTGGAGCACTTTGGCCTTGACGGTTACTTTGATGTGATCGTGGGCAGTGAGCTGGACGGCACCCGTGTGAAAAAGCACGAGGTGATCGAAGAGGCCCTGGCCCGTCTGTCTGTTACGGACCGCTCGGAAGTGGTCTATGTGGGTGACCGGAAATTTGATGTGAACGGCGCCCGCCAGACCGGTCTTGAGGTGATCGGTGTGCTTTACGGGTATGGCTCGTATCAGGAAATGCTGGAGCACGGCCCGGATTATCTGGCAGCGGATCCGGACATGGTGCTGGACATCATCATGGAAAAACTGGTCCACGCTTATCACAAGCCGGTGCCGGGGCAGGATTACGTGCCGGTGGGAGAGAGCAAATGGAAATCCATCTGGCGTGTTCTCTATCCGATCCTGATCGATCTGGTGATCGTGAACGGCATTTCACTCCTGGCCATTCCTGTTATCCTGGTCGGCGAGGTGTTCGGGCATAATCTTTCAACAGAACGAGAACTCTACAATATCTTTATGGTCACAGGCCTGATCGGCGATGTGATCCTCATTTTCCTGGGACGCTGGCTTCTGAAACTGGATGAAGCCCGTCGTCTGACACGGCCCATTCCTCAGGGACGACTGGAACAGAAGTGGCATGGTATCAGAGAATGGCTGCCCAGAGCGCTGTTCTTCATCATTTTCTTCATTGCCACGGCAGAGGTGGCCAATATCCTGATTGATATGTCGGGTATCTGGGCCATCGATCCCGCTTATCAGGCCGCCACAAGATCCATTTTCGATACGAATCTGATCATTCAGGTTATGGAAGTCGGTTTTGTGGGACCGATAGCAGAGGAAATGATCTTCCGCGGGCTTGTGTTCCGTCGGATCAGGGATTATCGGGGGCCGAAAACAGCCATCCTGTTGTCCGCAGCCCTCTTTGGGCTTTATCACGGCAATGTGACCCAGGGGATCTTTGCCTTTGCCCTGGGGGTTGTCATGGCCTGGGCTTATGAAGAATCCGGTGATATCCGGATGTCTGTGATGATGCATGTGGCCAACAATCTGCTGGCCACGGCACTGACAGCCTTTGCCAATGAGGCGTTTTTCTCGACACCCTATTATGTCGTCAATGTGACGGTGCTGGCGGTGATGTGCGGTATGATCCTGTGGTATCGCCGTCGGAATCGCCGGAAAGCCGCCGCATGATTCGGGGAAGAATTAAGAGTCGAGGAAAAAGGCTACTCTGATCGGACGACGTGCCGGGAGAGAGAATGACTCGATTTTCCTTGAAAAATGGCGGAAAAACGGGAAGAAATGTGTTGACTGGGCTACGGCATTTTTGCTATAATTCTCAAGTCGTGTAAAAATTCACATATGCGGATTTACTCATTCGGTGCCGCCGGTGCGGTCTTGAGCAACGGAAGCATGTGGAAGAACAAAACAAACCAAAAAGGAGTTACTAAAATGAGCGTTATTTCAATGAAACAGCTGCTTGAAGCAGGCGTCCACTTCGGTCACCAGACAAGACGTTGGAACCCCAAGATGAAACCGTACATCTACACAGAACGTAACGGCATCTACATCATCGACCTTCAGAAATCTGTCGGCATGGTTGATGCTGCTTACAACGCTGTTGCTGATGTTGTGGCTAACGACGGTACAATCCTCTTCGTTGGTACAAAGAAGCAGGCTCAGGACACAATCGAAACAGAAGCTAAGCGCTGCGGTATGTTCTATGTTAACGAAAGATGGCTCGGCGGTATGCTGACAAACTTCAGAACAATCAAAGAACGTATTGCCCGTCTGAAAGAAATCGAAGAGATGGAAGCTAACGGCACATTCGATGTTCTGCCGAAGAAGGAAGTCATCAAGCTGAAAAAGATCCAGTCTAAGCTGCAGAAACAGCTGGGCGGTATCAAAGATATGAAGAAGCTCCCGAGCGCTATCTTTGTTGTTGACCCGAAGAAGGAATCCATCTGCGTACAGGAAGCTCACAAGCTGAACATCCCGCTGATCGGTATCTGCGATACAAACTGCGATCCGGACGAACTTGACTATGTGATCCCGGGTAACGATGATGCTATCCGCGCTGTCAAGCTGATCGTTTCCAAGATGGCTGATGCTGTTATCGAAGCTAACCAGGGGAAGATGGAAGCTGCTCCGGAAGAAGTTCCGGCTGAAGGCTACACAGCTTATCCGGATGAAGAATCCGAAAAGGCTGCTATGGAAGCTGCTAAATAATCATTTTTATATAAGAAACAATGGGAGCCTCTCAATTATGGGAGGCTCAGTTTAAGAATAGAGGAGGATACTATTATGGCAATTACAGCTGCTATGGTTAAAGAACTCAGAGAAAAGACCGGCGCCGGCATGATGGATTGCAAGAAGGCTCTGGCTGCTACAGACGGTAATGAAGATGCCGCTATCGAATGGCTGCGTGAAAAAGGTCTGGCTACAGCTCAGAAGAAGGCCAGCCGTATCGCCGCTGAAGGTATCGCTTACACATTAGTTGCCGAAGATGGCAAATCTGCTGTTGTTGTTGAAGTTAACTCTGAAACAGACTTCGTTGCCAAGAATGAAAAATTCCAGGCTTATGTTGGCGAAGTTGCTGCTCAGGCTCTGGCTTCCGACGCTGCTGATATGGACGCTTTCATGGCTGAAGCCTGGAACGGTGATGCTTCCAAGACTGTTGCCGAAGCTCTGGCTGCCGAAATCGCTGTTATCGGTGAAAACCTGAAGATTCGTCGTTTCGAAAAGGTTGTTGAAGCTAACGGTTTTGTGGCTTCCTACATCCATGCCGGCGGTAAGATCGGTGTTCTTGTTGACGTTGAAGCTGATGTTGTTAACGATGACATCAAGGAAATGGCCAGAAACATCGCTATGCAGGTTGCTGCTCTGAAACCGCTGTACACAACACGTGCGGAAATCAGCGCTGACTACATCGCTCACGAAAAGGAAGTTCTCCTGGCTCAGATCATGAACGATCCGAAGGAATCCCAGAAACCGGAAAAGGTTATCAAGGGCATCATCGAAGGTCGTGTCAACAAAGAGCTTAAGGAAATCTGCCTTGTTGATCAGATCTATGTTAAGGCTGAAGACGGCAAGCAGACAGTTCAGCAGTACATTGACTCCGTGGCTAAGGCTAACGGCGCCAACCTGGCTGTTAAGAGCTATGTTCGCTTCGAAACAGGCGAAGGCCTTGAAAAGAAGGTTGAAGACTTCGCTGCCGAAGTTGCTGCTCAGAGAAAGGGCTAATCCCAACTTAATCGATATTTTGAACCGGCTCTCCGCATGGAGAGCCGGTTTCTTTGTATTTGGCGAACGGTCATCACCGAGATGAAGCTATGCGGAATCGAGGTGATACCGAAGGGATAACGGCAGGAGGCGTTTTTTTTCCTGCCGCGATGAGATGGGTGAATCCGCATGCTTGACCGGATTATTCGGGCATTGTTGAGCAGCCATAAAAACATGAAAAAAACGGCAGTAAGACTGCATTTTTTTCAAAGAAATCACCCCGAAAAAGGTGACAGAAACAGGGAAAAGCCGTTATAATAAGACTGCTGAAATAATATATGAATAATGAAAAAAAGCCGACGACAGGCTTTAAGCTAGCAGAACATGGAGCCCACAAGGGTGTGCTTCATGACAGGCATGGCGCGTGAGAATGCGCCTGTATGCAACAATAGCTGTGAAGGGGAGAGGATTGTATGAATCACATTATTTTGACAGGCTTTATGGGTAGCGGCAAAGGCGCCGTCGCTAAAGGCATTGCTGAGGCATTGAAGCTTCCGATTTATGACGTTGACAAGATGGTTGGCGAAAAGCTCAAGATGTCTGCCGCCGATGTTTACAGCCGTTTTGGCGATGTGTATGCCCGGGCTGAAGAAACATTTATCTTAGGCGAGTTGCTGCAGAAGAAAGAACGCGGTGTCATCGTACTGGGCAGTGCACTGCCGCTGATGACCATCAATGACACGATCCTGAAGGCTCTGGGTAAGGTTTACTGGCTGAAGATTTCCAAAAAGACAGCCGTGGCTGCGGCCCAGGAAAACAACCTGGAATGGGTGAAGGGCGATATTGCCGATGTGATCGGCAAGATGCTTAAAGAACGGGATGCCGCTTACAAACGCATTTCCGATGTGGTGATGGATGCTGATGCCAAGACCCGTGAGGAGATTATCTGGGACATCGTGCTGAAGGCCGGCGACAAGTAATATAAGAGAGATAATAACCCCCGCCCTTGAGTCGCTCAAGACGCAGGCGGGGGATTCTTTATGCTTATTATCAGAAAATGACTGTCACAAGGCCTGCCCGACAGCAGGTTTTGACGGCAGGGCAGGGACCGTGATAGTATTATCAACAGAAAAGAGTTTTCCCATGAACGCTCATCTGAGGAATCTTCTGACCGGGCTTCAGAAAGTCTGTCAAAAGAAGATCAATCAGACCAGCGGAGGCAGAAGATCTGTGGGCATATCAAGGCCGGTCCAGATCTTAAAGCTTTCAGCCGCCTGACCCACCAGCATCTGAAGGCCGTTGGCTGTGGGACAGCCGGCCGCTGTGGCTCCTCTTAAGAGGCGGGTTTCCAGCGGATTGTAAACGGCGTCAAAGACAGCACAGGAAGCGGCCAGGCAGTCAGCCGGGACCGGTGTTTCCTCATCGGCCGGGTGCATACCGGCACTTGTGCCGTTGGCCAGAGCGATACTGTCCGCAATCTGAACTTTCAGATCGTGGGTATCCGCCATGTCGTGAAGTGTGATGCGGCAACTTGAGGCTTCGGCAATGCGGGCCGCCACATCCTGCACACGCTCGGCGGACCGGGCACTGCGACAGAAAACGGCAATTTCCCGGGCACCGGCAAGAGCTGAGGTGATCAGCATAGCGGAGGCAGCGCCGCCACCCCCCAGGAGCGTCAGTTTCTCATTTTCGACAGAAATGCCCATGGTGGCCAGCGCAAACAAAAAGCCTTTGCCATCGGTGGTATCGCCGTAGAGATGACCGTTCCGGTTGGACACGGTGTTCACGGCCCGGGCGATGCGGGCTTCAACGGAAATCTCATCGCACAGCTCGCTCATGCGGGTTTTGCAGGGCATGGTCACATTCCAGCCTGTATAGGGCTCGTTGATCATGCGTTTAACAGTATCGGGCAGCGCGGCTTCGTCTGTATCCAAAAGGCCGTATGCGGCGTTGAGAGAGAGAAGACGGAAGGCGCTGTTATGGATAAGCGGTGATTTGCTGTGAGCCACCGGGTGGCCGATCACGGCAAAACGAGCCGTTACAGCGGGATCATTTTTAAAAACTGGTTCCATGGCAGGATTCTCCTTACAGAAAAGTGCCATTATTCTAACACAGGAAGACAATAAATGAAATCAATTACAGTAAGAAACCTGGAGATCGGGACAGGTCTGCCGAAGATCATCGTGCCGATCATGGAAAAAAATGAAGCTGCTGTGATGGCGGCAACTGATGCCATTGCCCGCAGCTGCGCTGATGCGGTGGAACTGCGGGTGGATGCTCTGGAAAACCCTACAGACATGACTGAAGTGATGGCTGTGATCAGGGCCTGCCGGGACAGCTTGCCCATGATGCCCCTTCTTGTCACCATGCGGACATCAAAGGAGGGTGGCCTTGCGGAACTTTCCGACGAGCAGTATCACCATTTTCTTAAGGAAACAGCCGCATCGGGCCTTGCGGACCTTCTGGATATCGAAGGCGCCAGAGCCGGCGCTGTGATGGCTGACATTGAGAAAACAGGCGTCAAGGTGGTGATGTCTTATCACGACTTTGAAAAGACACCGGTTAAGGAGGAAATCCTCGCCATCATGCACCGCCTGGAGGCGCAGGGTGCAGCCATCGTGAAGACGGCCTTCATGGCCAACAGCTACGGTGAGGCTGAGGCGCTTCTGGCGGCTTCAAAAGCGGCCCGGACAGCGCTTAATGTGCCGTTTATCGCCATTGCCATGGGAGAGCGTGGCATGATCAGCCGCACCTCCGGCGAGGTGTACGGCTCGGCCATGACCTTTGGTGCTTTGGGAAAATGCAGTGCGCCGGGGCAGCTTGAGGTCACGCGGCTTCGCCGGATCTTAAGCGGCATCCACCGGATCCGTCAGGCAGAAAATGTGCTGTATCTCATCGGCTTTATGGGCACCGGGAAATCCGCGGTGGCCCGACAGCTGGGCCGGATGACCGGTCAGATTGTGTACGAAGCAGATGACATGATCGAAAAAGCGGCGGGATGCACCATAAAAACCATTTTCGAAAATGAGGGTGAAGAGGGCTTCAGGGCTCGTGAAACCCATCTTATGAAAGCACTGGCCCGGGAGAAGGGCGGTATTGTGTCCTGCGGCGGCGGTGTTGTGACCCGTGAGGAGAATATCAACCTCATGCGGTATTCCGGTTGCGTCATTCTGCTCACAGCAAAGCCGGAGACCATTTGCCGGCGTCTGTCCCGGGAGATCGATAAGCGGCCTGTCCTTCAGGGCTCCGGTTCTGTGGAGCGTGTTGAGGCGCTGCTGGAGGGCAGAAGGGCAGCCTACGAGGCGGCGGCACACCGCATCATCGAGACAGATGAGAAAAATACCTACGAGGTGGCAGAGGAAATAATATTAACTGTTGAAAACCTTGATGAAGTATTATAAAATAAATACAATTGATTAAAAACTACGGAACGATGAAATAGATTTTAGGAGGATTCTTGCATGATTTCAGCAGGTGATTTTAAGAATGGTTTAACACTTGAAATTGAAGGCAACGTTGTACAGATCGTTGAATTCCAGCATGTCAAACCGGGTAAGGGCGCTGCCTTTGTTCGTACAAAACTGAAAAACATCATCAACGGTGGTGTGGTTGAAAGAACATTCCGTCCGACAGAAAAATTCCCGGCTGCCCGTATCGAGCGTAAGGAAATGCAGTACCTTTACAACGATGGTACATTCTACAACTTCATGGATGGCGAAACATTCGAACAGACTGCTATCGAAACAGACAAGGTTGGCGATGCTCTGAAGTTTGTTAAGGAAAACGAAGTCTGCAAGCTCGTTTCCTACAACGGCAACGTCTTCGCTATCGAACCGCCGCTCTTTGTTGAACTTGAAGTTACAGATACAGAACCGGGCTTCGCCGGCAACACAGCTCAGGGTGCCAGCAAACCGGCTACTGTTGAAACAGGTGCTGTTGTTCAGGTTCCGCTTTTCGTCAACATCGGCGATGTTCTGAAGATCGATACAAGAACAGGCGAATATCTGTCTCGTGTATAATCCGAATTCAATATGATTTTCCGCTGCGGCAGTCCGTTTGGACTGCCGTAGATTCATCTTAGGGGAATATCAACATTGAGAACTGATGAGTATGCGGTCCGGTATGTCCGCCGTTGTAAACGGTGGATGGCGAATAAGACTGTGTGCGCATCATGTTTATGCCGGCTGCGGCTTTCGTCTTTTTCCTGATGTCAATGAAGATAAGAAAGGAAAAGGATGGATTACGAAGTATTCAAATGGGCGCTTCTTGAAGAAGTGCGGTCTATGGCTCCCAAGGGGACACGTGTGCGGCTTCGCCTGATCCCGAAGAACAATGATGTGCCTGCGGAGGGCATCTGCCTGGAGAACGACGAGGATCATTTTTCTCCGGTGATTTATTTAAAGGCGCTTTACGTTGATTTTTGCCGGGGTATGACCCTTGGCGAGGTGGCGAGGTCTGTCCTTGAGTCCCATCGGCATGCCATGGAGGATGTGTCAGCGCCCATGGAGGGCCGTCCGGCCTATGCCACGGTGAAGGACAGACTGTACTGTCGCCTCATCAACACGGAGATGAACCAGGCCTTCCTTGAAAAGGTGCCTCATGTGCGCATGCTGGACCTGTCGATCATTTTTTACTATGAGGTGTATTTAAATGCTCGTTGTCCCGGGACGGTTACGGTGCGCCGGGAGGACTGTGAGGCCTGGGAGGTCACCACGGATGACCTTTATGAACTGGCCCTGTCAAATGCCTGCCGGAAAAAAGGGCTGTCATTTGAAGATATTCTTCAGATGATCGGAGATATGGGCGGTCCTCAGATGCCGGTGGAACCGCCGGTGCCGCTTTATGTGCTGACGAATGAGACCCGGGTGTTCGGGGCTTCGGCCATTCTGTATCCCGGCACGCTGGATATGATCAGTGCCCGTCTGAAGGATGATTATTATGTGCTGCCCAGCTCGATCCATGAGCTTCTGATCTTGCCCGCCGCCCAGGCTCCGCCTCTGGAGTCTGTGAAGCATATGGTGGCCAGTGTCAACAGCACGGAAGTACTGCCGGAAGAAGTGTTGTCCGACTCCGTGTATTATTACAACGTGGCCAAAGGGCGGTTGACCAGAATGTGATAACGGCGGCTTTATCAGACCGATAGAGAAGCCGTCCACTTAGAAACCTGTGATTTAGCTAAAGTTTGGAAATCGCGTTACAATCGCGATACATCACGTCACAGCCTGTCTTTGTGAATCTTTTTTCTTGAAGAACAGGCTGTGATGGGGTAAAATATAAAGCGTGTTTGGGGATATAGCTCAGTGGGAGAGCGTTCGGTTCGCATCCGAAAGGCCGTGGGTTCAAATCCCATTATCTCCATTAAAATACCCTTGATAATCCAGTGTTTTCAAGGGTATTATTATGTCTTGATAGCAAGATGGTAGCTTTTATAAAAAGGAAATGTCATTTAGAAACTTGGCGTTGATGTCGTTATCGGGACTTCAGATGAATCAGCAGGTCAGTTACTTGCTTCTCAGGCACTTGTTGCTTTTGACCTTAACGCAGGTGATACTATGTCAACGCTTTGCCATGAGCTTGTAGGTGAATATCTTCAGGCGTTTAACGCTAAAGGCTATGGTGAAGTGCGTGAAGCTATTATCCAGTCGATCATTAATATCCACGGTTATGACCATTTAGCCGACAGAATTGAAGCCTATAAGGATGCCTATATAAAATCAGGTCTTGAAAAAGGTAAGACAGAAGCACAGGCACTCAATGAATATATCAATGATACACTGGCTACACTCATTGAAACAGGTGGCGGTATTGATAATTTCTTTGCCGACATTGTAAAGTCTAACACTCAGTCAAAAGCTAAGAGTATCCTTGATAAGATTGCAAACTTCTTTAAAGGATTTGCAAACTTCCTCAAGGAAAAGCTTGGTGATGATAGCTTAGATGATGCTTCACGTGATGCAATTCTTGTCGGAGAAAAAGAAGCAAGAAGGATCTATAACCTTGCTCTCAATGCCATGAATGAAGCTGTATCAAATAAGCAGTCATTAGAGGAAACTGACAGCATTGAATATAATTCAGAATACGAATCGGCTCATACAATCAAAGTAACAGACAAAAAGACATTAGACTTCCTCAACAATCAGGAATATATCGAAACATACTGAACAATGCAGGTTATTGACGGCGGGCTTTATTCGCCAATGAATGCAAACGAGGATACTGATAATTGTTGATAATTTAGATACTGTTTATGATGCGTCTGAAAAAGAAATTGCAAGATCTGTAAAAGTTGGAATTGGAAAGTCATTAGAAGAAAATTTGACTGATTCTCTTGATGGAAAAAATCCAAACAATCACGTTTATATAGGAGAAACTCCAAATTCTCTTTGCTCTATTCTTGGTATTCCTAAACTACCTATGCTTATGACAAATAAGCACGTTTATACGAACATAAAAACAAAGGATAACCCTATTGCTATTATTAAGTCATCTAAAGATCAAAACGATCTTCGTGTATTCGTAGTTACTGACAATGTTGATAATGATGGCAATGTAGTTGTATCTGTGTTAAAACCATGCGGGACTGGAAGAATAAGCGGTGTTGTTGTTAACTCTAATGTTAATCTATCTAATTACGGCAAAGAGGGGCTTAACAATGCAATAGAATCTGCAATAGAAGAAGATAGAGTTTTGTATGTAAATAAAAAAAGACAATTTGAAAAAGTTACGACTGGCTCACAGTTAACCAACGGTATCTTTTCAACTGCCTTTTCAGAAAATCTATCACGATACAAGGATTCTGTCAAATACATTTCCGAAAAAGAGTCAGTTCCGTTGATTGCATATGATTCTGATGGACGATATTTGTCACTTCATCAGCAGAAATACTTTTCCAAATCAAAGGTTGTCGATGACAATGGCAGACTGAAGGTTATGTATCACGGAACACCGCATGGTGGATTCAATGTGTTCAGACCTAATTCTTATTTCACTGAAAATGAATGGTATGCAAAAGCATATACAAATGCAAGACGAATAAGGAGGTTATTTTCATGAAGAAGGGGAGACGTCGATCAAAAAAACGGATGTCTAAGAGCTATCTTGTCAGCCGGATTTTTAATGTCGTCCTGTGTCTTGTCCTGATCCTGGCGCTGATGCCGATTTCGGTTTTCGGTGATCAGGAGGATGAAGCCGGTCTTGTTTTGAACAGCGAAGCCGGCGACATGGTGGACATGTCAGCATTATCTTTAGTGGGCTCAGAGGACAACGGTACCTTTGAGACATTGACGACAATGGAGAATCCTTTAACCAAGGATGATCAGTGGTTTAATTTCAGTGAGCAATCGGGTCTTGCGTTTGCATCGAGAGATTATACCCGTGTCTTTAATAACATCAAATTAGGTGATAAGAACACACACAGTTCCACTGATGAGCACTTTATGAGACTGGACTGGCGCTCCGTTCAGGGTGTGCCGTTCACACCGCATGAAGGGTCTATCAAGAACTATGTGGCTTATTGCGGTTATAACCGTGCCGGCGAGGCGTTTGTGGGCATTCATCAGCCCAAAGGCGATGGCCTGAATGGTATCAAATGGCTTCGGGTGACGGACCATATTTCCGATTGGAGCTATTATCAGCCGTATTCACGTACCTCCGGCTTGAAGCTCGGGGAATCAAACGTGGCCTGTAACATCGTGGCCGGTGACTTCGACGGCGATGGTGTTGATACCCTGATCGTCTATTTTGCTTTTAATGAGGATTATTCCGGCCTTTGGGAAATCAAGGTTGACCCGATAACAGGGGAACCTTCCATTATTAATACAACCCAGAATGGGCTTCATCCCGATTATTTTACGCGTATCCGGTCTGAATTACAAAAATATCCGGAGGGTGACCTGTTTTTAGAAAAAATAAGAAGATTTGGTGCCTATCGTCTGAAATGTGATCTGGCCGCCGGTGATGTGAACGGAGACGGCATTGATGATCTTTTTGCGGTTTCTATGTGTGAATCCTTTACAGGTGACCCGGATAAGACTAACCAGACGATCTTCCCGTATCTGGGGGTCTTTTACGGGTCTCAGGGCGGTTCGATCCTGACGGATGGTTTCAAGCCGGATGAGGGGCGGCTGCTCCATGCCGAAAAGAATACCAGAGCACTTGAAAACAAATATCAGAATACTTACGAAAGCCTTCATAATCCGTCTGTTGCGGTCGGTGACTTCGATAATGACGGTGTGAAGGAAGTGGCTGTGGGCAGTATCGAGTGCCTGGTGGCTCAGGGCGGCACCAGAAATATCTATCCGGACAGTATGTATGAGTTTACCGGCAAACATGAACGGTCGAATCTGATCGCGACCTATAAGGTTAAGAACGGGGTTCTGACCGAGCGCAGCTGGACGTTGGCCACAGCCAGCAGAAGTGCCTTCTGCGGCGTCGAGTATGACAACAGAGGCTTCAGTACGGCGGAGTCTGTGCAGTGGAATGGTCCGGGGACTGCTGAACTTCTTTTTTTGGACGGCGGTCTTTATGATCTGTCTTCTCCGGGTGACCCGCAGCTGGTGCTGGATGTTGTCGGTATGAACTTTAATGATGCGTACACGCGTAAGGGTTATTATTCGGTCTCAAAGGGTAAATTTGGTAACGGCAAGGAATCCCTCGTCATCAATTACTGTTTTGCCCCGACAACAGAAAACGCGTTTGACTTTACAGAGATCAAAAATAAATGCTTTATCGCTTACAACACCAATGCGACCTCTGATATTACCGCCTATCAATTCGGTCAGACGGTCATTGATGAGAGTTCAACAAAAGGATACTACGATGACGGTTATGGCACTCAGGCGGCTCCGGTGGCCTATGATCTGTCCAGCCAGAGCATGAGAATGAAGTTTACCGGCAAGGTGCAGAAAATGGACAGTGACCCCAAGGTCGTGGCTGTTCTTGAAGCGGCTCCGTACTTCAAAGAAACCAACAGCAATGGCGGTAACACTAATTTCTCGATCACAACGAAATATTCCTTTGGTACGACCGGCACTGACAAGAGTTCCGTTGGTGTCACAACAACCAGTGGCGATATGTGCGATATGTTTATCGCCAAACTCACCAGCATGGATGAACGCATTAATGAAATGATGCAGAAATCCGGTTTTGCGGAATCATTGACCGTGACATCGTCCAATTCATTTTCGGCAATCAGTGACAACTCGGTTGTTGTTTTGCATGTGCCGAATAAGGTTTACTACTACGATGCGATCTATGTGCAGGATGGTGAGCAGAAGAAAGAAATGTTGGCGGTGACGGTGCCTCAGAAGCCGGCGTTTATCCAGCTTAATGTTGATGACTACAATCGTTACGCTGACGCCTATAACAGCCGCTTTGTCAAATCAGAGCGGGAACGTTATGACATCTTTAATGAGGGCATTGAGATTTATAATCGGAACCATCCGGATACGCCGTTGGATATAACAGACACCTATGTTTTGGCCTGCCGTGAGAACTTCATGAAAATGAAGGTTGAGAAGCTCAGTCTGGTATCTGTGGGCGAGGATGGTGTTCTGCCGGAAAACAATCTGGGTGATCCGACAGCCTATATGGCCAATAAGTTTAATTATCCGGCTAACAGCTGCTTCAGCGACACCACCGGTGAGCTTAGCTACAACGGCAGTACAACGGCCATCGGTGCCGGCCAGATCTCCGATAAGAAGATTTCCCAGGAAGCCGGTAAGGTCAACACCACCAAGAGCAGCTGGACATTGGGTATCGAGCTTGGCCAGATTCTGGGCAGTTCCTGGCTGGCCTTCCTGTGTCCCACAGAAGTCAATACTGGTGGCGGTGACACAAAGAGCGAGACTCATGCAAGCGGTAAGTTCAGCACCCAGGGTCAGGAGGCAAAAATCTCCGGCAGTGTCATGAACATCAACGAAGCGGAACTGATGAGTTACGGCATTGAGTCAGCGACCATTCGTCAGTACAAGTTCTTCTGGCAGCTGGCTTACTGGATGTTTAAGTCCACCGATGCAGATGGCAGTGAAGTACCTGTTGTGGGCTACAAGGTGACCGATGTGTCCGAGCCCATCGGCATGCCCCTTGAGGCTGAAATCACAAACAAAAATGTGACCAGCGATAAAACAGATTTCACACTGTCCTGGAAGGCAGACGAGAATAATGATCCGAAGCCTCAGTACTTCTACATCAGCGCTTCAGATTTTGAGGGCCATGATCTTGACATTCAGGCCGCAGGTCTTGAGGTGTCAGACTATTTCGGCCGTCCCTGCGTGCGGGTACCCGCCAACGGTACAGGCAGCTATTCCCTGCCGCTTTCCGTCAGCCGTATCATCAACGGTGTACAGGAACGCGCCAGACTGGCGGTAATTTCGATCTTTGAAGCCGGCGCCAATAACGTGCCGCCGGATTATACAGGTACCGGTATCCCGATTCAGCTGTCCATGCTGATGGTGGTTGACGGCGCTGCCGGTAAATCGGCTTACGAGCTGGCCGTGGAAAAAGGTTATCGCGGCACACTGGAGCAGTGGCTTGAAAGCCTTAAGGGCGATCCGGGTCTTGACGGCAATTCTGCCTACGAGATCGCCGTCCAGAACGGCTATAACGGTACTCTTGAAGATTGGTTGGCCGGTCTCCAGGGTGAAGAAGGTAAGTCCGCTTATCAGATCGCTTGCGCAAATGGCTACAACGGCACCGAAGAGCAGTGGCTGGCCGACCTTCAGGGTGCTGAGGGTAAGACCGCTTACGAGCTGGCTGTCGAAAATGGCTATAACGGCACATTGGAACAGTGGCTTGAAAGTCTGAAGGGTGATCCGGGTCTTGACGGTAATTCCGCCTACGAGATCGCGGTTCAGAACGGTTATAACGGCACTCTCGAAGAATGGCTTGGTAGCCTGAAGGGTGAAGAAGGTAAATCTGCTTACCAGGTGGCCGTCGAAAATGGTTACAACGGCACCGAAGAGGATTGGCTCAGAGACCTGAAAGGTGACAAGGGTGAAGCCGGTCTTTCCGCTTACGAGATCGCCGTCAAGTATGGCTTTAACGGCACGGAAGAAGATTGGCTCGCCAGCCTGAAGGGTGAAAGAGGCCCCAAGGGCGATAAAGGCGAACAGGGCCAGCAGGGTCCCCAGGGTGTGGCCGGTCCGCAAGGTCCGTCCGGTCCGCAGGGTCCGACAGGCCCGCAGGGTCCCCAGGGCACAACCGGCGGTACAGGTGGTACCGGTGGTGGCAGCGGCACAGGTGGCGGCAGTACCGGTGGTGGTACAGTCGTGATCGAAGGCGGTATCGGTGAACAGGGCCTTCAGGGTGAACAGGGTCTGCAAGGCGAACAGGGCCTGCAGGGTGAAAAAGGCGAGACCGGTGATGCCGGTGTCGGTATCAAATCCATTTACCTGGACAAGGATAAGAACCTGTTCGTGTCCTATGACAACGGCAACCTTCAGAAGGTCGGCAGTGTCCGTGATGACGAGCTGTACAGCCGTGTGAGCCGGGTTGAATTCTTAGCCACACTGGCGCTGATCCTGGCGATCATCGGCCTCATCTACAATACGGTTAATCTTGTTCTGGCTTTGAAGAACAGAAGACCTAAAAAAAGAGTGAAGCCGGTGTCGTAAGAGACACTCAATGATTGACGTGAAATAAATAGGATTTTCTTTGGAGGGGCTGCTGCGGCAGCCCCTTTTCACTTCAGATGTGTTTGTTGATTCGATAGTATTATATAGACCGGGGTGTTCCGAGAGCGTTATTGACACCGCAGAAGGTAAGGAAAGCAAGACAGCAGGGCCCATGGGCCCTGCTCAAACTATTTTATGACTTGTTGGGCACCGGATATGTGAAGGAGAGCGAGATAGTATCGACTTTTTTCGTTGCTGAAAAGAGGTCCAACCCTGCCGGAAGTGAAAATCATAAGGCAGCAGTGTAATTTCTCCTGCATTCAGATTCTATCGGGCACTGATGGAAGCTTGTTATTAGCCACCGCAGGGTTAGGCAACGAAAAATGGCCTGAAATTGACACTGATGATTGGCTTGAAAGCCAGGTTCCGGTGCTGACGGGATTTTGGGCACTGCAGAAGGTAAGGAAAGCAAGATACCAGGGCCCATGGGCCCTGCTCAATTCATTCTAAGAGCTGTGGAGAGCAGGAAATGTGAGAGAAAGCAAGACATGAGGGCCCGTGGGCCCTTATGTTATATGAAAAGAATTGGTTGATATTCGCATGATTTGCGGTATAATAAAGAAAAAAGATTGAAATATACAATAATAATTGATTGTTCAACAATTGTGAATTCAACAACTAATTGAACTGCAGCAAGCATTCCCCCGTTTCAAAGACGCAGAGTCTTAATCGGGGGTTACGGGGGAAGCTTGCATCAGCAGGGGTAAAAGCCCCTGCTGATGGGCTACCGAAGGTAGTTGCGGTTCACGAGCAAGTAGCGAAGCGGACAGCGTGCCCTCTGGGTATTGCGAGTGTGCGCTTTACTCCGGTGTATCCGTGACATCTGCGATTCATCACTCCCGGAGTGCTTTAAAACAGTTCATTTCAATAACATATTTCACCAGTATTTTTCACTAACACATTTCACTATCATAAGACATCCTCTCATCACCAGCACGAGCAAAAAAGGAGGACATGACCATGACAGTAAAGAAAAGACGTCACCGGTATCTTGGTTTTGCGATCTGCGTATGCCTGCTCCTTGGTATGTTATCATCCGTGGCTTTTGCCGATGAGGGAACGGAAAGTTCCGGTGTTGAGCACACGGTGTCCATTCAAGGACAGTCCAATGGACGAGGGAGTGCCAGTCCGTCTCGTGCGGTAGCCGGCACGGAGATTACCCTCACACCGATTCCCAACGCGTATTGGAAATTGAAAGAGTGGGTGGTTGTCAGTCCGGAAGGACTGGTTATTGCCGACAACACATTTATCATGCCGGATGAAGATGTTGTCGTTAAGCCGGTCTTCAAGGGCGATGCCTATTGGACTGTGACATTTGACAGCAACCGTGGTTCGGCTGTCCCCAGTCAGACGGTGCTCATGGGGGAAACAGCAACCCGTCCCCCGGATCCAGTCAGAGCCGGGTATACATTGACAAAATGGCTTCTGCAAGGGCCTTTAACGGTTTACAACTTTAATGAACCGGTGACACACGACATCGCGCTATTAGCTGCCTGGGAAAGAACAAAATATCCGGTGAGTTGTTCCACCACCGGCAACGCCTCTTGCTGGCCGTCCCATAGCGAGGCCACTGAAGGCACGACGATCACGCTGACCATCTCTGTAAAAGAAGGTTACCGTCTGGTGAAATACCAGATTACCTACGGCAACACGACCCGCGATCTAGAAGGCAATACCTTCCAAATGCCGGGCGAACCTGTGTCGGTCCTGGCCACGGTGGAGCCTGTCGACCCGCCGACAACCTATACCGTGACGGTTCAAAATGACGGGCATGGATCGGGGACAGCCAATCCGGCATCTGCGGCGAAGGATACAGCCATCACACTGACAGCAACACCTGACGAGGGGTATCAGTTTAAAGAATGGGAAGTTGTCGCACCAACCGACCTTGTAATCACCGATAACACTTTCACCATGCCGGAGGGGAATGTCACGGTTAAAGCTGTTTTTGAAGAAAAACTGGCACCAACCCCGACACCCACCCCGGCACCAACCCCAACTCCGGAACCGACCCCCACACCGCCCCCTGAACCGACCAGCTACAGCATCACAGTTCAGGATGACGGTCACGGCACAGGTGTGGCCAATCCGGCCACGGCTGTCAAAGACACCGTGATCAATCTGGCGGCTACCCCGGATGAAGGGTATCAATTTAAGGAGTGGGAGATTGTCTCTCCAACCGACCTTGTGATCACCGATAATACCTTCACGATGCCGGAGGGTGACGTCACAGTCAAAGCCATCTTTGAAGAGGAACCGAATCCGACACCGGAACCAACGCCGGAACCGCCGACACCGGAACCAACGCCTACCCCGGATCCGCCGATTCCGCCGCCAACACCAACACCCAATCCGCCGGTGAACCCGCCCAACAACAACACACCGCCGGGCATCAGGCCCATCGATCAGACATCCGGGATTCAGCCGGCAGCTGCGGTGCAGACAAGAGCGACCATGCCTAACACCGCTGATCACCATCATCCGGCCTTCTGGACATTGATCGGTATCATCTGCCTGATCTTCATCGGCATTGTGGCTGCGAAGGTGACACGTTCGGATAAGAGGTAGCGGGACTTGTTGCCGGCAAGCGCTTGAACAGCAGCAGGGCGTAAAGCGTACATCGTGCTCTGCGGTTGTTGTGAGTGTCCGCTTATCTGTAAGCATTACTCAAAATTAAGACTAACCATTAGGATATAATGGGAAAATGCTGTCGTGGTCTGACGAGACTGCGGCGGCATTTTTTAGATGAGTGATAGTGGGCTTTCCTCCCGCTTCAAAGATGCAGAGCCAAAGCGATGTCTAAAGGACAATCATAAAATATATGCATTTTCAAAAAAATGCGCAAAACCCCTTAAGAAAATGACAACAAACGTGTTATGATATTAAAGTATGTATATCGGTGACTTTTTCACCGAAATATTACTCTATGAAAAGAAGGTGTGACGATGACCATCGCAAACACAAATCATAAACCGTCCAAAGGTAGCACGAAAAAACGGATGATCCTTTCCGTCGCGTTGCTGCTTATCCTGTCGACACTGCTGCAGTGTCTGATCCTGGGTCAGATTTCCCGCATCAAAATGGAAAATAAGCTTCAGGAGGCCTATATTCGCGGTCAGAATATCGCCGGCACGATTCAGCTGACTTTCGACAATGCCACGGAGGCTTCTCAGGCTGTCAAGTATTTCTACCTGGATAATGAAAAATACACGGAGGCTCAGTTTGATGCCATGGCAGCCGAGGTTATGGCGGACCATCCGGTCATTGCCAGTATGTACATCGCACCGGAGGGTGTGATCCGGGCGGCTTACCCCGAAGCGGTCAAGGCGTCCACCATCGGTTTTGAGATGCTGAAGGATCCGGATCAGGGCCCCCGCGCTCAGCTGGCCATTGATACCGGCAAAATTACACTGGCCGGTCCCCACAATCTGGTGGAAGGCGGCTCCGGTGTTATCCTCCGCAATCCTGTTTTCGAAAATGGGTCTTTCAAAGGCTTCACGATCCTGGTTCTCGACTGGGATAAAATGGTTGATCAGATTCTCACGAATATCGGGTCTTCCATGGATCAATACAAGTTTGCGGTTCGGAAACAGACGGCGGATGAGACCGCTGTGACGGACGGAGACGGCTACATTTTCAGAAATTCAGATGCTTCGATTTCCCATGACGTTGACATTGAATTTGAAGTGCCCAACGATGTCTGGCATCTCACCATTGAGCCCATCGAAGGCTGGCGTGTGCTGCCGGAAATGTGGCCGAGTATCTTCGTGTCCGTGTTCATTTCCTGCAGTGTTATCGCGCTTGTTGTGTTTGCCATGTTTTATAATAACCGGCTCAAGCAGTTGCAGATCGAGCAGGCGGAAAATGAGACGAAGTCCCTTTATCTGTCGCAGCTGAGTGCCGCCCTTGATAAGGCGGAGCGGGCGGATGCGGCCAAGACGGCCTTCCTGTCCCGTATGTCCCATGATATCCGTACACCGCTCAACGGCATCATCGGCCTTGTCCAGATCAATGAAAAGCATGCTGACAACAGAACACTTGTCGACGAGAATCGTCAGAAGATCCTGGTGGCAGCCAATCATCTGCTGGAACTGATCAATGATGTTCTGGATATTGCCAAGATGGACGATGACAATGTGCGTCTGGTGGAAGAGCCCCTCGACCTTAAGGCACTGACCGAGGATGTGCTCACCATCATTGAAAACAGAGCCATCGAGGCGGGGATTACTCTTAAGCACAATGATTTCGCTCAGGAATTTTCCCATCCTTATGTGTACGGCAGTCCGCTGCATTTAAGACAGATCATCATCAACCTGCTGAGCAATGCTATTAAGTACAATAAACCGGGCGGCAGCATTTCCTGCGAAGTGAAACGCAAGAAGCTCGGCAAGGATTCTGTCACCTATCAGCTGACGGTGAGCGATACCGGCATTGGGATGAGCGAAGAATTCCTGAGCCGCATCTTCGAACCATTTTCGCAGGAACACGCCGATGAGCGCAGTGTTCATTACGGCACCGGTCTTGGCATGACCATCGTGAAGAGTCTTGTTGAGAAAATGAATGGTCATATCCATGTCGCCAGTCGTCTGGGCGAGGGTACCACATTTACGGTGGTGATTCCCTTCAGACTGGCGGATGAAGCCGACCTGCCGCAGCAGGAAGAGGCTGTTGATTTTGATTTTACCGGCATGCGGATCCTTCTGGTTGAAGATAATGAGCTCAACGTGGAGATCGCTGAGGCCATTCTGACGGATGTGGGGGCTGTGATCACCACGGCTTCCAACGGCGCTGAGGCGCTTGATATCTTCACATCGCGACCGACGGGCAGTTTTGATGTGATCCTGTCGGATATCATGATGCCGGAAATGAACGGCTATGAGCTGACAAAAGCGATTCGTCAGCTGGCGGATCGGCCGGATGGGCAGACGATTCCGATTATCGCCATGACCGCCAATGCTTTTGAAGAGGATCGGCGGAAGGCGCTGGATGCCGGGATGGATGGCCATGTGACAAAACCTGTGGACGTGTCTGTGCTGCTGAAGACATTGGCGCGGATTGCCGGTAAGCACTGAGAACGCGTGATCTGTTAAGGCATAAGAGCGCACCTGTCCGACTGAACGATCGACGGACGGGTTCAGGTTGGTCTGAGCAGGTCGGTCTGTTCGTGCTGAACTTCGAACTGACCCTTGACATAACAGGGCTTTGTGTTTTACAATTCCTAAAGGGCTTAAGCCCAATAGGATATGCGTCTGTAGCTCAGTGGATAGAGCACCGGATTCCGGTTCCGGGTGCGCGGGTTCGACTCCTGTCAGACGCAGTTATAGGAAACGCTCGGATCATGGATTCGGGCGTTTCTTTTTTACAACAGATGATGGCAGAATAATCGACGTAATGTTGCAGGAGATACCGTCAGGGCTTTCTGTTATCTTGCCGTTGATGAGTAGTGGAAGGCGAGGGATAGCGATGAGAGATGGGCATGAGCGATGGCCGTGAAGTAAGAGGCGTCGATGAGCTGGTGAATCCTCCAGGTTTGCATAACTTGGGTCAATATGTTACAATCTGATTACATATCGAATTTTTTGGGGAATAATAAGGTATTAATGAAGGAGGTTACTTATTATGAATAATTTCAGGGAGTGGCTGTCCGATAATCTGCGGTACATCATGCTGATTGTCGGTATAGCGATTGTTTTAGTAGCCCTGTTTTTCGGTGTACGGGCGCTGTCCGGTGTCCTGGCCGAGAAGAATGACACAAAGACAGAGGAAGCGGCAGCTGAGGAGAAGACGGAAGAGGCCGCCACACCCACACCGACACCCACAGCAGCTCCGGAGGCCGAAAAGCCGCAGGCTGAAACAACACCGGCCGCCAATGAAGCGGGCGGTGCCCTTGAGAAAAATGCCAATCCGCAGCTCAATTCACTGACCACCAACTATTACGAAGCGCTGGCGACGAAGGATGTGGCCCGCCTGACCGGTCTGGTGGATGAGATGACCGAGGAAAATGCCGCTGCCATTCTGTCAGCCGGCGATCAGGTTTATTCATCAGTGGATGCTTATACCAAGAAGGGTCTGGAAGACAACAGCTTTGTCATCTATGCCCGCTATGATCTCAATGGTGTCCCCACCATCGATCGTCTGTACGCCGTCGCAGCCGAAAATGGCGGCTACTACGTCAAGAAAACACCGCTGTCCGATGAACAGAAAAATTATCTGAGCACACTAGATGATACTGCTTCTGTGAAGGCTCTCTATGAACAGGCTTCTCTGGAAACGGAAGCCACAAAGGCTCGTTTTGAAGAAGAACAGCGGGCTGCCGAAGCTGCCGCACAGGCCGAGGCTGAACGCATTGCTGCCGAACAGGCTGCTGCTGAGGAAGCCGCACGTCTTGCCGCTGAACAGGCCGCTGCCGAAGAGGCTGCCAGAAGAGAAGCGGAACGCATCGCTGCCGAAGAGGCTGCCGCACAGGCTGCCTGGGAAGCCGAACATAAGGAAACACCGGCACACACCAATGGCACCTGCAACATCCGCCCGAATCCGAGCTACGAAGGCCAGGTGGTCTACTACGATATGCCGGCCGGTTCTCAGATCGTGGTCATCGGCAATACCGAAGCCGGCTGGCGTCATATTCGCTGGGGTGAATATGAAGGCTACATCGGCGGACACTTTGTCGTCTATGATTAATGGACACTGACGCACCACTGCCACGAAACCCATTTTTAAAGGGCAAAAATGACGGTGATTCATCGGCGAGACGGTGACGGCTCGCACGTGTCTCAATAATATATGGAGTCTTGCATGAAAAAATGTCTTGTCTGGCTGCTGAGCGCGGCCTTATTTCTGGGAAGCATAGCAACGGTAGGGGCTGACGAGCCGGCGGCATCGGACACATCCGTGCCCGCGGCTTACGACAGCCGGACAGATGGTCAGGACCGTCTTGATGAAAGTCTGTTATCATCCACAGCTCTGGCGCAAATGGCGGAGCTGTCCGAAGAGCCGGCTTTCGAGGGCGACCGTGTTTTCATGTCTGAAGAGGCTATCAACGGAAAATACCTTCTGAGCGCTGTTCAGAAGGTATTTGTGCTGTCCCGGGAAGGGCTCATTCGCAGCAGCGAAGGCTTCGACATGACCGACGGAGACTCCGTCAACGGCCAGCCGCAGGATCGCATCAAACGCGGTCTTCTGAAGGGCCGCACCGCGCTCCTTGACGGGGATCGCCTGATCGTCGGCTGGAATGATGATTACACAGATGCACCGGTGCCCGAAGCCGGCGGTCTCATCGATACAGAAGAGGAAATCCTGGACCTTGACGTGGCCAAACCGCGTGCAGAAGAAACTCAGGTTGCCGATGAGGCTTTGCAGAACGCAGCTGCCTCGGCTCCTGAACTTTCCTCTTTAGAAAATGGGGCTGCCAAAGCATCTCTGGATTTTGACACCGTCAACAGCACAGAGGAAAACCTCAACACGGCTTCATATGAAAATGATGCGGTCAATGCATCACCGGATGCCGCAACTGATTATGTCGGTACCGAAAATGCTGTCGGTTCATCCGACAACGGGATCGCAGAAAACAACGACGGCTCATCTGATAAAGCTGATAACGATAACACGGTTGGTTCAACCGACAACTCAGCCGCTGAGAATAACGGCGGTTCATCAGATGACACAGCTACCGACAATGCAACCGGTTCATTCGATAACGCTGATGCGGATAATACAGTCGTTTCATCTGATAACACTGACACAGACAACACTGCCGGTTCATCCGGCAACACCGACACAGATGCTGCCGGTTCATTGATCACCACTGAGCCGATCACGAAAACCGGCGCCTGGCTGGTGAAGGCCATCGGTTCCGATGCCATCACCTATGTGTTCTACGATGACGAGGCCCTGGCCACCGCTCATGTGGAACTGCTGGAGAAGCAGCCGGAGACGGAGGCTGTCTACCGTTATGCCGTTGACGGTGGTATCGGTGACGGTCGCCTCGATGCCGCACTTCTTAAGGAAATGAAGCTCATGCAGGAGAGTGATGAATCTCTCCCGGAAATGGCCTCTGTTTTCACAGCTCGTCACGATGAGAATCTCACCGCCATTGGTTTTTATACCGACGATGAGATGACCTCCTATGCTTTCAATATTTATGCCGGTGAGAGTGAAGAGACGGTCTTTGATCAGGAACCCCTTTACGCTCTGCCGGAGGCCGGCACGGTGACCGGTGCCGGTTATCACACCGTGGCGCTGTCCGCCCCGCTGTCACTCAAAAAAGGCGATGTTTTTGCCGTGGCCTTAACCATTACAGCTAAGAACGGCTCCATTTTCTATGACCGCTTTGATGAGGCCCGGAATGAGACTGGTGAGGTAATCTTCAGTTCCACACCTTCCGCCGATACCACCTCATTTTTACGCGTCGATGAGGCCTTCAAGCCTTTGTCAGGGGTGGTGGCAGGTTCACTTCGTCTTTCGGCCGTGACCGACTATAACGGCATTGAAGAGGATGACCTCAATACTGCGGTTTCATCCCTCACAGACGGCGCTCTCTATGAAATCTGCGCCGCCGATAATCAGAACCTGGCGCTGGATGTCCAGGGCGGCAATGTCTTTGTCCGTTCCAATGTCCAGCTTTACAAAGCCAACCACACCAATGCCCAGCAGTGGTACGCCAAAGCCAACAGCGACGGCACCTTCAGCTTCATTTCCCGCTCCGCGGGCCGGGCACTTGACGTGGAGGGCAATGCCATTAAAGACGGCACCAACATCCAGGTTCACACCGCCCGCTACAAAGCCGGGCAGAAATGGAAACTGGTGTCCGCCGGCAACAACTCATTTTCATTAGTCCATGCCTACAGCGGGAAGTATCTCACCGTTAACGGCGCTATGGCCAAGGGCACCAATGTGGTGCTGGCCACAAAGAATAACAGCAGCGCCCAGCGCTTTGTGTTCAATGCTGTGACGCCGGTGAACATGGCCGGGACCTATATGATGGGAACACCCCTGTCAAAGAACCATGTGGTGACGGCTAAGAGCCCAGCCGCCGGCTATCAGTTAAGTGCCAAGACCTGGGCAGCCACCCAGCTCTTTGTGTTCACCAAAAACAGCAACGGGTTCTACACCATCACCCAAAAGGGGATGAACGGTGTGCTAACCATTGACGGCACGGGGGCGTCCGGTTCACCGGTCATTTCCTCACCGAACAGAAGTAGCGATAACCAGCTGTGGCGGGTTGAAATGCAGGAAAACGGGAGCGTGGCCATTTTCTCAAAGGCAGCGCCTCATGTGTGTCTCTCCCTGGCGAACAGCCAGCCGGATAAGAGTCCGTCCCTTCTGGTGTCCTCATGGCGGAAGGCCGATCGTCAGTATTTCAACCTGGTCGACCCCAACGCGGATCAGCTCACCGGCACCTTTGTCATCCGGTCAGCCAAGTATCCGGACCGCGTGCTGGACGTGGCGGACGGTTCCAAGAATGCCGGTGCCAACATTCAAAGCTACAATGACAACAGCTCGGCGGCTCAGAAATACAAACTGACCAAGGTATCCATGCAGGATCCGGAGCCGATCTACTATATTAAGACAAATGCCGACGGCATGGCGCTGACCGTGTCCGGCAGTGTGGGGCAGGACGCCAACGTGGTGCAGGACACCTATAAAGGATCCGATAATCAGAAATGGGCTGTCATCCCCAACAAGGACGGCACATACACCATCGCCGCATATCTCAATCGGAATTATGTGCTGGATATCGCCAGCGGTTCCATGGCCTACAAGCAGAACATCCGGGTGCACAAAACCAACAGCACCGCCGCCCAGAAATGGTATCTGGCGGATAATCGGGTCACATCCTGTAAGCTGACCACGGCCAACCAGGTCACCATCAGCGGGACAGGGGACAGCGAAAAGCACGGCGATGACGGGCTGCTCTATCTCATCGCCTTTGATCCCAGTGATTACATCGGTGATGGTCACGTGTTGGGCTCATCTGCAGACGGCACCTCATTTTCCATCACATCCCGGGGCCTGGATATGCCCTATTACATCAACCGGGAATTCTTCACAGCCGTGAAGGTGGACGGCATCTACCGGGTCTGCAGCAACGGCTTCTACATCACAAATCCTGAGAAAATGGCGTCTCGCAACACCGCCCGTATCAAGCCCATCAACAAGAAGGGGCTGGCACCGGACGGCTTTAACCAGAGCCGTGTCAACGAAGCCATCAACACCCTGCACGCCAAGCATGTGGCGGAGAACTTCACCCTGGATCAGATCGTCAACGGATCAGGCGCCCAGTTTACCTATCGGGGTGTCACCTATAACTTTGACGGTGGTATTGTGGGCAGTATCAAGCAGCGTGTGAAGGAAATGAATGCAGCGGGCGTTCAGGTCACAGGTATTCTTTATGCGACAAAGAATCTTATCGCAACCCATCCCTCACTGGTCACCCCCGGTGGACGTAACGCCCCGGATTCAGCCCTTCTGGTGGGCATCAACGGGCAGGAGGCTCAGGGCCGGCGTGAATTTGAAGCCGTGTGTGCCTTCCTGGCCACCACATTTTCGGAAGCGGATTGCCACATCGACAACTGGGTCATCGGCAACGAGTTGAACGATGCCACCCACTGGAATTACTGCGGTGAGCTGATGTCAGCGGAAGAGTACGTCACCATGTACACTCAGGTGTTCCGTATTGCTTACAACACCATGCGCAGCATCTGGAGCAATGTCCGGGTGTACGATTCACTGGATCACAACTGGCGTGTCAAGGCCGTAAACAATTATTACCTGGCCAAGACCTTCCAGGATCGCTTCGCCAGCATCCTGAAGGAAGAAGGGGATATCGAATGGCATCTGGCCTTCCATCCCTACTGTTCACCGGAACAGGATCCCCGGATCTGGGTTGAGACCACCTACGTGACCCACGATATCAACACCACCATCCAGATTACTATGATGAATCTGGAAACTCTGTCGAATTATATGACCAGTAAATACGGCAGCCAGCACCGCATCATCTTGTCCGAGACCGGCATCAGTGCCCGCTATAAGGATAAGGACTATGTCCTGGAACAGGCGGCAGCCATTGCCTACGGTTACTACATTGCCGAATCCCTGCCGAATGTGGACAATTACATCATCCACCATCTGCAGGACGACAGCGGCGAGATGGCCGGCGGCTGGTACCTGGGGCTTAAGGATGTGAACGGCGGCAAGCGTCCGGCTTACACCGTCTTTGCCAATATGGACAGCAAGGCCAATGGTTTGGCCTACACGGAAAAGACCTCGCCCTACAACGTGGGCAAACCCATCATTCAGGTGGTGAACAGCAAGTACACCTCCTGGAAGCAGGCCAAGCATCTGGCCAATCTTGACATCACGAAGTTCGGCGACAGCCGTTACTAAACAAAGATTTAAACATGCCCCTGCGCGATGCGGCATCGCTCATCCGGTGCCTTGTCGCAGCCGGGGTCTGAACGCCGGCAACGAAGCGGACTTTAATGTCCGGGGGAGAGCGCCGGCATTGAGGCGGACTTTATGCCCGGCGGAAGAAAAGGAGATCACCATGGCCGACAACGGCATCAGAATCAACAAGTTCATCAGTGATGCCGGCCTGGCCTCCCGCCGGGGCGCCGATCAGCTCATCGCCGACGGGCGGGTCACCATCAGAAAAGCGGGAGAAGGCAGCCCCATTTCCGTGACAAGTGGTGAGCGGGTTATGCCGGGAGATGAGGTTTACCTCGATGGTACCCTTATCGAAAATGAAAAATCCGGCTTCACCTACATTATGCTGAATAAGCCCGTGGGGATTATCTGCACCGGTGACCGTCGGACACCCGACAACGTGATGGATTTTCTCACGGCGCCGGAAAAGGTGACCTACGTGGGGCGGCTGGATAAGGAATCCTCAGGGCTTCTCCTTATGACCGATGACGGCGAGCTCAACAATGAAATGATGCGCGCTGCCCGGGGCCATGAAAAGGAGTACCTGGTGACGGTCAACAAGCCTCTGTCTGAGGATTTCTTAAGACAGATGCGCAGCGGCGTGGTGATCATGGTGCCGGACAAGCAGCATGTGGAGCACGAGGTGAAAACCCGGCCCTGTAAGGTGCGGGTGCTGGGGGAAAAGCGCTTTGCCATCACCTTGACGCAAGGCCTCAACCGGCAGATCCGCCGCATGTGCCGACGACTCGGCTACAAAGTGCTGTCCCTCAAACGGGTGAGACTCATGTCCTTGAAGCTGGGGAGCCTCCCGGAGGGACAATGGCGTTACCTCACAGAGGATGAGGTGGTTGCCCTCAAAAAAGAAGTGGAAAAGAGAAAGACTGACTCATGATGAATGTGAAGGAACGGCTCCGTGAGCTGGTGGACATCTTAAATAAGGCATCAGAAGCCTACTATAATGAAGACCGGGAGATCATGTCGAACCTTGAGTACGATCGGCTTTATGATGAACTGGTCGCGCTGGAAGCAGAGAGCGGCATTGTGCTGGGGGATTCCCCCACGGTTCATGTGGGCTACGAGGTGCGGGACGAACTGCCCAAGGTGGTGCACGAATCGCCTATGCTCAGTCTGGACAAAACCAAGGATACCGCGGCCCTGGCCGATTTTGTGGGGGATCATAAGGCCCTTCTGTCCTGGAAGATGGATGGCCTCACTGTGGTCCTCACTTATGAAAATGGTGCTCTTTCAAGAGCGGTCACCCGTGGCAACGGCCGGGAGGGTGAACTGGTGACAGCCAATGCCCGGGCCTTCAAAAATGTGCCGTTGAAGATTCCTTTCACCGGGACTTTAACCCTTCGGGGTGAGGCTATCATCCGCTACTCGGATTTTGAGCGGATCAATGCCGCCATCGAGGATGCGGACAGCCGCTATAAGAATCCGCGCAATCTTTGCTCCGGGTCTGTCCGGCAGTTGGATGCGGCCGTGACCGCCAAACGCAGTGTTTATTTCTATGCCTTTGCACTGGTGAGTGCCGACGGCGTTGATTTCCGTAATTCACGAGAAGAGCAGTTTAAATGGCTCACCGCCCAGGGCTTTGATGTGGTGGAATACCGGACGATCACAGGTGCCACAACGGCGGAGGGGGTTAAGGCTTTTGCCGATAAGATTGCGGAAAATGACTTTCCGTCAGACGGTCTGGTGGTGCTGTATGATGATATCGCTTATGGTGAATCCCTGGGCTCCACAGCCAAGTTTCCGCGAAATGCCATGGCCTTTAAGTGGCAGGATGAGTTAAAAGAAACCACCCTGCGGGCAGTGGAATGGAGTCCTTCCCGGACGGGTCTTATCAATCCTATTGCGGTTTTTGACCCGGTGGATCTGGAAGGGACTGAGGTGAAACGCGCATCCCTCCATAATGTCAGCATCGTGAAGGAACTGCAGCTGGGCATCGGGGATACGGTGACCGTTTACAAGGCTAACATGATCATTCCGCAGATCGCGGAAAATCTGACCCGGTCCGATACCCTGGAGATCCCGAAAATCTGTCCGGTGTGCGGCGGCGAAGCGGCTATCCGTCAGGAGGAAGCCTCTGATGTGCTGACCCTTCATTGCCTGAATGAGCGCTGCCGGGCCAAGCTGATCCGGGCGCTTGACCTTTTCGTGAGCCGCAATGCCCTCAACATCGAAGGTTTGTCTGAAGCTACTTTGGAGAAGTTTATCGAAGCGGGTTTCATCAACGATCCGGCCGATCTCTTTTCTCTGGACCGATATCGTGAAGCCATCGAAGGCATGGAGGGCTTTGGCGAAAAGTCTTACGCCAATCTCATGGACAGCATTAAGAAAGCCTCCGTCACCACTTTAAGTCGACTGGTGTACGGTATCGGTATCCCCAATGTGGGGGAAGCCAATGCGCGGCTCATCTGCCGGGCTTTCCACGATGATCCCGAGGCTTTGAAGGCTGCGGATGAAGAGACTCTGTCCGCTATCCCTTCTGTGGGGCCTGTCATTGCCCGTTCTGTCACCGCCTGGATGCGGGACGAAGAGTGCCGGCATTTATTTGATCGGCTGCTGTCCTGCGTGACACTTGAAAAAGAAGAAGAGGCGGCCGCATCACCCATTTCCGGAAAGACATTTGTCATTACGGGCTCTGTTGTGTATTATAAGAATCGGAATGAACTGAAGGCCGTCATTGAGAAAATGGGCGGTAAGGTCACCGGTTCTGTGACGAGTAAGACTGATTATCTCATCAACAACGATGTGACCAGTTCATCCAGTAAAAATAAAAACGCGATCAAACTCGGTGTGCCCATCATTTCCGAGGATGATTTCAGGGAGTTAATACAATATGCCGATTAAAGTACCCAATAATCTGCCTGTTAAGGAGATTCTTGAGAAAGAAAATATTTTCGTTATGGATGAGAACCGGGCGATCCATCAGGATATCCGGCCCATCCGTATTGTCATCGTCAATCTGATGCCGAATAAAGAGGAGACAGAGCTGCACATCCTGCGGATGCTGTCCAACACACCGCTGCAAATTGATTGCAGCTTTGTGCACATGTCTTCCCACAATTCCACCCACGTGTCAAAAAGCCATCTGGATTCTTTCTATCAGACCTTTGAGGAAATCCGCGGCCATAATTTTGACGGTATGATCATCACAGGTGCACCGTTGGAACACTTGCCTTTTGAGGAGGTGGACTACTGGCAGGAGCTGGCTGACATTTTCGACTGGTCATCCACTCATGTGACATCCACCTTGTTCCTCTGCTGGGCGGCGCAGGCCGGGCTGTATCATTTTTATCATCTGGATAAAAAACCCATGCCGGCCAAAGTGTTCGGCATTTACGAACATCGCCTTTACAATCGCCGGATTCCGCTGGTGAGAGGGTTCGACGATGTGTTCCTGGCGCCCCATTCCCGTCATACCGAGGTGCCGGCTGATGCCATCGAGGCCTGTCCGGATCTGACGGTTCTGGCGAAATCCGATAAGGCCGGTGTGTATCTGGCCATGGCGGAGTTTGGCCGCAAAATCTTTGTCATGGGGCATCCGGAATACAGCCGTTCCACACTGATGAAGGAATACGTGCGTGACGTTAATAAAGGTCTGCCCATTGCGGTGCCTTATAACTATTTCCCGGACGATGATCCCAATAAGCGTCCGGATCTGACCTGGCGTTCCCATGCCAACAACCTGTACACCAACTGGCTCAACTATTATGTGTACCAGTCAACACCCTTTGATCTGGAAGGAACACCCTGGAGAGCCTGATTCTGTGAGAGATATATGACAGCTGAAAGACGAACTTCACAATCCAATATAGAACGCCGTAAGGCCCGCATGAAAGCAAGACAACGGGCGGAGCGGCAAAGGGCTTTGCGCCGGCGGACGCTGGTGCTGATCCTGTCTTTTGTGGTGCTCATCGGCAGTGCCGGCTATCTTCTGGTGATGGGACTGACGGGGCAGATCTTTGTGGGCGGCAGTAAGACAGTGGCTGTGACCCAGCCGCCGATCACCGTTACCACAGGTGAAACGACGGATGAGCCCTCGATTCCCGTGACCTATACCGGTTCCGGCAACACCGGCGAAAATGCCTCCAACTGGACGTATACCACGGCAGAATCCATGCCGGCGGGGAATATTGTGGACGGCACAAGCGCGTTCTACGATTATGAGCGGGTCCGCCGGGATCTTTATTTCCTTGAAAAACGATACGATGATTGCCTCACGGTGAATGTGTTCGGCTATTCCGCCGACGGCCGTGAACTTCTGGATGCGGTTGTGGGCAGTCCCACCGCCACGAAGGATGTCATCGTGCAGTACGGCATGCATGCCCGTGAATACCTGGTAGTCAATGTGGCCATGATGCAGCTGGAGCGACTGCTTGTGTCGTACCACAGTGGTACCGTTAACGGCCGATCCATTTCCGACGTGATGGGGAATGTGCGGCTTCACATCATTCCGATGATGAACCCGGACGGCATCATGCTGAGCGAGACTCAGTCCCTTGATGTACTCCAGAGTGAGGAACTGAAGAATATCATTCTTAAGGCCCACGAAAGTGACCTGGCGCTGGGCAAGGCCAGCCCCAGCATGGAAGAGTACCTGGCCACCTGGAAGGCCAATGCCCGGTGCGTTGACCTCAATCGTAACTTTGCCACCACCGGCTGGACCACGGAAATGGGGACTCAGACTCCGTCCTGCAGCCGGTATCCCGGCAGTGCCGCCAACTCCGAGCCGGAGGTTCAGGCGCTTCTGTCTTTGGTGGACAGCATCAATTGCGTGGCGCAGATCGCCTACCATGCCCATGGTGAAATGGTTTATTTTGACTACGGTATGGAAGAAATTGATCCGGCCCTTCACGATACGGATCATGAGCTGGCCCAGCGCATCAGTGCGGCCACAGCCGTCAATGGCGCCGAGCCCTATGAAGTCATCTCCACGGTGCTGGATGATCAGAACCCCGGCGGTTGCAGCGATTACTTCATGCAGATCCTGCACAAACCCGCCGTCACAGTGGAAGTGGCCGCCAAGCTTAAGCCCGACGGCAGCTATAACGATCCGCCTCTGAGCCTCGATCAGGTTGCCGGCGTCTTCGAAAGAAATGCCGACGTGTTGCCGGTGGTCGCTGAGATGTTTGCCTGATGGGGCATGGCATCGGGGATGATACCTGAATGGGAATCCGATGCCTCAAAAAATGAATCGAGATAAAAAAACACCTGCGAGCTGACTCGCAGGTGTTTTTGCAATCATATGAAAATCAGGAAGCCTATACGTTCTCATGAAATCAAAGGAAATAAGACATCGATGAGAAATCTTACTCGCCGACATAGTAGTCATCGGTTTCATCATTATCATCAAAGGCCAGGGGTTCGCTTTCCGGCAGATCAGGTGACTGGCCGGCAATCTGGCGAATCTCTTCAAGAGCGGCGATTGTCCGTCTTTCCAGATTAGCGAAGGCTTCTTCTGACTGACGCTTCAGAGCAGAGGCATAATCATAAGAGAATGAATGACGGCCGGTGCTGAACATTGACAGATCCGGTTCATCCGGTTCCGGAGCAGAGTAGCGCTCGGGTTCGGGTTCGCTCTTTTTGAAACGTTTGAGGAGACCGCCTTTTGATGCGGGCTTTTCTTCCTCGTCATCAAGATCATCGAGATCTTCGTCATCGAGATCATCAAGATCATCTAATTCGTCGTCGAATTCCTCATCGAGTTCATCATCAAACTCATCGTCGAGTTCATCGTCGGGATTGTTCTTTAAGAAATCTAACATACCCATGTGGTGTGGACCTCCTCGTATTAATAGTAACAGTATACAGGCTTTTATCCGTAAACGCAAGTCGGGCCTGTATCTGTTTACCCGCAGCAGGCATTCCCCCGCGTGTGTCTAAAAGAAAAATCAGCAATTTGTTGCCTTAATAGCTGAACGACTTGATTTAATCGGATTTGTTCGTTATCATTCATTGTGGAAATTCATGTAAAGTAAAAAAAGTATATACGTTGTCCAGTTGGGAAAATGAAAGGAATAATCAATGATCTCAGCGAATAATGTCACCTACCGTGTAGGTAAGAAAGCTCTTTTTGAAGATGTTAATATCAAGTTTACGGAAGGCAACTGCTACGGCCTCATCGGTGCCAACGGTGCCGGTAAGTCCACCTTCCTGAAGATCCTGGCCGGTAAGCTGGAGACCACAAACGGCGATATCGTGGTGTCCCCCGGCGACCGTATCTCCTTCCTGGAGCAGGACCATTTTAAATATGATGATTACAGCGTTCTCGATACTGTCATCATGGGCAATCGTCGCCTGTATGACGTGATGAAAGAGAAGGATGCCATTTACATGAAGGAAGACTTCAATGATGAAGATGGTATCCGGGCTGCCGAACTTGAAGGTGAATTTGCGGAAATGAATGGCTGGGAGGCCGAATCTGATGCGGAATCCCTCCTGAACGGTCTTGGCATCGGCACAGAACTTCATTATGAAATGATGGCGAACCTGAACGGTTCACAGAAGGTGAAGGTTCTGCTGGCTCAGGCTCTGTTCGGTTCACCGGACATCCTGCTGCTCGACGAGCCCACCAACCATCTGGATCTCAATGCTATCGAATGGCTGGAAGAATTCCTGATCAACTTCCCGAATACGGTTATCGTGGTATCCCATGACCGTTATTTCCTCAATAAAGTCTGCACACAGACCGCCGATATCGACTACGGCAAGATCCGTCTTTTCGCCGGTAACTATGACTTCTGGTACGAATCCAGCCAGCTGCTGGTCCGTCAGATGAAGGAAGAGAACCGGAAGAAAGAAGAGAAGATCAAGGAACTCAAGGAATTCATCGCCCGGTTTGCGGCCAACGCCAGTAAGTCCAAGCAGGCCACATCCCGTAAGCGTGCCCTTGAAAAGATCGAAGTCGATCACATGGTCCCCTCAAGCCGTAAATATCCGTACATCGACTTCCGTCCGGAACGCGAAATCGGTAACGATGTTCTGGAAGTTGAGAACATGAGCAAGACCATCGACGGCGAAGTCATTTTCAAAAACTTAAGCTTCCGCCTGAACAGAACCGACAAAGTAGCCTTCGTCGGCGGTAATGAAAGAGCGAAGACCGTTCTTTTCAAGATCTTAAGCGGTGAGATGGAACCGGATGAAGGTTATTACAAATGGGGTATCACCACATCCCAGTCCTATTTCCCGAAGGATCCGGGCACAGAATTTGACAGCGATCTGACCATTGCCGACTGGCTGACACAGTATTCCGAGATTAAGGATGCCACCTATGTCCGCGGTTTCCTGGGCCGTATGCTGTTTGCCGGCGAGGACGGTGTCAAGCGCGTCCGCGTGCTGTCCGGTGGTGAGAAGGTCCGCTGCCTTCTGTCAAAAATGATGATCTCCAATGCCAACGTGCTGATGCTGGATGAGCCCACCAACCATCTGGATATGGAAGCCATCACAGCTCTTAATAACGGTCTTGTGAAATTCCCGGGTGTTCTGTTATTCACCACCCGTGACCACCAGATCATTCAGACCACAGCCAACCGTATCATGGAATTCATGCCGGACGGCAGTCTGATCGATAAAATGGGGACTTATGATGAATACCTGGCCAACGACGCAATGGCCGGTATGCGTCAGATTTACACCACCTGTGAAGACGAAGAGAACGACGACTGATTCTGAAATAATCGTTTTCACGTATTTTTGGCGATACAAGGGCCTGCCCGCATGGACATGCCCTGTTTCGAGTGTTATACTTCATCATAGATTGGGAAAGTATGATAGCTTTTTCACACATCAAGGAGGAGAAAACTAATGGATAACAGAAAATGGTTAACCATGGATGGTAACGAAGCCGCCGCTCATGCGTCTTATGCGTTTACTGAAGTTGCGACTATCTATCCCATCACACCGTCATCTGTCATGCCGGAGCATGTCGATGAATGGGCTACAGCCGGCCGTAAGAACATCTTCGGTCAGGAAGTTCAGGTTACAGAAATGCAGTCTGAAGCCGGTGCTGCCGGTGCATTCCACGGCTCACTGTCTGCCGGTGCCATGACAACAACATTTACAGCTTCTCAGGGTCTTCTTCTGATGATCCCGAACATCTACAAAGTTGCCGGTGAAAGACTTCCGGGCGTCTTTGACGTATCTGCCCGTGCTCTGGCTTCACACGCACTTTCAATCTTCGGTGATCATTCAGACGTTTATGCCTGCCGTCAGGCCGGTGCCTGTATGCTCTGCGAATCTTCAGTTCAGGAAGTTATGGACCTGACTCCGGTTGCTCATATGGCAGCTCTGGAAGGCAGCCTTCCGTTCATCAACTTCTTCGACGGTTTCCGTACATCACACGAAATCCAGAAGATCAGAGTTTGGGATTATGCCGATCTTGACGAGATGGTCAATCATGATGCCATCCAGAGATTCCGTGATAACGCTCTGAACCCGAATCATCCGTGCCAGAGAGGTTCTGCTCAGAACCCGGATATCTTCTTCCAGGCACGCGAAGCCTGCAACACAGCTTATGATGAGATGCCGGCTGTCGTTCAGATGTACATGGACAAAGTCAATGCCAAACTTGGCACAGACTACAAGCTTTTCAACTACTATGGTGCAGAAGATGCCGAAACAGTCATCGTCGCTATGGGTTCCGCTTGCGAAACTATCGAAGAGACAATCGACTACCTGCGTGAAACAACAGGCGCTAAGATCGGTCTTGTTAAAGTCCGTCTGTATCGTCCGTTCTCCGCTAAGGCTCTTATCGACGCTATTCCGAAGACTGTTAAGGTTATCAACGTTCTTGACAGAACAAAAGAACCGGGTGCTGAAGGCGAACCGCTGTACCTGGATGTCGTTGCCGCTCTGAACGGCGTTGACGCTTTCAAGGATGTCAAGATCAACGGTGGTCGTTACGGTCTTGGTTCCAAGGACACAACACCGGCTCAGATCGTTGCCGTATTTGACAATGTCGACATGAGACATTTCACAATCGGTATTGAAGATGATGTCACAAATCTGTCCCTGAAGGTTGGCGCTCCGCTGGTAACTACACCGGAAGGCACAACAAACTGCAAGTTCTGGGGTCTGGGTGCTGACGGTACTGTCGGTGCTAACAAGAACTCCATCAAGATCATCGGTGACAACACTGATATGTATGCTCAGGCTTACTTTGATTATGACTCCAAGAAGTCAGGTGGTGTTACAATGTCTCACCTCCGCTTCGGTAAGAAGCCGATCAAGTCTACATACCTGATCAAGACAGCTAACTTCGTTGCCTGCCATAATCCGTCTTACGTTCGTAAGTACAACATGGTTCAGGAACTGGTTGACGGCGGTACATTCCTTCTGAACTGCCCGTGGACAGACGCTGAGATCGAACAGCATCTGCCGGGTCAGGTTAAGAAGTACATGGCTGACCACAACATCAAATTCTATGTTATCGACGGTGTCAAGGTCGGTATCGCCACAGGTATGGGCCCGACACGTATCAACACAATCCTTCAGTCCGCATTCTTCAAACTGACAGGCATCATTCCGGAAGAGCAGGCTATCGAGCTCATGAAGGCTGCCGCTAAGAAGACATACGGCCGTAAGGGTGATGACGTTGTTGCCAAGAACTGGGCTGCCATCGATGCCGGTGCTCAGGAAATCCGTGAAGTTGCTGTTCCGGAATCCTGGAAGAACTGCGCTGATGAAGGTCTTGACCTGAAGACAGCTACAGAAGGCCGTGAAGACGTTGTCAAGTTCGTTAACAACATCCAGACAGCTGTTTCCTCACAGACAGGTAATGATCTGCCGGTTTCCGCTTTCATGGATTATGTTGATGGTACAACACCGTCAGGCGCTGCTGCCTACGAAAAGAGAGGCATCGCCGTTAATGTTCCGGTATGGAATGCTGATGACTGTCTGCAGTGTAACCGCTGCGCATTCGTCTGCCCGCACGCTGTTATCCGTCCGTTCGCTCTGACAGACGAAGAAGCTGCTAATGCTCCGGAAGGCGCTAAGATCGTCGATCTGAAGGGTATGCCGGGCTACAAGTATGCCATCGCTATTTCCGCTTACGACTGCACAGGCTGCGGTTCCTGCGCTAACGTCTGCCTCGGCAACAAGAAGGGCGAAGCTCTGAAGATGGTGCCGGCTGCAGAAGCTACAGATGCTAACCAGACAGTCTTCAACTACATGGTTAAGACTCCGGTTAAGAATGACGTTGTTGATAAGTTCGGCGTTGCCAAGGTTAAAGGCAGCCAGTTCAAGCAGCCGCTGCTTGAGTTCTCAGGTGCCTGCGCCGGCTGCGGTGAAACACCGTACGCTAAGCTGATCACACAGCTGTTCGGTGATCATATGATGATCGCTAACGCTACAGGCTGCTCCTCAATCTGGGGTAACTCTTCACCGTCTACACCGTACACAGTCAATCCGCAGGGCAGAGGTCCGGCCTGGTCCAACTCTCTGTTCGAAGATGGCGCTGAATTCGGTTATGGTATGCTCCTGGCTCAGAGAGCTACAAGAGAAAACCTGAAGAAGAAAGTCGAAGCTATCGTTGAAAACGGCAGCGGTGATGTTAAGGCTGCAGCTGAGAAATATCTTGAAACATTCGACTGTGGTGCCTGCAACGGTGCTGCTACAGACGAACTGGTTGCTGCTCTTGAAGCCTGCGGCTGCGACAAGGCTCAGGAAATCCTGAAGAACAAGGATTATCTGGCTAAGAAGTCACAGTGGATCTTCGGTGGTGACGGTTGGGCTTACGATATCGGTTACGGCGGTGTTGACCACGTTCT
>JAUNDG010000024.1 GCA_030526195.1 Lachnospiraceae bacterium
GAACCCGAGCGTGTGGAGAGAGGTCAGGTTCCCTGAAGGGAAGCAAGATCAGGAGAAATCAGGGAAGCCGATCGTGTGGAGAGAGGTCAGGTTCCCTGAAGGCAAGCTGGAATGGGGAACATCAGGGAAATCAGGGGCATATGAGGCGGATAGGCGCCACATAAGGCTTGACATATACCCGATGGGGGTATATAGTTTGGCTGTGAAAGATACCCCTATAGGGTATAGGCTGAATAGTATCCCACTCAAGGCTGCGGCAGGCGCCGGCCAATGAGATTTGACTCATGTCTTGATATGGCGACTGTCTCAAGTCCTGATGGTTGAGCGGGATTTGGCAACAATTTAGGAGGTCCCCATGACTGAAAACAAGACTTGCTGTTGTCAGCGCACGAAGGAGCGCTCGTCGGAGGAACTGAAGAGCCTGATGAATCGTCTGAGTCGCGTGGAGGGGCAGATCCGCGGCATCCGCCGGATGCTGGAGGAGGATGCTTACTGCATCGACATCGTGAACCAGGTGTCCGCAGCCAACAGCGCTCTCAACGCCTTCAATAAAGAATTGCTCACCAACCATATCCGCAGCTGCGTGGCCGAGGATGTGCGGGAGGGCGGCCAGGATAAGCTGGACGAGTTGGTTAAGACCTTACAGAAACTTATGAAATAATCCTGAATGATAGTCCTGTCTTATATGCAGGACAGACGTTCGATGAGACATAAGTATCTTAGTAATACGTTCCATCACAGACGAGAACAACGCATTCATCATGAACAATAGCGTATATCGGGTAACAGAGAACTGAGAGTATTGAGAAATAAAGGAACACCATGAAAAAATATTCCGTGACCGGCATGACCTGCGCTGCCTGCCAGGCTCGTGTCGAAAAAGCCGTCTCCAGGGTGCCCGGCGTCACCACCTGCAGTGTGAGTCTGCTCACCAACAGCATGGGCGTTGAAGGTCCGGCGGATCCCGCGGCCATCATGAAAGCCGTGACCGATGCAGGCTACAGCATTACCCCAAGTCGCAGCGACGAGCCGGCCACCGACTCCCGCAACACGCCGGCTTCTTTCCGCGCCCGCCTCAAAGAAGAGGAAATGGCGCTCGAAGACAAAACCACACCGCTCCTCAAGAAGCGGCTTCTCATATCCCTGGGCTTTTTGCTGGCTCTTATGTATGTGTCCATGGGCCATACCATGCTGCATCTGCCGCTGCCGGCCTTCTTCGTCGGCAATCCCCTCGCCATCGGCCTATTGCAACTCCTTCTGACGGTGATCATCATGATCATCAACAACCGGTTCTTCGTGAGCGGCTTCAAGAGCCTCCTCCACCGGGCCCCCAACATGGACACCCTCATAGCCCTCGGGTCATCGGCGGCATTTTTGTACTCCACCGTCGTCCTCTTTGCCATGACGGGCGAAGCCGCGGCGGGCTGCGATCCGGCCATTTACAGCCACGACTTTTACTTTGAGTCCGCCGGCATGATCCTGACCCTCATCACCCTGGGCAAAATGCTGGAAGCTTACTCCAAGGGCAAGACAACGAATGCCCTTAAGAGTCTGATGAAAATGGCGTCTGAGACGGCGGTCATTCTTAAGGATGGCACAGAAATGACAGTGCCCATTGATCAGGTACGGGTGGGCGACACCTTCCTGGTGCGTCCCGGCGAGAGCATTCCCGTGGATGGCCGTGTGCTTTCCGGGGAAAGCGCCGTCAACGAAGCGGCCCTCACCGGCGAAAGCCTGCCGGTGGACAAAATGCCCGGCGATGAGGTGAGCTCCGGCACCCTCAACCAGACCGGCTTCCTCACCTGCGAAGCCCTTCGGGTCGGCGAGGAAAGCACCCTGTCAAAAATCATTCAGCTGGTGTCAGACGCGGCGGCCACCAAAGCCCCCGTGGCCAAACTGGCTGATAAGATCTCCGGTATCTTCGTGCCGGCGGTCATGCTCATTTCCCTGGCGACCTTCCTCATCTGGATCCTGGTGGGCCGTCCCGTGGGCTTCTCCCTGGCCCGCGCCATCTGCGTGCTGGTGGTGAGCTGCCCCTGCGCCCTGGGTCTCGCGACCCCCGTGGCCATCATGGTGGGGAACGGCGTCGGCGCCCGCAGCGGCATTCTTTTCAAACATGCCGAGGCCCTGCAGGAAACCGGCTCCGTGGCCATCGCGGCCCTGGATAAAACCGGCACCATCACCGCCGGGGAGCCCGTCGTCACGGACATTCTGCCGGCACAGGGCATTTCCGAAAATGATCTTCTGGCCTTCGCCGCATCTCTTGAGTCCCGCTCCGAGCACCCGCTGGCCCGGGCCATTCTCAAGGAGGCGGAAGACAGAGCCATTTCCATTAAAACGCCTGTCACCTTCGAGGCATTGCCGGGCAACGGGTTAAAAGCATCCGATGAAAATGGGGCTGCCTGGCTGGGCGGGAGTCTTGCCTTTATCGCCTCCGCGTGCCCTGTCAGCGCAGAGATTCAGGAGGCGGCTGACCGCCAGGCACGTCAAGGCCGCACACCACTCATTTTCGTCAAAAATGGTGTGGTGCAGGGGCTCATTGCGGTGGCGGATGCCATCAAACCCGACAGTGCCGCGGCCATCAAGGCTTTGAAGCGCCTGGGCATTTACACAGTTATGTTAACCGGCGACAATGAACGCACGGCTGAGGCCATCGGGCGGGAAGCCGGGGTTGACGAAGTGATCGCGGGTGTGAAGCCCGACGGCAAGGCTGCGGTGATCGAAGCGTTGAAGGCGAAGGGCAAGGTCGTGATGATCGGCGATGGTATCAACGATGCGCCGGCCCTCACCGCTGCCCATGTGGGTATGGCCATCGGGGCCGGGGCGGATGTGGCCATTGAGGCCGCGGATGTGGTGCTGATGAAGAGCACCCTGTCCGATGCGGCTGCGGCAATCCGCCTGAGTCGGCGCACCTATCGGGGCATTGCGCAGAACCTTTTCTGGGCGCTCATTTATAACACGATCCTGATTCCCATTGCTGCCGGGGCGCTGACACATGCTTTCGGCATCACCATGAATCCTATGCTGGGGGCGCTGGCCATGAGCCTGTCCAGCTTCTGCGTGGTGACCAATGCGCTGCGGATCAACCTCACCGACGTGCACAGCGGCAATCATGACAAACCGTTGCGCAACAGTCTGAGAAATACACACGGCACAAGGGGTGAGACATCACAGAAAGCGAAACGGACAGGTGTCTCACAATCCGAAACATTGATCCCGCATCCGGCAGAATCAGTCGGGGGAACACAGTATGTAAATCCGACAGGCTGCTTCCTGCCGGCGTATCATAAACCTGCGGAAACAGATAATTCCGTTAAATCCTCTGAGGCAACCTCAGATCATCACACAGCCGGCACGGAAGCCGGGAAAGGAGACCTTATGACAAGAACAATGACAATTGAAGGCATGATGTGCGGACACTGCGAAGCCAGAGTGAAGAAGACACTGGCCGCCATGACCGGCGTGGAAGTGGTGGAAGTGAGCCACGAAAAGAACCTCGCTGTGGTTAACGTGGATGAGAGCGTCAGCGACGCCGACCTCAAGGCTGCTGTGGAAGCCCAGGATTATACTGTCACAGCCATCGTCTGATCGATGGTACCGGACCGCCGGCTGTCGATCCGGATTCCGGAACAGGACACGATATGCCGGATTATATTCAGGCATGCTGCAAATGGTTGACAACCGTGCGTATGTCTAAGTAAGGAGCGGTGACCAATAAGACCGATTATCTGAAATATGATTAAGAGAGAACCTCGCGAAGTTTATGAGCATCAATCTGATGTGCATAGACTTTGCGGGGTTTTTGCTGTTTAGGAAATGGATGAAAAGTGCATGCGATCACGCATCAGCCTGACCGGAGGGTCACAATGGGTCGTGCTTTGCCCTATGCCCGCAGCACACACTTTGGTAAATATCACGAAATCTCGACGAATTGGTAGATATATTGGAATTTCTCTTTCACATTGTAGAGAGTATTTGTTATAATTATATTGAACATTCATGCCCGCGGCCTGTTTATTGTGGAACGCAGGGCGATAGTTTTAAACCTGTTGACGGCTGTTACGTCAGTTTGTTGACCTGAGAACGACCATTTTCAGTGCTGTCGACAACAGTATTGCCAGTGTGCAGCGCAGGTGCCAAGGAGAGACACATGTTAAACACGCCGATTATTTCAGACATCAGCCAGGAGGAGGCCATCCGCAGCTTTCTGGATCTCTTAAATCGAAAACCGGAGGAATGCCTCACTATCCAGCAGCAGATCGAAGCCATCGGCTGTTACTTTGGTGCCGATCGGGCCTATATCTTCGAGCAAAATGAAGATAAGCGCTACGTGGACAACGCCTTCGAATGGTGCAAGGATGGGGTTAATCCCGAGATTGATAACCTGCAGCTTGTGCCGGTGGATGTGGTGGCAATCTGGTATGACAATTTCCGTCGTCACGGCGCTTTTTTGCTGGTGGTGGATGATGACCTCAAGGTAAACGATCCTCTGGCCTATGAAACGCTGGAGCCCCAGAACATTGACCGCCTGATGGCAGCCCCATTTTCAAGGGGAGGTGAACTGGTGGGCTTCTTTGGGGTGGATAATCCCACGAAACACACGGACCAGCTGCTGTTGATCTCCGTTATGGCATCATCCATTTTTAAGGAGCTGTCCTCCATTCGCGAAGAGGAAAAGCACATCCGTCATATGGAGGAGATCGAAAAGCTGAACGCGGAGCTGGAGAGTCAGCTGGCGCTGGCGGAAGAGCAAAGAAGCGTGCTGGCTGTGAACAACGAGATCATTTCCGCTATTGCGAAGCTCTATTTTGGTATGTTCCGCATCGACCTGCGCACCGATTTCTATGAAGAGATCGCCAGCAACAACGAGGTCCATTCACTGACGGGCCACGAGGGCAGCGCCTCTTCGAAAATGGTGGAGCTGTGCAACCGGTTTGTGTCTGATGAATACCGGGAACGGGTCATGACATTTTTTGACCTCACCACCTTGCCGGAGCGTCTGGCCCATCAGGATATGGTGGACATGAACTATCTGGCCCGGGACGGCCACTGGCATGCCGCCGGATTCATTTCCAAAAAGCGGGATGACAATGGGGTGCCGACCCATGTGCTTTACGTCACCCGTCTGGTGAGTTTTGAGAAGGTGCAGCAGATCGAGGAGTCGATCTTGCTGGCCAAGGAAAAGCAGGCAGCGGAAATGGCCAACAAGGCTAAATCCGTGTTCCTCTTTAATATGTCCCACGACATCCGCACCCCCATGAACGCCATCATCGGGTACGCGGAGCTGATGGAAAAATATTATGATGATAAAGAGCGCTGCCGCGGGTATCTGGCGAAGATTCGCAGTTCCAGCGATTTCCTCTTATCGTTGATCAATAATGTTCTGGAAATGGCCCGGATCGAGAGCGGCAAAACGGTGCTGGACGAGGTCATTTGCGATGCTTCCGAGCTGTGCAAGGAGGTGGCGGATGTATACGCCGACCTCATGGAGCGGAAGGGCATTGATTTTTCATTGACAACGGACATCGAGGTCCCATACCTGTTCTACGACAAGGTGAAGGTCAATGAGATTTATCTTAACATTGTCTCGAATGCCTATAAATACACGCCGGCGGGCGGCCGGGTCACCGTGGATGTGAAGGAAATGCCTTGCGACGAGCCCGGAAAGGTGCTGGTGCAGGCCACCATTTCCGATACCGGCATCGGGATGTCGAAGGAATACCTGCCCCGCATTTTCGAAGAGTTTTCCCGGGAGCATACCTCAACGGAGACCCGGGTGGAGGGCACGGGGCTTGGGATGCCCATTGTGAAGCGGCTGGTGGAGCTCATGGGCGGCACCATTTCCGTGGAAAGCGAGCTGGGAAAAGGCACCACCTTTGTGGTCACCATCCCCCATCGCATAGCGGAAGGTTTCATGCCGAAAGAAGAGGAAATGAAGCATCTCGACAGCTCCATTTTTTTAAATCGACGGATCCTTCTGGCGGAGGATAACGAGCTCAATACCGAGATTATCACAGAGATCCTGTCGGAGGCCGGTTTTGTGATCGAGCATGCGGCGGACGGCGTTATCTGCGTCGATATGATGGAGAAGGCGGCGCCGGGATATTACGATCTGATCCTGATGGACATTCAGATGCCCAACATGGACGGGTATAAGGCTACTCAGTCGATCCGGCAGATGGACAGTGAGTATTGCCGGACGATTCCGATCATCGCCATGACGGCCAATGCCTTTGAGGAGGACCGGCGGGATGCGCTGGCGGCGGGCATGAACGGCCATCTGGCTAAGCCGATTGACATTACGAAGCTGATGAGTGTCCTGGCGGAGGTGCTGGGATAAAAGGAAAAGGGTGCAGATTTCAGCAGGTTATGTGTCCGGAACGGGCGCAATGGAGGAAGGATGCGCATGAGACAGACAGGTGCGTCAAAGAAACAACATGAGGGCGGTTTTATTCACCGGCTGACGGCAGCGGTATTGTGTGTGCTGCTGATGCTGACGGTGATGATGCCTTTGACGGTTTATGCCGATGAAAATGGGGCTGCCGGCACCGAGCAGGTGGTGCGGGTCGGCTGGTACGGCACCGCGGACTTTTGCTAGGGCGACAAGGGTGAGCGGTACGGCTATGCCTATGATTACCTGCAGGAGCTGGGCGGTTACACCGGCTGGCATTATGAGTATGTGGAAGGCGACTGGGAAGAACTGCTGAATCAGCTGATCGCCGGTGACATTGATCTTCTGGGGGCTGTGACCTACCGGGAAGCCCGGACGGAGCTGATCGACTATGCCGCCAAGCCCATGGGCAAAACCGGGTATTATCTGGTTTGTGCCACCCGGATCATGTCCGGCAAGGGTCAGGGGCTGTCTTTCCTGGACGGGGCTGTTCTTGCCTTTAAAGAGGCCAGTTTCCAGTTCTCCCTGTGGGAATCCTATCTTGAGCGGATGGGTGTGCATGCGGAACTCAAAGGGGTTCACGCGGAACCGGATGAAGTGGCGGATATGCTCATTTCCGGTGAGATCGATGCCTATCTGACGGAATCTCTGTCGGAGGATTATTTCTGCCAGGGCATGAACATCGTGAAACTGGCGGAGGAGGATTGCTATTTCGCCACCAACAAACAAAAGCCCGAGCTGAAGACTCAGCTGGATGCGGCCATGGAAAAGGTGCAGCAGCTGCATCCGTTCCTGCTGGACGATCTGCAGAGTCAGTATTTAACCCCCATCGTGAACAGTATGCTGTCCGAGGCACAGACGACCTGGCTTGACAACCATGGCTCCATAACCATCGGGTTCCTGAACGGAGATCTGGCGGAGCAGGATCCTGTCACCGGACAGGTGAACGGTGTGCTGGCGGAATATATGGCCACGGCGGCCCATACACTGGAGGGCCGGGACCTGACCTTTGAGGCCAGACCCTATGCATCGCTGGATGAGATGCTGGCGGCCCTTGATGCGGGTGAGGTGGACATGCTGTTCCCCCTCGTGCGCAGTCTTTACTACGGTGAACTTCACGGCTATCGGTTCTCGTCTGAACTTCTGTCCGTGCCCATGGCAGCGATCACGGAGCAGGCGAACTTTATTGAGACGGATCCCCACACGGTGGCGGTGCCGGCCTCTGATATCACACTGAAATGGTACCTCAGTGAGTTCCATCCGAATTGGGAGGTTGTTGAGTTTGAGACCATCGCTGCCTGCGAGAAGGCGGTGGATGATCAGTCGGTGGACTGTCTGGTCACCGACGCTTACCAGGTGCAGTCTTATCTTAAGAAGAAGGCCAACAAGTGCGTGTATCTGTCCGATGCGAAACGCATTGCCTTCATGATGCGTGACACGGATACCACACTGCTGTCCATCATCAATCAGACCATCGCCATGATGCCGGGTTCGGCCATGCAGGGGGCCCTGACCAAGTATGTTACCCCGGAGCATGTGACCACCCTGACGGAATTTATTGAAGAAAATGCGGTGGTGGTTGTCCTCATTGTGACGGCTATCTTCGCCATTTTCATGCTGGTGATCTACGGCTTCCTGCTCAAGGCTAAAAAGTCTGAGAGGGAAATGGCCCTGCTCAATGACGATCTGGCTATCGCGGTGCAGTCCGCTGAGTCGGCCAACGCCGCCAAGAGCGTCTTCCTCAGCAATATGTCCCATGATATCCGGACACCTATGAATGCCATCGTGGGCTTCACCACCCTGGCGGTGCGGGATATTGACGACAAAGATAAGGTGCGGGATTGCCTCAACAAGATCCTGTCCTCCAGCAATCATCTGCTGTCTCTCATCAATGACGTGCTGGATATGAGCCGGATCGAGAGCGGCAAGATTCATCTTGAAGAGAAGGAAACAAATCTCAGCGACCTGATGCATGATCTGAAGATCATCGCCAGCGGTCAGATCCACGCCAAGCAGCTGGACCTCTTTATGGACGCCCTTGACGTCACGGACGAAGATGTGTTCTGCGATAAGACACGTCTTAACCAGGTGCTGCTGAACCTGCTGTCTAATGCCATTAAATTTACGCCCGCCGGCGGTGCCATTTCCGTGCGATTGAAACAGCTGGCCAGCACAACCAAGGGCATCGGCCGCTACGAGATCCGCGTGAAGGATACCGGTATCGGTATGAGCGCCGATTTCGCCGAGAAGATCTTCCAGCCCTTTGAGCGGGAAAGAACCAGTACCGTGAGTAAGATTCAGGGGACCGGCCTCGGGATGGCCATTTCCAAGAATATCGTGGACATGATGGGCGGTACCATCGAGGTGTTCACGGAGCAGGGCAAGGGCACGGAATATGTGCTTGAGCTGCCGCTGCGTCTGCAGGCTCATCAGGGAGCCGAGGACAAGCTGGATGCCCTGAACGGTATGCATGCCCTGGTGGTGGATGATGATTTCAACACCTGCGACAGTGTGACCCGCATGCTGATCAAGGCCGGTATGAAGGCCGAATGGACCCTGTCCGGTCGGGAAGCGGTGCTGCGGGCCCGCCAGGCCATGGAGCTTGGCAAGACTTACCAGGCCTATATCATTGACTGGCGTCTGCCGGATATGAACGGTATCGAAGTGACCCGACAGATCCGGGCTCTGGGCGATGACACACCCATCATCATCCTCACGGCTTATGACTGGGCCAATATCGAGGAGGAGGCTCTGGCCGCGGGTGTCACCGGCTTCTGCTCCAAGCCGCTCTTTATGTCAGACCTTCGCGATTCTCTGCTGACGGCCATGGGCCGGAAAGAGAAGCCGGTTGAAACCATGGCGTCTGTCTTGCCGGCGCAGCCGGTTGATTTTAAGGGTAAGAAGCTTCTCCTGGTTGAAGACAATGAGCTCAACCGCGAGATCGCCACAGAGATCCTGGAGGGCTACGGCTTCATCATTGATTCAGTCGAAAACGGTGCCATCGCCGTTGAGAAACTGGCAAATGCCAAGGCCGGCGATGTGGATGTGGTGCTGATGGATATCCAGATGCCGGTGATGGACGGCTGCGAAGCGGCTCGCCGTATTCGTCAGCTTGCCGACAAAGATGTGGCCACCCTGCCCATCATCGCCATGACAGCCAACGCCTTTGACGATGACCGCCGGGAAACCCGGGAAGCCGGGATGGATGGCTTCCTGTCGAAACCCATCGACCTCGATGCGGTGATCAAGACACTGGAAAGTGTTCTTGGCGGAAGAAAGTCATAAGAAAATCCTGAGGCAGCCATAAGGCAGTCATAAGGCAACCACAAGAGTCATAAGAGAAAAAGATACCCGGGGGATTGAATATCAATCCCCCGGGGGTTTTGTTTTTGGGGTGAGGGGCATCGGGAATCCGATATTTTTGGATAATCGATGCTGCCTGAGAGTATAAAATGAACCGAGGAAAAGGGAACGGGAAACCGGTCCCTTTTTCTGTTGAAAAAACAGCAATACAGAAACAACAAATCATGCTATAGTAGTGATAGAGAAATACTCTGTTTTGTCACTGAAAACCCTACATCGAAAAGGATTAGCACGCGTATGAGAAAAAAAGGAATCCTGAAAAAAGCAGGGGCTTTATTCATGGCAGTGGCCATGTTGCTGGGAACCACCTCCGGCGTATGGGCTCTGGATCTGGAGTCGGACTTCCAGGATCCGCTGGTTCAGAAGGTCAATGGACGTGATCTTACGTTTTATGACATCTATGGCGGACAGAAGACCGGTCGTGGCGATCTGAATGATCAGATTGCTTTTTACAAGCAGGTGGTGACCGCCAACCACAACCTGGAAAACTGGTCCAATCTGGCCTACCACATCTATAAGAGCAATAACAAAACCTATTGGGATCATGCCGGAAATGGGTTTGATGAAGATTTCGGGAACAACCACTATGTCGATCTGATACATGATTTCAGTAACAGTATTGATAAAAAGGGGAGTGATGATGATAAGCTGGCGACAGGTCTGAGAGTGGCCAAATCACTGGAGGATGCGTAGCTGCAATCAGCAGAATCAGTGGCTTATCTGATCAACAGAAGGGTTACCGGAGAACAGATTCTGGAGCGCCATTCTGAAGCGACTGAGAAGGTTTTGCCAAAGAAAGATGAGCTGGTGCTCTTTACGAATGTTGCCACTGTTGATCGATATGGCAAGACCTACCAGTATGGTTACAACAGCTTTACCCTTGCCTTCTATGATTTTGAACTGCATCCCATGAATCCGTCGGATGAATTCAAAAAGACGGAGACCGTGACGACTAATCCGGCCACAAAGCAGTATAGCTACACCAATGTCAATGAGAGCTACAACGATGCCACAGCGACGGTTCACCTGGATAATTCTGAGGCGAAAAGTCTGAGCACGACCATTTCAAATGCGGAATCCTACAACTGGTCCGTGGGTCTGGATGTCAACATGGCCTGGGAACTCAAGTTTACAAGTTGTAAATTCTCACCATCCTTTACGATCAGCTCATCCTATGGACAGGCTTTTGAGACAGCCTATTCTGAAACAGATGAAATCACAGAAACCACGGATGGCGGGACGGATGTCAGCACCGATGTGCCGGCACATACAGCTGTGACTACCTTACAGACAACGGGATCTGCCGAATCAACGATTGCCTATGAATGCCCGGTTTATGTCACATACCGCGTGGCCATTCTTTCCATGTGCGGCACACTCTATGATGACAATGCGGCCACACTGTCCTTTAGCACAGCCGGCTATGAGCAGAGAACCTTCCTGACATTATTCGGAAATGACAAAACATGCACAGACGCCGTAGAGGATCTCTATTTAAGAGGCGAGCACTATCTTGATGAAGGCGGCTTTGAAAGATCTTACGCCACCACAGTCTGCCAGAATGACGATGGTGATATCTTTGCCAATACTCTTAACTGGAAGGCAATCACCTCTTACCCGACTCCGAGGAGTAAAGCAGAGAAACCTTGGCTGGTATCCGGCAAAGATATAGTAGGAGTTATGGGGGATAAGTATCCTCGCTCTATAACCGGTGCCAGGATGGATACCATGACAACGAATATCACGACAGAACTGTTGAATCCTACCCCGATCAAGCCCATCAAGATAATTAAGACCGATTGGCAGGTCAACGATACCGTTAAGATGCATGTGGGCGATGATTTCCAGGCCAATGTCTATCGTGTCAAAGCTTATGACGAAGACGAAGTGCCCTATTATGGATTTGCCTCTTCCACGGGTGAGTGGAGAGTGGTCAATGCAGATGGGGAAGAGATGACAGATGGTCCCATTTCCCTGTCAAAGGATCCGCTCACACGTAAGTTCCATGTGACGGCCAATGCACCGGGAGAAGCCTGGATCAAATATTTTATTCCTGAGAATGAATACATGGATTACACAGGCACCTATTCCACAAACAGCGATATCGTGTCCACGGCCTATCACATCGTAGTCACGGAGACCGCATCGGATTCGGATGTGAACAGAGTGACACTGTCCGGAAGTGTGGAGGCCTATGTGGATGACGAGGCTATCGATCTGGATCATATGCCCACACTGACTGCCCGTGTTTATGACAGAACCGATAAAGAGGTAGAGGTGGCATTAAAGTGGGAAGCACAGGAGCTGCCGTCCAGAGGCATTTCCGTGACAGAGGATGGTAAGCTGACAGTCAGCAACACCGGCACCTTCCATGTGCGTGCCTATTATGACGGCCCCAACGGCAAAATCTATTCCGATTGGGCAGAGGTGACAGCGGTGACGAAGCCTGCAGAACCCACACCCGGTACTGTGGACTTTGAGGTGATAAAGGTCTATGACCCGGTCACCAATCTGAAGGTAAACGAGGAGGATGACTCCTTTAATAACGAGAGACACATCACATTCCGTGAACTGCTCCGTGACCTTTATCAGATGACCCACAAGGACAAGGATATGTCTGCTGTCGAAGATCAGACAGTCACAGACTTTGCTCTGCAGAAGAGCTTCTACTGTGACAGCGCGGCCAATCTGGACGAAGGTATCAAAGTGGCTGAAATGAAGGCTATGGCCGATAATTTCAAGGCAGCCAATACCGCATCGGACGATGATATTGATCTGCCCGGTGAGGATGATGACTACTGCAGCCGAAAGGATGCCATTAAGACGTTGGTCAAACTTCTGGCTATCCGCAGTCTTATTGTGGCTCCGGATGCCATCCCTGACAATCATGTTCATGAACTGTGTGAAAAACATGACGCCACACCTGCCAACTGTGTGGATAAAGGCAATGTGGAGTGGTATGACTGTGCAGATCCCAACTGCAGAGAAATACTTTCTGCAGATAAACAGGTGCTGACAAATATCGAAACACCTGTGGATCCCAACAACCACAAGAGCACAGAGACCAAATGGGTGACAAACGGTAGCTCAAAAGTTGAAGTCTACGTTTGCTGCGGCGCAGAAAAGAAAGCGGCCCCCACACCCACACCGACGCCTAACGGTTCAAACTCAACCGGTAAGCCCAACGGCTCAACATCCAACGGCAACGGGTCAACATACACCGGCAGAGGCACAGGAACAGCCAACAAGGCGCCCAATACAGGCGACACAAGCAACGCCCTGCCCTGGACCATCGCCCTGTTGCTTGCGGGTGCAGCATGCGTGACAGGTACAGCTCAGCTGAAAAAAAGAAAAAGATAAACAGGCATCTATGAGATTATGCTTATAGATGACGCGTAAAGAGACCCCGGAAGACAGCTTCCGGGGTCTTATCCTTGCTCAATATCGACCAAAGGGGTAAAATAGTTGTTATAGAGAAGTTTACGGAGGAACATCCATGGCAGTTGACAAGCGTTTTATAATCAGAAAAATGATGAACCTGGAGACCATTTACGTGGCTAAATCCAAAGTCACACACGAGCCCTTCGTGGAGTACAGCGAGGAAAATCTCGGGGACCAGGTTTATTTCTTTGATACCATGGCCGATGCTCAGCAGTTCATCAAGATTTATGAGGCCCGCCATTATCCCATGGTGGTGGCCGAGCTGAAGCGCCCCCAGCACAAAGTCTTTTTCACAGAATTGTTCCTGATCGGCGTGGATACCATCGTCTACCATAGCGGCAACGAGGATTATGTGCTGAAGCTTGAAGAGGTGGCGAAAATGGAGGCGCCGGCTGACGACGGCAAGATGCCGCCCAAGAAAAATGATGTGCTGCAGCTCACCATGATCTATTATCTTCAGGAACTGCGTCGTCCGGGTGTGCCCCAGGATGACCCGGAGCGTGTACAGAAGCTGGCTGAGCTGAAAGAGGAAATGTGGGTCAACATCGGCCGGTCCCGTTTCATCATTCCCATGATTCCGGCCGAAGGTGCTCCGGCCGAAAATGGCCTGAAGAATGCCAAGGTCTATCTGGTGAAGACACCGCCCACGGAGAAAGCCCCCCAGGGTGTGACCGTAATGCCCATTTTCTCAGATCTCTGGGAATGCCAGAAGTTCTTCGGCAACAAAAAGGAACAGATCCCGTTGGCGGTGGTGCCCTTCAAGAGCCTGAAGTCCGCGCTGGTGCATGAAGCAGAAGGCTTCATCCTGAATCCCACCACCAAGGGTTATCTCATCGATAAACGTCTGTTGCCGGACAGTGAACCGGTGAAGTGATGCTGATCTCGTGTGTTACCAAAGCTCACATTGTTCAATGATGGGGCGATAAAAAAGTCTTGATTTGGACAGCGTACCCGGAAGAGTGATACCTGTTGGGCTGACGATAACAAAATAAGAGCATAAACAACAAGAAAAGCAGGGTCCGCGGACCCTGCTTTTTCAATGTCTTATCAAGTTCGTCCTGTGCCAGAACGGAAATATGTCCGTGGCTTGTCTTGAACCATCGTTATCGGCACCGCGGCTTATCCCTAATCATCGTCGTCGGTGCCTCAATGCCGTTTATTGAGAATTGATCGGTGCCTGCGGCACCGCAGATTGGTTTCTAACGTGAGATTTGGTGTCAAAATTAAGGATAGAATTTGGCCCCTACCCTGATGCATGGAAAAAATGGGGGAGCGCGGTGTAGTTTTGGCCTTATATGATGACGAAAGGGCAAGGCTGAAATGCCTAAAATGTGAATTGCGGTGCCATGGGCTGTTTTGAGCATGAAAAAAGGCACTGCGGAGGAAGTGTCTGAATCCTCAGCGGTGCCTGCGGCACCGCAGCTTGACCTGAACCACCATCGGTGGTGTCGCAGTGTAGGTTTGTGAAGAAAAGGGCGGTGCCTTCGGCACCGCAGCTTGACTTGATTCAGCGTCGGAGGTGCCGCAGTGCCGAATATTAAGAATTGATCGGTGCCTTCGGCACCGCAGCACCGCAAAAAAAGAAAAGGCACCGTTGCCGGTGCCTTTTCACGTATCATAGCTGCTTTAACCATTCATAGTTGCTTTAACCATTCATAGCTGCTCAAACCATTCATACTTACTTAAATTTTCTCGCCAGTGTATCACTTGTTGCCTTTGATACAGCGGCATCGCTGCCCAGGATGTAGATGTTCTGGCCTGCGAGGAGGTAGTTGCCCAGATTGTCCGAGATGTACTGGAAAGCATCCTTGTTATTGGGGGCGTTCTGGCCGCGGACCAGAACGATCTGGCCACCCTTACGGCCGATCAGCATACCGCCGACCAGAGCATCCGGATAGTTGGCATTGGCTCCGGCGGCAAAGGCGATGTTGGTGTAACGGTCTTTGTAGCCGAATTTGTTGGCGGCGAACCGGGCGAAGAGGGCCGAGGTTTCGTAACGATCATTTCCGGCTACACGGTTGTTCTTGTATTTCTCAAGAAGATCGTCATTGCAGTTTTCTTCGCTGCCCAGGATGACGAGGCTCAGATTGTTTTTCTCGATCAGCTGACGGGCTTCGGCTGACAGGCCGGACTTGCGGGCCAGGATGATCGGAAAACCGTTGCGGTAAGAGGCGGCGGAAGCGGACAGGGCATCGGCCGGATTCTTACCGGTGGTGACCAGACCGTATCTCGGTTTGAAGTTGCTGTCCTTGAGGAGGGCTTTATAGACCTCAAGGGAGGTTTCGTAGCGATCGTTACCGCCGATGATGAAAATGCCGTTCCTGGAGCGGTCATAGGCGGTGCGTTTCAGGCCTGTGGTGGCTTCCAGTTCTTTGTAGAAGCCTTCCTGGAAGGTCTTGCCGATGATGGTGATACGCTTCAGGTTGCCGTAGCTCTTCAGCAGTTCCTTTGTTGTCGGATTGATCTTGCTCTCGTTAGAGAGGAGCACTGGGCAATCATAGAAGCCGGCATAACCGCCTGCGGACAGCGCATCCGGGAAGTTGCGGCCGGTGACGATGACCACTTCCTCCACAGTTTCGCCGGCGAAGGCTTCGCGGGCGATAGCGGCGGCTGTGGCATAACGGTCGCTGCCGCCCAGACGCTTCACCTGAAGCGGACTGTTGGTGTAGCTCACCGGTTTCCGGATGGTGTAGGTGCCTTCCCGGCCATAGGTGCCGGTGATTTTACAATGGCGTGTACCATCGCCGTTACTGATCATGGCGTAGGTACGGTTATCGTAACTCTTGACACCCGTTTTTTCGATGACACAATCACCGGCTGCCTCGAATCCGATTTGTGGATGGCTTGATTTGTAGCTATCTAAGAAAAGGTTTAACTGTGTCTGACCAAGCGCAATGGATTCTTCGACTTTCTGATCGAAGTTGTAGAAGGTGGCACCTCTGTTCCAGCCCTGTGAGATTCGCATGGAGCCGGTAGAACCGGATTGTTTGCCGTATAAATCAAAGAACCAATGGGTATAGATGATGGAGGTATCCTCAGATTCATCTTCGTAGGCATATTTCTCCTTGACGGCGATCGCAAAGGTGGAGAAACTGTCTGTCTTGAAGCTGATACCGGCCTGCTGATCCACTGTTTCCAGCGGGATTGTCTCGAATTCATCGCCGCCATGGATGTTATGGATGACCACAAAATCCTCGGGCTTTGAGGTGGTGTACCACATCTGGTCTCTGAATTTAAGAGTGATGGTGGCATCGGATGTGAGCTCAGTCATCTCATTTTCCCAGGCATTATCGCCGGACTCGTTGGCTTTGTAATACACATTGGATAAATCAAGATCATAAAAGTTCATGATCTTGTAGCCGTCCGGGACGTTGGCCTGGAAGCTTTCATATTTGGGTGACAGATTTGAAGCCGGGTTGACTTCGAATTTAACCGTGCCGCCCGGGAAATCGTCGGCGACGGCAATATCGGCATCGGAGATGATATCCTCGTTGGTGACGATCACATCCTCAACCGGTGTAAACTTGGCGGCCAGGTGAGCATTCCCCCGGCGAATCGTAAATGAATATACGGTCTGTTCTTCGCCGATGGTGAAGGTCTTGTCATTGATGCCAAAGCTTGTCAGCTGATAACCGTATTCGGGAATCATTTTGACGGTGACCACAGCCCCGATGGGAAGGACGGCACTGCAGATGGGACCTCTGTCATCCCAGTCAAAACCCGTGCCCGGGTTCTTCATCTGATCCGGTGTGTAGGTGGTGCCGTCATAGACCACATTCACAAGTTCCATACGACCATTTTCAATCCGGTCATCTTCGTTGATATCTTCGTCGGTGTAGCTCCAGAGGAAGTTGCCCACCATCATGTAATCGATATCGGATTCATCCAGTTCTTTGACTGTGGACTGAATGGTGTAGGTCGTGCTGTAGGGCACGGTGATCTTAAAGTCATTGAGCTGTCCCCGGCAGGCGGCCAGAATGGCAGCGCGGCCTTCCGCTGTGTCCGGTGTCGGGAAAGCGGAGAGGTAATCCACATTATTGATCGTCAAAGAAGAATAGCGGGCATTCACAAAGCAGTCGAAATAAAAATCCACGGTCCCGCCGTTGTTGTAGTTATAATTCACGTTGACTTTCGCGTTATTGCCCCCAAAGACATTGCTCATAGCCGAATCATTGATGTAGAAATCGGCTGTGCCGGTCACATAGACCTCGCTTGTGACAGATGTGCCCTCATAAGGACCGTGGGCCGGCGGGTCCGTCACCACCGGGGGATTGTCAGCCGGCGGCTCTTCAGTCATCAGATCGTTTGTCGACGGATCTTCTGTCAGCGGATCTTCAGTCATCAGATCTCCTGCCGACGGATCTTCTGTCAGCGGGTCTTCTGATATCAGGTTTTCTGCCGGCATATTCTCTGCCGGCGGCACTTCCGTTTCATCTGCGAAAATGGGGACCTGCAGGCAGGTCAGCATCAGGCAGAGCACAAGAAACAGGCTGATAAGGCGTTTCTTCCCCTTCATAGTTAAAACCTCCGTTTTCATAGTTTTTTGGCTTGAAAATGAAATTCAAAGCGCAAAAAAAGGAAAAATATGATACAACAATTGTAGGGAAAAGGAAATAATCAGACAACGAAGTTGACAGACTCGTCCTGTGCCAAATCGGAAATCAGGCATTGTACCGGTTTTGTCAGGCCTATAATGGTTCTATTAACTCTGAAACTGTGAGGTCATCGGATGACATTTCATGAAATCTTAAATATGTATATTGAAGCCCTTGGCTGCACCGCCAAGGACATTTCCGACAGAAGCGGTCTTTCCGCTGCGTCATTAAGCCGTTACCGCAAGGGCGAGCGCCTGCCGGATCCGGCATCACCGTCATTTGACAATCTGGTTCGCGCTCTGGCTGAGATGGCAGCGGAGAAAGCGGCCAAAACGCAAGCCGACAGACAGAAAAAATGTGCAGCGTCTGCAGAAGAAACCGTGAAGGCGGAAACAATAACAGATGCGCATACACCGACAGACACAACGGCTCCCGCAGAAGCCGCGGACCGCGACGCAGCCCCGCTGACGGCGGACGAGATCCGGGACAGCTTCCTGGGGGCATCGGATATGGCCACCATCGACACCAAGCAGCTGCTGGCCCATTTTGATAAGCTGGTGAGTGTTCTGGATATCAGCATCACCCGGCTTTGCCGCCAGATCAATTACGATTCCTCCGCCGTGTTCCGTTTCCGCAACGGGACCCGTCGTCCCGCAGATCCCGAAAAGTTTGCCTCCGCCGTGGCCGGTTACGTGGCCAGGGAAATGACCACACCTCAGCACCTGTCGATTCTGGCGGATCTTCTGGCCTGCGACACAACGGCCCTGGCCGATAGCGCGCACCGCTTCGAAAAGCTCAATCACTGGCTGTTATCCGACGGCGGCGAGCAGGAAACCTCGGTCTCCAATTTCCTCAGCAAACTGGATGAATTTGACCTGAATGAATACATCAAGGCGATCCACTTTGACGAGCTGAAGGTGCCCACCATGCCCTTCCAGCTGCCCACCAGCCGGTTCTACACCGGCCTTCAGGAAATGATGGAAAGCGAGCTTGATTTCCTCAAGGCCACCGTCCTGGCCAAATCCATGGAACCGGTCATCATGTACAGCGACATGCCCATGAAGGAAATGTCGGAGGATCCGGAATTTCCTAAAAAATGGATCTTCGGCATGGCCCTTATGCTGAAAAAAGGCCTGCACCTCAACATGATCCACAACATCGACCGTTCCTTTGATGAAATGATGCTGGGCCTCGAGAGCTTCATTCCCATGTATATGACGGGCCAGATCTCGCCCTATTATCTCAAAGGCCGGCAGAACGGCGTCTTTCACCATTTTTTAAAGGTATCAGGGGCCGCGGCGCTCTCCGGTGAAGCCATTGCCGGGTATCACGCCAAGGGGCGCTATTATCTGACGAAATCAAAGAAGGAACTGGCTTATTTCACTGAGCGGGCCCAGGAACTGCTGGCCAATGCCACGCCACTCATGGACATTTACCGCAGCGAAAATGCCGCTGACTTCCGGGCTTTCCTGCGCACGGGTGCGGAGAAGGGGGGTAAGCGTCGGGGGATTCTCTCGACCCTGCCCATTTACACCATCGAGCCGTCCCTGCTGGAAGCCATGTTGCGGCGCCATGATGTGCCGGAGGATGAGATCTCTGTCATCCTTACCCGGGCTGCGGCCTGTCGGGCACTGGTGGAAACCATTCTCGAAAGTCATGTGATGGAAGATGAGCTTTCCGAGATTAATGAAAATGAGTTTGCCGAAAGCCCTCAGCCGCTTGATCTGTCCTTCGCTTTCTGCGAGCGGGAAATTTACTATACATATGAAGAGTATCAGGCACATCTGGAGAGTGCGAAGGCTTTCATGACCACCCACCCCAACTACACCTTGGTGCTCACTGCCGCCCATACCTTCCGGAATCTGCAGATCCTCATTCATGAAGGGAAATGGGCCATGGTTTCCAAGGCCAAGGCACCGGCGATCCATTTTGTGATCCACCATCCGCGCCTCCGCCAGGCCATTGAGCAGTTTGTGCCGCCGCTGGTGGATGGGCCGGATGCCGAAGATGCCTGACACCTGCACCATCTCATTTTCTAAAAACTATAAACGGAGGGAATCGGTCAGAAGTTGGAAAAATACGGAAATCTCTTCGCATCCATAGAAAAAATGGCCGATTTCGGGTATAATAGCCCTGTGTTATGTTTAAATCAAACAGGAAAGTTATCATAATTTTGGAGGAAAGTAATATGATCGCATGGAAGAATCTGGACACCTTAGCTGCCTACGATAAACTGGCTGCGCTGAAGGACCACATTGATCTGGCTGCTGTGATGGCAGGCGAAAATGGTGCCGCCCGTGTGAAGGAATATCAGGCTCCGATGGCCGGCGGTCTGAATTTCAATTATGCCGCTAAGGAAGTGGATGATGAGGTGATGGCCGCTCTGGCTGAACTGGCCGAAGAAGCTCAGCTCATCGAAAAGTTTGAAGAACTTTACAACGGCGCTGTGATCAACACAGGTGAAAACCGTATGGTCCTGCATCATCTGGCTCGTCGTCAGCTGGGCAAGGCTGTTGTGGCTGACGGTGTTGACAAGCGTGAGTTCTATGTGTCTCAGCAGAAGAAAGCTGCCGAATTTGCCGAAAAGGTGCATGCCGGTGAGATCGTCAACGAGAAGGGCGAAGCCTTCACAGACGTGGTTCAGATCGGTATCGGCGGCAGCGATTTAGGCCCCCGTGCTCTGTACATTGCCCTTGAAAACTGGGCCAGAGCCACAGGCAACTTCAAGATGGAAGCTCATTTCATCAGCAACGTTGACCCGGACGATGCCGCTGCCGTTCTGAAGGCTGTGGATCTGTCCCGTTCACTGTTTATCGTGGTGTCCAAATCCGGTACTACACTGGAAACTCTGACAAACGAATCCTTCGTAAAAAATGCCCTGGTGGAAGCCGGTCTGGATCCGTCCAAGCATATGCTGGCGGTTACCAGCGAAACATCCCCGATGGCTAAGAGCGAAGATTATCTGGCTGCCTTCTTTATGGATGATTACATCGGTGGCCGTTACTCATCTGTCTCCAGCGTCGGTGGTGCCGTGCTGTCACTGGCTTTCGGTCCGGAAGTCTTTGATCGCATCCTGAAGGGTGCTGCTGACGAGGATCAGCTGGCCACAGAAAAGGATATCCGCAAGAATCCGGATATGCTGGATGCTCTGATCGGCCTGTATGAACGCAATGTTCAGGGTTACACAGCCACAGCTGTTCTGCCGTATTCACAGGCGCTGTCCCGTTTCCCGGCTCATCTGCAGCAGTGCGATATGGAATCCAACGGTAAGACTGTTAACCGTTTCGGCGAACCGGTCAACTATGTGACAGGTCCGGTCATTTTCGGTGAACCGGGTACCAACGGTCAGCATTCCTTCTATCAGCTGCTTCATCAGGGTTCCGATATCATCCCGCTTCAGTTCGTCGGCTTCAGAAACAGCCAGATCGGCGATGACATCATCATCGAAGGCAGCACAAGCCAGGCTAAGCTTTGCGCTAACGTGGCCGCTCAGATCGTGGCCTTCGCCTGCGGTAAGAAGGATGAGAACCTGAACAAGGATTTCAAGGGCGGTCGTCCCTCCAGCATCATCGTTGGTGATCAGCTGACACCGGAAGCACTGGGCGCTCTGCTGGCTCATTTTGAAAACAAGATTATGTTCCAGGGCTTCCTTTGGAATCTGAACAGCTTCGATCAGGAAGGTGTTCAGTTGGGTAAGGTTCTGGCTAAACGTGTTCTGGCCCATGACACCGATGGTGCTCTGAAGGCCTTCAGCGATCTTCTGAATATCTGATAGAAGAGCGCTGGCGCGTGCATACCCTGTCAATGACAGGGGGATATGAAAAACTGCATAAGACAGGTTTACTAGCACTGCCGTCGGTCTCATGACCGGCGGCAGTTTTTTTGCTTAAAAGAGTAGCGCCTTGAACAAAGACCATTTTCTATAATAAAGACACCCCTCCGGGGGATCGACACATGAATCTGTGCCGGTCAACCCGGAGGGGTGTCTTTTGGTAAATGGAATAAATAGGGGATCAGGTGATCATATTTGACGGACACTGTCTCTTTCGATAAGTGTCGTGTTAATGCTGTGGCGCATGGTCGGGATGTCATCCGGCTGCTCCAGTCGGGCAATCAGAATTTGCACCGCATAGCGCCCCATGTAATACTTCGGCACGTTGACCGAGGTCAGAGCCGGAGAGAGGAGGACGTTGGATGAGGTGTTGTCAAAACCGACAACGGAGATATCCTCCGGTAACTTATAGCCGTGCTGGGTTAAGGCCAGCATGCAGGAATAGGCAATCACGTCGTTGTCCGCAAAAAAGGCTGTCGGCAACGGGCCTGTGTGCTCATCAAGATAACGATTCATGTCTGCGTAAGCCGTTTCAGCCGCCGGATCCACCGGGATTTCGATGGAGGTACACTCATCTCTATAGGGAGATGAGGCCAGCGCGATCTGGTAACCCTGGCGGCGTTCGCAGAAGTTCGGGATCGGTGTATCGGAACACAGATAACCAAAACGGCGATGACCCTTGTCCAGCAGATGGCGGATGGCCAATTCAACACCTTGAATGTTGTTGATCGTGACACAGTCGTAAGGACAGTTGCGCAGAGCGGCATCAAGGATCACGACGGGCAGCGGTGAATCGGCAAAGACAGTAAAGTCCTCGTCCGCCATTTCTGTGGCCAGGATGATCAGTCCGGCAGATTCTGATGACAGAATGTGCCGCCACTGTTCTGCATGATCCTGAGAGGCATAGAAATAGAAGAGTTGCAGGCGATAACCCGAGTCGGCAATCTGTGCCCCGATGCCATCCATTAGGGCAGAGAAGAAGGCTGTGTCGCCATCAACCCACCCGTGTTTTTTGTAAATAACCAGCGTGATGAGCTTGGAATTGCTGCGGCGCACATTCTTTTTCAGACCGTGCTTATCGGCAGCCTCGAGAATCATTGCTCGTGTCTCTTCGCTGATGCCTTTCTTTCCGTTTAATGCAATTGAAACTGTTGCCGGCGAAACGCCGAGCATTTCAGCTAATTCTCTGGCGGTAGTGGCCATTTTTATTACCTCCGTCAATAACTGCCCTTATTATAGTGAATTATAAATCGGTGGTCAATATTAATCTAAACATTTACTAAAGGTTTATTTAAAAATTTAGTTGTCGGAATAATGCGTTTAGCCGTGATTCAGAGAAAAAGGTGGATATGATGCACAAAACAGGGGTGCATTTCCTTGTGTAAACTAATGAAATGACGATGGGTCTGTTGACATGCCGGGGACGACTATGTAAAGTGCGATTAAAGTTAAGTGTTGAATTTAGTAATCACGAACACTTATCTTTAGAAACAAGGGAAGCAATGTTTCAGACTATCTACTATTATGAAAGGTGGAAAAAAGAAATGAAAAAACTCGTCGCACTTGCTTTGACAGCAGCCCTGACACTGGGCCTGACAGCCTGCGGTTCTTCAAACTCAGGCTCCGCATCTTCTGATGCACCTGCAGCAGAATCATCTGCAGAAGCCATAACTGAAGCTACAACCGAATCAAGAGGTAAGATCGCTGTTATCCGTAACATGCAGAACTCCGATCATACCGCTCAGTTCTTTCAGGGTTGTATTGAAGAAGGTGAAGCTCTTGGCTACACAGTCGATACATTCATGTCCGATCAGGATGATGTTAAGATGCAGGACCTTATGAACCAGGCTCTGTCAAAAGACTATGATATCTGGGTCCTGTCACACGCTAACGAAGGTTATCAGTACGATATCGTTTCCAAGGCTGTTGAAAAAGGCATCAAGGTTGTCGGTTTCGACTGCGGTGGCGAACATGTTCCGGGCGTTACCTACACATCTCAGGATGACGTCTCTCTTTCCAAACTGTCTCTGGATGCTATGATCGAACAGGTTAAGACATTCGGCGAAGAAGAACCGATCAAGTTTGCTGAAATCAACGTTCTTGGTCTGATCGTTCCGTTCGACACACGTCACTCCGTTATCGAAGAGTACCAGAATGAAGGCAAGCTGGAATGCGTACAGATCATCTCTCCGGACCTTGCCGGCGATACATATGCTCAGATCCACACAGCTATGACAGCTGTTCTGAACAACAACCCGGGCCCGATCGGTCTGTGGGCTGCCACCTCCAACTTCCTGGATGGTGCTGTTGATGCTATTAATGATGCCGGTCGTGACAATGTCACCATCACAGCTGTTGATATCTCCAACACTGAGCTGACACGTATGACAAAGGTCCCGTCATACTATGCCTGCGCCGCTGTTGACCCGTATGTTATCGGTCAGGTTGACGTTCGTCTTGGCGTTCTGAAGACACTGGGTGTTGAAACTCCGGAAACATATGCTCTGGATGCCGTTAATATCTATGGTAAAGACATCACAGCTGATGATTCCATGACAACTCTGAGCGAAAAATTTGAGAACTTCGGCTGGACAGAAGATTTCAACACAGACGAAATCAAAGCTCTCAGAGAACAGTACGCTAAATAATCATAAAAAACATATATGCCAAAACCGGAGGAAGGGCGAAAGCCCTTCCTCTTACAAAGATAGAGGCTTGAAGGAAAGTTCTATATTAGAAGGTTCTAGATTAGTATCGGTTTTCTTCGAAAAAACGTAAAAGGTGAGATTATGGCAGTAACAACGAAAATTGAAATGCAGGATATCTGCGTCGAGTTCCCGGGTGTCAAAGCTCTGCAGGATGTAAATTTCTCCTTCGAGAGCGGCCACGTGACAGCCCTTGTAGGGGCCAACGGTGCGGGTAAATCGACGCTTATGAAGGTCCTGTCCGGTGTTTATAACCATTACACAGGGCAGATCTATTTAGACGGGAAACCGGTTGAGATCCGTAACCCCAATCAGGCGAAGGATTTCGGTTTTGAAACTGTGTACCAGGAGGTTGATACAGCGCTGGTATCAACACTGACCGTAGCAGAAAATATCATGATGGATTATCTGGCCCGCGGTCTTGGTCACAAACAGTTAGTAGACAACAAATACATGCGCGCAGAGGCTAAAAAGGTGCTTGATGAGATCGGGGTGGAAATTCCGCTGAATATGATCGTTGAGCAGCTGAGCATGGCACAGAAGCAGATGGTCCTCATCGCCCGTGCCGTTCTGAGAAACTGCAAGTTCCTCATTCTTGATGAGCCGACGGCGCCGCTGAGTAATGCAGAAACTGAGAAGCTCTTTAATATTGTGCGTGGCCTGCGTGACAAAGGCGTGGGTGTCATCTTCATTTCCCACAGATTGAATGAGCTTTTTGAAATATGTGAAACCATGACCGTTCTTCGCGACGGCCGTATCACAGAAGCCAACGTAAAGCTGGACGAGAACATTTCCATTAAGAATATTGTTGAAATGATGCTCGGCCGTGCCTTTGATGAAAAACTGGACAGAAGCGGTCGTGTCATTGGTGAAAATGCCCTTGAAGCCCGCGGTCTGACAGAGAAGACAGGTCTTGTTAAAGACATCAATATGTATGTCCGCAAGGGCGAGATCGTGGGTATCTCCGGTCTGGTCGGCGCCGGCAAAACAGAGCTGTGCAAGACCATTTACGGGGCCTATGGCCGTTTTGACGGTGAACTCCTCATCGACGGCAAGCCTGTGAATTTCAAAAATCCGCAGCAGGCCGTAAAGGCCGGTATCGCCCTTATCCCGGAAGAGAGACGGAAAGAGGGGATCATCGTCGGTGAAACTGTGGCCACCAATATGAGTATGGCCACACTGAGCAAATACACAGGTTTCCTGAGTATTGTGAACACCGCCAAGGAACTTGAGTCCGTGAAGCGCCTCATCGAGGCTGTCCGGGTCAAGACCCCGTCGCCGAAGCAGCGGATCGAAAACCTGTCAGGTGGTAACCAGCAGAAGATCACCATCGGTAAATGGCTTGATTCTGATGCAGAAGTCTACATCTTCGATGAACCCACCAAGGGTATCGACGTCGGCGCCAAGCAGGACGTTTACAAGCTTATTGTTGAACTGGCTCGCCAGGGCAAAGCGATTATTTATTCCAGCAGCGAGCAGAGTGAGATCCTTCAGCTGACAGACCGTGTCTATATCATGTACGGCGGCAAGATCCAGAAGGAATTCAACACTGACGATGTTACAGAAGAAAAACTGCTTCTCTATTCAACAGGGGGTAAAGAAAATGAGTAAGTCTATGGATAAAAACAGCAAAAGAAAGATTTCGCGCTTCCTCTCATCCTGGGGCGCCGTGCTTTCCATGATCATCGCCTTTGCGATCTTTTCAATTCTGCAGCCGGAATTCTTCTGCTCATGGAGCAATTTTGAAAGTATTTTAAGAGCTGCTTCCATCACAGTTGTTATTTCAATGGGTATGACTTTCGCCTTCTCCTGCGGTGTGTTCGACCTCTCCGTTGGCGCCGTCGCTACCCTGGGTGCTGCCTTCTCCCTGACCTTCATGGTCTGGTACGGCATGCCGATGTGGATCGCCATCATCATGACATGCGTGGCCTGTATGCTGGTTGGTGTCCTCAACTCAATCCTGGTTCTGAAATTTAAGATCCCGGCCATCCTGGCCACACTGGCTATGCAGTTTATCCTGAGCGGTACAGCCCTGACCTATTCAGGCGGTTCCGTTATCAGCCCGACTATCGCCGGTGCCAAGGGTCAGCCGATCGTTATGCAGGTGCCGGACCTCTTCTGGAAACTGGGTAAGGCTCCCTGGATCTACATCATCATGATCGTTCTGGTGCTCTTCGTAGCCTTCTTCCAGAACAAGACAAAGCACGGCCGTTACCTGTACATGGTCGGTGCCAACCCGGAAGCTGCCAAGCTGACAGGTATTAACGTTAACGCTTACCGGACCTTCGCCTTCGTGGCCACAGGCTTCTTCGCCGCTATCGGTGGTGCCCTTATCGTATCACGTGCCGGTACCGTCGCGGCTTCTGCCGGTGACTCTTACCTGATGCCGTCCATCGCTGCCGTTAACATCGGTATCTCTGTTGCCGGCATCGGCAAGCCGAATGCCATCGGTACTCTGATCGGTGCCCTGCTGCTTCAGGTCGTTGAAAATGGTCTGTTCATGCTGTCAGTGCCGTATTATTCCATCAACATTGCCAAGGGTCTTATCCTTGTTCTGGCTCTTGTCCTCAGCAACCTTGGCCAGGAATCTAAGTAAACCATCAGTTTGCGCAGGATTCTTGTCCTGCGCATCTAAACTCAAAGGACAATTATTATGCTTAAAGGTATTCCTGCCGTGATTTCCCCGGAGCTTTTGAAGGTTCTGGCAGAAATGGGTCACGGCGACATGATCGTGATCGGCGATGCCCATTTTGCTTCTGCCGCTTTCGCTAAAGAGGGCAAGCTAGTGCGTGCCGACGGGATCAGCGCAGCGAAGATGGCCGATGCCATTTTAACCCTGATGCCCCTTGACGGCTGGGCTGAGCATTCAGTCTATGCTCTGGGCATCAGTGATGGCAATGGCGGTTTTCAGGTCGGCAATGCTGTCACTGAAATCCTCGAGGTGGTGAGGGGCCACGATGAAAAAGCCTACGACACCGCCAAGACCGTTGATCGTTTCGATTTTTACGATATGGCGAAGCAGGCCTATGCCGTGCTGGCAACCGGTGAAGCCGATCATTATGGCTGCATCATTCTTCAGAAGGGTGTGTGCGGCGCTTAAGACAAATCATTTTTTGCAGATAATCAGGAGGTGCTGCTATGAAGTGGCGTAAAGGTATGGGCGGACTTGATTTCTCCGCTTTACACGATATCTGGATGGAAGACTTCGAAGGCAATCTTCAGAGAGCCGACGAGCCGTATTTTAAAGCTAAGAAAATTGCGCCGGGTACCTGGCAGGTGCTCAGCGTGGGTGATTATTCCTATGTGATCGAAGGTGATGATGAAGTGCTCGTCATCGACAGCGGTCAGGGGGCCGGTAACTTAAGAGAGTTCTGCCAGAGCCTGGTACCGGACAAGCCCTGCTACCGTCTGCTGAACACCCATAACCATTTTGACCATACCCTTAACAACTATCAGTTTGATGTGGTCTACATGCATGAAAAATGCTATGACGGTCGCTGGACAGCCATGGGTGAGTATGCCGAGCTGGATGTGCCGACAGATTATCCGGTCATTTTCCTGAAGGATGGTGACGTGATCAATCTGAAGGGTCGTGAACTTGAGGTTTACAACATTGAAGAGCACTGCGCCGGTTCTCTTCAGTTCCTTGACCGGAAGAATCGGATCCTGTTCTGCGGCGACGAGCTGAATGGCAATTTCTTTGACAGCCGCATTTCCGTCGAACATTCTTATAAGAACCTGAAGAGATGGATGTCCTTCCGTGATGCATACGACACTCTGTGCTCCGGTAACGGCATTCACTCCGCAGAATATGTGGACCGGTATTACGAGACCGCCAAGTATATTCTGGAAGGTCATGCCAGTGAAGGTGTTGAGTTCTACGAACCGTATGAGGATCACATTGCTTCCATGCCGACTTATGAAGGTCTGCCGGTGAAGACTCGCCGCGGTCCCAACATGGAAGGTTTCGCCGGGCTCCTCATCGCCAAGGGCTGGGGCAAGCATGTTGAACTCAATCACGGTCGCGGCTGCTTCTGCCTCACTCGGAAGCTGACGCCGGACGGTATGTTCGACAGAGAACTTAAAATGAATGACTGCCGTTTCTGCTACTACCTCAACAGAATCTGGGATAGAAGAAACGATTATACCAACGATATCAGCAGCATTTTCTAAAACAGTCGGAGGTCGATGATCATCGTCGACCTCCTTTCTTATTGAAAATGGAATCTCACAGGCCGGCCGTCTCACGAAGTCCCGCAACTTTAGCATCAGGCGAGCGGCTTGTATCAGTTGAACCCACATGTGTCGGGTTCAGATTGGGATGAAAAGCGTATGAGTGTCAACGATTTGAAAACAAGAAAGATCCTGGCTTTGATCGGCGCCTGTCTCTTTCAGTGCGCCATGATCGGGATCCTTTCCAATAGTAATGGTGTGTTTATGGCGGCGATCCGGGAAGCGGAGGGGATCTCCATGACCCAGGTGTCCGCCAACTCCTCGATCCGTTCAGTATCGGGGGCCCTTGTGGCCACCGCCTGCACAGCTCTGTTTTATAAGGCTGACAAGAAAAAGGTGATGGTGGGTGCCATCGGCGTGGTGGTGCTGGGCTTTCTGCTTATGCTGATCGGCACCGATAACATGCTCTGGTATGTGGCTGCCTTCTGCGGCTTTCCGATTAACTCCATCGGCATTCTGGCTGTTCCCTATGCCATGCAAAAATGGTTCCCGGACCGCTCAGGTACCGCAGCGGGGATCGCCATGGCCTTCAGCGGCATCGTCGGCGCCATTTTTAACCCGGTGGCGGCCAGCCTTTGCACATCAATGGGGTGGCGCTGGGCCATCATCATTTTCTGTATCCTGACCGTGATTTTTGCCGGTATGGGCCTTTTCCTTCTCTTTGGTCTCGGGAAACCGCCGGTGGCACAGACTAAAGAAGCGGCCAAGGTTGAAACCGAGGGTGTTGACGCGCCGATCCGGCTCAGATTTGCGTTGGTGACCGGCATGACATTGTTCAGTGCGGCATCCATTATGCTGGGTTACATGAGCATCCACATGGAACAGTTGGGCTATTCTCTGGCTACGGGGGCTTTTGTGGCTTCCTGTATCATGTGTGGTAATGTCAGCGGCAAGCTGCTTTGCGGCTGGCTGTCCGATCAGGTCGGGGCCTGGAAAACCATGGCTGTGTCCGCCGGTGCCACAGGCATCGGCAGCACGGTGCTGGGGCTCGGCATCGGGTCAGAGTCCGTCATGTATGGCGCCGCATTCCTCTTTGGCATGGCTTTCTATGCCTTAACCATTGCCATTCCGAAATGCTGCGGTGCGGCTTACGGCACACAGCTGGCCAAAAAATACACCGGTATGCACATCACCATCAGCACCGGTGTGGGGGCGGTGTTAGCCTTTGCGGCGGGCCCGATCTTCGATGCTGTCGGCAGCTTTAAATTGATTTTCCTTATTATTTCCGCTTTGTGCGTTCTGGCTGTTGTATCGGCTCTGACGATGGAGATTGTCAGTAAGCGAGCTGAACGTGAACGCAAACCGGTCCCGGCATAAAAAAAGCTGAAAAACCGGTCTTATTTCACCACGTATTTCCTCACTTCTTTAAACTGCCGTCAGTTTCACCACTGACGGCGGTTTTTTCTTGCTTTGATTGTTGAGATTTGTCTTTGTTTATCGGGGATTCCGTAGAACTTATGGTCTAATTGCCTGATAAAAGCAAAAAAACAGGGAGTTTTTTTGCCATATCTGTAAAAGATGATAATCCAAAGATAAATTGTATGGTATGATAGATGAAATGGAACAGTATGCTTATTAACAACGTTATGATTCTAAAAAATGACCAACAGGTCATACTGTTTTGGAGATAGTTGTCATGAAGAAGAGAATTAACTTTTTTTCAATCATCATATTAGTATCACTCCTTATTTCCGCGGGTCTGATCATCTTTGCCGTTCAGAACAGTAAGCGCGTGACCAATGACAATCGCCTGTATCTGACGGACAATACTGTCAAGATGGCGGAGGTGCTTGATAATGAGATTGTAAACGGTTATGACAACATCCGGATTCTGAGCGAACTGGTCAGCAATTCCCTGACAGGGCCGGAGTTTGACATTGCCGATATCCAGCATCTCATCCAGAACTCCGTGTTTGACTTCATGGAGTTTGCCGATAAGGATGGTATGGATCATAACATCACCGGCGGTGTCTCGGATGCCCGTGACCGCCAGTATTACCTGGATGCGAAGGCCGGCAACAGCGGGATGGAACTCATTTATATTTCCCGTGCCACCCACGAGACATTGCTCATGTTCTACGCGCCGGTTTATTACGAAAATGAGTTTGTGGGCTCCCTGGTGGGTGTTTACCAGGCCGCCAACCGTATCACCAATCTGCTGACGGATAAGTTCTTTGGCGAGCCGGCCACCTCTTATCTGGCCGATAACACCGGTCGGATCATTGCCTGCAGTGACGGATTTGATCCCCAGCAGGAGATGTATGTGACCGATCTGGCTAATGGCCATGCCGCCATGACAGCCGAACTGGAAAATGGCATGGCCACCGGTGAGATGACGGCTATCAATATTCCCGGCAATGACGTGGGCGGCTGTATCAACAAGCTCCCGAACAGTGGGTACTATATGGTCCGCATTTTCCCGCAGACCGCCAACGACAGCATTGTGAAACGCTCCAATGTGCTGGTGTTTCAGTTGATGGCCCTCATTATCGTGATCGGGGCCGGATTCTTCATTTACCTCACCAAATTCTTCCGCAATAAGCAAAAAGAACTGGAGGAGGCCAAGGTCAGCGCCGAGGAGGCGATGTTTGAAGCGAAGGAAGCCAATGCGGCCAAAACATCCTTCCTCTTCAATATGTCCCACGATATCCGCACCCCGATGAATGCCATCATTGGCTTCCGGGATCTGCTGGAAAAGAACCAGGAGGATCCGGAGAAGCGACAGGATTATCTGGATAAGATCAAGAATGCCAATGAGGTGCTCTTATCCATCATCAACAATGTGCTGGAAATGTCCCGCATCGAGCACGGCAAGATCGCGCTGGATGAAGTGGCCGGCAGCGCCGAGCAGTTTGACGACAGCATTTCCTCCATGTTCACGGAAATGATGGCTGAGAAGGGCATTACTTTTACGAAGGAAGTCTCCGTTGAGCATCAGTATGTGTTCTGCGATCCCATTAAGATCCGGGATGTCTTCATCAACCTGCTGTCCAATGCCTACAAGTACACTAACCCGGGCGGCAGTGTCCACATCAAACTGGAGGAGATTCCCTGCGATAAAGAGGGTGAGGTCCTGTTCCGGACAACGGTAACGGATACCGGTATCGGTATGAGCGAGGACTTTCTGCCTCATGTCTTTGAGGAATTTGCCCGTGAGCAGAATACCACCGATGCCCGTATTGAGGGCACCGGCCTCGGGATGCCCATCGTGAAGCGCCTGGTCGACTTTATGAATGGTACCATTGAGGTGACCAGTCAGAAGGGTGTGGGCACCACCTTTACCATCACGTTGCCCCATCGTCTGGCGGATAAATCCGATTATGTGGGCCAGCTCGACAAATCCATCGATCCGGAGCTCTTCAAAGGGAAACGGATCCTGCTGGCAGAAGATAACGATCTCAATGCGGAAATCGCCACCGAGATCCTGTCAGAGGCCGGCTTTGTGGTGGAACGGGCCGCAGACGGCAAGATCTGCTGCGATATGCTGGCGGCTGCACCACCGCACCACTTTGATATCATCCTTATGGATATCCAGATGCCGAACATGAACGGCTACGATGCCGCCTCGGCTATCCGGGCCATGGAGGATCCGGAAAAGGCCTCCGTGCCGATCATAGCCGTCACCGCCAATGCCTTCGAAGAAGATAAGCGAGCGGCATTCAAATGCGGCATGAACGGCCACCTGTCAAAGCCCATCAATGTGAAAGGGGTTATGGAAACCATCGCCATGATCCTGCGGAAGAGAGAGCAGAATTAAATTTGATGCATCGGATCTCGGGACTTAACAAAGATCCCGATGCCCGACCGATTTTGAGGGATAATTTGGGCATCGGAACCCCATACAAATCATGTATCCGATGCCATACATAAAAAATGCTGCCGTATCGCATGGATACGACAGCATTTTTATATGATAGAGATCTAATGGATACAACGTGATTACTGATCTTCGCCGAAGTCTGCTTTGTAGGCGGCAGCCAGCTTGTCCGGCCAATCGCCGATCGGTTCCAGCTTACCGGTGAAGAAACGCAGAGTGGCCGGTTCGTGAACGAAGCGGAGACCGCCGATAAGATCACGGTGGTCATACAGCCACTTGACACGGTCGATGATGTATTCTGTCTGGGACAGGGTGAAGACACGACGCGGGAAGGCGATACGCACCATTTCCACATTGGCCATACGTTCGGAGCCGTCCGGATTTCTTTCTTCTGACAGAGTACCACGTTCCATACCGCGGATACCGCCGCAGATGTAAAGGGCACAGACCAGAGCGCCGGCCGGATACTGTTCCTGCGGAATGTGAGAACAGAAATCGCTGGCATAAAGGTGAGCGCCGAGGCCGCCGGCCGGTGTGATGACCGGGATGCCGTAAGCATCAAGAGCGTCAACACAATACTTGACGAACTGCGGGCCCTGAGAGATGACGTCGAAGTCCATGGATTCTTCGAAACCGACTGTCATGGCTTCGATTTCACGAACGGACATACCGCCGTAGGTCAGGAAGCCTTCGAACATCGGGATGAAGTCTTCCATTGAGTGGAACATATCTTCATCTCTGACAAGGATGGCACCGCCACGGGCAAAACCGAACTTACGGGCTGAGAAGTAAACCAGATCGAAGCAATCGGCCACCATTCTGGTGATCTCGCGGATGGTCTTATCCTTCATGGATTCATCGCGGGTCTTCAGGAAGTACAGGTTGTCCTGCAGAAGAGAAGCATCGAGAACTGTCAGGATGCCGTATTTTTTAGCGATATCGGTGGCAGCCTTGAAGTTGCCGTAGGAGACCGGCTGACCGCCGATCAGGTTGGTGCCGGCTTCCATACGCAGGAAAGCGACATTTTCCGGTGTTTCCTTGATGATGCAGTCTTCCAGTTTTTTCAGGTCGATGTCGCCCTTGAAGGGAAGGTCGCTCTTGGCAACCAGACCGGCATCGCTGACCAGCTCTTCAACATGGCCGCCCACACGGGTGATGTGAGCCTTGGCTGTGGTGAAGTGGTAGTTCATGATAACGCAGTTGCCCGGTTTGACAAAGCGTTCAGCCAGGATATTTTCGCAGGCACGGCCCTGATGAGCCGGCAGAACGTAATTGATGCCGAAGATTTCCTGCAGCTTCTTTTCCATACGGAAGAAGGATTCGCTGCCGGCATAAGCATCGTCAGCCTGAAGCATGGCAGCTTCCATGCGGTCGCTCATGGCGTTAACGCCGGAGTCGGTCAGACCATCCAGGAAAATGTCTCTGTTGCGCAGCTGGAATGTGTTGAAGCCGGCTTCTTTCATTCTGGCCAGACGTTCGTCAACGGGAAGCAGGTTCAGCTTCTGAACGATGCGGACTTTGTGCATTTCCATGGGGATCTGCTGCTGTTTGTAGAATTTAATTTCAGGCATGATGTATCTCCTATACCAAGTATTATTTTGTGTAAAATGATTTAATTTATTAAACTTTAATAGATTAAAGCACTCCACACGTGATACGATGAATCTTCATATTTTGCAACCATTTGGCACTGGATATAATATATAAGAAATGGTTGGAAAAGGTGGGCAGAATGCCGAAACCCGCCCCGGCGTACGGCACTCAGATGGCGCCTGGGTCGTGGTACTAAGCTGTCTATTGTAAATGCATTTGCATGAGTAAATTTACAATGTACTTGACAATGGGGGGACTCTGGTTTACAATGCGATTTGCTGATTTACAATATGAACCGGAGACGACGGAGGCATTTATTAATGAACGCAAAAACAAAAGTCTTAACACAGATCGCGCTGATAACAGCGGTGATATGTATTCTGGGGCCGCTGACACTGCCCATCGGGCCGGTGCCCATTTCATTGGCGCCGCTGGCGATTTTCCTCGGTGTTTATATCCTGGGCTGCGTGAAGGGCACGGTAGCGGTGCTGCTTTACCTGCTCATCGGTCTTATCGGTGTGCCGGTTTTTTCAAACTTCTCCGGTGGTGCCGGTAAGCTGTTTGGTCCCACCGGCGGTTATCTCATTGGTTATATCTTCACAGCGTTGGTGGCCGGTTTCATCGTGGAACGGTTCTACCGCAATGTGATCCTTCAGGCCTTGGGCATGATCCTGGGTCTGGCTATCCTTTATCTTGTGGGCACTGTCTGGCTGGCCAATCAGGCCGGCATGACATTGTCCGCGGCAGCAGCAGCGGGTGTGTGGCCCTTCGTGATCCTGGATCTTCTGAAGATCGCCGCCGCCATTTTGCTGGGACGCGCCGTCCGCGCTGGTCTCATCCGGGCAGGGCTCATTGAAACGAATCGCACACAAGCCGCGTGATGAATGACAATGCGATGAATGGTGACGGGTGTCACACAGGCACACTCAGCCGAACAACACACGAGATGTGAGCGGCGAGAGGTTTCAATCCGACATAAAGACATAAAACCGGACAGCGGTTCGGGAGACATAGCCATGTTTCCTGACCATGTCCGGTTTTTCGTTGTCAGCAGACATCCACCGCGTCAAAAATGCGGAGTCTTAAGCGGGGTTAAGCGGTGGCCATAGGGAGAATCGAGGGGCTCGGCGGGCCTCGCTGTGGCCTCAATTTTCGTCGTCAAGCACAATGGTTGCGCGGCCTTGTGTCTCAATGGTATAATTAATCGGTTTATCTATTACAACAACCACGAGGGGAATTTGCGTGAACAGATCAGTCATCGTGATGCCGTCCTATAACCCGGATGAGCATATGATCACATTTTTGCAGGCTTTGATCGCCGGCGGGGCCCGAAAGATCATTATTGTCAATGACGGCTCCGAAGCAGATCGCCTGCCATATTTCGAAGAGGCCGCCGCCTATCCGGAGGTGGACCTGCTCACCCATGAGGTCAACAAGGGGAAGGGGAGGGCTATCAAAACGGCCATTGCCCATTACCGGAGCATGGGTTATGAAAATGAGTTTCTCGGCCTCATCACGGCCGACGATGACGGTCAGCATGCTCCCGCAGATGTTCAGAAAATGGCGGATGCCCTGGCGGAGCTTTATTCCTCATCCGGTGCGTCAACTCAGACAGCAACCGACAATGATAAAAATGACGACCGTCATCCTGACCGGACCATCATCCTGGGGGTCCGGGATTTTGGCGAAAATGTTCCGTTCCGCAGCCGTATCGGCAACACGCTGACCCGCAAGCTGTTCCACCTGTTTTACGGTGTGCCGGTGCAGGATACTCAGACCGGCCTGCGCGCTATCCCTAATGAACTCCTTGAGTTTTGCGAAAATGTCAGGGGCGAGCGTTACGAGTATGAAATGAATGTGCTGACGGAATCCGCGCTTCATAAGATTGCCCTGAAGCAGCTGGGCATCGCCACCATTTACATCGATAAAAACAGTGCCAGCCGGTTCCATGTGGTGCGGGATTCCTGGAAGATCTACAAGGTCCTTTTTGGCCGATTCTTTAAATACGCCCTGTCCTCGTTAAGTTCCTGCCTCATTGATGTGGGCCTTTTCCAGCTGTTTATTATGCTGCTCAAGGATAAGGTGGGGCCGTACATTCTGACCGCCACCGTTCTGGCCAGAATCGTGTCTTCCTTCTATAATTATTCCATGAACCGCAAGGTGGTATTCGGCACCGGCAACGTGAAGAAGACCATTTTCCGGTATTATCTGCTGGCGGTTTGTCAGATGCTGGTGTCTGCCGGCCTGGTAACCGGTGCGAAACTGTTGCTGCCGGTGCTGCCGGAAAGCCTTATCAAGGTTGTGGTGGACACGCTGTTATTCTTCATCAGCTACCGGATTCAGCAGAACTTCATTTTCACGGAGAAACATGCCTGAGAATCGATGTGTTGAAACGGAAATCAAAATGAAAAATAAGACAAGATTAAAAAATGGCCTGCGCCTCGTCATTTACGGGCTGATGGCTCTGCAGATCGCCATGAGCTTCTATCTGATGGTGAAAAGCCTGAATTATATTCCCAGCTTTGGGGATACCATCGAGTATCTGGAACTGAGTCAGTCCCTGGCACCGGACGAGTATCGCCCGATTCTCTATCCGCTGTTTTTGCGCCTGATGACAGGCATCACGGAGGCTCATTACCACACGCTCACCTATATCATCCAGACTGTGGCAGCGCTTTTGGCCTTTTTCTACGCGCTTCATGTGCTGAACCGCCGCTGGGAGAAGCCTTTTGGAGAGGGTGAACTGTGGTTTTTTTCCCTGTTTGGCATCAGCATCCCCATCGTGACCTTCATGAATATGTCGGTGCTGACGGATTCCTTTGCGCTGTCGGCGCTGCTGGTGATGGGGGCGTTGCTCATCGAGTGCCTCGTGGGCGATCCCGGGCGTTTCTATTGGCGCTGGATTCTGGTTGGCCTTCTTTATATGGTCCAGGCGCTGCTTCGACAGGATCGGCTTTACAGCATCCTCATTTTCGTGCTGCTTCTTGTGGTGGGGCAGCTGGTGCGGGGGATTGTTCGCATGAAGCATCACGCGACGGCGGAGGTATCAGTTTGTCAGCCGGGAGATTTCCCGGAAGACCGAGTCTCTGAGCCTGCCATGTCTGATCGCCGGGAAAAGGACACTGTGATAACGGGCGATGTCCCGACACACTGCTCCGGCATCCGAAAATGGCTGCTGACACTGGTCATTCCGGTGCTTATCATGCTGCTGGCCTTCGGGACGGTGCGTTTCATCGGCAGCAAGACCCAGGAGCCGGGGCGTCACGGCCGCATCACCACCAATGCCTCCCTGGTGCTTCTCGATCGCATCGTGTGGCCCCATCTGGCGGAGCATTACGAAGCCATGCCGGAGGATATCAAGCACACCATTTCCTATGAGGAAGCGGTGACCTTTGATGAGCACAACAATAATGTCATGTACCAGCTGGCCGCCATCATGTATGAGCGGGTTGGCAAAGAGCAGGCGGAAGAGATGTTCACGGATATGGCCCGCGTGGTCTGGCAGCGGGATAAAGGGTGCGTCATAAAGGACATTGTGCGGGATATTGCCGGGTTTGTGTTCATGCCCCAGCGCTACGGCGCCCGGGTGCTGGGCATCACCACCGACAAGCCGCGGTTTGGCTGGAACGCCCAGTGCTTCTATGACAGCTCCCGCAGGGGCGTCATCTGGACGGAGCGCTATTTCTCCGTGGTCTTTGCCCTTATCCTGTTCCCCTTGGCGGCGCTTGTGTGCCTCTTTTCGAAAATGGGGCGTCGGCGGCTTTTCGTGCTGAAGCCGTTCCTCCTCATCACGGTGCTCATCGGTCTCTGGTTTGCGGTGGGCGACGGTGCACCCCCCAATGAGCGTTATGAAATGATCGGGTATGCCACCGGCTGCTTCATCATGCTGGCCGGGCTGAAAGAATTAAAGAGTCCGGACATTGTGCCTTGCGGGTATTGCGAGTGCCCGTTTTAACGGAATAGAATTAAGAAAAGAACAGAAAAATCCCCGGGAGTCAATTCACTCATGATTCCCGGGGATTACTATATCTGTTGTTCTGTTATTGAACTGCAGCAAGCATTCCCCCGCTTCAAAGACGCAGAGTCTTAAGCGGGGGTTACGGGGGAAGCTTGCATCAGCAGGGGTAAAAGCCCCTGCTGATGGGCTACCGAAGGTAGCTGTGGTTCACGAGCAAGTAGCGAAGCGGATTGCGAGTGTCCGCTTTACATGTCTGAGATGTTCATCTCATGGCGACAGAATCGAGCACCATGCTCTTTTGGGCTGGTATCAGAATTCTGAGACAGCCATGATTATATAAGATGATAGTGCTCCAGTGCATGCCGGATGCCGCCGTCCTCCAGCTTTTTGGTGACGAACTCTGTCTCCGGATCCAGGGCCGGTGAGTGCTCGCCCATGGCGACGGTGTGCTTGGCGTAAACAAACATAGACAGGTCATTGGTGCTGTCGCCGAAGACATAAATATCGTCCAGCGTCAGGCCCAGTGACCGGCGGACATAGTCGATGGCCGTGGCCTTGGTGTAGGGCTTCTGGATGCATTCATACATCTGGTTGCCCCGGTCGATGATGGAAATGTCATTGGCGATGGCGTCAAAGAAGACATCCTTATCGCTCTTTTCATCCACAAAGACGACGAACTTATCCGCATCGATGACCGGATCATCCTGGGACACCTTGATGGCGAGCCCCATGTCGTGGGCCGTTTTGCGCAGCGATTCCACCTGGGGGAAACGGCTGGTTTCCTTCGGGAAATACATGTCCCTGGTGCCCTCGAGGATCATGTCCATGTGGCACTGCCGGGCCATTTTCACAAGGAAAGCGGACAGTTCCGGGGATAAAGCGCTGTAAAAGAGCACCTCATTGTGGAAAATGATCCGTGAGCCGCAGCCACACAGATACCCGTCCATAGGCAGGGCCATGGCTGAAGGCGCAATGGAGCAAATGGTGCGGCCGGTGTTGATGAAAAGATGATGGCCCCGGTCGCAGGCGGCCTGCAGGGTTTCCGGCAGACCTGCCGGGCAGTCATCGGTGCAGTCGGGCAGCAGAGTGCCGTCGATGTCAAAGAATAAAGCAGCACCCTTGGGTGCGGATGTTTGTGTCATGTGTTGAATCTCCTGATCGTGAACCGTAAGCAAACTGAATGAGAAGACGAGGGGGCGCACCTTCTTTATGAAAATGGGTCAGTGCGACACCGCCTGATAATTTACCACAAACTCATTTCCTGTGCAAATGGACATTGCATTGAGTACAAGAACAAATGGCGAAGCGGACATCGTGTTCTGCGGGTATTGCGCGTGTGCGATTGCAGCCCGATGTGACGATGTGACAAAGGAACATTTTCGCGTAAATGAATCGGCGCGAGGCTTAACATTTCCGTTGTTTCATTATATAATGGCGAAGTGTATGCAAGGGATGGCAAAGCCATATTCCTGAGGGACACAGGTATTCTCTGACTCAAAGGTGTGGAGTCTTCAGGGAATGGCGCGTGTCCGTATCCGGTACTCAATCGGAGGTGCGGCGGTAGTAGCGCGGCCCTTCGTTCGATAGATTTGAAGGAGGTTTTGAAAATGACGAAAATCGATATCATCTCCGGTTTTCTCGGAGCCGGCAAAACAACACTGATCAAGAAGCTCCTGATGGGCGCACTTAAAGGCGAAAAAGTGGTGCTGATCGAAAATGAATACGGTGACATTTCCATCGACGGCGGTTTCCTTGAGGAAGCCGGCATCGAGATCCGTGAAATGTTCTCCGGTTGCATCTGCTGCTCACTGGTGGGCGATTTCACCGTGGCGCTGAAGGAAGTCATCGAAAACTACAATCCGGCCCGTATCATCATCGAACCGACCGGTGTCGGCAAGCTGTCCGATGTTATCAAGGCCGTTGAATCTGTGAAAATGGATGATGTGGTCCTCAACAGCTTCACCACCGTGTGCGATGTCAACAAAGCCAAAATGTACATTGAAAACTTCGGCGAATTCTACGGCAACCAGCTGCAGTTCGCCCGTACCGTTGTGCTGAGCCGCACCGATACCGCCAAGGCCACCAATGAAAAGGTTGCCGAGGTTGTGGATATCATCCGCGAGCTCAATCCCAACGCTGCCATCATCACCACACCGGTGGATGAGATCGACAGCCATCAGCTGATGGCCACCATCGAAAAGGGCCGCGCTGTGGACGATGAATTTATGGCTGAGGTAGCCGCTGAGGTCGAGAAGCATCATCATCACCATCATGATCATGAGGACGGTTGCTGCTGCGGTCATGACCATGATCATGACCATCACCATCACCATGACC
>JAUNDG010000041.1 GCA_030526195.1 Lachnospiraceae bacterium
GTTCTTCCGAGAGTGGGGTTCCCTGGAAGCTTGACTGACGTGCCGGTATCAGGGAACCGGCGGGCCTAGCCAGGAGTGGGGTTCCCTGGAAGCTTGCTTGACGTGCCGGCGTCAGGGAACCGGCGGGTTCAGCCGAGAGTAATGTTCCCTGAGAACTTGCCTAACGTGCCGGTGTCAGGGAACCAGTGGGACCAGCCGAGAGTAGTTCCCTGGAAGCTTGCCTGACGTGCCGGTGTCAGGGAACCAGCGCGCTTTGCCAAGAGTGGAGTTCCCAGAATGATTCCCGAAAGCATTCATACCAACAAACAATCCCCCGCAAAGCGGGGGATTTGTCATTATTTTATCATTATTTGCCCTTGCCACTCTACACACTTAGCAAAGGGGACCCAAACACTTCCCAGAAGCCATCGATGAATAGCGCCATCTGAATAATGAGGGGCTGTGAACCTTCAGGGAAATGAGGGGACTGAGGCCATTCAGGAAATAAGGGAGTTGCCCTCACCCCAGGAAGTTCGCCAGCACGTTCAGCAGTTCCCGCACGTTGATGGGCTTGGCCAGATGGCCGTTCATCCCGGCGCGGAAGGCTTCCTGCTTATCCTCCTCAAAGGCATTGGCAGTCATGGCAAGAATCTTGATGTCAGCCTTCAGCGGATCCGCCAGTGCGCGGATCGCCTTTGCCGCTTCGTAGCCATTCATTTCCGGCATCTGAATATCCATCAGGACAATATCGTAATACCCGTCCGGGGATCGCTTCAGCTTATCGACACAGACAGCGCCATTTTCGGCACGATCTACGATGAAGCCGGCCTCGCCCAGGATCTCCTCGGCGATCTCCGCATTCAGATCATTGTCCTCCGCCAGCAGAACCCGCCGGCCTTCGAACACCTTCGGATCGTAAGTCACCTCATCCAAGGCGGACAGCTGCGCCCGATCCGCGATCTTGTGCGGAATCGTGATCACAAATGTGGTGCCCACGCCCTTTTCACTGGTGACGGAAATGGTGCCTCCCAACATATCCACGAAGCGTTTCACGATGGGCATGCCAAGACCGGTGCCCTCCACCTTCGCGTCCGTGGTGTTCTGCTCGCGGGAGAATTCTTCGAAAATGTGGGGCAGGAACTCTTCACTCATGCCGATACCCGTATCGGAAATGGTGGTCTGATACAGCACAAACCCTTCCTTTTCGCAGGGCAGTTCCCGAAGCGCCATGGTCACGGAGCCGCCGGGCTCCGTGTACTTATACGCATTGCTCAGCACGTTGGCGAAAATTTCCCGGAGCTTGATGGCATCGCAGTACACAAAGTGATGCTCCACCTCGATGGACCGATGGAACGTGATGCCCTTCTGCTTCATCATTTCCGAGAAAATGGAAAACAGCGCGTCATTGAACTGTTCCGCCGAGGCCGGTGTTTCCTCCACCGTCATGGCCCCCTTCTCGATCCGGGCCATTTCCAGCACGTTGTTGATGATGGACAGCAGGATGGTGCTGGCATCATCGATCTTCCGCAGGTAATCCTGCCGTTTTTCCGGCTCATCCTGATGCTTTTCAAGCAGGTTCCGGAAGCCGATGATGGCATTCATGGGTGTCCGAATGTCATGGGACATATTGAACAGGAAGTTCGACTTGGCCCGATTGGCCCGTTCCGCCATGTCACGGGCCTCCGCCAGCAACCGATATTGTTCCTCAAGCTGCGCGTTGGAAGCTTTGACCTCCGCCAGCGCCTCGGCCAGCTCCACCGCGGCCGCTTTTTCGGACCGCCGCCGGGCTACCGACTGACGCCACATAATAATAAGGAAGAAAATGATGACGACGATGCCCACCACCAGGGCGAGATACCCCGGATGCTGAATGAGGTAGGTGATTAAGGAAATGTCGCTGGACGCCTCCAGATATTTCTGGGTGAGGGCGCTGCTTTCTTCCTGCGCCACCTTGAGAAGCGCCTTTTCCCACAGGCCAAAAAATTCATAATCCGCCCGGGCATTGACCCCCATGCGCATCGGCAATGAAGAATTCTGCACCACGTCCACACGGAAACGGTCCATGGTGTCCTCACCGGCGATTTCTTCCGCCCGGTAACTCCGCAGCAGCACTGCATCGATTTCCCGATCCAGCAATGCTTTTTTACAGGCCGCCGTACCCTCCAGCATCACAATTTCCGCCGAAGGCCAGGTTTCCTTAATAATCTGCTTAAATTTGTGATTGTCCCGCACAATGGCCACCCGGTTAATCTTACCGGAGGACCCGTTGGGCCGCAAGATGGACAAGGTGGTGGAGAGATAGGACTCCGTCACCTTGTAACGACCGTCCTCGGTGCCCTCGTAATCGCCGAGCACATCCATCCAGATATCCACAGAACCATTTTCGAGAATCTCATCATACTCGGCCTTTGAAGCAACCGGCACAATCTCATAATCAAGCCCCAGTTCCCGGGCGGTGGCGGCGAAAATATCCGGGACAATGCCGAAAGCCTCGCCATTTTCGTACCAGGAATAGGGTTTTTTATCCGGACCTGATATGACGCGAATCACCACGCCATTCTGCTGCAATTGTTCGAGATAGGCCATTTCGGCCTCGGTGTATTCCAGATAGGACCGGGTGGCGCCGTAATATTTCGTGTACAGATCGCTCCACCAGGTGGGGGTGGCCACGTTCATGTCATCGATGGCCCGGTCGATCATTTCCACCAGCGCCGCATCGGCCTTCCTCACCATGAAATAGTACGGGGTTTCGCCGAAAGTCTCGATAATCGTCTCATTTTCGGGGGTGCCGATGTAGCTGTTCACCAGCGCATCCACCTCACCGGTGATGAGGGCCGCGCTCAGATCCGCCTGGGTGCCGTAGTAAATGACGTTGACGGCAAACCCATTTTCATGGGCAAATTCCAGAAATGAATCGTTATAGGTGTGATTTTCCAGAAGCCCCACTGTGATGCCGTCATAAGTGGCATAATCCCTGGGCTTGATGGCGGTGTTGCCCCGCTTCACGGTCATGCAGGTGGTGGCCGAAATGGCAGGCTGGGTCGAAAATGCAAACTCCGCCTCGCGCTCTTCGGTGTGCTTCGCCGCAGTGTAAATGTCGATCTCGCCGCGCCGCAGCATATCCACGCACTCCTGCGGGGTCTTGTCGTACCCCACATACGAAAATGTACACTGGCTGTGCTTCGCGATGAGCTGCATCAGCTCGTAACCGTACCCCGAGCGCTTGCCATTTTCGTCCTGGATGTGGTAATTGGGGGACTCGTAAAAGGCCACCCGGTAGTTCGGCGTGTCCATTTTCGGTAATTCTTCTGCGAAAATGGGTCTGCCGCTCGCCACCAGCATGATGACACCCAAAAGCAACGCAAGGAAATGGGATGTGTTGCGCCATGCGGTGCGTTTAAAATATGTGGAAAAGCTTGTGCGCATATATCTTCCTGTACTTTCTGAAAAACGACCCGTTGCGGGCCGGATGAACCAATCAGACACTGTCGACTGTCGCCAGGAAATAGTTCGGCAATTTTAGTCTGTATATCTACTATCATATCTCAAATGAGTGGATTTGTAATGCCATTCCTTCTATTATTTGATTTTTTGATGGTTATATGCAATTTATCTTTATAATTATAAGTCCTTTATACCTATCGATGCTCAGTTCCGACGCAATGCCTATCCGATTAACCCTGTACACAGGGCTGTTCGTCGAGCGTTCCGGGCATAAAAAATCCCCACGCATTCTGCGCAGGGATTCTTTGACTATCTTCATGCTTATGTCGCTTGCCGATAAATCCGGCCCTTGCTATGGAGCAGGCACGATTTCCGCATCACCGCTTACTTGTGTGGTCCGCAACCGGCTTTGGCTTCCCTTAACAGCGACTGCCACCCACGAACAGGCGGATGATACCGGAAATGACACCGTGCGCGAGCGCTGCCACGGGCCAGATAATCCAGGTGGTGCCCCAGTGGCCGGACCAGAAGCTCCAGCCCAGGTAAACGGCGGTGATCACACACCAGTAAAGACCGGAAACGGCATCCATTCTTTCTTTGACGTGCTTTTCTTCCCGTGTGTATTCCCCTTCCTGAAGCAGCGCATCGAAGCTGCTCTTGACGATGGCCACGCGGATGATCATGTTCACGCCGATAGCGACCAGGACCAGAAGCAAAGCCACAGCTGCGGCGCACACCCAATCCGGTGCGCCCAGGGCTGCCAGCACCACCAGCGGCACAACGGACATAATGCACAGCACAACGCCAACGGCCAGACCGCGGGCGAAAGTCATTTCATAATCGCGGCTTCTGTTGAGAAGCATGGCCACTACATTATCGTCCATCTCGAAAACCATTTTCTCAAAACGGGACGCATGGCTCATTCTGATGCCGCCGGTGATGAACATAAACACTGCGACGGCCACCAGGCCAAACAGGACGGTGCAGCCCAAAGCCGCTGCCAATCCTTCGGAAATGCGGAAGCCGATATTTTCCGAGAGGCCACCCAGCACCACAAGCAACGCGGGGCTGATGATACACAGCGATGTGGCATTGGCGATGAGCGGTGCGCCCACGGCCTTTTCCATGAGATAATTTTCGGCCTCCTCCATGGTCACCCGATTACCGGTGAAGTCACGATAATTTGTGTGGTCATTGTAGCCATCGTTTTTGGGTAAACTATTATTGTCATCGGCATTGTAATGCCGATAGTCGCCATAGGGAGCCTGCTGTTCGGCACCGTTTTGGTACGGGTTGCCATCGTAGGGATGGGTGGGCTGATAGTTTGTGTTCATATATGACCTCCTGTAAAACTCATGAGAGCGATTTTGCTGAGCACGATGTCTGCTCGTCCCGCTTATGTGCTCCGCTGAGCGGCTCGCTCGCTAAGTGTTTGTTTCTATGGTCTGTATTTTACAGGAGAAAAGCCCGGGCCTATAGGCCCGGACTTGAGGTGAATGTGTTCTTTCTTGAGAGGGTTCCTTTCTATCAGGAATGCTTCTTTCCGGAGCCCTTCTTGCCGCTGCCCTTCTTCCGGCTCTTCTTGCCGCTGCTCATGGACACGCCCACACCGGCTATCACCGCTGCCGCCGCAAGGCAGATCACCACCAGAAGCACCGGTGATAACTGACGACGAGCCTGGGCTTTGTTTTCAGCCTTCTCGGCATCGGAAGCCGTACCATTTCCATCGGCGCCGTTCTCGCCATTGCTGTTCGTGCCATCGGCAGAGCCATTTTCATCATCGGCAGGCTCCTGATACATCACAGCCTCCAGTTTTTCATTGGATTCTTTGATGCGATCCGTAGCTTCGGGACCCTCGCCGGTCACATACGGCACTGTCTCGCCGTTGGCGTTCACGATGGTGCTGACCGTCACGCCCTCATCGGTGGACGGCCCCTCTGCGGCGTACATATTATTTTCGAGACTGAAGCTTTCGCTGATGATGATGCTGCCGGGCTCACCTTTGCCTGCCGTGAATGCCGCGCCGTCGGTGGCGTAGGCTTCCACCTTGCCGCCCTCCAGGTTGACAGTCCCGCCGGCAAAAACGCTGCCGGAAATGCCGGCGGTGATGAGTTCGCCGCCGTTCACGGTGATGTTGCCCTCAGTCGCCAGAAGCGGAAACTGGGTCTCATCAGCCGCGCCGGTCCGCACCGTCCCGCTGTTGAAAACAATGTCGCCAGCCATTGAGCAAAGGGAACCGGAGGGAATCGTGATCATACCGGTATGATTGAACACCAGCATTTTCCCCATGTGGAGGATGGCAAGAGTCTCCAGCTCACCACCGCCTGTAAACTCGGCATTTCCGTGAAGGCCGATGGCGGTCAGCTTGTTCTGTGTGCCACCCGCGATCTCGACAACCACATCCCCCAGGATGCCCAATTCTCCGTCCTCGGACTGGGTCACGCCATTTAAAATGACTTTTTTTACGCCCTCATCGATCTGCATCGCTCCGATTGTGCCGGATAAGGTCACAACCTCAGAGTTGTCTGCCAGAACCGCCACCGGCGATGCTCCAAAAAGAAGCATGACCGGCAGGATGATGAGTGATAATTTTTTTAACATTGCTTTCATGATGATGATCTTTCTGTGTGAACGTAATAATATCAAGGTCAGACAATTGAGATACATCGATTATGTCTGCCTGATGAATTAATATACCCCTCCCTAAGGGAACGCTTGGGGAATTGGAATCCCGAGCTTATGCCTGGTGAGTCAAGTCACGGCCTTTTTCAAGGAATTCAGATACCTCCAGGCCGGCAAGAGATGCCGCCACCTCCGCAGTCATCAATTTACTCTCGAAAGCCTTCCAGGCAGCAAGAAACAAGCCTTCTGCTTTCCCTTCTGCTCTTCCTTCCTCAAGGCCCGCTGCTCTTCCTTCCGCAAGGCCATCGGCTTTTCCTTCATAGTAACCATCTTCTCGCATGGTCTTTTTCCATTTTTCAACATCGAATTCTGTCAGAATACTCATGGCCACCTCCGCTCGATATTTCCGCAGGAAGTCTGATAAGATGTCCTTTTCAATGCATTCATCGATAACGCCAAGGATATCTTTTTTGATAACTTCTTCGTTTTCATTATAGCCCTTTTGCAGAGTTCTGACCATAGCCACGAACTGAGCATACTGATTGAGGATAGCGCAGGCTTTCAAAATCTCCTCGTTGTGGCCATAGTTGATATTGATCACGCGGGCTCGACATTCAAAAAACGGACCATCAGAGTTTCTATCGTGGCCTTCATAATGGCCATA